>CAYRUZ010000008.1:0-45484 GCA_964427895.1 uncultured Candidatus Peribacteria bacterium
GGCACTTCTTTGTCGTGACAAAGAAGTGCCCAAGAAAACACTGCGCGGCAAGCCCAACCCGCTTGCCCCTAACACCCCCGTGCCGCGCCCACACCTGGGCACCTACGGTGCGCTTTGGCGAGTGTATTGTCTCCCAAATGCCACAGCGCCCCAGAGGGCGCCCCGACCCGGCGCGAGCAGGCTCCTAGCCATAGAGCGCCCTCTAGCGTTTCATGTCCGAGCGTTTCTGCAGAAACGCGAGTTTGAAACGCTGAGGCGTTTTTCTTTCCCCCATTTCTTTTGTCGCCGGACAAAAGAAATGGGGGAACGCATGAAAGTGGAGAGAAAAAGAAAAAAGCGCCCTTTCGAGCGCTCTTTCTTGATGGCGGTTGTCTCTCTTACTGGAGCATGCCGTCGATGGCCGTCTGGAACTCGCTGAGCGGGTACGCACCGGAGATCTTCTTGGCCTGATCGTCCGGACCGAGAATCCAGAAGCCCGGCGTTCCGTCGATGCCGGAGGCGGAACCATCGGCCGTGTCCTTCTGCACCTGAGCAAGCGTCTCTTTGGCGTCGAAACACTTCTGCCAGGCGGTTTTATCCAATCCCTTTACGGAGTTTGCCCACGTGCTCAGCTCGGTCGGACCGAACTGGAAAGTGTTCACGTTACCGCTCTTGTCCTGCTCGGTGAAAATCGCATCGTGGAAAGCCCAAGCGACGTCATTGCCCTGCTTCTGAGCGCATGTCACGGCAAGGGCGGACGGCTCGGCAGCGGGGTGGAACGAGAGGGGATAGTGGCGGTAAACCAACTTCACCTTGCCCGTATCAATGTACTGCTTCTTCAGATCAGCATACGTCTCGCGGTACCACTTGCGGCAGAACGGACACTGGAAGTCGCTGAACTCGATCAAGGTGATCGGAGCGTCTGCCTTGCCGAGGACCATGCCATCACCCGGCTCAGCCGGGTTGCTGTTGTCCTCTTCGGGAGCTGCGGCCGTCGGCTGCTGCGCGACTGCTGCAGGCTGCGATGCCACACCGTGAAGGGCGGTGGAAATCGTGTAACCGACGATCAAGCCGATGAGGCCCATCGAGACGGCGAACCACGGATTGTTCGTATTGGAAGTGGTCATGAATAAAGTGGGAAGGGGAGACAATACTGCTTGGACGGCAATCATACCGAACCACCTGATCGGTGCAAGACGCAACTGTACAGAATGACCGACCTATTATGTGGAATATCGCTTCACTCTGCGTTTTCGTCGTCATCGCCGCCGCTCTTGCGATGAAATCGCTTATGAATCTCCTTCAGGCGGGGATTCGTGACGTGCGTGTAAATTTGTGTCGTAGATAAATCTTTATGTCCGAGGAGCTCCTGCACGGAACGCAGGTCTGCACCCGACCGCAGCAGATCGGTCGCAAAGGAATGGCGCAACGTATGCGGCGACGGGTCGCTGACAATGCCCGCCTTGAGCGCGTATTTCTTCACGATGGAGTAAATGCTGATGCGCGACAGACGGAATTCTTCACCCGGAGGCATCGCATTCGTCGCGCTGTCAGGCTTGCGGATGAACAGGGGATCGACGTGATCCATGCGGGCGTTCAAGTAGGCCTTGAGGGCGGCCACCGCATTGTCCGACAGGAAAACCACGCGCAGCTTGCGCCGCTTTCCGCGTACGGAGATCTCGCGCGTGTCGAAGTTGAGGTCTTTGCGGTTCAGGCTCCGCAACTCCGAGATACGCAGGCCGGTGGAGAAGAACAGCTCCAGGATGGCGCGGTCACGCAGTGCCTCCTTTGAGTCGCCCTCGGGGGCAGCAAGCAGCCGCTCAACTTCGTTGCCGTACAACACTTTCACTTTGCGCTGCTCTTCGGTGAAGCGCTTGATGCGATCGGGGGGATAGA
Source organism: uncultured Candidatus Peribacteria bacterium (assembly GCA_964427895.1). GTDB lineage: Bacteria > Patescibacteriota > Gracilibacteria > Peribacterales > Peribacteraceae > CAYRUZ01. The sequence goes on from CAYRUZ010000008.1 coordinate 1,876, forward strand.
CGTCGCGCTCTTCCTCTTGGATGAGGTAGCGAAGGAAAGCACGAAGGATCGTAAGGTGGTGATTCTTCGTGCGGACGCTCAATTCACCGCCCCTACGGGTGCGCGCCTCGTGCAACGCCTGCTTGTACGAACGCACGGTTTCCTTATTAATGTCATTAATAGTGTTACAAGGACACAAGTCCGTAAACAGGTCTAGAGACTGGCGATAATTGGATACGGTGAGGGATGATGCGTTCATCTCGGACTGTAAGTATCCGAGGTACCGGGACACGCTTTGTGTAATAAGGAGGGGAGAGGGAGAGCTATTCATCTAACTTAACATAATGCATTTTATGTTAACAAATCAAGGGCATTGTCGGATACCTTCCACTAGCCGATCCAGCCTTTCAATAGTTGTCGTATTCGTCGAAACGCAGGAACTGCAGCTTCAACCCGTAGTAGATGTACGCGAGCGTCTCACGGATGACCGCCGGCGTCTCGAATGACTCAGGCGGGTGTCGGTCGGCGGGAAATGTTCCGACGTTCCCCCACTGCTGCATGCGGGCAATGAGATCGATGCGTGCCAGATGGTATCGATCACTGATAGCCAGAATTTGGGAGCAGTCCTTTGTCAAGTTTTTGGTGTGTGCCACATTCTCCCATGTCGACGTGGATTCCTGTTCGAGGATGAGATGCTTCTCAGGCACGCCGTGACGAAGCGCGAACTCGCGCATCACTTCGGCTTCACTCAGTTGATTCCCTCCCCCCTTGCCTCCGGTGAGGTAAATCACATGCACTTTGCCTTCGCCATACAAGCGAGTGGCTGTTTCGACGCGCCGGACGATGCCTGGCCCGGCCTGATCGCCCGAGCGGACAGCAGCCCCGAAGACGACGGCGCAATCAGCGATGTCACTGGTCGCGGTGCCGTCGAAGGACGTGACGATATGGATGAAGATCGCACCGACGGCGATGCCGCACGTCACGAGGAGCGCCAGCACTGCTTTCGCAGTACGTGAAAACACTCGGCGAAGGACGGATCGTGTGCTCATTCCGGCGAAATGCTGATATGCGACGGGACAGTGGGCATGGTCTGGTTGAGAGGCGGCCAAAGGGAGATTTCCACGTTATCGACTTCCGGGAGGTTACGGATGATGCGCAAGGCATCGGATTTGGGCAAGCCGAGAACGCTGTCGCGCACGCGTTTGGCGAATAGCGCGCCCGTGGGAGTGAGCGGATCGAGAATGTACTGTTCGCTGCCCGTGAGATCGACCGTGAGTTTGACCCACGTGAGGTTGTCGTCGAAGTAAATCACGCGCACATCCAGGTGGTCGGACGTGAGGCTGTCTTGCAACAGCTCTTTCCCTTCGCGAACGTGCGTGCGGAGTTTTTCGGCCAGCAAATCGAGGATCGCCTTCGAATCGTAGCCGAGCACGGTGAAAGTGATCGTTCCTTGGATGGTGAAAGACGGGATTTCCTTCCCCAGCTGATCGGTCGGCTCCGAAAAGTCCGAATATTCTTTATGGATCAACTCCGGAAGCATCAGCAGGCTGATCGTCCTTGAGGCATCCTGCACGTTCAACTCGTCGCGGCGCTTCTCCACCTCCACTTTTGCGTCCGCCTCCAACTCCTGCTCCAAACGCGCTTTGGCGGTGGCGATGTCGTCTGGCTTGAGCACCGTGCGGTACGACGTGGAACCCCCCTCCCCTGCCGTCGTGTTTTCTCCGTAAATCACCTTTTGCTCATCGGGCGAAAGCCCGGGGATATCCCAACGCAATCCGGCGGCCACATTGCCTCGCAGGCCGATGACCTCGCCGTACAAGTCCGCATCATCCGCAACGGCCTGCACCGTGAGATTGCTGTTCGCGGGAACGATAACGCGCTTCTGGATGCGGAAAATCATGCCCGCCTGATTCACGAACCTCGTGCCCTTCACCAGTCCGACGACGTCGTCCGTCTTGTTGACCACACGCATGACGAGACGAGACGACGAGCCGATGCTCTCGCGGCGGATATGATCGTAGACGAGCGATTTGGTGAGTTTCACGGTCACCGGAACCAAGGGCATTCGCTGCACGTGCGACGGCAGCGTGACTGTCGCCCCCGAGAGAACAAGGTACAAATTGGCCGTCTGGTTGATGGAATCCGCACGCGGCTTGATGCTGATGTCCGCGGAAGGTAACAAACGGAAAACGACGAACGCGAAGAGCAACGTGCTCAATCCGACGAGGAAGAGAATGCGCAGTCGGGGCAGCGACAGGAGCCCCAAATCCTGCAGACGCGACGTCAATTCCTGTCTCCAGCGGTTGGGAGAAAACACGCGCATGGCCTTCTCCAGTTTTCCGTGGCCTTCGAGTAATTCGCTCAAGTCACGCCCGCGGGAGATCACCTTGAGCCCACGTTCGCGGGCGGCGGCCGCAACGTCGGCATGCTTCACGGCAATGGTCACGCGGGCGCGGTGCGGTCGAAGATCTTCGAACAATCTGCGGCACTGCTCCACGTGCTTGTGCAGCTCCTGCTCGCGATTGGTCAAAATGAGGACGATGTCGCCTTTCTGCGCGGCAACCCGTTTGACCAGCGCATTCCACGCTTCGGTCTCCTCCGGGAACAGCACGGCGATTGGTGCTCGTGGCGGAATCATGAAAATAACGTCTTATGAAACGCGCAACGCATCGATCGACGGCATCGGCTCCCCCGAAATGAAATCGAGCATTGCGCCTCCCCCCGTGCTGACGAACGTGTACGCGTCGAGCGACAAGCCATACTGCGTATGAAAATCGATCGTGTCGCCTCCGCCAATGAGACTGATTGCGCCGCGCTTGGTCGCGTCCGCAATCGCGTTGGCGATACGGATGCTCGCCTTCGAGAAAGGCTCCTTCTCGTACATGCCGATCGGACCGTTCCACACGATGGTGGCCGCCTTCTCGATTGCGGCGCAGTAGCGGGTGACCGACTCCGGCCCGACATCGAACATGGCCAATCCGTGCAGGGATCCGGACGAAAGCATGACCATTTGGGACGCATCATCGGGTGAGGGCGCCACGAGAGCGTCCGTCGGCAAATGGATGACGGCATTGCCGTCTTTGCCGCTGGCAGATAACAAGGTTTTTGCCAGAGGATACTGCTCCTGCTCGACAAGTGAGGTGCCGACGTCGGCTCCCGAGGAGGCGATGAAGGTATTGGCGATGGCACCGCCCAACAGGATGTCGTCCCCGCGCTTCATGAAGGACTGGATCAGCGGAACTTTGGTTTCCAATTTCACCCCGCTGGCGACGAGCACCAACGGCCTCGCCGGATTGACGGTGACGCGCGAAAGCATTTCCACTTCACGTTGCAACTGATACCCCATGTACGCAGGCAACAGCTTCGCCAGGGCAACCATGCTGGCATGCACGCGATGCGCGTTGGAAAACGCATCATTGACGTACATATCGCCACAGGCTGCCAGTTCACGAGCGAATTCCTCATCGTTCTTCTCCTCGCGCGGGTCGTAGCGCAAATTTTCGACGAGCAGCGCCTGGCCTTCCGGCAACGCAGCGGCGGCATCTTTCGCCGATGCAAGATCGGTAAATCCGACGGATACGCCGAGCAACCGCGAAAGCGGCTCCACGAGCGGGCGCTGGGTATACGCGGGGTCGGGTTTTCCTTTCGGACGTCCTTGATGGGCGAGAATGATAAGCCTGCCTCCTTCGGCCAGAATGTGCCTCATGGTCGGAACGACGGCCTCGATGCGCGTGGTTTCCGTCACGACGCCATTCTCAATGGGAACATCGAATCCCGCACGAAGCAGGACACGCTTCCCCATCACGGCCGCTTGATCGAGTGTGCGGAACGTTGCCATAACCGCAGTGTATCGCAAAAGGATGCTCTTCCAACGCAATGCTCATTGACAGTTTTCCCCTCCTCCCCTGTCGCTGGCGACCCAGGTACCATGGAGGCATGGGAGGACTCATCCTCATCCCGTTGGCTGCCGCGTGCGTGTGCGTGCTTTTGCACCTCGCGGCGCTGCGCCTGTTCCCGGCATTCAACTTGCTCGACTTTCCCGAGCGGTACGGCCTGACGCGTCAGCGTCTGCCGTATCCCACGGGTATTCTGGCAAGCATCGTGTTCCTGGCATTTTACGCTTGGCTGGAACCGCATACGCTCCAATTCGCAGGCGTGCTTCTGGGGGTAACCATTCTCGCAATCAGCTGCGTCATCGACGACCGCAGGCCGCTTTCCCCGTGGGTGCGTCTGGGGGTGCAAGTCAGCGTCGGCCTCCTGGTTTTCGCCACGGGCACGCGCATTTATTCGCTCACCAACCCGCTCGACGCCATCGGGTTGGGGACCGTCATTCCCCTCGATCGCCTCGTCGTGCCCGTCGCGGGACTTGGAACCCTGCCCGTCATCAGCGGCATCTTCACCATCTTTTGGCTGGGACTCACCATCAATGCACTCAACTGGTTCGACGGCATTCCAGGACAGGTAAGCACCGTCTCGACGATCGGCTTCATCATCATCGGACTTCTGTCGCTGAGCGAGCGGGTGAACCAGCCCGAGCTCGCGTTGCTTTCGTTCGTCCTTGCCGGCATCTCCGCCGCCTGCCTGTTGTTCGACGCTCCTCCGCCGCGCGTGGTCATGGGTGATTCCGGCGCGATGTTCTTCGGATTGATGCTCGGCATCCTCACCATTTACGCCGGCGGAAAAGTCGCCACCGCCTTCCTCGTTCTGGGTGTGCCGCTAATCGATTCCATGCTCGTCGCGATCCGGCGAATGCTGAAAGGTTCATCGCCCCTGCGCGGAAGCAACCGTGGCGAACATTTACATCATCGCCTGTTGGAGTGTGGCTGGTCGGCACCGTCCGTGGTGCTCCTCACGGCAGCAATAGGCACCATTTTCGGAAGTTGCGCACTCTTTTTGAGTACCGGAGGAAAATTCGGCGCCGCGGGGATTTTAGGGCTATTGATGATTCTGCTCGTTCGTTACACTTCACGCACAAAAATCCCAGGGAAATGATGACACGATTGCCGTGCAATCGGCCGTTTGGCGGCCTATACTGCGTTGTCGTTTCTCTATTTCTTTCCTCCTACTCGTATGCAGATGCGTTTGTCGCTCTCCCTCCTGTCGGGAGCGGTCCTGCTCGCCACTCCTCTGTTGGCCGGTGCCCGCGTCATCGACGGATTCGTTCCTCCCACCACTCGCGGTGCAGAACAGAGCGTGATTGATCGCGAGTCCAGCCGCAACAGTTCCTCGTCTTCGTCCTCCAGCTCCGTGACGGGCACCGACACCGGTGAATCCGTCGATTCCGAAGAGGTCATGGACATGCTCAACGGCATGGACAAGGGCGGCTACGGTTACTACCCGCCGATGCCGGGCAACGGCGTCTCCGTCGACGTCTCCGTCACCAAGACCGTCACGCCCGATTTCGTCGCCATCAACGCCTACTGCGAGGTCGGACCCTTCTCGTCCCGCACGGACGTGAAGACCGCCCTGACGAAGGTGTACAACGACGTCAAGACTGCCGTGGGCAGCAACGGCAAGGTCCGCAAGAACGGATCCGCCGGCGTCTACCCGTACTACGATCCGACGCGCGGAACCCAGACCTCCGATTACAACGGAAGCCTGAGCATCTTCGTGAAGATCGAGAACCTCTCCGCCGCGCAGTCCGTGTCGGACGCCGTGGAGAACCAGAACTGCACCGTCAGCTGGGATGTCCGCCTCGTCGACACGCAGGAGCACGAGTTCGATGTCCTCGACGAGCTCATCGGCAAGCTCAACAAGCGCAAGGCTGTCTTCGAGAAGCTCTTGAAGCGCCAGCTCGACACGATCACGGGTGCCTCGATGAGCACCTGGGTCGACGGTTACAGCACGTACGATCCGGACACGAACACGGCCGACGCCACCACGTCGCTCTCCGTGTACTTCGACGGCAGCTCGAACTGATCGAACCTTCGACCGCAGTCACAGAAGATCCCGCCACCCGGCGGGATTTTCTTTAGTTCTTCTTGTAGACCATCGGATCGCTCACCGTCGGATACTGCAACGTACCGACGACGATGGTCCGCGTGCCTTGCGGATACAAGCGCACGGTGGCGATTCCGTTCTCGAACGACGACGCGGTGAGTGTTTCGGGCGAGAAGGTGGCATCACCGTACGCCGTGGTGAGGATGATGGGCGAATCGATCTTGGGATTCATCACGACCACGCCGTTTGCATCCACCGCCAGCACATGCACGACCTTCACGCCGATGCCGGAGTAGCTGGAATCCAACTCGAAGCGCATATCAGCCGGGGCGACGCCCGGCGCGGAAGACACGGACGAAACGGAGGAGACAGAGGAAACGGAAGCGGTAGAGGAGCTGCTAGACGAAGCGGCCGGTACGACAACGGAGGTATCCGTGCCGCCCATGGCGACGGCCGTCGAACGGTACGTCGCTGCGGCTTGGTTTGCATCGATCACCTGGACGGCGGTGCGACGGGCAAGAATGCGCGCTATGCGCTCGGCACGAAGCTGCTCTGCACGCTGGCGGGCAAGCGTCTGCTGCAGCGTGGTCGTCGAACGGACGCTGGCGGAAAGCGAAGAAGCACTAATACTGCTGCGCTGCACGATGACCGTGCCGTTGACGGGAGCGTACTTGGCCTGCACGTACGCCATCGGATTGATGGTGTACTGGTATCCGCGCTCCTTGTGCAGACCGTCATTGATCGCCTGCACGAAACTGAGCTTGGCATCGCTGGCTTCCTTGGATGTGAACGGCCAGTACGGGTGCCACGGGGCATCGCCGCGGTCGATCTGGAAGTGCAAGTGCGGTCCGGAGGCATTGCCGGTCATGCCGACGAGGCCGAGCTGCGCGCCCTTGCTCACGGCCTGCCCTTCGATGACGAGTTGGGCGCTCAAGTGGGCGTAAACAGAGTACATGTCGACGTTCTTCGTCGGATTGGTCGGGTCCGGCGCGCGGTGCATCACCACGACGTACAATCCGAATCCGCCTTTGTCTTCTTTCACCGCGGTGACGACGCCGTTCATGATGGAACGTACCGGCGTACCGATCGGCGAGCGGATATCGATGCCCAAGTGGGAACCGTTATCTTCGACGTTTGTTCCGTCGTAGCCTCCCATGTAGGCAACCGAGTACGTGCGCTGCGCAGCAGCGGATCCTTCGGACGTTTGCGTAATGTCGTAGGCAGGCATCGGCACGCGGCACTTTTCCGGGAGTTCGCGATACGTCAGCTGGCTGTTGCCCGAACCGCCATACTTGGCCCAACAATCGTAATCGGGAACGAACTCGATCGGTGTCACCACGCCGTCGTACGTCAGGAGCGACTCATCCACCTTACCCAGAACCGATGCCCAAAACGCCGCTACCCCGTGCTGGCCGATCATATTGCCTGCCACGAAAGCCACGAGAGCGACGGCCGCGATCCAGAAAGACGACTTCGCACGCATGTACTGGACTGCGGCGAAACGCGGTTCCTTTTTGCGGTACAATGCCGAACGCGTGAATCCCGTTTTACTCATGGTTTGGGTCTTTGTGTAAGTTCGGATGTTCATGAATATAGTATCATTTTTTTACATTTATGTCAAAAGATGGACCAGTGGAAATTTGGCTCAGAACTGAAGAAAAGACCCAAGAATTGGCGTCCAAATTGCTCGACGGCTTGTATGGCCGTCCGGTGACGCTTTTTTTGGACGGAGACCTGGGGGCGGGCAAAACAACCTTTGTCCGTGCAATTGCGCGGCATTTGGGAGTTCCAGGACCAATCACCAGCCCCACGTACGCTATCGAACAACGATATGCGGGCTCCAACGGCAGCCTGATTCACCTCGATCTATACCGCATCGAAGGCAACGAAGCGGCCATGCTGCTCTCGGGCTCCGACGACCAGGCGGACGTCCGCTGCATCGAATGGTCCCAACGATTGCCCGAGGGTGTCGTGGAATCCCAGGAACGATCCATCCAACTGCATTTTCGTGAAGGCCAGACGCCAGACAGTCGCATCGTCGACATCCGCTTCCGTGACATTCCCCTCCCCTCGATCGAGACGATACAGGAGTGGCAACGGGCCGTATTGCTCCCGGAAAACATCATTCGGCATTGCAACGCAGTCGCCCAAATGGCTGCCGACATCGCCGACGCGCTGAACAAAGCGGGCACCCCGGTGCGCAGGCACGCGGTGTGGTGCGCGGGACAGTGCCATGACCTGTTGCGTTTCCTCGACTTCCGCCCCTCTGCCGCTCCCCCTGGGGCGATCACGACCGACGAACAGGAAGAAGTATGGGGGCATCAACGCACACTTTTCCCGGGGCTCAGCCACGAAGCAGCGGCCGCGGAATTCCTGCGCGATCGCGGGTTTTGGGCCCTTGGCGATATCGTCCGCACGCACGGACTGGTGGAAACGCACGAGCGGCACACCATCGAACAGCACATTCTCTACTACGCGGACAAACGCGTCATCAACGACAAACGCGTCACCGTGAAGCAACGCTTCGACGACTTTGCCACGCGGTACGCCAACGGCTCGCCGACTCCCTTGCAGCTGGGTTGGATGCGCGATGTTCTGACATGCGAAAAGATGCTCTTCCCCGACGGGGCACCGCTCTGATTAGGGCAAACGCGGCAGCAGCTCGCGCAGGATTTCGCTGCGCAAAACATCCCACGGAACCAATGAAAACATCGGGGCAAGCACCAGGAGCAGCAACGACAGGGCCACGACGATGAGGCACCCCAGCTCAAGCGGATGCAAAGGTCCTTTGGGAATCGCAATGGACCGACGCGACGGGCGCGAGGTCAGCGTGTAGAGGAAATCCGCAATCACTTTCCATTTCGCGACGATCGTGACGATTGCCCGGATGACGGTAACGTCAGAAATAATGATGCGCAGCGGCGCGGTCGAAACCGATTGCGCGCTGTAGAGCATCGTGACCGCGATGGCGAAAGCCGCACTGAAAAGTGTGATTGTCTGCAGATTCCAGCGCAAAGCGGCCATGACAGCCGCACGCGTCGATGTACGCGTATTCTCCTGCAACCAAAAGACGTCGAGAACGAGTGTTGCCACCAACAGCAGGCCGACGGACCCGGAATTGAACAGTCCCGCAAGGACGATGCTGACGAGGAACACCCCAGCGTGGAGAGCCGGTACGTCGACGAAGGAGAAGACGTTTGTTATGGTCGACCGGAGTCGATACATATGTTTAACTATATTATACAATTTTAGTCAAATCTTGGCAATCAATTTGCCTCCCCGCGAATCAGGCGTTTTGCGCGCTGAATACGCGAAAGGATGGCTTCTTCCTCGCCACGATTCACCGGGTCGTAGAACGTCTTCGGCGCCATGCCGATCGGGAAATAGTTCGCTTCGACGATCCCCTCCTCCGCGTCGTGGGGATACTGGTATCCCTGGTGATACCCCTGCTCGCGCATACCCTTCACCGGCGCGTTGCGGAGATGGTTGGGCACCTCGAGTTGCGGAGCGCTCTTTACCGCGTCACGAGCCGCATGCATCGCGCGCGTAACGGCGTTGCTCTTCGGCGCCTGGGTGACGTAGATGCATGCGTGCGAGAGGAAATACTCCCCTTCCGGCAACCCCACGAGCTCGAACGCCTGCCACGCGGAGACGACGACGTGCAAGGCGCGCGGGTCGGCGTTTCCGATGTCCTCGCTGGCGAAGATCGCCATGCGGCGGAAAATGAAACGCGGGTCCTCGCCGCTTTCAAGCATTTTGTAGAGCCAGATGAGCGCGGCGTCGACATCGCTGCCGCGCATCGTTTTGATGAAGGCGCTGACCGTGTTGTAGTGATCCTCTCCCGCGCGGTCATACCGATTAGCGCGTTGCTGGAAAAGCTGCTGCGCCTGCTCCAAACTCACTTTTCCGCCGGCGGTGATGGCCGTCAGTTCCAATGCATTAAGCGCGATGCGGGCATCCCCATTCGCGATGGTGGCCAAATGCGTAAGCGCTTCGTCATTGACCGTCAATTTGCCGGCGTAGCCCTTCTCGTTCTTAAGAGCGCGCTTGAGGATGGACACGATGTCGTCCACCGACAACGGCTGGAGCAAATACACCTGAGAACGGGAAACCAAGGCGGCGTTGACGTCGAAGTAGGGGTTCTCCGTCGTCGCTCCGATGAGGATGACGCGCCCGCTCTCGACGGAGGGAAGAAGCGCATCCTGCTGTGACTTGTTGAATCGGTGAATTTCATCGACAAACAGGACGGTCTTCTGCTTCATCGCCTCCCACAGCTGGTCGGCTTGGCTGCACACTTCCTTGAGGTCCTTCACGCCGCTCATCACCGCGTTGAGCTGCACGAAATGCGACTGCGTCGCTTCGGCGATGATGCGCGCAAGCGTGGTCTTTCCCGTGCCGGGCGGGCCTGAAAGGATGACGGACGACAGCGCATCATTCTCTATGGCATGGCGGAGTGCTTTTCCGGGGCCAACAACATGCAATTGCCCCGCGAAGTCCTCGAGGGTGGTCGGGCGCAAGCGATAGGCCAATGGCTCCGTCGCGGTGGAATTCATGGAGCGCGAGTGTACCACGGTCCACCCTCAGACCGCCGATTTTACGGCGGAAATTGCCATATGTTTCTTGTTGCGAAGAAGAAAAAATAACGTCCGCCATTGTTCGCTTGTGCTAGTGTTCGCAGTAATTTCTTACTTCTTCTCCTTTCACCCTATGAACGCCCTTGTGAAACCTCTCACCTGGATTCTGGGTATCGTTCTCCTCCTCGTCGGCGTGGCCGGCTTCTTTACGGGAGACACGTTGATCATCTTCCAGGTTGATACGATCCACAACATCGTCCACATCCTCTCCGGCGTCGTCGCCCTCTTTGCCGTCAGCTCCGGACTGTCGTACGCCCGCATGTACCTCATCGTCTTCGGACTGGTCTACGGTCTCGTCACGATCCTCGGCTTCATGAGCGGCTCCATCCTGGGCCTGTTCGCCGTGAACACCCCGGACAACTACCTGCACCTCGCTATCGCCGCCGCCTGCCTCGTTGTCGGCTTCGGCAGCAAGAACGCCTAATACAGTTCGTGTTTCTAAAAAGCGGTCCTTGGGGGCCGCTTTTTGTTGCATCAGAGAAACGACCTACGCGGACTTCCAGCGCTTCAAATGGGGAATTGTCGCGCGGGACACCTCGTCAGCCTTGTGCTGCTCAAAACCGAGATTCCCCGTCATGAATGATACCGACAACGCAATCATTCCCTCCATGGTAAGGTTCGGATTTGTAAATGCACCATTTTTATAACAATAAATGCAATAATCTCGGTTTTCCGCCCCATCGGTATACGTCCCGTAGTAGCCCGGAGTCCCAAGAGGCATACCGCAACTTTGACATCGCTCTTTCTGATCCATTGCTTAAAGCGTAAACCCAAAACCGGTTCCACCCCGTGGTCGTCGCGGCCCTCTTCGTCCGCGGCCACCTTGACCTCCATGGCCTCCTCGTCCCCCACGATGCGGCCCGCGATGTTGCGGACGCTGGGACGGCGTGGGCGGCGGCGTAGAGAGATCGAACTGCTGGGTCGTTCCTGTGTGCTTTCCTCGTTTGAGCGGGGCACGGATGAGGCGCTCGATGGCACGAATTTCACTGTGTTGATCGGGCGTGGCGAAGGAAATCGCTTTTCCTTCTTTCCCTGCGCGACCTGTCCGCCCGATGCGGTGGACGTAATCCTCGGGGGTGGAAGGGAGATCGTAATTCACGACCAGTTCGATGCCCGTCACGTCGATGCCGCGCGCGGCGATGTCCGTCGCAACAAGAATGCGATACTTGCCCGTCTTGAATCCTTCGAGAGCTTCACGGCGCTGCGCCAACGAGCGGTTGGCATGAATCTCCGCCGCGCGGTGGCCATTCTGATTGATGATGCGCGTCATCTTCTTCGCACCGTGTTTCGTGCGCGAGAAGACGAGGATTGTGCCGGTGTATTGCTGCAGGATCGTGAGGAGCAGATTCATCTTCTCCATTTTGTCGACGACGAAGAGTTCCTGATCGACGCGTTCGGCCGCAGTGCCGGCGCGAGCGACTTCCACACGCAGCGGCAACTTCATGTGGTGCGTGGCGATGCGCACGATGTCGTCGGGCATGGTCGCCGAGAACAGCAACGTCTGCCGCTCCTTGGGCACATGCGCCAGGATTTGGTTGATCTGCGGCGCAAATCCCATGTCGAGCATGCGATCGGCTTCGTCGAGAACCAGGATGGACACCTCGCGGAGCGTGATCGTTTTCTGCTGCAAGTGATCGATGAGGCGTCCCGGCGTGGTGACAAGGATGCGCGGATTCTGCTTGAGCATCTGACGTTGCAGATGCATGGACGCACCTCCTACGAACACCGCGGTTTTGATGCCCAAGGGCGGACCGAATTTGAGCAGCGTCTCCTCCACCTGATAAGCCAGTTCGCGCGTGGGAAGGATGACCAATCCCCTGCCGCCCGCTTGCTGCAGGCGCTGGATCATGGGGATGCCGAAGGCGAGCGTCTTGCCGGTTCCCGTTTGAGCGATGCCGATCAAATCCTTGCCCTGAACGGCTTCCGGGATAGCTTTGTGCTGGATGGGTGTGGGCGAGACGAACTTGTTCTTCTCGAGCAAGTCGAGAAGGGCGGGGGCGATGCCCAAGCCGTAAAACGAGGATTTTTCACCGTTTTGTTGGTCCATGGGTGGAGTATAGCGATTCTTGAGCAGAAAACACGCCGGAACCGAAAAAACGGAGGCCGAGCAGGCCTCCGCCCGGGGATCGGCCCGTCTGGGTTCTTACCGGCCTGCGCGGCTGCGTCCGCCCTTTCTGCCTGCTTCGCGCGCCCGTTCGGGGTCGTTCGCGAAATTGCCACCAGAGGCTTTGCCGCCTTCGCTGGCTACGCGCCGGCGCGTTTCTTGGTCCGCGCTGGCCAGTCCACGGTTACTGTTCGCCATAGGAATAGAGGGAAGAAAATAGAGAATCGGTCGATTCGACCATCATTGCCTGACGGCCGCCTGCAAACCCTCTTACGAAATACTCAGAAAAGCCCAATGGCTCGCTGAAACAACACATTCTTCGGTGTGTGGTGGTCGGGACGGCGGGACTCGAACTCGCGACCTCCTGGTCCCAAACCAGGCGCTCTAGCCAACTGAGCTACGTCCCGATCAGCCGCGTTACTGTAGCAGGTGCAGTGCTTGAGGCATAATCGACCGGTGCAGTGCACCGTCCTCGTGGCCTCGAAGGCTCCCGGCATCGGCAACGGTTTGACCTACGATTGCGGAGCATTGGAACTGGCCCCGGGAATGCTTGTGCGGGTTCCCCTGCGTAAAGGCAGCGCAGAAGGCATCGTGCTTGGCATACAGGACGAAACGAAGCGCGACGACTACGAGATCCGCCTGGTCACCGAAGTGATCAGCCGCGAGCCGCTGTTGAGCATGGCCCAACTGCGAACCCTGAAGTGGATGGCGACGTATTACTACTGCTCGCTGCGCCAGGCGATGCGGGCTTTCCTTCCGCCCGCTCCGTGGAAGGCACTCGCGCCCGCTGGAACGGAGGGCGTAACTCTCCTTCGCGAAGACATCGACGTACGCGGCGAAAAACAACGTCTGGTCGTGGAATATCTCCACGGAAAGGAATGGGTACCGCTCATCGCCTTGCGGCAGGAGACGGGAGCTCCTTTGGCGACCATCCGCGCTCTCGACGAACGCGGCATACTGGCCATCAGCGAGCGGCTGCCGGAGCAGCGGCCGGCGACGACGTACGTAATAGAGCACGAACCGTCTCTCAGCCAAGAACAGGCGCTGGCCGCGCGGGACATGGAGAACGAGAGCAAACCATCGCTGCTCTTCGGTGTGACGGGAAGCGGAAAGACGGAAGTGTACGCGCACTTGATCGCAAAAGCGGCACGCGCGGGAAAGCAGAGCATCCTCCTCGTCCCGGAAATTCTGCTGACCGAGCATCACGTCGACCGCTTCCACGAACTGCTTCCGGGGCACGTCGAGGTTTTGCACAGCAGGCTGACACCCGCGCAGAGACGGCGCGCATGGCAGCGCATACGCGATGGAAGCGTCGCTCTCGTGATCGGATCGCGCTCGGGGCTGTTCGCACCCATGCAGAAACTGGGCCTGGTGATTCTCGACGAAGAACACGAGTGGACGTACAAGAACGAGCAAACCCCCCGCTATCACGCACGCGAGACGGCCCAAGCCTTGTGCACGGCATCAGGCGCCAAGTTGGTCCTCGGATCCGCCACACCGTCACTTGAGGCATGGTCGCGCGTCAAAGCAGGCCAGTACCACATCGCACGGCTCCCGCAGCGCTACGGCGGCTTTGCCCTGCCGACGGTGCGCGTCGTCGATCTCGCCACGGCATCCTTCGGGACGCTGTACCCGTTTTCGACTCCCCTTCTGGAGGCCATCAAACTGCGCCTCGACCGCGGCGAACAGAGCATCCTTTTCCTCAACCGCAGAGGCGTCGCCACTGCCCTGCTCTGCCTCAACTGCCGGGAACGCGTGATTTCACAGGAAACCGCGCTGCCTCTCACGTTGCATCGACGCAGCGACGGACGCCCGTTTTTGATGGATCACGTGTCAGGCGACGTGCGTGAGGTTCCCGCCACGTGCCCGAAGTGCGGATCGGCCAACCTCAAAGCCGTGGGAGCCGGTACGCAGAAAATCGAAGACATCGTCTCCTCGGTCTTTCCGTCGGCCCGCGTGCTGCGAGCGGACCGGGACACGCTGGCGCACCCCAACGACATCCGCGCGATGCTCGACGCCATGCGCACCCGCAAAGCCGATATCCTCCTCGGCACACAGTCGGTAGTGAAAGGCCTCGACCTCCCGGGCGTCACGCTCTCCGCGGTGCTTCTCGCCGACGTCGGACTGTCGTTGCCGTCCTTCCGGGCGGGCGAACGCGTTTTCCAGCTGCTCACCCAACTCACGGGTCGCAGCGGCCGCGCTCAGGCGGGAGAAGTGATCATTCAGACATTCCGCCCATCGGCCCAAGAAGTGCATTTGGCCGCTCTCCACCAAACGGAACAGTACGTGGAAACCGAATTGATCCTGCGCTCGGCGCACCGCTATCCGCCGTTCACGCAGATGATCCGCCTGCTCTTCTCGGGAGTGACAGCGCGAACGGATGCGGAAAAAGCGTATGCCGCCATCGGCAAAACGATCGCGGCGCAGAAGCTTGATGCCCTCGTGACGGTCGCGCCGACGCTGTACGGCGGCGGCAAGGTCTGGCACGTTTTGGTGCGCGGACCGCATCCCCGGGCGGCCATCGCGCAGCTGGATCTGTCGCAGGTCACCATCGATGTCGATCCCATCGATTGTCTGTAGGGGCAGCGATTTTTCTTGACACCGCGTCTGCATCTGCAAATATGCGGGCTCATTTTTTCTTTTTCCCTTCGACTATGGACCAGCTCGGAAAACGTAGCCCCGATGACCCTGGACCCTCTCAAATAGAGGCCGGTACCGTCACACCCGAAACACAAACAGTCCAACCCCTGATCGGCATGGCAGCCAACATCTACCGTGATTTGCGTGATGTCGTGAATCGCTTTCCCGAAGGCGCCGCTCCTCAGTACATCAACGCCAACAATCCCGATACCAAGCGCGGTTTCACGGCGGATTTCCCATCACCCGCGGAAGTACGCGTACGGCAGACACGTCCGGAAAGCGGCTGGTCCGTCATTGCGAACGGCACCCTCGACGTGCATTTCGAGGGCCCCGTCGTCGTGCACATCAATGACCTGATGGAAGCAACGCGCGGCAACGTCACCGACCAGCTTGCGGCTCTCGGCATCACGCGCGAAGGCGCGCTGCAGATGCTCGCCGAAATCTACGACGGCGCGATGACCGTGAACTCGAAGGCCCGCAATCCGAAGTACCAGAACGCTTAAGCGGTCCGCAGTTGGTGCAGTGCGATGCCGGCTGCGACGGCCACATTAAGCGATTCTTTCGTGCCGAGCATCGGGATCATCACCGTCGCATCGGACAAAGCCAGCAGCTCCGCCGGCACGCCCGTCAGTTCGTGTCCGACGAGCAAGCAGACCTTCTCGGAAGGCTGATACGTGCGCACGTCGACGGCATCGGGGGTCAGCTCGAGCGAGACGATGGACCATCCGTCATTCTTCAGTTCCGTCACCACAGGAACGGGATCGGCATGCTGTTCCCACGCGACGTACTCTTCCGCGCCGATCGCGGTCTTCGTGATTTCCTTTCTCGGCGGCACGCCGGTGTATCCGGTGAGGTAGATTTTCTCGACCGCCATGGCGTCGCAGGTGCGGAAGAACGATCCCACGTTCCACAGCGAGCGGACGTTGTACGCCAACAGTCTGAGCTGACGCGGCATGTCAGATCTTCATCATTTCTTCCTCCTTCTTCTTGCGGCTGTCGTCGATCTTTACGTTGTACGCATCGACCTGCTTCTGCAGCTCGCCCTGAAGCGTCTTCTTGATGTCCTCATCCTTCTCCAGCTTGATGGCGTCGAGCGCGCTCTGGCGATGTTTGCGCAAACCGATCCGTGCTTCTTCTGCCAGGTTGTGCACGGTCTTGGTCATCTGCAAGCGGCGCTCCTCGGTAAGGGGCGGCAGGGTGATGCGCAGGATGTGGCCGTCATTGACGGGCGATGCGCCGATATCGGCCTGCGACACTGCCTTCTCGATCGCCTGGAGAATGCTGGGGTCCCACGGCTGGATAACGATGGTCCGGCCCTCCTGCACGCTCACGCCCGCAACGGCCTTCAGCGGCTGGTGCTGGCCGTACGCTTCGACAGAAATGAGTTCGAAGACGGCGGGATTCGCCCTGCCCGTCTGCAGCTTGGAGAATTCGACATGGAGAAACTGCAGGACTTTATCCGCTTCCTGCTGGAAAGACGCAATGTGTTGGTCGGCCATAGACCCGCATTGTACAAAACGCTCTGGCCGAAAACAACGCTCAGCCGTGCACCAGGGTGCCGACCTTCTCACCCCCAACGGCCCTCTGAAGCGCCGACGGATCGGAGAAATTGAAGACCCGAATCGGCAACTTGTGCTCGCGGCACAGGCTGAATGCCGACTGGTCCATCACTTCCAGCTTCTGTTCGATCGCCTGATCGTACGTGAGCGAGGAGTAGAGCTTGGCGTCCTTGTGGGTGCGCGGATCCTTGTCGAAGACGCCGTCGACGTTGGTGGCTTTGAGCAAAATTTCGCAATTCAGTTCCAGGCCGCGCAACGCCGCCGCGGAGTCGGTCGTGAAGAACGGATTGCCGGTTCCTCCGGCGCAGATGACGATGCGCCCCTTTTCCAAATGACGCACGGCGCGCAGGCGCAGGTACGGCTCGGCGAGCTGCGGCACGTCGATGGCAGAGAGCACGCGCGTGGTGGAACCGAACGATTCAAGCGCCGCCTGCAGGGCCACGCTGTTCATGATCGTCGCGAGCATGCCCATGGCGTCGCTCGCCGTGCGCTCGATGCCCGTGCCCTTCGTATCGCGGTACCGCCAGATATTGCCGCCTCCGACGACGATGGCGATCTGCACGCCGGTCTTGCCGATTTCGTGGATGGCTTCCGCCACCGCATGAAGCGTGGGTTGGTGCAAACCGCTGCCGGAGCCGCCTTTGGACAGGGCTTCGCCGGAGAGCTTGAGCATGATGCGCTTGTAGGCCATGTTACGCGGTGGGAGGAGTCGGGGGCGTGGGAAGAGTGACCGGCGTTTGCGGCACTTCGACCGGCGGAGCTGCCGGAGCGGGCGATGCAGGCACGACGGGCTGAGCCGGTTGCGGCTGCGGGGTCACCGGCGATGGTGCCACCGGTTTGGCCTCATGTCGCTTGTCGTCGCGTTGCAAAGTCTTCGTAAACCCATGCCAGGCAACGACCATGGAATCGACGATCCCCCGCCAATCGCTGCGAATCCCCTCTTTGTCCCGGCGGGAAATGGCCCCGATAAGCGGCAAGAGTTTCCATTCGCCCTGAGCTGCGCCGATGAAACCGAATGCGCATCCCGCCAGCACGAGCAGCTCGATGAACTTGCCGATGCCGAAAGGAATGAACCACGCCACAATGCTGATGGCGAACAGCACCATGCCCTGCTTGCTGTGGAAGGCGACGAATTTGGAGTGTCTTTTCGAGAAGAAGACGAGAACCGAAAGAATCCACACGTATCCGAGAGCGGCGATATCCTTATTCTCCTTCACGTCGTCCTCGTCGCTCATGGGAGCGGGAGGCGGCTCAACCAAGGGGGGCGGCTCCGGAATAAGCGTTTCTGGCGGTGTCTGCTCCTGGGCGTCCATCCCATCCAGTATACCAGAAACAGCGAAGGAATGGTATAATGATGCCGTTTTTCCGCCGTTTCTTCGCACATACCCATACTGCCCCGGTAGCTCAGTAGACCGCGTCGACGCTTGCGAGACGCGTAAAAGAAGAACCTGCTCGGCTGCCCAGAATTGATCTTTTCCGTCCTCTCGCCAGCCCCGGTAGCTCAGTGGATAGAGCAGCAGCCTTCTAAGCTGTTGGTCGCAGGTTCGATTCCTGCCCGGGGTACCAGTTTTTCATTTCCCAACAGCAGCCACACACGCATGCTCCTGACAGAATCCGACGCGGTCCATGGAGACGTAGTACGGACTGTTATCGACCGAATCGTTGTAGATGCTGAAAAAGTGCTGCTCGTAGATGTACGCGCCGTTCTCATGGCGCTCGAAGGAGTGCACGAGCGTCGGAGCGTCCGAGAAATAGATGGGCGGATAGAGCGTGGAACCCGTCTGTGTGTGGAACGCATTTACGAAGGTACCGTCGCTTTTTTGCAGGACCACGCCGTACCGCCTGTTCACGGGATCGACGTACGGCGTCAACGTGCGACGCTGCATGGTGCATCCCTGGCCCGCGATGAGCTTGGTCTTGGGCACGCCCGTATCGGACGCAAGGTAGGACAGCGCCGAATTCATGCGCTGGCTTAGCTTCACGCGTGCATCGTTGTTATCGAGCGTATCGCAACTCTTGGGATACAAATCGGGCTTGATGGGCACCTGAGCCTGCAAGGACTGCTCGCTGCTGCGCACGAGCGTGGCGGTCCCCTGCTGCACATCGATGGCGTAGATCGCGTCGAGCGCCACGCCGTCATCACCGAACACGTCGCGAATGTACGCGAAACCCTGCGCGTAGCCAAGGAATGCCGGCTGATGCAGCGGCTTGCCGGTGCGGTATTCGCGCATCACCGTGCCGGACGGGTCGAGGTGCAAGATCCACTGCGGCGCATGCGGATCGTTGACGCCGCCGACGACCATGAGTGAACCGTCGGGCAGACGGTACTCGTCGCTGCGGATGTCCGAGCCGCGGTAGGCCACGCCGCCGAGAAGTTCATTCACGTACGCCTCCGCCTGCGCCCACTGCCCCGCATCAAGTTGCGTCTTGGCCGACTCGTCCGCAGCGAAAGAAACGCCGCTCCAGACGTTCTGCTTCTCGGGCATCGAACCTGTGGGGACATGGGAACCGGCCGCGCATGCGGTGAGACAGAAACACGCCAACAACACGCGGCATCTCATCGTAAAAAGAGGATAGAGGTCAGACGGCTCCCAAATCCAGCTCTTCGTTTATCTCCAGCTGCCGGACGAACTCGTCGTCGTGGCTGACGATGATCATGCCGCCTTCGTAATCGTTGAGTGCTTGGGCGATCACCGGGATATGGCGGAAATTGATGTGGTTCGTCGGCTCGTCGAGGATGAGGAGCGACGGTCGCTGGAGCATGAAACGCGCGAAACAGAGCAGGCCTTTTTGCCCTTCGGACAGCGATCCGATCTTCGTCTTCACCTTGTCGCCCGGAAGCAGAAAGCGTGCGGCCGTGGCGTACACCTCCTGGTGGTTGGGAGCCTCCATCATCTCGTAGAGCATGTCGTACACGGTCTTCTCCATCGGCAGGCCCGAGAAATCCTGGCGGTAGTATCCGACAATGACGTCCGGGGCAATGATCGCCCCCTTTTCCTTGCCCATCGCCAACGCTTCGAGGAGCGACGTTTTGCCCACACCGTTGGGCCCCGTGATGCGCACGCGATGGCGGCGACGGACGGACAGCGCGACGTTGCGGCGCACCGGCTTGTGGTCGCGCATCACCGTCACCGACGTAATGTCGACAAGCGGCTTCGGATACGGCATCGCTTCGATGAGGAACGGCGGAATGGCTTTGTCCTCTCGACGCACGTCCACCATGTTCTCCTCCGCATCGGCGACGGCGTCGCGCATCTTGCTGGCGAGCTTGCGCATCTTTCCTCCCTTGTGCGAGAAGAAGTTGATCTTCTCTTTCTGATCGATGATGTCCTTCTCCATGCGGGCGTTCTGTCGCTGCTCGCGCTCGATTTGCTCCTTGATGCGCTCCACGACGTCGTAGTAATCCCCCACGTGTTGCTCAACCTTGTGCGTGAACGCGTCCAAGTACAACACGCCGTCGGTGAAGGAATTGAGGAACGCCGCGTCGTGCGAAATGACGATGCAAGTTTTTTCGTAGCCGATGAGGAATGCCGTCAGATGACCGATGCCGTCGGGATCAAGATTGTTCGTCGGCTCGTCGAGCAGCAGCAAATCGGGCTCCTGGATGAGCGCGAATGCCAAGAGCAGGCGCGCCTTTTGCCCACCGGAGAACGCGCTGATCTTCTTCTTCAGATCCGTCGTGAGGTGTACGACGTCGAGTACCTTGGCGATATGACGGTCGATGTCGTGCTTCTTTTCCTTGAATGCACCCTCGAAGAATTCCTTCACGTTTTTCTGCAGATCGTCATGATGCATCACCTGCTTGGCGATGCCGATCGTCATCCCCTTTTTCATGTGGATAGTGCCCTCCTGGGGATGCAGTTCGCGCATGATGAGCTTAAAGAGCGTGCTCTTGCCAGCGCCGTTCTGCCCCATAATCGTCAGCTTGGCATTCTCACGGACGGAGAAACTCGCCTCTGCGAGAACGGGCTTGTTGTGCTCGTAATGGAACGAGACGTCTTCAAACCGGAGAAGGACATCACCATGATTCATAGTTGAGCGGCATCCTAGGGGCGAATGAGTCGTCTGTGTAGTGAAAAACGACCGATCACTGACCCTCGATCATCTGCTCGATTTGCTGCAGGTGCTGCTGCACCTGTGTCTGCCAGGGTTGCAGACGGACGACGCGCCGCAGCAAGTCGCGCGCTTCTTCCAATTTCCCCTGCGCGGCGACAAGTCCGGCCAAAGTGTAGAGCGCCTGGACGTCGCGCGAATCGCGATCGATGGTCGCACGCAACTCGCGCTCGCCGTCACTCGCACGTCCGGCATTCAGATACATCAACGCCAAATTGAGATGCGTGATGGCGAGGTTCGGCGCGTACGTAACCGCTCGCTCGAGCACCGGCAAAGCCTCTGCTTCGCGGCCCTGGTCCTGGAGGAAGGCGGCATACAGGAAGAAGATGTTGGCTTCATCCGTCCCGCGGAAACGTCGCTGTTCCACCGCGGCGATGGCTTCCTTGTACGCGGCCTCGGCACCGACCACGTCATGCCTGTCCATGGCCATGAGCGCCAAATCCGCGTGCGGCAAACCGTACGTGGGGTCCGCTTCGATGGCGGCGTGGAATTCCCGGGTGGCTTCCTCGACCCTGCCTTGCTGGCGCAATTCATCGCCGACGGAATTATGCGCGAGCGCGCTCTGCGGATAGAGGCTCAATGTATGCGTAAAAAGCGTCACGGTGTTTTGCCATGTGCCCGCCTGTGTCCAGGCGATCGGTGCGAGAACGGCGACGGCGACGCACGCGAGCGCGGCACCGACGAAGGGCGGAAGCGCGATGCGGCGCAGCAATGCGGACGCCGCAAGACACAGCAGCAACACGACGGCGACGGACGGCAATGACGCGTAACGGTCCGACGCGAAGA
Organism: uncultured Candidatus Peribacteria bacterium; assembly: GCA_964427895.1. Classification (GTDB taxonomy): domain Bacteria; phylum Patescibacteriota; class Gracilibacteria; order Peribacterales; family Peribacteraceae; genus CAYRUZ01. Next base: position 23,631 of record CAYRUZ010000008.1, read on the forward strand.
ACACGAACCCGTTCTTCGTCGTATTGAAAACGTTCGGCGCAAGCGTCACGAAGAACCAGGCGATGCATGCTCCTTCGAGCCGTCGACCGGAGCGCAGCAGGACGACGAACGACGCCAAGGCAGCGACGACGAACGCGGCGGACAATGCGACATCGCCGCCGGGCATCGGCAACGACTGCGGATAGAGCACGCTGTACCCGGTCGGCCAGAGAGCGTGCCATGCGCTGAATGCGGACATCTTGAACGCCAACAGCACCGTGTCGATCGGCGACGCTGCGGCGATGACGCCGCTCTTGCCGACGATCGCGATCGCAAGGAAGAGCGCGGCAAGAACCGCAAACGGCCAAAGATCTTTTGCGCTTTCGCGAGTCACCTGCCCGCGTACCCAGTCGATGCCGAGGAAAATCACGGGTGCGACTACCACCGTCACCTTCGACAGCACTCCGAGCAGCATGAAGGCGAATGCCCACCAATACCACGCCCGTTCGTCATCATCGCGATACCGTAGGTACGAAAGGACGCCGGCAAGCAGGAACATCGTGGACAATACGTCCTTCCGCGCGGCAGCCCACATCACCCCTTCCGTCTGCAGCGGATGAACCGCATAGATGGCAGCAACGGCGAGAGCGATGCCCTCCCGCTTCGTCAAACGTCGCAACACGTATGCCAGCAACACCGCGCTGAGGACATGCAGCAGGATGTTTACGACGTGATAACTCGTCGAACCGTTGGCGAACAACAAATGCTGGAATTGGAAACTCAGCGTGGTGAGCGGCACGTACAACTCCGGATCGAAACTCGTGAAAGCCGCCTGCACGTTGGCGAAGGTGAAGGACTGCACGAGCGGGTTCTGCGTGATGAGCAACGGATCGTCGAACTCGACGAATGCGTTTCCCGCATGCGGAAGGTAGAGAGCCAGAGTGAGAATCGCGATGGCCGCGATGCCGTAAACGAAGCGCCGGGAGTGCATACTGCCACGTACCCTCCCAGAACGCAGTCAACAGGTCAACGCAAGCCGCTTTGTTCCTCGTAAAACCCACGTATGATGCAGTCATGTCGAGCAAGTTTTTCCTGTCGGTATTCATGTTCGGAGTCCTGCTCGGCTTGGGCGTGGGCGGCGCACTCGTCACCAGCGGGACCGTCAGTGCCAAGTTCGTCCCGGGCATTCCCAATCCGGTGCAGCGCAGCAGCATCTCTTCCGTATCGAGGCGCGCTTCCAGCACGCCCCGTGCCTGGTGGCAGAAAAAACTTTCTTCATCGTCTTCCTCCACCGTCTCTTCCAGCTCTTCGCGCCTCTCAAGCTCGTCCCGCAGCGCATCGTCGTCTTCGTCGAAAAGCAAATCTTCCTCTTCATCGAGCAAATTGTCCTGCGTGAGCACCCGCTCGTGCGGCCCCGGTAACGCGTGCCCGAAAGGATCGATCTGCAAACTCGTCCCTCCGGGAACCAAGCGCTGGTGCTTCACATCTGAACAGCTGCGCTCCTGCAAGATTCTCGATAAAGCCCCGCCTGCGGTCTGACATTGACTCGCACGCGGACTCTGTTTGAATGCCCGCGTGGAATCCGCAACCGAGCATCCGCCATGCCAATGCTATTCACCGCGTGACGCGGAATGCGCCATGCGGATCGCCATCCAGATCCAAACAGCCCTCTTGGATCACCCGGAGGACTCGCGCCCCTTTTTGCGGGATTTTTCCGTGGATGAAATCGCGCAGGAACTGCTGCATGCCGACAGTGAAATCATCCTGACCGGCGCACCGATGGATGATCAGGGCTTTCGGGTGTCATTGCTCGCGTACGTCGGCGACGAGCCGGGCGTCGCCATCAGGGTGCTGGGCATCTTGCTCAAACAAGGCACGCTCGCGGAATCCCCGAATGCGCTCTTCGCCTGTTTGCAAAACATCTGGCGCCGTATTTGCCAAACGCTTTCCAGGAAAACACCGCAGGAAGAGCCATTGGACCCAAAGAAACAGGGGGAAGAACTTGATTTTTGATAAAAATACTATATAACGACATTCTTGGGTCTTTGACAACATCTCTCCCTAGGCACGCTCCTTTTCTGCGTGTGCACGGTATTTAAACCAAAACCGGCGACCGATGTCGCCAACCGACAGCACACGTACCCTCGCATCCTCCTTACCGGGGAGCGGTAGAAGGAGCAGATGCGAGGGAGCACGCGGAGCGAGAACGAGGACCGAACTATGAACCGCTATCTGATTTTGGCCCTGGCCTGTTTGGCCACGGGCATCACCAGCAACACCGCCTCGGCGCAGCAGCCCGGCACGTGGGGCAACCACTGGCGTGTGGGGCCCGAATCGTATCAGTACGGGTACAACGCTACCGGCTCGTGGTACACCCGCACCACCCCGACCGTTCAGACGTGGGGTCACGACGTGTGGGGCCGGACCTACAACAACGTGTCCCCCGGCTTCACCTACGGACACGTCAACGGACAGACCTTCGGCGGATACACCCCCTACTACGGCGGCCCGGCCTACGGCTACAGCGCCCCTCCGGGCGGCTGGGGTCCCCCAACCGGATTCAGCGGGTACTCTGGCTACGGCGCACCTGTCGGAGGCTACGGCGCACCAGCGATCGGCGGCGGGGGCGGACCGCGAATGGTCTGCATCCCGGCCTACTGACCATTTCCCTCAACTCGTAACAAAATAGGGAGGGGGGACCGTACGGTCACTCCCTCCCGGATCGCGTGCTCCCCCGCGATTCATTGCGTGTCTGCGGAGAATTAAAACTCTTCGGTCAACATCGCCTCGGTGTCCTCGCTCGAGTGCCACAAGCCGTGCACCTGAAATCCCAGAACGCCGGCGATGAGCAGGACCACGATCGGAAGAATTTGGTAGAACATGGTGTGGGTGTGAAAAAAGAAATCACATCATCATAGCAGAAACAGCGCTCACTGCACAGGGGTGCCCTTCGCCGCGCCGTGCTCCGGCTCCTGTTTCTTTTTGACGGCAACGCCCGGCGCATCGCTGCGGTAGTAGAATGTGTACCAAGCAGCGTCTGCGTACGGCTGGGCGCAGGCCCAGGGGAAAGCGGAGAAATGCTGGTGCAGATAGGAGTTCGCCTGGTTGGTGAACGCCTCGAACTCGTAGTGCTGCAGCACGACGAACTTCGCCGTGTAGAGGTTATTCATGGTCTCCGTGCGGAATTCCGGACGAGCATCGTTCATCCAGTACTCATACTGCAAAAACAGCGGGCCGACCGGCGAGTGCTTGGTGAATGCATACGGCTGCAAACCGTTCTGACCGATGAACATGTAGCGGTCGATCTTGCAGGCATCGAGAATCTTGTCGATGCGCTGGGAGATATTTTTCATCGCGATGATGTCTTTCTCCGCCCAGTAAATGCGTTCGGCATATCCCTCCTTCGGCAACGTGAACGTGGCGATGAAGAGGCAGGCGATGAATATAGCCACGCAGACGCGCGCGATGTCCTTCTGGCAACGCGCTGTGCGCATGAACTGCAGCACCGAGAAGTACAGTGCGAACGCTCCGGGCAAAGCGAAAACAAAGTGGTGGTCGTAGTACTGGCCACCTGTACCGACGGCCAATGCGAGCAGGTAGAGAGCGATGAGGGTAAAGAACACGTGCTGCAATGCCAGCAGCAAGTTCGGCCTGCGGAACAGCACGGACATACCGTGCACAAACACCAACAAGAGCATTACTGACGCCAAAGCGACGTTGTAGTACCAGAGGTTGTCGAACAAGATCGTCAGATCAAACCCGCGCTGCCACAGCGGGCCGGCGGCGGTGATGTGATTACCGAGCATCTCCGGCAGATAAATGGAGACGTAGGGCCAGAAATACCCGCAGAGGATCATAAGCACCGATCCTCCCAACGCGGCGAAGAAGAGCGGATACAGGAACAGCGGTTTCAACTTCTTCAACGCACCCGCATCCTGCGACACGAGCAGCAAGGCGCACGCCAGGCAGGTGAGAACGAATGGCTCCTTGAATCCGACCGCCGCCGCGATGCACAGGGACAGCCACGTGATCCCCCATCGATCCATGCGTCTTCCCGCAGCGACGATGCACGTGAAGATCACGGTGAAGAACGCGCCGAAAGCTTCGACCTGCATCTCACCCGAACGGTTGGCCAGGTAGAGCGTGGCGAGGATCGAGAACAGCAGAGTGACGAGCGTCACGATCAGGCGGATGTACCGCGCGTCGGTGCGAACCAGGCGCCACGCGGTATACGTGACGATGCACGGCATCAAGCCGACGATCACGCCCTGGGCGATGTTCGTGAGGATCTGGCTGTCGAGCAACCAGAACGACAGTGCGCTGAGCAAAAAGATTCCGGGCGGCTTCGTTTCGAACAGATCGACGTACGGACGCAACCCATTGAGAATCCCCCGCCCCACTGCCCAGTAGATCGGACTGTCGTAGTTGTACGGCCCCTGCATTTCGTACGTCACGCGGGCGATGAGGTGGCCGACGGCCACGAGGGCGACACTGCACAATGCCAGAAACAGCAGCACGCGCAGGGCGATGACGAACCGGCGTTGGACGAGGTGATGCGTCATCGAACGAATGTCGGGGGAACCATTCGGCGCCGAGGGGCGAAGACGGAGTATCCGATGCGGAACACGAACACGGAGGCGAAGATGCCGCCGATCGTCATGACGATGCCCAGCACTTGGGTGTTCGTCGGTCGGACGAGACACTCGTTCGTGCAGCCGTCGCCATTGTTTTCGTTACCGTCATCACAACGCTCCGTGCCGCCTTTCACGCCGTCGCCGCACACTGTGACGCACGTCGTACCCTCGCAGTAATATCCGATCTGCAGCGAACAGGCGGCCGTACAACCGTCACCGTCTTCGCTATTGCCGTCGTCGCACTGCTCGCGCCCCTTGAACAAGATGCCGTCGCCACAACGAGCTTTGGTGCATTTTGCCGTGCACGCATCGCCCGCGGCGTTGTTGCCGTCATCGCACTGTTCACTCGGCTGCACAATGCCGTCGCCGCAGCGCATCTTGGTGCAATTGGGATTGCAGTTGTACACCTCCCCACCCTCGCACTCCTCGCCGGGATCAAGCAGGCCATCTCCGCAGATTCCGCGCGTTTTGCATTTGGGGCTGCAGGTGGCACCGACGGCCGTGCTGTTATCGCGTCCTTCGTCGCATTCCTCCCCCTCCGAAAGGATACCGTCGCCGCACGCAGGGACAACGGTGCAATCGGCGTGGCACGTGGCAGTCTCCAATCCTTTGCCGTCGCACTGCTCCCCTTCATCGACGATGCCGTCGCCGCATGCAGGAAGCTTGCACGTCGTGCGGCAGCTGTTGGGGTTGGCATTGGAATTGAATTCCACGCCGTCGTCGCACTCTTCGGACGTATCGACCACGCCGTCGCCGCACATGGGCCTCTTGCAGGTCGCGCGGCAGGCATCGGGGTCGTCGCTGTTGGCGAATCCGTCGTCGCAATCTTCTCCTTTTTCCCACACGCCGTTGCCGCAGATCGGCTGCACGCCTTCTTCGAGCCGGCAACGCGCCGAGCAACCGTCGCCGTCGTCGTGGTTGCCGTCGTCACAGTCTTCACCGCGGTTGAGCACCAAGTCGCCGCAATCCTTGGGATAGACGACCGGCTTGAGCTTCGATGCGGCAGCCGTGAGCGACGAATCGATGCCGTCGTTGACCGGCTGATCGACCGACATATCGGCCTCGATCGATGACGAGGACGAGGAAGACGACGAGGACCGGGGCAACGCGGAATGGCGCAGCGATGTGTACGACAAGCGCTCAACGGAAGTAGAAGAGACGCTCACGCTGCTCCGCGAGGACGAAACGGATGCCACGCTCGAGGACGAGGGGCTCACGGAACTTTGGCTGCTGCTGGAGGGAGCGGAGCTTGCCGGCGCAGCGCTCACGCTGGATACGCTGCTGGAGCTGGAACTGGAAACGCTCGACGGGCTGCTGGAGCTAGAACTGGAACTGGCGACACTCGACGGGCTGCTACTGGAGCTCACACTCGTCGACGAAGACGAGCTCGAAACGGAGGAGACGGAGGAAACACTCGACGATTTTGTACTGGACGTGCTGGATGCGACGCTGGAAGCGGGAGCGGATGACGACGACACGCACGCCGGGAGAAATTTACGCTTACACTCGGCGGTGCAGACCATGCCACAGGTCGGTACTTCGATGTTGCCGTCATCATCTTTCTTGGGCTCGCATTCTTCCTTGAGCGACACGGAAAGGATGCCGTCGCCGCAGGTGAGTGACTGGCACTTCGTCGAACATCCGCCGAAACCGTTGAATCGCCCCTCGTCGCACGTTTCTCCATCCTCGACCTCATAGTTGCCACACACCGCCGTGGTTGCGCCCAGCAACCGCTGCTGCGTCGCGCGCACCCCGAAAACGAGGGCCAGTCCGAGCATCAACGCGACGCTGGCGAGAGCACGCTTGGCGGTGTGCGACGTGGGGAAGCGGAACATGGTGTGGGTTTCTGTTGATTATAGCAGATTTTGGCATTCTACGGAACAATCAGACGGCCGGTCGGACAGGAGACACCTTCAGCACAAACGGAGAAATGCCGTAGAGCCCAAAAGATGCCCCAAAGATGCAAAAGAAGAATTATTGACTAAAATATAATTATATTTTGCAAAATACTGTTCACACCTCTAGGCACTGACTGATGTTTAGTTTTTCGTCGTCGTTGAGGTCCCCATCGCCACGGGCAATGCCCCTGCGACATAACTCGGTTTTTTCACATTGAGCATGGAGAGAATGCGCTCGTCATTCTGGAGGTGATCCAACGCCTGCTCTTCGGCGATGCGCATTTTGACGATTTCCTGCTCCAGGTGGAGCTGCGTGCGCTCGCGTTCGAGCGTGCGCAGTTGGTATCCCTTCGTGGCGTTGGCGTTCTGATGAAACAGGATGAGGAGGGCGAGCACGAAAATCAGCACGCCGATCGAGACCATGAGCAGCATGGTGCTCTGATCAATCATCCGTCCGAGGGACGAACGACGGGGAATGGCCGATTCTGACGCAGGGAATGACACGTTTAGGAGGAAGGGCGTTCGATGATGCGCAGCAGTGCGCTGCGCGAGCGTGGATTGTCGCGGATTTCGTCGTCGCTTGGACGAATGGGACGCTTGGTGAGGAGACGGAACGATGCGGAGGTGACCGCTTTACCGGTGACCGGATCTCGCTCCGGCTCGGACAGAGCGCGAAATGCGTGCTTCACGAGGCGATCTTCGAGCGAGTGGTACGAAATGACGGCCATGCGTCCGCCCGGAAGCAGCAGCGTGGGTCCGACGCGCAGAAGCGTGTCGAGAGCTCCCATCTCGTCATTCACCCAGATGCGCAACGCCTGGAAGACCTGTGGCAAAACCTTGGGGGCATCGCGCCGGAAAGCGCCTTCTACCAGCGACTTCAATTCCGTCGTCGTGACTGGAGGATGCTCCAATAGGTGCTTCGTCAGGCGGTACACGCCGGGGAATTCCCCGTACCGCTTAAGCACCTCCAGGAGTTCGTCTTCACTCGCAGAAGCGATGCGCTCGGCAGCCGTAGCGCCCTTCGAGCGGTCGAACCGCAGATCCAACGGACCATCGAAGCGAAACGAGAAGCCTCGGCTGGCATCATCTACGTGCGGAGAACTAAGGCCCAAATCCGCAAAGAGAATATCCGTCGGCGGCAATCCCAGTGAAGGCAGCTGCGCGAAGTTTGCATGGAGGAAGCGCGTCCGTCCTTCGAACGGCGACAACCGTTCGCGTGCGGTGCGCAGATTCTCCTCGTCCGCATCGAGTCCGATGAGACGGCCGTCGGGAGACGTCGCCTGCAGGAAAGATCCGGCATGACCACCTAATCCCAGAGTCACGTCGATGACCGACGTGCCGGGACGCGGCGCGAGAAGATCGAGCACCGTCGTTTGAAGGACCGGGACATGATGGAAATTCTCCATCGGCTGCTGGGAGTCTACGGTACGGGCCCGAACCGACCAACGTTTTTCCCTTGCGAAAAAATGACACTCGATTGATGCATACAAAAATTGATCATTTGTGAGGCCATTCCGGCGCTCCCCTCCTCCAGTTGGGGCGAGTACCAAGACCCGAATCTTTGCCATCGCTGGGGCCTCGTCTATACTCGCGCGGCCGCGGAGAGGTGGCCGAGTGGCTGAAGGCACCACACTGCTAATGTGGTATACGGGCTAAAACCCGTATCGAGGGTTCGAATCCCTCCCTCTCCGCCAGCAACACACCCACACGAAATATCGCCCAGTGATATCATGCAGGCCTTGGCACACGCCGATTCATCGCCGCATCGACCGCATGGGCCGTCCGTGAAAACGGAGCACCTGTTCCTTGGGCTCTTCCTGTTGATGCACGCGTGGATCTACGTGGCGTTCAGGGGCACGGTGGGATGGGACGTACCGCCGCACATGGACATGATTGATGCGTGGCCCTGGAGCGCAACGCGTTGGCCGGTGGGATCGACGTTCTATTCCTATCACCCACCGTTCATCTTCGCGTTGCAGCGGTTATGCACGATGATCGGTTTCACGCCGATCGGCAGCGTGCACTTCACCGACATGCTTGCCACGCTCGTCGCATTCTTCTTTCTGCGCGCGACAATCAAGCGACTCGGCGCTCTGCATACGTGGACGGGATTTGTCTTCCTCTACGTCACCACCTCGCTGCCCATGACGGTCTATCTCGCCCGCAGCGTGAACATGGACGTGTTCGTGCTCGCGCAGGCCGCCGCGACGCTCTACTTCTCGGTGCGCCTATGCACGAATTCCGGGCCGCTGGACCGCACGGCGGCGGGCGGTGCCGTCGTCGCACTGGCGCTGTCTTTGCTCTCGAAGTTCAGCGGCATACTGCTTCTGGGCATACCCCCATTGATCGCGCTTGTGCTTGCGGATTCGCGCAAGCAAGCAATGCGCCTCTTCCTTGTCGGATGCGCCGTCAGCGGTTTGGCCGTTTCCATGGTGTCGCCCTACTACGTCGGCCGCTACTACGTGCAAACGGGAAAGTTGCTGGTATCCAACATGGACCTGCCGCGGTATCGCAGCGCCCGATTGCAATCGCAGTACGTCCTGCGCGATCAAGACCGCATCGGCTTTTTGCGCGACTACCTGTTCGGCAACGACCCCGAAGCGCCGGGCATGGATGACCGCGACCAGAAGCACGCGCGCATGATCAACACCTGGAAAGACTTCTGGGCGGGAAACAATCGCAATCTCAAACAGTCCTCGCTCTCCGTCGCGCTCAGCACGGTGTACGCCAATCTGGCAGTTCTCTTTATGGCGGCAGGCGCTTGCGTATGGGCTGCGCGCCACAAGCGCAGGACCGCTTTCGACCGACTCGGAACGGCGTTCATCCTGCTCGCGATCGTCCACGTCCTCTTCATTACGACATACGGCTACGTGTATCCGCATACCCGTGGAGTGACGAACAAGGGAATTTACATCGTCCCCGCGATCTATGGCTTGGGGTACCTCGTGGCACTCGCGGCGACGGCCATCCCCTTCTCCAAACCGACATCTCGGTGGTACGCGCCCTTGAAAGTCACGCTGATGACGATGCTCGCCGCCTACATGGTGCTCAACGCGGCGCTGCCGGTGTACTGATGTGGAAAAGTCCGCGCGAGCTCTTCCGAATGTTTTGCGCAATCTGCTGCGAAAATTTTGCCTGTGCTACAGAATGTACTATTGCCTGTACATAGTTAATTCACTTACCTATCATATGAAACGATGAATGCCTCCCCTCGCACACCCGAAGACCTCTTCCTTCTGCTCGCGGGGATGCAAGGTGGGCTCAAGCGTTTCGCGGAATGGGAATTCCGCCGCATCGGCATAGGGCTATCGGAATACGTCTTCCTGCGTACCGTGGATCGCGTGCCTCATGCAACGGCCTCCGACATACGGCAACGGCTGGGTACCACCGCCCCTGCCGTCGCGCAGACGGTGCGGCTGCTGGAAAGCAAACACCTCATCGAGCGGCGCAAGGACGTGCGCGATATCCGGCGCCAACGCATCTCCCTCACGAAAAAAGGGATGTCGGCGGTACGCGAGGCACGGTCCATTCTCGGCCGCAGGTTGCGCGCGACGGAATGGAATGAGGAGAAACTCGCCGCGCTGCATCATCAACTCACCGTTTTGTCGGCTGCACTTCAATCGAACGACTGATCACACGGCGTTGGCTCCGCGACGGTACGCACACCACGGACAACCGGCGACCGGCGGTGGCAAAGCGTGGGCAAGCAGTGCGTCTTTTGCTTCGCGCAAAGCGGGATCGATCCATGCATCGGACCCTTCGTACGGCAGGATGGTCGTGCGGAACTCCAGACGCTGGTCGAATGATTCCCGGTCCTGGACGGCACTGACGAAATAGAGGTAACCAACGGGCGAGACGGCGATACCCTGGCCGCGCAGCAACCATTGGTAGACTTCGATTTGGCGTTTGTATCCGGAACGGTTCGGATCATCCAGCGTCGGCGTGCGCTGCACACCCGTCGCCTTATAGTCCACGACTGCCACGCTCCCGTCGTTCATCAGCCATGCATCGTCGATTGCGCCGTAGACGACGATGTTCGTTGCGGCATGCAGGACTTGCACACCGTGGTTCATGTCGCGCCATTCTTCCAGTGATCGGTGACGCAGAGGAACGCCGTCGATGCCGAACAAACGCATGGAGGGATGAGGCTCGCCGCGCAACCGGTAGCCGTCGAATTCCCGCTTCAGAAGCTGATCGACGGCCAAGTTGAGGGTGAACGGCGCGCTGTCTGGCCGTGACACCCCGTATCGCCTGTCAAGCACGAAACACCGCGGACAATCCAGGAACAACGCGAGCTTCGAACGACTGAGCGCGTACGGATCGGTGCGTGCGGGATCGAAGAGCCGGTGACCGCGTGCGACATCCATCGAGATAGTGATGACATGATTTGACGCGAAAGGAAACAGGAATGCGCCGTTCGCGGCGGAGGCTTGTCGTATACTCACGCCATATGGATATCAACCAATCGATCAACCGCACGGCAACGATGCATCCGTACAGCACGGCAGTCGTGGGACTGCTTTTCGTCATCGCGGGTTTCTACATCGCGACGTCCTACGTGGTGGAGGGATATCTCAAGATGGTGAGCAACAGCGGGGATTTCATGGAAGCGCTCATCCAGCGTGAATGGATCGAAAAGGACATTAAGGCTCGCAAGGACATGACCCCCGAGATGGTTTCGTACTTCAAGGAGAAAATTGATACCCTCGACAAGAAACAGATCGACGACCTCGTTGACCGCGTGACGAAGAAGCTTGAAGCGGACAAGAAGCTGAGCGAGCGCCAAGCGCAGCTGGACCAGGTGGAACTGCTGCTTTTCCAGAAGCGCGAAGTCGTGAGCTTCTACTACTGGTACTTCCGCATGCTGGGCATCTTCGCCGCAATCCTATTAGCCATCGGCACGATGCTCACGACCAAGGGCGTGGTGCGCATCCGCTTCAGCGCGGCTGACCCGCACCATCGCAGCACGAAACACGCGAAGAGTTGATGCTCAGGCCGCCTGCGGCTGATTCGTCAGTGCCGACGTGCAGTGCGCGCATTTCGTGGCAGCCAACGGAATGTCGCTGAGGCAGTGGGGGCACTTCTTCGTCGTCGGCTGGGCGGGCGTCTCCGGACGCTTGAGGCGGTTGATCTGGCGGATGAGGAGGAACACGACAAACGCGACGATGACGAAATTGAGGACGGTGTTGAGGAATACGCCGTAATTGATGGTGGCAGCTCCCCACTCTTTGGCCTGGGCGATGCTCTGCGGATTGCGACCGGAGAGGTCGATGAACAGACTGGAAAAATCCACCTTTCCGAGCAAGAGCCCGATAGGCGGCATGATGATGTCATTCACCAGGGATTGGACGATGGGATTGAATGCCGAACCGATCATGACGCCGACCGCGAGGTCGATGACGTTGCCGCGGACGGCGAACTCCTTGAATTCCTTGGCGAAGCTCGAGCCTTTGCTTTTGACTGCGTTGAGGGTGGGTTCCATGCCCCGGATGCTAATCCTTGGCTCCAGAGCGTACAAGAGGGCCCCCGAGCAAACCGACGATCTTCATCAGCTCGAAGACGATCAGACCCAACAACGCCAACGAGAACGTGAGCAGCAATTCGGCGGCATTCAGCGGCACGAGGCGGAACACGATGTTGGCGGGCGTGTACAGCAGGATGAACTGCAACACGAATGGCAACGCGACGGCGCCAAGCAGGAAGCGGTTACTAAAGACTCCGATGCGATGGAGCGGCAAACGGCTGCGCGACGTGAAGGTGAAGCACAGCTCGTGGAAGATGACGAAGGTGAAGAGCATCGTGCGGGCCTTTTCGATCGATACGCCCTGCGAGAGCAGCACGGAGAATAAAATGAAGCCCACCGCGAACGACCACAGGACGGAAAGAGCGATGGTCGCCCATTGGCCGCTGAAAATGCCCTCGTCGCGCGGGCGCGGAGGACGCTGCATGATGTCTTTCTCGGCCTCCTCGACGGAAAGCGCGAGGGCCGGGAGACCGTCGGACATCAAGTTGATCCAGAGGATGTGGATGGTGAGATACGGCAAAGGCATCTGCAAAATGAGCGCGACGAGGAAATACAGCAGCTCCGAAAAATTCGTCCGCATGAGGAACAGGATGAACTTGCGGATGTTGTCGTAGAGGCGGCGTCCTTCGCGGATGGCGACGACGATGGTCGCGTAATTGTCGTCGGTCAGCACGATGCTCGCAGCCTCGCGGGCGATCTGCGTTCCTTTCAGTCCCATCGCCACCCCGACGTTTGCCGCCTTGAGCGCCGGTGCATCGTTGATGCCGTCTCCTGTCATGGCCACCACTTCGCCGAGCGACTGATAGGCCTGCAGGATGGCGATCTTGTGCATGGGCGAGACGCGCGCGTAAACGCCCGTGGTCTTGGCGCGCTCACGCAGTTGTTCGAGGGTGAGGGTGTCGATTTCCGCCCCCTCCATCACCTTGCCGTGAATTCCGACGGACTTGGCGACCGTCTGGGCGGTCACGGCGTTGTCGCCGGTGATCATCACCGTGCGGATGCCTGCCCGCTGCGCTTCGGCAATGGCATGATCCACGCCCGGACGCGGGGGATCTTTCATGGCGATCAATCCGACCAACTTCAGCGTCTTGCCCGTGCCGTGCGCGCACGCGAGAACGCGCAGGCCACGCGCTGCCATTTCCGCGTTCTTCTTGATGAAGTCCGCGTCGCCGCCGGCGAGCTGCGCGACAATTTCGGGGGCACCCTTCACGTATTCGTCCTCGCCGTGACGAGTGCGCATGTGTTTCCCTTCGGACGTGAACGGCACCAATTCCTCGTCGATCGGCAGACGGAGGACGCCCTTCTGTTCCGCATGCTGAATAAGAGCAACCTCAGTGGGATCTCCGAGATCGGCGTTGGCGCGGTTGCATGACGCTGCGATGCGGATGAGCAGGTCCTCGTCTTTGGATGACGCGCCAGTGGGCAGCCACGTCTCGACGACGCTCATCTTGTTCTGGGTGATGGTGCCGGTCTTATCGGTGCAAATAAGGGTGATGCTGCCAAGCGCCTCCAGGGCGGCGAGGCGGCGCACCAGGACGTTGCGGGTGACCATGCGTCGCACCCCCATGGCCAGGCAGACGGTGATGACAGCGGGCAAACCTTCTGGGACGGCTGCGACCGCCAAGCTCACGGACACGAGAAGGATCTGCAGGAAAGGCACGCCGTCGAAGAGACCGATGACGGCGATGACGATGCACAGCGCAAGGATGATGAGCCCCAACTGCGTACTGAGCGCCTCCATGCGCCTTTTCAGCGGCGTGACCGGAATGCGGGTTTCATGCACGAGGCGCGCGATGGCGCCGAGCGTTGTGGAAATGCCGACAGCCGTGACCACCGCCTCGCACGATCCCGCGACGATCTCCGTCGAAGTGAAGATCATGTTGGCCTGATCCTGCAGTTGCGTCGAATTCGTCACGCTCTGCGGATCTTTGGAAACGGGCTCGACCTCGCCAGTCAACGACGATTCATTCACCTGCAAGTGCGACGACGACAGCAGGCGACCGTCGGCGGGCACCCGGTCGCCGGTGTCGAGCACCATGATGTCGCCCGGAACGAGTTCCCGGGAAGGAATGAGCATCTCTTTCCCCTGACGGCGGACACGGACGTTGGGCGCGGACAGCGTGCGGAGAAGCGCCAGCGCCTCCTCCGCCTTGTATTCCTGCACGAACCCGAGCACCGCATTGAGGATGAGAATGGCAAAGATGACGAACGCGTCGGTGAACAGCGACAGCGTGATGCGTTCTGCTTCCAGGAACGGCAAAACGATGGAAATGACGAGCGCGGCAAAAAGAATGTAGATGAACACGTCCTGGAACTGATGCAGGAACAACAGGATGCGTGACGGTTTTTTCTGCGGCAGTTCGTTCCATCCGTACTCCGCTCGCAGCTTCGTTATGTCGGAAGCAGAGAGTCCCTCCATGGAAGAGTGCAGGGCGCGGAGGGCTTCACGCCCGGAAAGCGAAGCGAACATCGGCGGGAATTGTAGCAAACAAACTCCGCGCGCGACGAATGCTTTGTCGGTCTATTCCCCGCTGCTAGAGTTGCGCGTATGCCATCCATTATTGGTGTCGATCTCGGAGGAACAAAAATCGCGCTTGCGCGCTACGACAGCGCAACGTGGGACGTGCAGGAACAGAAAAGCATCGTCACGCGCGCATCGGAAGGATTTCCCGTGGTCATGGAAGACATGATCAGGGAGATCGAAAGTCTGAGGAAAGACGACACGACCGGCGTGGGCGTGGGAGTACCGGGATTGTTGCGTCAGCCCGAAGGACACCTCCTCAACGCGCCGAATATCCCCCATTCGCAGGATATTCCGGTCAAAAAAATACTGGAGGACCGCCTGAAATTGAAAGTCTCGGTGGAAAACGACGCACGCAGTTTCACGCTGGCCGAAGCGGTGCGCGGCGCGGGGCGCGGAAAGAAAGTGGTGGTGGGCCTCACGCTCGGCACGGGCGTTGGCGGCGGCATCGTCATCGACGGCAAAGTCTTTCACGGCGACGGCGGTTCCGCCGGAGAAGTGGGTCACATGCTACTCCAGCCGGGCCAGCCTCCATACATCAGCGAGGATGATCGCGGAGAAGTGGAGCAATTCCTCTCGGGAACGGCGATGGGCAAGCGCTGTACGGCGGCAAAGAGCCCAACGGACTACCTGAACGGAGAGGTGTGCTCGTTCATGCAGCCACAGGTGTACCGCGAGACGGCATGGCTCTGCGTGAGTCTCATCTATCTGCTTAATCCCTCAATCATCGTGTTCGGGGGAAGCGCTGGTCACGCGCTGATGGCCCACCTCTCCGAGGTGCAGGCGGAATTGAAGCACTGGCTCCTGCCAGGCACTCCCCTCCCCGTGCTTGCTCCGGCGGAATTGAAGCACGCGGGAACTCTGGGTGCGGCACTGGGAGCCGCGTGAGCGACAAGCTTACGCCCAGTGCGCGTGGAACGTGCCGTCCCTGTCGGTGCGCTCGAATGTATGTGCGCCGAAAAGATCGCGCTGCGACTGAATGAGGTTCTGCGGCAGGCGCGGCCGGCGGATGGCGTCGTAATACGCCAGCGCCGAAGCATGCGCGGGCAACGGAACGCCGCGAAGCGCCCCGAGCGCGACGGTATGCCGCCAATGCTGTTGGCGTTGGCCGGCGAACCAATCGAATATGCGCTTCTTCGCCGCAGGATCGCCGGCGAGAGACTGCTGGAACGTCTTGAGCAGAACCGAGCGGATGATGCATCCGCCGCGCCAGATACGCGCGATTTCCGCGAGCGGCAGCTGCCATTTTTCCGTCTCGGATGCGCGGCTGAGCAACTCAAACCCCTGGCCGTACGCGCAGATGACGGAGAGGGCCAGTGCGGACCGGACGGAGACGCGCAGTTCACTCGCATCGGTCTGCATGTCCTCGAGGAGCGACGGCAAAGCCGCGCTGCGCGCGCGCAAATCGACATCGCCGGACAGGATGCGGGCATCCACCGCGGACGCGATGCTCGGAAGAGGAACGCCGAAGTCCATCGCCGCTTCCGTCGTCCAGCGTCCCGTGCCCTTCTGCGCGGCGCGGTCACGCACGAAATCCACCAACTCCTTGCCCGTTCCCAGGTCGTCCTTCGTGCGGAAGACGGCGGCGGTGATTTCGACGAGAAACGACTGCAAATCCTCGCCCGTGTTCCATTCGGCGAACAGCGCCGCAAGTTGCGCGTTGTTCAGTTTTCCTTCGGTGCGCAGCAGATCGTAACTTTCCGCGATCATCTGCATGATGGCGTACTCGATGCCATTATGGACCATCTTCACGAAATGCCCGGCTCCGCCAGGACCGCAGTGCGTGACGCACTTGCCTCCCTCGCCGTCATCGGCGGCCATCAGCCGCAGCAACGGCTCCATCGATTCGAAAGCGGCTTTGTCCCCGCCCGGCATCATGCTCGGACCGTTCAACGCTCCCTCTTCGCCGCCGCTCACGCCCATGCCGAAGAAATGCAGGCCTTTCTCGCGCAATTCCTTCTCTCGGCGTTCCGTGTCGCGATAATGGCTGTTGCCGCCGTCGATGAGGATATCGCCCTTGTCCAACACGGGCGCGATCTCTGCAATGACGTCATCCACGGCCTGTCCCGCTTTCACCATCAGTAGGATGGGGCGGGGCGGAGTGAGTGCGTCGCGAAGGGCGGCGTAGGACGTGCAGGGAACGAACGTCCCCTCGGTGCCGTGCTGGGCGATGAAAGCGTCGGTGCGCTCTTTGGTGCGATTGAAAACGGCGACCGTCGCACCGTTGCGTGCGGCATTACGCGCGAGGTTGGCGCCCATCGTGGAAAGTCCGACGACGCCGAGCTGCAAGGAACTCATGGAAGTGAAGGGTTACTTGGCGGAAACCTTGGCCCAATCCGCGAGGAACGCGCTCAGCCCCTTGTCCGTCAGCGGATGGCCCGGAAGTTTTTTGAAGACGTCGTACGGGATCGTGCAGATGTGTGCGCCGAGCAAAGCAGCATCCGCAATGTGACGCGGATGACGCGTGGAAGCAACGAGCACTTCGGTATCAAAACCATAGTGCGACCATGCGGCCATGATCTCGGCAATCAGGCTCATACCGTCCTCTCCGGCATCGTCGAGTCGCCCGATGAACGGACTGATGATCGTCGCGCCGGCCTTGGCGGCGAGGATGGCCTGGTTGACGGAGAACACAAGCGTCGTGTTCGTCTTGATCTTCTTGCTCTTGAAGTGCGAGAGGGCCTTGAGGCCGTCGACGGTCATCGGCACCTTTACGACAACGTTCTTATGCCAGGCTGCATACTCCGTCCCCTGCTTGATCATGCCAGCCGCGTCCGTCGCGGTGACCTGCGCGCTGACGCAAGGCACATGCTTGCACATCTCCAGAATCGTCTTTTTGAAATCCTTCCCTTCTTTGGCGACCAAAGAAGGATTCGTCGTCACGCCGTCGAGCACGCCCCACGCGGCGATTTCGGCTACCTGATCAACATTCGCAGTGTCCAAGAAGAGCTTCATGCGTCAATGGGAAAATGCACAGGCATAGTACTCTCATCCGTCATAGAGGCAGAATACAGGCGGACTTTCCAAACACTCTGTACCATTGTGCTATGAATCTTGGAACACTCCTCTCCCTCCTCCTCTGTACCTTCGCCCTGCAATCGTGCACCGCAGAGCCCACGCCGTACGACAAGCCCGTGGAGAAGGTAATCCCGCGCGCGGCGAAAAGCAGCGTTTCGTCCGTCATCACCTCGGGGTCGAGCAAAAGCACCGCGACCGACACCGCGGGCCTGCCCAAGAGCGCACTCATCGATGTCCCCTTTTCCCCCCAGGCTCCTTTTGGCAGCTGGGAAATGCCGTACCAGGAAGCGTGCGAGGAAATGTCTCTCATTCTCGTGCACCGGTACATCCTGGGCCAGGAACTGACCCGGCAAGAGGCGGATGACGAATTGAAGAAGATGGTCGATTGGCAGCTGAAGAATCTCGGTCACTACGAAGACACGACGACGGACGAAGTGAAAACCATCGCCGAGAAGTACTACGGCCATACCGCGAGCATCGTGGAAAATCCAGACATTGAGGATATCAAGCGGCAAATCGCCGCGGGCCACCCCGTCATCATCCCCACGTCCGGACGCGATTTGGGCAATCCCTACTTCAGCGGAGCGGGCCCGTGGTACCACATGTTGGTCGTCATCGGATACGACGAAGAAAATTTCATCGTCCACGATGTGGGCACCAAGCGCGGAGAGCGCTACACCTACGAACAGAAGCATTTGTGGGAAACGATCCACGACTGGACTGGCATAAAAGAAGAAATTCGCACGGGCAAGAAGGTGATGCTCGTCGTCGAGTAAGCCCTGTATAGTGCGTACGTGTCGTTTTTCCGGATCCTCGTCACGGGCACCGTCGTGGGCATCACGACCTTCGTCGTGATCAACGCGCTCGCGAACAGAACGACCGCGGGTTCCGTGTCGTCGTCGCGCCCCTTCGTGACGGCAACCGATGCGCCCCTCTCCTTCTTCGACGCAAAGCGGTGCGACGCGGATGCCGGCGATCGCGTGAACTGCTACGACCGCTTCATCTCGGCGTACGCGGGCCAGAAGACGACGAAGGAACTCCTCGCCGAGCTCGATAAAGCGAGCAAGGAAGATACGGCGATCCTGGTCGACTGCCATCCCCTCACCCATGCCATCGGACGTTGGACCTTCGGCCAAACGGGCGATGTGGCTGCGGCGTTCGACCGCTGCGACTTAACGTGCCACTCCGGCTGCTACCACGGCGCGGTGGAACGCGTCTTCTTCACTGAAGCGGAACTGGATGCGGGAGTGCGGCATGCGGATGAAAAGCGCATGCAATCGGTGGTGAAAACAATCTGCGACGAAGCAAAGTTCCCCAATCACATCGGTCTCGTGCAGTGCATCCACGGCGCGGGCCACGCCATCATGCACGGCCTGGATTACGACCTGTGGGAATCGCTCAAGACCTGCGATTATTTCGACGATCCGTTGGAAGCGAACATCTGTTACAGCGGCGTCTTCATGGAGAACATCACGGCGGCGGAGAAGGACCGGCGACTGGTGAACCCCAAGGACCCGCTCTTTCCGTGCAACCTGCCCATGGATGAGAAGTACCTGAGCAACTGCCTCTTCTTCCAGCCCAGCTTCCTGCTCGAATTCCATTATGCACCGGAAGACATCTTCAAGGTCTGCCGCGAATCGAAGTTGCCCGGCGAATGCGCGAAGGGATACGGGCGCGAACTGGCCGGGGACATCCGCCTGGGATTCGCGAACCAAGTGGCCTACACCTGCGAGACGCACGGAGCCGGCCTCACCGACGATTGCACCCGAGGCACCGTGAACTCGGCGCTCGAAAACTCCCAGAACGGTGAAGCCGCATATCCGTACTGCATGGCGCTGAAGGACGACGGTGACCGCGACTTCTGTTTCCGGTGGGCAGGATGGTATGCCGCCACCGAGATCGGTTTCACGCCGGACGGCGTCTTCGACGATTGCGAGAAATATGCGGGAAGCGGCCAGCCGGGATGTACACTGGCCCGTGAAGCCGCGCTTCAATAATTCCTCCCTCATCCGATGTCCGCACAACGCCCCGACGCCCACGGTCTGATCTCTTCGCCCGACGCACCGCAATCGCTCAAGCGCATCCTGCAGGCATCGACCCCGGTCGACCGTCGTTGGATCGGCGCGAAGGACGGCGCATCGCTGACGAAAGACGATCTGGAGGCCTACGATCTCGCCCACAAAATCCTCTGCCATATCTGCGCTCAGGCGCCGACGAAGCACAACTCCGGACATCCGGGCGGCCCGCTTTCGGCTTTCACCCTCACGTACGGGTTGCTGCGGCGGCGCAATCCCCATCAAGACAGCCCTCTGCGCATGAGTGTCGGCCATCTCTCACTGCTCGCCTACGGCATGCAGTACCTGGGAGGTCGCGCGGACGAGGATGAGCGGCTCCGTTCCCCGCAGGCGATCATCGACAGCTTCCGCACGGTGAAGGGACTGCCGGGTCACGTGCAAGCCGGCATCGGCGACATTCCTTTCGGCACGGGACTGTTGGGCAAAGGTGTGAGCAACGGCCTGGGATACGCGCTGGGCAAACGCTTGCTCAAGCGCCCCGGCGTGACGGACGTGCTGATGGGAGACGGCGACAGCCAGGAAGGACAGATCATGGAAGCCGCGCGCCTCGCGGCCGGATTGAAGCTTGATACGCTCATCGTTCACGCGGACATCAATGACCTGCAGATCACCGGACCGACCAGCGCTTTCGTGGCCGCGGATCTCGCCGCGATTTTCCAGGCGATGGGCTGGGCGGTCGTTGAAGTGGAACGTGGGAACGATCCCGCTTGCGTGGAAGCCGCACTGGATGCCGCCGACGCACTCGTGGGACAGGGCCGTCCGATCATCGTGTGCTACTACACCACGATGGGCCAGGGTATCGAGGTCATGGAGAAGGCTGCCAACGAGGGGAAATCGAACTATCACGGCGCACCGCTGAAAGAGGCCGCGATGACGGAAGCTCTCACGAAGCTGCCTCCTCTGGAAGATCTCGTGAAGGCCTACGAGCCGCATCGCCAAAAATTGAAGGCCTCCTACAAGGGAGCCCAGCCAGCAGCCGTGCCGCTTCCTCCCATTGTGCGAGGTCCGCGGACCATCACTGCGGACAAGGGGTCGATGCGCAAGGACTTCGGTGCAACGCACGTCCTCAACTTGATGAAGACCGACCCGCGCATTTACGTCGTTCACGGAGACCTGGCCGAATCCGGCGGATTCGTGGAAGTGGCGAAAGAATTCCCGGGACGCGTCATCAATGCGGGCGTTTCCGAAGCGAACATGGTGATGATGGCCGCCGGCATGCGCCAGGCGGGCCTTCTGCCTATCGCCTACACCTTCGCGGCTTTCGGCACGAATGAGGCGCGCGCGAATGTCCGCCTCGTGGATATCAATGCCGGACACGTTCCCTGCGCGGTGCTGTACGACTGCACGCACACGGGTCTGAGCGTCGGGGAAGACGGCGAAACGGCGCAGGAGCGCAATTACTTCACGCTGCCGTTCGACCACTTGCAGGTATGGATGCCCGCGGACAGCAACCAGGCCGGAGCGATGGCCGAACGCGGGTTGGATCTCGTCGCCTCGGGCAAAGAAAGCGTCTTCGTCTTTGCGCCTCGAGCAGGACAACCGGCCCTCAAGAGTCCGGACGGCTCCGTCTTGTACGGCGCCGAGTATGTGTTCGATGGGAAAATCAACCTGGTGCGCGGCGCCGGTGATTTCACCGACCAAGTCACCATCCTTGCGACGGGCAACAGCGTGCACGACGCGGTGGCCGTCGCGGAGGAGCTCGCACAGCGCGAGACGCCCATCCGGGTGCGCGTGCTCAACGTCGCCTGCATCCGCCCCATCGACGCAGCGACGATCATCGAGGCCGCGCTCGAAACCCAACATCTCATCGTCGTGGAAGACCACAGCTCCGAAGGCGGCATCGCCTCGCAAGTGGCGGACATCATCGCCGACTTCCAGCTCCCCTGTTCCCTGCGCCGCCTGGGCGTGAACCACTATTTCCCGTCGGCACCGGCGGAGGACCTGTTGTTCCTGGCGGGCTTGGACCAAGAAAGCATCGCGAACGCAGTGGAAGATGAGTTGCGCACGGAAGTGAGCGGCGGCGAGGATTTGGTTGCCACCATGCTGTTCACACTGCCGCACCACGCCAGCCAAAGCCGTTTCCACGAAACCGTGCTTCCGTTCATCGAGCGCCTGCGCGAAGAAAAGGGATACCTCGAAGCTCTCCGCGAACACTGGAAGGCTCGATCGGTACAGGAAGGCAAGCTTCCCACCAACGATCGCATC
>CAYRUZ010000009.1:0-41355 GCA_964427895.1 uncultured Candidatus Peribacteria bacterium
GGGCGTGCGCATCCAGGCCGTGATGGAGGAGATCAACGGCGAGCGCGTCGACATGCTCGAATGGAGCGAGGACGCGATCCGCCTCATCTCCACGGCGCTGCAGCCTGCCGCCATCTCCGCGGTGATCATCGTGAACGACAAGGAGCAAGTCGACGAGATGGGCCGCCGCGTGAAGAAGCGCGCCGCCGTGTTCGTCGAAGAGGCCCAGCGTCCGATGGCCATCGGAAAGAAGGGCCAGAACATCCGCCTCGCGACCGAACTGACGGGCTTCGAGCTCGACATGTACAACTACGAGGAGCTGCCGGCGTTCAAGGCGAAGCTCGCCGCCCTGCGCGGCGACATGCCGAATGTGCCGGAAGGAGATGCTCCGCAGGAGTCCCCGACCGAGCCGGCCGCGACGCCCGCCGTCGTGGATGGCGGCGCCGCTCCGGATGCCTCAATGGACGCCCCCAAGACGTCGGACATGCCCGAGGACGGTTCCGCCGAGGGATCGATGATCGTCACCGAGGTCGACAAGGCCGGCGAGACGATGGCCGTCGATACCGACAATGCCGAGCAAGACGTGGTGGGCGAGAAGGCCCAGACGCCCGAGTCGGGCGAGGCTGGCGGCGGAGACGAGCCGGCCAAAAAGAAGAAGGCTCCCGCCAAGAAGAAAGCGGCCTAAAGCCCCAAAAGGCTTGCTTTTATCGACCTTCGCGCGTATCCCATTCGCACTGCAAACCCGGAGGTTTGCGGTGCGAGTAGCGCGCTGCGCTACAGGGCACAAACCATAAGGAGATATCCGTGCCTACATTGTTATTTGTCAGTGTCGGTGGCCGCCTCACACCCTCTGGTGCGTTGGATGAACGCGACGAACACAGCCTCGCGCAAGCGAGCGCCAAAATCGCGCAGATCCGAAAAGACAACCAGTCTTGCGTGGTGATGGCGTCCGACGCGAAGCTGGTCGCGGCGAGCGCATCCGTCGTTGGAGCGCACTTGAACGTCGAACGCGCGCCGTGTCCCCACCTTTCGGCTGTAACGAAAAGGAAAACCCAGCCGGAAGCGATCGTCGCTGTGAGCGATGCCGTTCGGCGCTATGACGTCACGGTCGTGGTCGTCCCCAAAAGCGACCTTCAGCGGATGGCACACGCGTTTCTCAAAAAAACGGTGGGCGGAGGCAACCAACTCTCTCACGGCAAAGTGGTCTGGGTCGACACCGACCACAAGGAACATGCCGTGCTGTGACCCGCGTCCCGAGCCACGCGTACTGACTCTTCATCGGCTGCCCCGCGGGGCAGCCGATTATTCAAAAGGCACCACAATTGCCGTTCGTTGCGACACGGCGTGTTTTGCGCGCTCGCTTCGACGTCCTTTGGTAGGATGCCCCCATCGCCCTGCCACACTTCCCCTTCGTCGTCCTCGATACGGAGACGACTGGCTTCGTCCCCAAAGTCCACTCGGTGGTGGAATTCGCCGCAGTGCGCCTGGAAAACGGCGCGGAGACCGCGCGATGCGAAGAGCTGTTTTCCCCGCGCGACGAGATCCCCCCGTACGTGGAAGTCCTCACCCGCATCAAGAAAGCCGATCTCGCCGGCAAGCCGGTTTTCGGTGAAAAACTCGACGCGCTGCGCGAGGTGATCGGACCCGACACCGTCATCGTCGGACAGAACATCGCCTTCGACATCGGCATGCTGAGGGGCGAGGGTCTCGACCTAAGCGACCGCCCGCGCATCGACACCTCGATGCTCGCGTCGCTCGCGTTCCCCGAGGAGCGCAGCTTCTCCCTGGGCCACCTCAGCCGCCGCCTGGAACTGCCGCACTATCCGGTGCACCGCGCGATGGGCGACGTACGCGCCACGCTTGAACTCTTCAAGCGTTGCATGGAGCGGCTTGCATCGCTTCCCGACGAGCTTCTCGCTCCCGCCAAAGACATCCTCGCGCGCAGCACCGACGGCTACCGTCTGCTCGCGGAATCATTGCCAAAAGGAACGGGGGAGTCGCGACCGACATGGATGGCCTGCGCCCGTACGTGCCATGGCTGCAGTGGCGAGGAGAACGTAAGCGTGCTGCCGCCGCACGATGGCGTCGTCGAACTCCTGCAGGATGATCTCAACCCCGCGTTACTCTCCTGCATCATGCATGCCGCGGCGAAGGACAAAACGCGCCATTGGCTGGCGGTGAAGAACCTGGAGACCATGCTCAAGGTGTGCCCGATGGAGAAGGGCATGCGCGTGCTCTATCCGCCGTTCTTGCTGCTCGATCCCGCCGCCGGCGAGCGTTTGCTGAAGCAGGACGCGTTCACGGCGGACGAGGCGACGATGGCGATCAAGCTGCTGTGGCACACGCCGACGACACGCGCGCAGTTGCCCATCCACGGCGATGAACGCGCGGTCTGGAACGGCAAGCTCGCCTGTACGGACGCATCGCCCACCTACACGAAGCAATTCGACGCACTGCCATCGGCGGTCCTGCTCGATCACGGGCAGCTGCTCACCATGCTCGCCGACGACGTCCATGCGTCCGCGGCATCCTTCGCTGAGGGCGCGCACGTGCTGATCGACGACGCATCCATGTTGGAAGACACCGCGACGAAAGCGTACGGGCACGAATGCTCGATGGACGATCTGCGCGCGGCGAGCGAAGGACATGAACAGCTGACGCACCTAACGAACCTCGCGCATCTGTGGATCGAGAAGCGCCGCGGCGAGGAGGAAACGCATTACCTTACGGCAGCCGACATGCGCCATGAGGAAACGAGTCAGCTGCGCGCGCTCTGCGCGGAACTAGGCAACGACGCGTCGTTGCCGGCCCTCTGCCGCGAACAGATCGCGGAATTCGCCGCCATTTTGGCCTCGCAGCCCGATACGCACATTCTGTGGATCGAACGCCGTCGCAGCGGTTCGGACTTCGTCCACGCCGTTCCCAAGCGCATATCGGAGACGCTGCGCGAACACCTCTACTCCCGCCACCCAACGACGCTCATCACGCCGCCGGGCCCGCCCGAACATTTCCGTTCCATCCTCGGAGAGAAGACGGAAGCCATTCGCACGGCGACGGAACACGCGGAATCCCTCGTGATCGCGTGTGACGCGGAGACGACGAGCGAGCAGATCCTCGAAAATCCGCCGGCGGGAAAGACGATCATCCTTCTGCCAAGCAAGCGCGTGATCGAGATGGCCTTCGTGAAGCACACAGAGCGTCTGGAGGAGAAAGGCGTCACGCTCATCTGCCAGGGCCTCAGCGGCGGTCAGAATCGCATGGAGGCCGAATTCCTCAGCGCCGCAGAACCCGCGGTATGGTTGCTCACGCCGTGGACGTACGAAGGAACCGATTTGCCCGAGGGCACGATCGATCATTTAGTGCTCGATACGCTGCCGTTCGATTTTCCCGGACATCCGGTGCTCGGCAAGCGCGCAGACGAGTTCCAGAACGGTTTCCGCGATTACCTGATGCCGCGCATGGTGCAGCGCGTCTTCCGACTGCTTCGCACGTTCCGCCGTCACAGCAAACCGGGCGCGGACATGCGCGTGCTCGATAAGCGCCTGTGGGCCAAAGAGTACGGCAAGACCGTGATGGAGTACCTGCAGCAATTCTCCTTGCAGCCCGTCGCGCGAACCGACGGTGAAGCGCCGCTCAAAACGCCGCCGACCTTCACGAAGAAGAAGGTGAGTGCTCCGGCGAAACCGACGAACACGGACCAACAGAGCTTGTTTTAATTAGTCTGCGCCTTTGCGGCCGAGGACGACGAAGAAGGTGCGCCAGAGGATCCACAGATCAAGCATCGGGGACCACTCTTCGATGTACTGCAGGTCGAGGCGGATCTCGTCTTCGAACTTGAGGTCGGAGCGGCCGGACACCTGCGCGAGTCCCGTCACGCCGGGGCGCACGGCGAACACGCGGCGCTGGCGGGGGTCGTAGCGTTGCACTTCGTCCGGCAGGTGCGGGCGCGGCCCGACAAGGGCGAGCTGGCCGACGAGGACGTTGAAGAATTGCGGCAGTTCATCGAGCGACCAACGGCGAATGAAACGACCGAAGCGCGTGACTCGCGGGTCGTGTTTCACCTTGAAGAGCGGACCATCCTTGCGCTGATTCTTCTCCTGCAGCTCACTCAATTGCTGATCGGCCCCCCGGACCATCGAACGGAACTTGAGCACCGGAATACTCCCGCCGCCGTGCTGTCCGACGCGTCGGGAAACGTAGAAGATCGGCCAACCAGAATCGATGAGCACGCCGATCGCGAGGATGAGCAAAATCGGCGACAGAATGACAAGGATGACGGCAGCGAGCAGCGTGTCCGCGCCGGCTTTGAATACGCGCCCCCAGCCATCGAGCGGAGTCGGACTAAAGCGCACCAGCGGGAGAAGGCCCAGGTGTTCGACTTTCAGTTGATGCGGACTGTCGGCGAACACCGGCGGCAGGAAGGCATACTCGATGTGGCTGTTACGGCATTCGTCGATGAGCATGAGCGTGTCCTGGTTGTCCGGATGCGGCGCCGTTTCGATGACGAGATCGACATGTACGCGCTCTCGCAGCGCGTGGAATTTCTCCAGCGAATCGACGTGGCCGAGGTACCGGTAGCTCATATCGGTGAGCAGCGCCTCCTTGGTGCTTTCCACGGGCGTGCGGCCGATCGTGACGACGTGGCGCACGCCGTGGCCCTGAAGAAGCAGCCAACGATAGGCGATCGTGAGGATCGAGCGCTCCAGGTTCACGAGCACCAGGATGAGCGCCGTCGCCTGCAGCAAGAGGATGCGGGAGAAGAACAGTTCCTGGCGGACGAAGAGGAACCAGGCCATGACGAGCACGAGCCAGAACAGCGACGCTCCGGTGATGTTGCCCACTTCGCGCCACGCGCTCTGGGTACCACTGAAGGCATACAGGCGCATCGCAGCCGCGACAATGACGAAGAGGATCATGCCCGGCACCACGAAGCCCGTGAAATACGCCCCGGGGGGCGGCAGTGTCGTCGCGGTATCGAGCAGCTGGACGCCAGGAATGAGGTCGATATTCGCGGCACGCAAGGCGTAGCCCAGCAGCAGGGCTGCCAGGACCGCGACTGCATCGCCGGGGACGCGCAGCACGCCGAAGACGATCTCCAGCTTCTTCACGGGAGAAGTATACCCCAAAGCGTCCAGAAGGAATGGGTCGTTTTGGCCGTTTCATCGCAAAAGGAGGACCTGTTGGGTCCTCCTCTCACACGTTGGTTCCCTGCTCCCGTGTACGCCGGGTTCTGTCCGCCGACGACAAGCGTCGCCGGCAGGATGATCATCTCTCTAGAGCCGCGATTGCTCGGGGCTTCCAGCGGAGGGGTGAGCGGCACGACGGAACCATCGCGGGTTCCACCCACCCAATTCCTCCTTGCACCACCATGAGTTTGCCGATGCCCGAAGGCATCCTCGGTACTCCGAGGCGTTTCATACCCCACTGAAGGGGATCGTCTCTGTGGCACTGGTCCTCACGCGTCCTTACCGGATATGCGACGCGCGGACGGCCGTTAGCCGCATGGCGTTCCAATGGTGCCCGGACGTTCCTCCTGCAGAAACTGCAGGCGATCATCCAAGGAGCGGGAACACTCAGTATGGCTCAAAAGAGGTAAAAAGGCAACTTTTGGCCACAGAAACGACGAAGAATGCGCGACAACTCAGTACGGCGCTTTCGCCGACATCGAGGCAAGGATCGCCTCGAATTGCTCATTGAGGACGGGGTCGTCCGCCGCGCAGCGACCGGTAAGGAGGAAATCCACCTCTGCCGTCTGGAACAACGCCTCACGGTAGGCGCAAATGCCACCAGAGTCGTACACGCGTACGCGCGTGTCGCCGACCATCGTATCGCTGATCATCTGCACGCCGGCGAGATCGTCCTCCGAAATCGCGCCGTGCACGGACGCGTGGATGGTGAAGTTGCTCGTGTCCGTCCCTTCGGCGCATTTCTCGCACACCGGACCCAAATTGAGGCGCCAGAGCCATTTACCCTCTGGATCCTGCGTCTGTTCCTGCGTTTCCTTGCCCCACTCCGCCGGCTGGCGGAACACCAATTCCGCGTTGCCTTGGTGATAGATCTTCTCCTCGGACATGTGCGAGGCATACGGCACCGTCACGCTGTCCACGATGGACTGGAGCGTATTCAACGTCTCCTGCACTTCGCGACGGCGCTGCGACCGTTCCGGCTCGTCGAACGCCTCCGGGTTGGCATGAAACTGATTGGCCATGATTACCAAACAGTGGGCGTCATCCAACTTTGAGACGTAGTACGTAAAAATCCGCGCGCTGCCCGCCGCACCCTCGGAGCCCGTCACAGTCGAAAAAACGCGTTTGTTGATCGTATACGTGCCGACCGGCGTGGCCGCAGACGTGGGCTGGATGTGCGACAGGTCCGGGCATGCGGCATCCACGGCAATGCTCACCGCATTCGACCCTTCGAACACTTGATTGTCCGTTTGATTGAAAATCATCCCGCGGCTCGTCTCGTTGAGGGGCACGCTCTCGCGCACGAACCACGTCGACGGATAATCCACCGCGTAGCCATCCGGGCTCGTGTAGGTTTTCCAGCTCAGGCCCGTGCGAGCCGCGATGTCCTCGTAGGTTCGCGACGCCTTATCCGTGCGGTCCGCGAGAAGGCGGAAGAGGATCTCTGCCATCTGAGCGCGCGTGACCGGCTGATCGAATGCCGCGACCTGCAGGGGGATGGCGTTGCGCAGGGCCAAGTACCGCACGAACGGCTCGTACCATTTGCCATCCGTACTCTCCGGCAAAGGCTGCCCCACGGCTACGCCGTCGATGACGGTGTCGCGGTAGCCCACGCCGTTCACGTAGAAGTTATCGACATTGGCGATGATCTTCGCCGCCTCGGCGAAATTGATCGGCGCATCGGGATGGAACGTGCCGTCGGGATAGCCGCCGATGATCTCGTGCTGCTTCGCGAGGCAGACGTAGGGCGTGTACCAGGCGTCGTTCGCTGTGTCCGTGAAGCCGAATCCTTTGCAGAGATCCAACGCCTGCTGGGTGAAGTTCGATCCGATGATGATTTTGGTGAATTCCGCGCGGTTGATCGTGCGCTCGGGGCGGAACGTCCCGTCGGGGTATCCGCTGACGATGCCCTTCTCCTGCATGTATGCGATCGCCTCCGCATTCAAATGGGCTTCGGCAACATCGCTGAATGCCAGGGCAGACGCGGGGTGGGTGAGAACGAAAACACCGAGGGTGAGGAGAAGAGGTGTGCGCATGAGGCACAGTCTACTCCGACCCCCGGTGTTGAAAAAACAGCCCGATTAGTCGCGAACAGGCAGCATCAGTTCGCCCGTCGCAAGATCCGCGCCGCTCGTGTTGTGGCGCAGCATGAGCGACATGATCGTGCCTCCTTCGCTGAGTTCTCCCTCGAAGTGGGAATCGGCAACGGAGAAATCGTGCGTCTCGTTCACTTCGTAGATGCGAACCATCCACGCCTGGTCGACGTTTCCCATCACCATGACCTTGCGGGTAACCGCGCCTTCGGCATCGCGGTAGACGTTCCAGCCGGTGAAGGCGACACGTCCGTCGTCCAAGGTGCGCGTCTTGCGGATGTTGAGCGCGAGCGTCTGCTGCGACTCATCCGTCCAGGTAAGCGTGCCCTCGAGGCGACGCGGGAGAGTAATGACCACGTCCTGCGTGGTGACCGGCATACCATCAACGACCTCCTGCTGGGGGAGGATGACCATCGCGGAGGCGACGGCCGGAGTGAGACAGAGCGCTGCGAGAAGCAGGCGGGAGAGGTGTTTCATAGTGCGCTAAGTGTAAACCGACACCAAAAGCGGTCAATGGGCAAATTCCGGCGCTTTCTTCGCATTCTCACGACTTAGCCATTCCCCAGAGGCTCGTGAAGTAGTGCCGGTGACTCTCCGCTACTTCCGCACTCTCAATGGTGATGACGATTGGCTCCTCTGTCCAAATGAGAATCGCGACGGTGTTGTTGAAAATATTCGTGCTGGAGGGAATGGAGAACGTATCCGGCAAGTAGCGGAAAGCCGTGAACTGCATCCGTCCTTCGCGCTTTTCCAGCAATTTGCGCTGGCTCTCGAACGTCACGAGCTTCTTATTGATCTTCTTCTGGATTCGTCTCTTCTCCACCTCCTCATTCTTCTGTCCCATCGCTTCGTAGAACCGATCGCCCGAGCCACCGATGATGTAGTACGTCTCATGCTGCTTCAACGCATCGATCCCCTCCGCGCGCAACGCTCGGACTGCTTCATTCCCCCTCGCGACACGCACCATCGCATCGGCGGACTTTTTCTGGAGAGCAGCGAGATCGGGCATTGCGCTGCGCAACTCCTGTAACTTCTGTTCTTCGATGCGTTCGAGAATCCGTGGATCTTCGGCACGGACGTACTTGCGATGTTTGCGCGTCGTAACGATCGCCAACCCCCGCGCCGAGAGACTGTCGACAATGCGATACACGATTTGCGGATGTTCCCCGAGAATGGCCGTTACATCCGCCAGAGGAACATCACCGAGCGGCAGCAACGCTTCGTACAAGGCGGCTTCCTTGGGTTTGAGGCCGAGTAATTCGAGTGTTTTGAGGGGCATCGCACTGCTCAGTATACCTCCGCGTACTGTTTTTCACAAAAGCGGGAAATACACCAAATACATAGACTAGGGTCTATCTCTAAGTAAAAAATATTGATCTATTTGTTATTATTTGATTTGTTTTATATGTTTAACATTTTTTGTGTTAAATCTATTGACTGTCCTCCTTCTTAATATATAATCACAACACATTCCCACAATTCATCTATGACCGAACATCACTTCCACCTCGCGGCGCAGTCGCGCGATCCGGGTCTCGAGGCAGCTCTGCTCGCACAGGGTTTTGAGGACGATCGCTTGGAGCAACAGGGTGTGGCGTTCGGGCCCCGCACGAGCGCACGTCTCTCATCTTGCGCGCTCAACGTGGTCCATCAATCTCTACCCAAGGCGACCCAGGAACGCATCGACGAGGTCCGTACGGCCCTGCTCCCCGTTCTTGCCGACCCAACCCGCGCTCCTGGCTACTACCACATCGAAAAAGTGCGGGATCGTGAAATTGCCAGCGGAATGACGCGCCGCATCTCCCCGAAGAAATTTCCCGTCGAACCGCTCACCGCAGAGCGCAGAGTGACGCCAAAAGTCTGGGATCTTCACCTGAGCATCAATCACGAGCATCTCGACGCCGTGGACCCCATCTTTCTGGAACATGAATTCTATTCGATCGATCGAACGAACGGCGTTGACCGTTGGCGCGTCTACACCGTGCAGGGGATTAACTCGCTCCTGGAGGGAGAGCACCTCTTCGACTCGCTCACGCGCTGGTTGCGCGAATCCGGCATCCGCAACTACTGGGCTGGGTTTGAAGTCACGACGGACATGCGTACCTTCGGCGATACCAAAGGGCTGCCGGAAATTGTTCCGCCGACAATCGACTCCATTCGGTTCGTCTCCTGACTCTGCACACATCCATCGAAAAACAGGCAACACTCGGACCATTCGGTTCGGGTGTTTTGCTTTTGCGGATGGGCCAATACTGGAGCCGCCTCGGGGATTTGAACCCCGGACCTACGCATTACAAGTGCGTTGCTCTACCACTGAGCTAAGGCGGCGTTGACGTGTTTGTATCATACCGAAGAGGGTGGCCGTGCATTGTCATTTATTATCTACTCTGTTATAATATATACGAACCAACACCACTGTATGACCAAACGACTCCTGATCGCCGATGACGATGCATTGTTCTGTTCGTTGCTTTCGAATGAACTGGTACAGAAGCACGGATGGGACATTCGGACCGCCGGAGCACCCGACAGGGCGATCGCCGCGCTGGAGGAGCATAAGCCCGACCTTCTGCTGCTCGACCTGCGCTTCGGCCCGGGCAGCGGATTCGACATCCTCGACCACATCCGCGCACAGAATGCGCCGGTGCGCGTCGTCGTTGTCACCAATTACCCGCACAGCATGTACGGACAGCGGTGCAGCGACTACGGCGTTCTCGATTACCTGGTGAAGACGGAGTGGAAAATCGAGCGTCTCATCGAGCACATCGCGACGCTCGCCGAGTAATCAGGCCGCTGCCTGCGTCTGTGTTGTGATGCTCGCGGGAAGATGCACCGTGAAGGTGGATCCCATGTTTTCCACGCTCTCGAATCCGATTGTTCCGTTCAGTCGGTCGACGATCGCTTTGCTGATATGCAAACCCAAGCCGTTGCCGTCCGTATCGATGCGGCGCACGTTCGTCGCGCGGAAGAATTTCTCGAACACCCGCGCGTGCTCGTCCGGAGGAATGCCGATGCCGTCGTCGTGGACGTCGATCTGAACCCCGTCGGCCACCGCGCGCAGCGTGACCGTCACGGCTCCGCCCTTCTTGCTGTATTTCACGGCATTGCCGCAGAGGTTTTGGAGGACGATGGAGAGCAGCGTCGAATCCGTCACCACGGAGACCGGCTGCGCCGGAAGCACGAAATTCGCCTTCATACCGGCGGCATGCGCGAGCGTACCGACTTCGTCGCCGATCTCTTTGAGCAAGCCCGTGAGATCGACAGGGTGCGCGTCGGGCACGATGCCCTTCTCTTCCAGGCGCGCCGCATGCAACAGCGCGTTAAGGAGATTGACCATGCGTTCCACCGACCCCTGCATCTGCTTGAGGTAATCCTGCTGCTCGGCCGAGAAGGACGTGCCTTCGTCACCGAACAGTTCGAGGTACCACCGCAAAGCGGAAAGCGGCGTGCGCAGCTGGTGGCTCGCGAGCGAGATGAATTCGGACTTCATGTAATCCACCTGGCGCTCGTCGCTCATATCCTGGAAGACGACGATGGCACCCGTCACGCGCCCGCCGAGCACAAGCGGCGAGACCTGCAGCAGCACAGGAAGCAGGGACTCATCCGCGCGCTCGAGGCTCATGTGCGCGCTCTGCGGCGAGCGATACGCCGTTCCGGAGCGCAAGGAGGCGGTGACGGGATGCGCCTCGCCCAGCATGGGCGCCGCATGCGTCGTCAGGTGGAGCATGTCGGCCGCGGAAGCGCCGGCGAGCTGCGCTTGTTCGCACTGCAGCAAACGGGCGGCCGTGGGATTCGCTTCCACCACTGCCCCGTCGGCATTCACCATCAGCACGCCGTACTCGATCGTTTGCAATATCGTGCGCTCCCGCGCGAACTCCTCCTGCAATTCCTGCGTGCGCTCCCGCACCTGTTCTTCGAGATTGTCGTACAGGCCTTTCAGGCGCTGCGCCATGTCGCTGAAGACCGTATCGAGTTTCTCCACTTCGTCGCCACTCGTCACCGTGCGCTCGGTGGCCCAATTGCCCGGCTTCATCCCGGCGACCTTCGCGGTAAGGTGCATCAACGGGCGGGTGAGTTCGCGCGACAACAGATACGCGAGGACGAGGGCGAGCAGCAGCAGCGCCGCACCGATCGCCAGCATTTCGCCGACGAGGCGGTGCACGCCCGCCATAACCTCCGCGTAATCGACCTGCGCCGTCATGCCCCATCCCAGCGTCGGAAGGTAACGCGACGCTCCCAGCGCCCATGTTCCACGGTAATCCTCGCCGAGCCCCACGGTTTCTTTCCCACGGGTGGCCACTGCCAGCGGGAGACCGTCATCGTGCAACACCGCCGCGGGACCCATGTCGAGCAAAGAGAATGCATTCTTCTCCGGTTGCGCCGGCAGCACGATGAGGCGCCCTTTATCCTCACGGCCGAAAAGGATCTGTGCGGTGTCACCCACGGGCAATAGGGCGCTCTGGAGCGTACCCAGGAGCGGCGCAGTGTCGTAGCGGGCCACCAGTACGCCCCGGACTGCCCCACTCGCGTCACGCACGAGCGTGTTGGTGTCGATCCACTCCCAGCCGGACGCTCCGGTGACAGCGGTGAGACGGTTGGCTCGTTCGCCTGCAGGGAAAGGCAGCGTGGTGCCGCGGGCCGCGAGCATCCGCCCGTCGGACGCATAGACCGTCACAGACTGCAGCGCGTCATGTTCCGCGATGAGTCCCGCCAACCAGAGTTGCGCATCCGCGGCGGACAGAGATCCGCCGAAGAGCTGTTCCATTTTTTGCTCGCGCGCGATGAGCGCGGAATGCACGCGGGCGTCGTCCAACGTGCGGTCGACCGATGCTTCCGCGGTCGCCGCCACCGTGATGACCTGCGCAATCGCGCGCTGCTGCAGGAGCGATCGCACGACGATCAAACTCGTCAACGCCAGCGTGAGGAGGATGAGTACCGTCAGTAGGACCATCTGCCGCATCGCACGACGCAGGATCGATGTCCGCTTGATACCGCCTGCGGGAGGAAGAACGCCCTGGGGCATGAATATGAGTTTTTCTCATCAGTATAGCAAAAAACGGCGGTTTGAGGAAGTGCTGGACTACCCGCAGGAGCCGCTAAAACAGCCCGCATCGCCAATCCGGCCCACACAACGAAAAACCCCGGCCGAAGCCGGGGTTTTAGGCTCTAAGGAGATGTGAGCGATTAGCGCGTGACGCTGATGCTCGTCGTGTTCTCCGGAGACATCGCCGAGACGGTGATGCGTCCGTTGCTGTTCTTCACGACTTCGTAGTGCGTTCCGCCCGTGCCCGAGGCGACCTGCGGATCGACCGGCATCTTCACGAGGTACGTACCGGAGTCCGTGAGGACGGAGAGGTTGCAGAAAGCGCTGCAATCGGCGGCGCCCGTCTGGCAGATCTGCTTGGCGCTCGTCGTGATGCAGCTCGGGAGATTACCCTTGTTGTCGACCGTGTACTGAGAGATGGCATTGAGGATCGTGTTCACATCCGCACGGCGCTGCGTGTCGCGAGCGTCACCAAGCTGCTTCTTCGGGTTGATGGCGACGATCACAATCGACGCAAGAATAGCGATAATACCAATCACGAGCAGAAGCTCGATGAGAGTGAACCCTGACCTGGCGAGACGAGTCGTCTGCATACGGATGGGGGAAAGGAGGAAGAAAGGAAGAAAGATGACACGGCGGGGTCGGCGAACGCCGATGCACATGTGGAGCGGGCGGAAGAAGCCCGTCTGGCTCCGCAGTATACCAAGAAAATGCAGTCGCCAGTATCTTCGTCTTGACAGGGTGAGTAGAACTTTTCGGTATCCACTCCGCATTTTTTCAATTTATCACCTCACTTGCAGAGCAATGATCCGGATGCGGAGACGCATGTGGTTCCGTCTTTGCACATGCCCCACACGTACACGCCGCCGAGACATTGCATGCCCGTGCAATTGCAGGAATTGCCGTAGGTGGTATCGACGGGGAACAGGCTGAAAGTCGATTCGAAGTGACGCGTGTACGTCGGATTTTTGGCTAGTGGAAGGGTTTTTTCCAAATCGAATGAAATGAATAAACTCTGCCGCGTCGCCGAGGCGGACGTGTTGCGCACGAGGAAATTTTTCACGGTGACATCGACGTCGCTCAACAGATATTCCTGCTCTGCGTCATCCATCAACATCGCGCCGCTCTGTACGCCGATGACGGTGGGGTCCTGCTCCAGGGGCGCCATCTGCAACATCAGCACGCTGCCGGTGGCGCCTTTCGCCGGATAGCGGATGCGTTCTGCGTGACGGACTCGGTACGCGAAGAGCTGCATCAACTGCGCGCCGTTTTGATCGACATCCGAGAGCGCCTCCTGGCGGAGTTGGTTTTCGCTCGTCGAGAAGAAGAAGCCGATGAGCGCCGACGACGTGATCGCCATCAAGCCGAGGAAGAGCAGCAGCTCCACCAACGTGACGCCGGGACGGGAACGCAAGCGCTTCACGAGCAGAGGGAGAACGTGGGAACTTCACGCCACGAAGAAATACTGACGGTGGGAATCAGCTGTCCGATTTCGATCTCCAGACGACGCGTCGCTTCGCCGACCGTGCCTTCGACGCACAACGTGCGCGCCGCGTTGCCTTCGCCTCCCACCGTGAGGATGCGGCACGTTCCGAGCGTGAAAGAAAGCGTGTCGCCGCCCGCGTACGACCCGTCGCTGCGCAACAGGTACAACGCGCGCTCCGCGCAGGAACGGGCGTTATCGAGCGCACCGGCGGATTCCTGCACCGCCAAGCTGTTCTTCGCGGTTCCCGCGGCGAGCAGCAGCAGCGACGCGACGACCGTCGAGGCGACTGCGCCGATGAGGAGCACCGTCACGAGGAACGCGTAGCCGGGTCGGGATGAGGAGGGGGTCATGTGGGACCGAGGATGTAGACGGCCTTGTTCGTGAGGAGATAGACGCGGTCTTTCCACGCGTCGTACGTCAGTCCGCGTCCGAGCCCCTGCGTGGAATGGAAGAGTGCGACCTGCGGGTTCTGGTTCTGTCGCATCAACGCGAGATCGATGACCGTGAATTCCTTGTTGGCCGCATCCGACGCGACGAAGGCGTACTTGCCGGCGCTGTCCGCGGCAATGGCGCGCACAGAATCGCCGAGGTCGAAGACCCACGATGAGGCCGGCACTTTGAGCGTCGATACGTCGAAGAGGACGAGCTCCTCGGTCGCGGTCGCCGTAAGACGGCCGAGAACCACGCCGGTGCCGTTCACTGCGACGGCGGACCCGTCGAGCGTGTCGGTCAGGTTCACGCCCGATCCGGTCACCAGTCGCGGGCTACCCGCGACGGAGACGTCGATCACGCGCAGTTCGGACGTGTTGTCCGTGTCGGCGGCGTACACGGTATTGCCACGCACCGAGAGCGCGTTAATACCGCCCGTGTCCACGAGCGATCCGCTGAGGGTGAGGATTCCATCCGTGGACGTCACAAACGAATAGAGCTGCGACGTGCCGGCATTCGCCTTTGCTCCGACGTACAGCATTTTCCCATTAAGCACGGTGGAAAGGCCCAACCCCGACCCGGGCAGATCGTACGTCGTCACCAAGTTGCTGGATGAGAAGGACGTGGGAGAGGAAACGTCGTACACGCGTAATTCCGTCGACGAGTCGTCGGTCAGGACGTACAGCTTCGAACCGCGCAAAGACAGACCCAGGCACGATGCGCCGAGATTGAAAGACGACGCGACGCGGGCGGGCGCGCTCTCGCTGGTGATGTCGAACACGTAGAGCCCTGCCCCGCCGGACGTCCGGTCGCTGCCGACGAACAGGTAATTGCCGTAGCGCACCGCGTTTTGGAACAACGGCGTGCCTGCGTCGACGTACGACCCCTTTTGTACAGGAGCAAGCCAATTTCCTTGGGTCTTGGTCGAACGCCAATCGGAAATATCGATCCCCAAGAGCACGCTGCCGGAACGCCCCTGGCCGTTGTTCCACGTGGTCTTGGCCGTCGCGCGGGCCAAGCCGCTGCTCACGCTCGATACGGTCACGGCCGTGGCAAACCCGTCGCTCGTGCGCACGCTCGATCCGCTGTATGCCCACACGCCGTTTTTGATGACGACGCCGTACGTTCCCGCGGAGAGCGACGAAAACGACGCGTCGCGCATCGAGAGCGCTCCTTCCAGGGCCTGCTGCGCCAACATCGTGCCCTCCATTCTGTCGCCGGCTGCGATGGACGAATTGAAAGACGCGAGGAACGACACGCCGACGGAACCCAGGAAAATGCCGAACAGCACGATGCCGATGAGTGCTTCGACCAACAGGAAGCCGGGGCGCGCTTGGACGGGCTGCGTACGCATCTCGATGAAAGATGGTACCAGAGTCACATGCGTTTTCGCGCGTCAAAAAAAGCGCGGGCTCAGGGGGACGGCGGCCGCAGCGGAATGAAGTTGTCGAATTTCACGCCTTCGAGCACCAATGTTTTTTTGCATGCGTTGCTCATCGGGAATGACGGGCAGGTGAGCGAGAAGATGCGTTCGCCGCGCTTGCCCGTCTCCTGTTCGCCGACGAGGATCTGCTTCCCGACGATGTAGACTTTCCCCTTGATCCAGCCGTTGAAG
Organism: uncultured Candidatus Peribacteria bacterium; assembly: GCA_964427895.1. Lineage (GTDB taxonomy): Bacteria > Patescibacteriota > Gracilibacteria > Peribacterales > Peribacteraceae > CAYRUZ01. The sequence continues at coordinate 15,833 of CAYRUZ010000009.1, forward strand.
ACGTCGTTGCCCGTGGCCTCCCACCAGCCGACGACTTTGCGCGTGGCGATATCGACTTCGACGATGCGCGTGCGGCCGTTTGGCTCGTCCCCGCCGCGGTTGTCGTACAGGATGATGGTGCCCCAACCCGAAATGCGCGGGCTGTGCTGGTGCGAGAAAGAGCCCTGCACGTACCACTTGATGGTGTGCGTGTCCTTGTCGAGCAGGAAGACCGTGCTGATATCGCGGAAGGAGAGGAGCATGTCGCCGACTTTGCCGCCCGGGAAATAGCCCGCTTCACGTTCGTTTTTCAGGATCTGCACGTCATTGAGGTGCAACGGGTCGTCGCACTGCGAGATGTCCTTCGCAAGGGTGTCGTCGCGCTTCTTCAGCTCGATGATGGCCGGCAGCAAGGGGATCGTCTCGACGATGTCAGCGTTCTCGGCGTCGAAGACGTAGATGACGTCGCTGATGGAATTATCGTTGTCGCATTTGCCGTAGTCGTATCCCACCGCACGGGATTCGGGGCTTGGCAGATTCACGAAGAGCTTGCCGGGATAGTATATTTTCCCGTCGAACGCATCACCCCAGTGATGCAGATATTTGCCGGGAACTTTCCGCTCCCAGATGCGATACATCTGGTTGTTCCGGATGATGTTGCGCGAGAGCGTGGGGATGCCTCTCTGTGCACGCACCGCGCGTTTCTCACTGAACAGCACGAAAGACCCGTCGGGGAACGTGGATGCCGCGGACAAGGCTGTCCCCGTTTCCGTGAGGTACGTGAGTTTGTTCCCGTCGAGAAGGGCCAACGTCGGCCCGAAGGCGATGAGGAGCTTCGTCTGCGTGCCGTTCTGCCCCATGTGCAGATCCGCCATGCGGGACTTGATGCCCGACAACTCCGACTGGCTGATCGTCACTTTGCCCTCGTCGCCGGAGTACTTCCGCACGGGAGCGACCATGGAATCGACGAGCATCACGGAGTTCTCCAGCCATTCGTTCGCCTTGGAGCTGTAGGAAAGGGCGATGCCTCCGACGCATGCGGCGCAAACGACGAGCGCGAGGGGGTGCGGATAGCCCCAGGGCTTTTTCCGGCTCCTGCCGCGAGGTTTTCCGTGCCGCCACGTGACCAGCACGAGCACCACGAGCACGACAGCCAAGAACAACGACAACCCCGCTCCCGCCAGCAACCAACTCGCGAAACCCGCGGCGATCGTGAGTGCCCCGTAGAACCAGAAGCGCAGGATGCGTTCCATTGCGCGATTGTACCAAAGCCGACCCCTGCGGGAGGCGCTCATGGAAGGAAGACGGCGTTATCGTAATTGAACGCGCCAATCTTCGTGTTGAACACGTCGGTTTTCGTGCATTCCTTCGACACGGGGAATCGGGGGCAATCGAGAACGAACATGCCGCTCGGCTTGGAGTCGATGGACTGAATCTGCACGACGATCTTGTTACCGAGCAGCAGGAGCTTGCCGCGCACGTCGGTATCAAAATACTCGTTGCCCGTGGCCTCCCATGTGCCGATGATCTTCTTCATCGCGACGTCTATTTCCAGGATGCGCGAGCGGCCGTTCTCCTTGCTGCCGCCGCGGTTATCGAGAATGAGCAGCGTGCCCCGATCGGTGAAGCGCGGGGAATGTTGCATGCGCCAGGTATCGCGCATGTACCACTTGATGGCGTGCGTGTCCTTGTCGAGGAGCGCGAGCGTGCTGATCTCGCGCATGGAGATAAGAATGTCACCCACTTGGCCCCCGGGGAATTCCCTGGCCACTTTGTCGGTCTTCACGATCTGCACATCATTGAAGTGAATCGGATCGCTGCAGCTCCAGATGGCCTTTGCGAGCGTATCGTCGCGCTGCCGCAGCTCGCCGATGAGCGGCAGGATATCCACCGTATTGAGCAGATCGCCCGTTTCCTGATCGAACACGAGGAGACGGTCGTTCACGCTCAGCCGCGAGCAGCGGTCGAACGAACCGCCGATGGCGCGCGAATCGGGCGTCGGCAGCTGCACGAACGTGCGGCCCGGCTGGTAGATCTTGCCGTCGAACGCGTCGCCCCAGTGATGGATATACAGACCGGCGGTCTTGCGCTCCCACAGCTTGTACAGCACGCCGTCGCGGATGATGGCACGGGTGAACGTATCCTTGGCGCTCGCTTGCTGCGACGGCGCGAGGCGGTCGCTGACGGCGTTGTACAACATGAATGAGCCATCTGGCAGCGCCTCGGACAACGCGAGCATGAAACCGTCGTCCGTCACGAAGCGCAGATCGTTGCGATCCACCAGGGCCAAACCGGTCTTGAAGGACATGAGCAGGCGCTGCGGCAACGCGCCTTTGTTGAATCCGATCTCCGCGAATTCCTCGTGCAGTTTTTTCTGCTGCGCATCCGTCATCGCATAGCGGCCCTCATCGCCGTCATAGACCTTCACAGGAGAAACAATGCCCTGCAGCAAGGCGACCGAATTGCTCAGCCAATCGTTGGCCCGCAGCACGTTGGTCTTGGCGATAAGGATGCCACACAGAAGGAACACGACGATGCTGACCGTTTTCTGCGCGAGGGCGGACTGCGGGGCTGTCCGCTTCTTTTTGCGGGAACGCACGTTCGCGGACCCCAATGACACGGGGATCCAGCAGAGCAACAACAGGATGAGCAGGCGGCTCCCCCACGTCAGGCCGTATTGGGTCACGCTCCATCCGGTCAACACCGTCATGACGCTCAAGGACGCGATAAACCACAGGCGAAAGGCTTTCTCCATCTCTGGCATGCTAACGCTCGCACGCTCAAAAGCAACTGACGACGGGGGGATTCCCCGTCGTCAGTCGGACGAACTCGTCGATGGGATCACTTAGATCGCAACAGCATGTCGAGCAGCGAACGGCTGCATCCGAACTTGCGGGCGGTCGTGACGTAGAAGTCGAGAAGGCTGCGGAGCTGCAGGTAGAGATTCGGCAGCTTGGTGAAGTAGTATCCGCTCTTGCCTTCGGCGACATCGAGAATCTGCTCGCAGCTGCATCCATGGGTGTCCTTCAGCGTGTAGGAGCTGATGCTCTGGCGCGGACCCTCCTTGAAGATGTTGGTGACGGAATCCAGCACCATGTCGCGGAAGAAGAGAAGGTACTTCTTCGGCTGATCGATGTCGGTATCGGGGCAGAGGTCGTCGGCATTGTTCACGCCGTCGTCATCATCGTCGCCCTCGCACTTGCCGAGGTGATCGCCGTGATCGCTGTGAGCCTTCCACGCGCTCTCGCCGACGGTCAGCGTTTCGGTGCCCTTGTCGGAGAAGTGGCAAATGGTGATCTTCTTCTCGTTGGGGTTGCTGCTCGACGAAGACGAGCTGCTGCTCGACTTGGAGGAAGAACCGGACGAGACGGACGAGGACGAGGAACTCGAGGACGAGCTGGACGAAGAGGAGGAAGACGAAGACGAGCTGGAAGCCGTTCCCTGCCAGTAGACGAGGAGGCCGTCGGTCTTGCTCGACACGCGGCTCTGGAAGAGGACCGATGCCTTGTTCGAGCTGATCGTCACTTCATCGCCGCTGTCGTTGTCGGTCACCACGCCGTCGAACGGATTGGGCATGGCATAAACACCCGTGTCGTTCTCCACCTTCACCACGCTCGCGTTCTCGAAGACGATGCGGGCGTCGACGATTTCCCTGCTGGCGCTCTCGGAGAAGCCGCCCTTCTGGACGAAGCGCAGGACGCCGTTACGGCGCTCAACAGCGAGTCCCTTGGAATTTTCCACGAGACTACCATCGAGGATGGTCACGCCCGTTGCGGTCTTGAGGTCAATCCAGGCGCTCTCGGCGTACTGGACCGGCTTCGGTCCGACGAAGACGGTACGGGTCGCATCGCCGCTCTTCTTGTTCTCCAGGCGCTCGAACACCACCTTGAAGCGCGGGGGGTTGGTGGTGGGGACCGGCGTGGTGGGCGTGCAGCTGCCCACTTCCTGGTCGAGGTGCACCAACAGCACGATGTCCTGGAAGTCGGACGAGGCGGTGCCGAGGCTGCCGAGTTCGCCCATGATGATCGCGTCGTAGAGTCCGACGACGATCTTCTTGTCGCTGTCGAGGTACGGTCCGAGGAACTCGGAAATCGGCTTCTGGTTGTCGTAGCCCGTGAAATTCGGAGCGCGGTCGCCGCGGCGCAGCACTTGCAGGTGGCCCGTGGCGTCGTTGCTCACGTACGTCTTGTTGAACATCCACGAATACTTGCCGGTGACGCGCACCGCAACCTTCGCGCCGGACTTTAGCCCGAGAATCTGATCGGTCTCGTCGCCGGAAACCGGGGCGCCGGCGAAGAGGGATTTCCAGGTCTTGCCGCCGTCGGCGGAGGCCTCGACGGTCACGTCGATCTTCGGGCCGCCCGTACCGTACGTGATCTCGCTGCCGAGCGCCTGGAAGCGCGCGTTCACCAGGCCGGTGGTCTGCAGTTCGCCCTGGCCGTTCACGAAGAAGCGGTCTTCACAGGCCGTCCCGCCCGGAACGGTGGGAGTGGAGGACGAGGAGCTGGACGAGGAAGACGTCGAGGAGACACTGCTGGAAGAAGAACTCGTCGAGGTCGTCGAGCTGCTGCTACTCGAAGAGGAAACGGACGAGGAGGCCGAGGTGGTCACGGACGAGGAGCTACTCGTGCTGGACGACGTGCTCGAGCTCGTGCTGGACGACTGCGTCGAACTGGAGGACACACTCGACGACGAGGGCGTCGACGAGCTGGTCGAGGAAGACGTCTTACTCGACGACGAGCTGGACGACATCGGCACGTACTCCCCTTCGCCGACGATGTCCGTCGCGACGATGGCGCCTTCGCTGCGGATCGTGATGATGCGCTGGTCGCCGTTGAGGTTCGTAAAAATGATTTCCCCCTCGGTGTTCGGCATGCCGCTGACCGGAGCGAACACCACTTCCGTCAAGCCGTCGACGAGAATCGTCGAGGGGAAGGGGTAGACCTCATCCACGTCCTGGTCGCGCCCGTCGAAACTCGTGCCGCGGAAGAGCACGCCATCGGCGGGACTCACGCCCCAGGAAGACGTATTCTCTCCGGCGCGGGCAAGAAGCTGCGCGCGGCGCAACGCCTGTATCGTCTGCTCTGTGGCGACGTTCAGATCGTTTTTCTGCTGGTATCCCTGATACATAGGAACGGAAATACCGGCGGTGACGCCGATGACGCCCAGTGTCATCAACATCTCAATGGTCGTGAATCCGCGGCGGAACATAGGAAGATGGGGGAGTGTATTTTCCCGTCGCAGTCACGACGGAAATCTCATTAGTATAGCAAAAACCGCTTTCCGATGGAATGCACGCCTTGTGCATAACGCCAGATCTGTCAAATCGGGTTTCGCCCACTCTGAGAAGAGGGGAAATCGATTTTTCCTCTCTATTCAGGGTTCAATCGCCATCAATTGGCGCAAGCAATACTCTCGCCTGTGTAGTGCACCTCACACGCGGTCTTTTTTGTCTTTCCATTCGCGTTCTTCACCGTGCATCGCGCGTCGCAGCGCTGCTGGAGACACGTCTTGCACTTGTCCCAGTTGCTGCAGGTATTCAAGCCGGTCGTCCTATTGCGATAATTGCACACGGAGTGGCACGCCGCGTTGTCGACCGGGTTGGGGTTCGTGCCGCACGTGTAATACCCGACGGCGCGCGAGCCGTACCCCGCGTTGACGCGAGCCGTTTGGCGACCGAGCGTGAATGCGGACACCCCGATGATCATCAGAAGCGCGGCGACGCACAGGCAGGCGGAGAGGCGTGACATGCGTCCATTCTAAAAAGAACGCGCTGGGTTGCAATTGTGCGATAACGGCAATGACGCAAACGTTACGGTTGCACGCCCATCTGCCCCACCACGCTGTAGATCGGGACGATGATGGAAATGGCGATGAAGGCCACCAGTCCGCCGATGAACAGAAGCAGCATCGGCTCGAGGATGATCGGCAGCTTCTGCGCGGTTTCGGACGCCTTTTTGTCGTAGATGTCGGCGATCTTCATCAACACGTCGGCGAGTGAGCCGGATCGTTCGCCGACGACGATGAGCGACTGCACGGACTGGGGAAGCAGCCCCTTTGTCCCGTGGATTTCCGCGAAGCACTTCTGGAAACTCTGTCCTTGGTTCACATCGTCGGTGAGGCGCTTGTAGAACGCGCGGTACGAAAGCACCGTCGTGACATCGGTGAGCGAACGCAGGGCTTCCACCAGCGGAACGCCGGCCCGCAGGAGACCGCCGAGGATGACGCCGAAGCGCGCGATGGTCGCCTCGCGCGCGAGCCGGCCGATGCCCGGGATGCGGAACACCAGCCACTGCGTGCCGCGCTTTACCGGCGGCCACATGTTGAGCAGCGCGAACACGACTACCGTGCCCACCGAGGAACCCACCGCGAGGATGCCGTGCTGCGAGAAGAAGTTCGAGAACTTGATGAGCAGCTTGGTGCTCCACGGCAGCTTCGCATTGAGCGCGAACAGCACGGACACGAGGTTCGGCAGCACGAAGATGCCGAGTCCCATCACCATGACGAACATGAGCACGAGGACCACGCTCGGATAGATCATGGCCATCTTCACTTTCCCGCGCAGCTCTGCGTCTTTCTCCTGCTGCACCGAGAGGTATTCCATGTTACGCGCGAGGTTGCCGGCTTCCTCGCCGATGCGCGTGAGCGCGACGGCGTACGGCGAGAAGAGGTGCTGATCGTCCATAGCCTGCCACAGCGGCGTGCCCGATTCGACCTCGTCGGTGATGCGCTGGATCGCTTTCTTCATCGCTTTGTTGCGCGTCTCGAGCAGCAAAGTCTTGAGTGCGTCGATGAGCGTGAGCCCCGCGTTGAGGAGCATCGCGAGATTCTGAATGAATGTGCCGCACTCCTTGCCCATGCCGATGTTATTGAGCGATGCGAGGAACGCCGTCAGCTTGTTCTGCTGTTTCTTCGCCGGAAGCTTGAATCCGAGGAGCGCCTCGGCGCTTCCTGGAGGAGCTGCCTGCGACTTACTCTCGGTCTCTTCTTCCTTCTGTTCTGCAGGCTTCTGCTCCGGCTGATTTTCGGCTTGTGCCTGGGGATCCGGCACCGGCCCGATCGTGGGCTTTTTCACGGGTTCGGGCTGCGGCGCAGGGGCAGCGGGTGCCGGCGCGGGTGAGGGCGCTACCGGCGTCTCCTGTTGCGGCCGTGGCTGAGTCTCAACCTCAGGCTCGAGGTGCTTTTTTGCTCGCATGATCGGCGGCGTCGGAGAGAAGTTCGGGCGGCGCGGCGACGCGCAGCAATTCTTCCAAGCTGGTGAGTCCGCGCTTCGCCTTCTCGTACCCGTCCTCGAAGAGGAGTTTCATTCCCTGGCGGCGCGCGCAATCGGAGATGTCGGACGAGGAGGCGCGCTTGATGATGAGCTCTTCCACCTCCGGCGTGATGCGAAGCAATTCGTGGATGCCGACGCGTCCGTGGTAGCCCGTACCGCCGCATGCCTCGCATCCCTTGCCCTTGTAGAGCAGCGTGGTGCCGCTTGCCGGGAAAAGATACTTGCCCGCCAGCGGGTAGAGCTTCTGGCCCTCCTCCGCGGTCACGGAGATGCTGTAGCGGCACTGCGGGCAGAGGCGGCGCACGAGGCGTTGGCTGACGATGACTTCCAGCGTGGACGCGAGGAGGAAGGGCTCGACGCCCATGTCGAGCAAGCGCGGGACCGCCGTCGCCGCGTCGTTCGCGTGCACCGTGGAGAACAGGAGGTGTCCCGTCAGTGCGGCGTTGACCGCGATGTTCGCCGTCTCCCCGTCGCGGATTTCTCCGACGAGCACGATGTCCGGATCCTGGCGCACGAGCGCGCGGAGTCCCGACGCGAACGTAAGGTTGGTCTTCGGATTCACCTGGATGTGGTTGATGCCCGGGATCTTGTATTCCACCGGATCCTCGATCGTGGAGATGTTGACGTCCGGGTGATTGCGGATCTTGAGAAGCGCGTAGAGTGTGGTGGATTTACCAGCGCCCGTCGGACCGGCGGTGAGGATCATGCCGAATGGCTTCTGCGCGGCCTCTTCGAGGATCTGGCGATGCGTCTCCGTAAAGCCCAAGTCGGTGAGCGTGATGGTGCGCACGTACGACGAGAGCAGACGCATACACACCTTCTCGCCATCGACGACCGGCACGATGGACACGCGGACGTCCATCGGCTCGCCGTGGCCTTCGTAACGGATGGCACCATCCTGCGCGGCGAAGTGTTCGTCGATGCGCATGTTGCCCGCGATCTTGATGCGGTTCACGACGCCCTCGTAGTACTCCTTCGGCAGGCGGCCCGCCTCGTGCATCACGCCGTCCACGCGGAAGCGGACGATGACGATCTTGCCCTGCGGTTCGAAGTGGATATCGGACGCGCGCAGTTCGATGGCGTCGTTGAGAATCTCCTCGAGAATCTCCGGCGCGACTTTCTTCTGCTTCTCGATGATGGACTGGAACCGCGTCGCAAGCGGCTTGCGGTAGTGCGTCATCAGCGCGTCGATGACCGACTGGGGCGCGTAGAGCAGCGTGACCTTTCCCGTGAATTCCACGCGCGGCTCCTCCTTGGCTCCGCCGATGCCGAACAGCGTGATGCCGCCGGCTTTCTTCTCGGACTTTTCCTCTTCGCCCGGGAACGCCGCCGTCTGCTGTCCGACATTGAGGCGGATGACCTGCTCCAACTCCTCGCGGAACGGATCGGCCGTCGCGACGGTCACGCCATCACCCGTTTTCTCAACGAGCACGGCGGCGTAGCGCTTCGCCACTTCTTCCGGCAACTGCAGCACCGTGTCCGGGGAAGGCGACTGCTTCTGCGGATCGAAATGCTGGAGCTTGAAGTGCTCGGCGATGGCATTTTCGAGAAGGTCCTGCGTGAGCAGTCCCAACTCGAAGAGCGCGGACTTGAGCGGCAGTTCGTGCTGCTTCGCGTCTTTCTCCGCCTGCGCGATTTCCTCGTCGGTGAGGTAATTCTGCTCCAGGAGCACGGCCTTCAGATCAGCATCGGAGAGCGGCATGGGTTAGTGGGAGAGAGTCTGCTTGATAAGCGTGACGATGTCGGCGAGCGGCGTGTTGCTCTTCACGAGATACTGCAACGCACCGAGATCCTTGGCGCGTTTTCGGTCTTCGTCCTGGCCGAGATTCGACAACACAACGACGGGCATTTTGCTCGTGCCGTGCAACGCCTCGAGGATGGAGAAACCGTCGGTCTCGGGGAGAATGAGATCGAGCAGCAGGAGATCGAACCCGCCTTCTTTCGCCCTCGCCATGCCCTCGGTTCCCGTCGACGCAACGACCACGTCGTATCCTTCGTGCGTCAGTTTGAGCTGCAGCGCGTGGGAGAGCGGCTTTTCATCCTCGACGATGAGGATGCGTGCGAGGCCTTTGGGGGGAGTGTTTGTTTGGTCGCTCACAAGCGCAATAAATCTCTAGAGTATACCAAAAAACGGCTATTTGCTCAAGAGAAAGGGTGCGAACGACTTACTGGGCGGCCTCGGAAGCGGAACCCTGCTCCACGGGAGCTGTTTCTCCGCTATCCGTAGCCTTTCCGTCCGTCTTGTCACCGCGTTTGGGAATCGTCTTCTCGGGCTCGCCCTTCTTGTGAATGAGGGGGGCCTGCTTCGGCGGTTCGCGCAGGAAATTCGGGATCTGCTCCCGGGGTGAGGGAGCGCATCCAGCGAGGACCAGCGACAGGGTGGCGAGAACGAAGACGGTGCGTGACATAGCGCGATGGTATGCAAGCGCACAGCGCAGAATCAATACGCGGATAGGAAAAGCATGGTGGAATATCGTCACAAATTCCTGCGTCCGGCGAGTGCTTCCCGGAGAGTGACTTGATCGGCGAACTCAATGTCCGCGCCCATCGGCAATCCGTGTGCGAGGCGCGTGATGGCCGGAACTTTGCCCTTCAGTTGTTCCCGGATGAACGCGGCGGTCGCCTCTCCCTCCACATCCGGGTCGGTCGCAATGATGACTTCGCCAAGGGTTCCAGCTTCGGCGCGACGGACGAGCTCGCGCATCTTCAGTTGCTCGGGGCCCATGCCGTCGATGGGGGAGAGCACTCCGTGCAGCACGTGATACACCCCGCGGTACGACGTCTTCTCGAACGCGAGAACTTCGAGCGGCTCCTCGACGACGAGGACCGTGCGATGGTCGCGCGCGCCGTCGCGGCAGATGGCGCACGCCGTCTCGGTCGTGACCATCTGGCATTCTTCGCAGTACCGTAATTCGGCTTTCAGCTGCAGTAAAACCGACCCCAGTGTTTCGGGGGACGCACGCGTGCTGCGCAACAAATGGAAGGTCAGACGCTCCGCCGATTTCGGACCGATCCCCGGGAGTTTCTGGAACTCCTCGATCACCCGATGGATTTGATCCGGCAACAATCCCATGTTGAAGAGTGTAGCGTCACACCTCGCGGCCCTCACGCAACTTCCGTCCCATCTCACGCTCGCGAATCGCCGAGCGTTTATCGAACCGTTTCCGACCGCGGGCGACGCCGAGAAGCACCTTCACGAATTTTTTCGCCACCACCTCGAGCGGGATGATCGTCACGCCTTTTTCCGCGGCGAAGGATTGGAGCCGCTCCATCTGGGACTTCGACAGCAGAAGCGCCCTCTCACGTTTCGGATCGCCCGCATCTTCTGCGCGCGCATACCGGTACGGAGCGATGCTCGCCTGCTTCAGCGCGGCTTTCCCGCCGACGAACGACACGTACGCGCCGGCCAAGTTCACCCCGTGGGCACGGCAGCTCTTCACCTCACCGCCGGTGAGGACGATGCCCGCTTCGATCGTCTCCAGGATGTCGTAATCGAAACGCGCCCGGCGATTTTTTGCGACGACGGTCACGGCGCCAGAGTAGCGTAAACCGCCGCGGATCGAATGGTGTTTTTCCGCCAAAATTGACAAAACACATGGGATTTACAAAGAAAAACCCGAACAAAACACACTTTTTGACTCAAGGACCGAAATATTGACAAATAGACCCAAAAACGTATGATTATGGGGTCAGCAGCATCGTCCCCTCCCCACGTAATCCGGGGACAGAGACTCGAAAAGAACGATCTGATTCCGGATTACGTGGGGGCGGCGCCCTCACCTGAGCGGTGTCAAATGGACACAAGATGCACCGCTGATACGGAAAAATTAAGGACCCGTTACTCTGTAACGGGTTCTTTTCAATTAGACCCCCAGAAGTATGAAGAGCGACCGCGGCAACGCGAAGGCAACGACCGTGCCGAACGCCAAGAAAGGGGCGAAGGCGATGGCGGTATCCGGCGTTACGCGGCGCGTGAGGAGCAGGCCGCTCGCGACGAGCGCACCGCTGGCATACGCGATCACGAGCGCGGCGACGGCGCGCGGCCAATCGTAGAGCAGGCAGCCGATACCGAGCGCCAACAGGAGATCGCCGGTGCCCACCCATCCACCGCGACTGAGGATCCACTGCAACGCGAGGAAGCCCGCGACGATGAGGACGGAGATGATGGGAAACACGCCGTGCGTGGCAGCGTAGAGGCATGACAGGACGACGAACGGGGCGCTCAATGCGTCGGGGATCATCTTCGTGTCGTAATCGATCATCGCGATTGCGAGGAGCAGCGCGAAGCTGGCTGAGAGGAGGAACGCGTATCCCAGCAACGGCTGGTCATGCGCGACGGCCAAGATGAACAAACCGGCGCAGCATGCTTCCAGCAGCGGATACTGCCATGAAATGCGACGCTTGCAGCTTCGGCATTTCGCCCCCTGCAAGACGTAGCTGACGATCGGAATGAGCTCCAACGGCCCGAGGGTGGTGTGGCACAACGGACAACGCGAACGCCCGCCCAATCCCGCGCGCACGGGCAAGCGCGACACCACGACGCTCAAGAAGCTGCCCACGGACAATCCCACCAATCCCCACAGAACCATGAGAGGCACGAGGAGCGGCGCGGGCAGAGAGGTCATCCCCGCCAGTGTACCTTAGGCGTTCAAGCCGCGCAGATGCGAGGCGAGTGCCTTGCGGTGCCACAGGGAAGCGCCCGCCATGGCCACGAGCGCGCCGGCCCACAAGCCGACACCCGTGCTGGGCAGATCGCTCTTCGTCGTGGTCGCTTTCACCGGTGCACCGGCGTGGGTGGCATCGCTGGCCGCCGATTTCACGGACGGCTGTGCGCCTTTCGAGGAAGACGAGGAAGCGACGACGTTTGCGGCGACGGGGAGCACCTTGTAGGAAACGGCCGAGGCGTCCTGCTTCTCGGTCACGTCCATCTCGGTATCATCCGCGGCCGTATCGGCTTCCGTATCACTTTCCACCACGGTTTGGCCCGATTCCTTGGCCAAATTGCGCGCAGCGATTTCACGCGCGCGCCGGACGATGTCCTGGACGTTGGTCGGAGCGGAGGACACCGCTTCCGCCGTTTGCTCCGTCGGCAAGGCTGACGTCACGACGGCGCCGATGCTCGGCAGCTGATCCATGACGAGCGTAAAACCGCCGTAGATCACGAGCGCGGCGGCGGCACCGACGACGGCACCGAGACACTGCTTCCAAAGAGGGATAGGAGCATCGGACATGGTATTGGGTGTGAATGTTCACGCTCATTATAGCACGATGGGCCTTTCGGCGCCACTGAGGCTGTTCTACCGACGAACGCGTGGGTTAGCGGCCGCGGCGCGCAGCGGGCGTGGTGACGTATCCCAGCCATCCGCCGACTGCGGCGACGATGATGCCCAGCAGAAGCAGCGAGCGTCCGGAAGCGGCAACGGGCGTTGCCAAAACCGGATCCTGTGCGATCTGCGCGAGCGTGGAAGCCGACGTGGCATTGATGAGATCGGTGGCGATGGATCCCAGGCGCCAGTCGAGGAACGCCGTCGTGACGCCGCTGAGCCAAGGCGTATCCAACATTGTCTTCAGTGCGACGATGGTGGGGGCGGGCAGAAGCATCATCGCTCCGCCGAGGATGAGCACGGCCGCTCCCGCCACCAGGGCGAAAGCGCCGATGATGCGTCCGGTCGTGCGAATGGCGTTCGGCGATGCCGGCGAAAGCGACGCGAGCGGCATGGCGGGCGGCAAAGCCGGCACTTTCGGGGCGACGCGTGCGGGTGCCGCGGGGCGCGGTGCCGGTTTGGCATGCGATTTTTGCGCGGCGCGCACGGGCACCACCTGCTCCTCGGACACCGTCTCCTTTTTGACCGGAGCAACCTTCGCCGGCGCGACGGGCGTCTTGCGCACACCCTTCTTCGCGAATCCCATCGTGGGGCCAGCGACGCGGACAGCGGCATGCGTGCCGGTGCGCTTCGGGCTGACGCGCATGCGGGGCTTGCCGTTCACCGTCACCACCGTACGCTGCGGGCCGGACTGACGGATGGGCACCGTCTTGCGCGGCTGCACTGCGATGGTCGTTGCGGACTTGGACGTCGGTCGCTTGGGCATATCGTGTGGAGGAACGCACGCAGTGTACCAGAGTCCGTCGCGGATGGCCGCGAATCGACGTGACAGTTGTTGAGCCGCGGTGTGCGCTGTCGTACGCTCCGATCATGCAACCGCAGCTCACACTCCTCACGCTCGGCGTCTCGGACATCGCTCGTGCGGAAAAGTATTACACCGCGATCGGCTGGACGCTCTCGTCGGCCAGTGGGGGAGACGTGCGCTTCTACCACTCCGCGGGCGCGGTGCTCGCGCTGCACCCCACGGACATGTTGGCGAAGGACGCGGGCGTTCCGAGCCAGCGCGGTGCGTTCGATGGGATCACCCTCGCGTACAACGTCGCCACGCGCGAGGAGGTGGACGCCGTGATCGCGCGCTGCGTGGCTGCCGGAGCGACGCCGACGGAGCCCGCGCGCGAGCGAGAATGGGGCGGATACACCGGGTACGTGGCCGATCCGGACGGGCATTTGTGGGAGATCGCCTGGAATCCGTTTTTCCCCCTCGATGAGCGGGGATTGATCCGACTGCCTGAATAAATGGCTTGAACTAGGGCTCCGCAGACCCTTGCGGGGGAAGTTTTTTTCCGTACGTTGAAGGGAGCGTTTCGTTTCTTCCCATCAACGTCAAAGGAGTATCGCCATGCACGAACCTCGTGCAAAACGGAAGCTGCGGTGGCCGACCATTATCGGCATCGTGATCTTCCACCTCGGGGCCGTCGCGGCCATCCCGTATTTCTCGTGGACCGGCCTCGTCGTCGCCGCCGTCCTGTACTTCGTCTGCGGATGCCTCGGCGTCTGCGTCGGGTACCACCGACTCTTCACGCACCGGTCCTTCAAGACGCTGCGCATCGTCCGGTGGGCCCTCGCGCTCTGCGGCAACCTCGCCGGTCAAGGCGGGGTGATCTCATGGGTCGCGTTCCACCGCAAGCATCACCGCTACAGCGACACGGACAAAGACCCGCACAGCCCCCATCACGGCGGATTCCTGTGGGCACACATGCTGTGGTTCATTCCGTGGCGCAACCGACAGGAGGAACAGGAGGTCTTCGACACCTACGCTCCCGACCTCCTGAAAGAGAAGATGCTGCGCGTCATCGATGCCCTCTACCCGTTGTGGCACGCGATGCTGGCGCTCTTCCTGTTCGCCGCCGGCTGGCTGCTCTGGGACTTCCACATGGGCATCTCGCTCGTTCTCTGGGGGTTCTTCCTCAGAACGGTCGCGATGTTGCACAGCACATGGGCAGTCAACTCGCTCACGCACATGTGGGGGTACCGCAACTACGACACGACGGATGACAGCCGCAACAACCCCGTCGTGGCGATTCTCGCTTTCGGCGAAGGGTGGCACAACAACCATCACGGCCACCCGAACCTCGCCAACCACGGCCATCACCGCTGGTGGGAGCTCGACCCGTCCTACTGGGTCATCTGGCTCCTCGCCCGCTGCAGGCTGGCGTGGGACGTGAAGTACGGCCGGCCCACTCTGCAGACCGTCCACTGATGCAACAACTGAAACGCCCCTGAGCGGGGGAAGGCACACCCTTCCCTCGCTCGTTCAGCGTGCCTCACGATGCAGGATGCTGCTCTTGTACTTATGCGGCTCGAACGACTCCGCGCGTTCCACCGCGGCCGGCAGATCGTCGAGCGTGACGCCGGGCGGGAGCCGTTGATCGTATCCGAGCAGGATGAGGTCCGGCTTGAGCGCGCGGACCGGCGCGAGCACGTCCTGCGGATCACCCAGCACCACCGTCGCTTCCGGATACGCCTCCGCGATGGCTTGCCTGCGCTGCTCCTCGTCGAACTTCGCCGTCTTGCCTTTGAAGCGCATGACGTTCGCATCGCGGGCCACCACTACCATCAATTCACCGCGCTTCTTGGCCTCATCAAAAAGAAAACGATGTCCGGGGTGGAGGCCGTCAAATGTGCCGAACACGAGCACGCGCATGCGCAGACAGCATAGCGGACTTCGCGGGCTTACTTGCTCGCGAGATCGATGACGTAGATGCGCTTGTCGTCGGCGACGTAGAGATGGCTCTCATCGGGATCGACATAGAGATCTTTCAATTTGCCGATCTGCTCGCCTTCCAGCACGTACTGGCGCACGTACGTCGACTCGCCCGTGGGACCGCCGTCGGTCGTGACGATCACGCGGCCGCCGGCCTCGGACGCGCCGTCGCCGCTGCGCGCGGGCGCGAGGAAGTAGAAGTTCTTGGTCTGCTTCACGATTTTGTACGCGTTCTTGAGCGCGTCTGGCGGCAGACGCTTGATGCTGAAGGGTTTTACCTCTCCGCGATAAAAGCTGAGCACTTCTCCGCCCTCCTTGAGCACGTAGATGTTCCCGTCGATGGACATGTCGAGGGCGTTGGTCAGATCGCCCGCGACGTTGTACTGCACGCGCTGCGCGAAGCGGTTATTGAGCCGCTCGTATTTGTAAATCTTCCGCTCGTCGGCCGCGAGGAAGTACAGGTTGCGTTGGTACGTCTCGAGGTCGACGGCATTCACCCACCCGTCGGCGTCGTCCGTCTTCTGCGGCGTCATCTGGCCGTTCACTTCCTCGACCAGGCTGTTGCCGCTCGTGAGGAAGAGCACCGATTGATAGCGGGGGAACGCCACGCCGTCGACGATGCGCTCGCCGTCCGACAGCGGCGTCTTGGTATCGACGGAGTTGAGCAGCACGCGGTAGAAGCCGGAAAGGTCGTAGGCCATGAATTCTCCATCGTTGAGGCCGATGATGCCTTCGAGCTGCGCGGACGGATCCTTCGCGCCGATGTTCGCGACGACGCGCGGTGACGTGACGCGCAGGATGTTGTTGAGCTCCTCGCGCTTGCTCATGATGCGGTCGAGCAGTTCCAGGGCCTCGGCCCGGTACAGGCCGCTCTCGTTGTCGCGCACTTGTTTGGCGCGTTCTTCTGCCTGGGACAAAATGGCATTGGCCGAATCGGTGTCGCCGATGATGCGGCGGTTATCCGCGGTCTTCAGCTGGTCTTCGATCTGCGCGACGAGCTGCTCGAGTTCCGCCTTCGTCTTGCTCCGCTGACTGCTGGTGAAGAGGTGCATCATCGTCCAAAGGATGATGAGCACGGCGATGGCGCCCGCGAGAAGAAGAAGATGTGCGCGCTTCTTGCGCTTGGGATGTGCCAAGTCGGACAGGAACATCTTCCAGCGCTCCTGCCCCTGTTTTACCCAGTCGGCAGAGGCGAGAGGTTTGACCGCCGACACCGCCGCTGCGGCGGCTTTGCCCGCCAAGGCCTTGCTGGCGGATCCGATGTGTGCCGCGCTTGGCATGGACGGGCGCTTTGCGCGGGCGCGGGCAGCCGGAGCCGGGCGTTCCGGCTTTTCCTGCTCTTCCGTCTGCAGCGCGCCGATGAAATACGCAGCAACGGCGGCGCGCTCTCCTTCGGATTCCAGTGCGTGAACCAATTCCGCAACGAGGTCTTTTTGATGGTGCGCCTTGGCGGCAAGCTGCACGGGTGTAAGCGAACGAAGCAGCCGCTGCGTGGAGAGGATGACGATGTCCTTCGATTCAACTTCTCCCGATGCGATGTGCACGAATGCGGGCGTCGGGCGGCCACCGACATACTCCGTCACCTGCGACGCCGTTCCGCGACGCACCAGATACGCCTCCGCGCGGCCGGCATGCGACACGTGCACGAGGCCATTGGGCTCGACGATGGACAGCACCATGTGCACCTCGCGTACGGCACCGGCGAGCAATACACCTTTCAGCAGGCCGTTCAATTCCTTCAGAGTGCTGTCGAGACGTGCCGCCGCCTCACCTTCCGTCTCAAGCAGCGCGTGCTGCACGACCAGTTCGCACTCCTGCTCCAAGCGCTTCGCATCCGCGGCATCCGCGTGGATTTCCATCAGGAAACACACCTTTTCGCCATGCACGGACGTGAACGGCAGCGACATTGCCGAAACGCCCCGCGCGCTCTTGGTTTGGCCCGTCCGGACTGTGACGTCCATACGGCGCATCAGGCTACCGACGCAGGCGGGCGCCAGCAAGGCGAGCAGGCTGACTTCTTCGCGTGCACGCGAGGCGGATTTCTCTACCTAAATCAAAAAAACGAAATAAAAATTTGTTAATCCTAAGCCAAAAAAACAGCGCATCGACATTGGAAGGCTTGCCAAACAACCCCCTGGGGAGTACAGTGATGTCAGTTACCCTTTATTTCCAAACAGTTACATGAAATCGGTGAAAGAATGGATGCAGCGCCAATTCGCTGCACCGCAGGGCACTCCTACGGGAGATCGGCCCGCTTCGGCGCATGTTCCGGATCCATCCGGCAGCATTCCGCCTCCTCCCCACACGTTCAACCAGAACCAACAGGGAAAGCGCCACCGCCGCCGCAGGGGCGGACGCGGAGGCGGACAGAACACCACTGGCGGACAGCGTCCGCAGAACCAGCCACAGGTAATGCCCGCTGAGGGTAAGGGTCTGCCGCTCAAGCTCTACCCGCTCGGCGGATTCGAGCAGGTTGGTCGCAACTGCTTCGTCCTCGACGTCGACGGCGATCTCTACATCATCGACCTGGGACTGCAGTTCCCGGACGAGGACATGCCGGGCATCGACTATCTCATCCCGGACGTGTCCGGATTGAAGGGACGCGAGAACCGCATCAAGGCCGTGCTCTTCACGCACGGGCACCTCGACCACATCGGCGCGGTGCAACACCTGCTGCCCACGTTGCACTTCCCGCCGTGCTACGGCACCAAGCTGACCATGGCCTTCGTGAAGAAGCGCCTGGAGGAAGAGCACCTCACGCAGAAAGCCCGCCTGACGTCGGTCGAATTCGGTCAGCGCATCAAGATCGGCCGCGTCGAAGTGGAATTCCTGCGCGTCACGCACAGCATCCCCGACAGCGCCGCCATCGCCGTGCACACGCCGTACGGCACCATCGTGCACACGGGCGACTTCAAGTTCGACTTAACCCCGAACAACGAACCGCCGGCTGACTTCCAGCGTCTCGCGGAACTCGGCAACAAGGGCGTGCTCGCCATCATCGGCGACTCAACCAACGCGCGTAAGCCGGGCTACAGCATGAGCGAACGCGAAATCAGCCAGACCATCCGCGGTTTCATCCGCGATGCGAAGGGCCGCCTGATCATCTCGACCTTCAGCTCACTGCTGAACCGCATCCAGATGATCATCGACCACGCGAAAGACTTTAATCGCAAGATCTTCATCTCCGGCCGCAGCATGGAGATGAACATCGAGATCGCGCAGAACTTGGGATACCTCAAGGCGCCGCGCGGCATGATCCGCAAAGTCGGACCCGGCATGGAAAAGCTGCCGGACAACGAAGTGCTCATCATCACGACGGGCAGCCAGGGCGAGGAAGTCGCCGGCTTGGCCCGCATGGGACTGGGTACGCACCGCCAGGTGAGCGTGCAGAAGGGCGACACCGTCGTCCTCAGCAGTAACCCCATCGTGGGCAACGAGCGCGCCGTCGCCAAGGTGGTGAACAACCTCTATCTCAAGGGCGCCACGGTGAAGCAGAACAGCGAGTTCGCGCTGCACACGACCGGCCACGGACACGCGGGAGACATCCTGCTCATGCACCGCTTGGTGCGTGCTCGTCACGTCATCCCGGAACACGGCGAGCCGGCCATGCGCGCGGCACACGGCGACCTCGCCAAGACCATCGGCTACGAGGATAACCAGGTGCACCTGCTCGCGAACGGCGAAGTACTCGAGTTCGACACGCAGGGCAACGCCCGCCGCAGCAAGCACAAGATGCCGATGCGCGACGTGATCATCGACGGACGCAGCAGCGCGGGCGAAGGCCAGCGCATCATGACGGACCGCAAGATCATGGGCGGCAGCGGCGTGACGATCGTCCTGCTGCGCGCCTACACCGACAGCGGCCGCTTGGTCGGCGACCCCGACATCATCACGCGCGGATTGCTCTACGGCACCGAACAGGGCGATATCACGCGCGAAATCGCACAGGTGGCGAAGAAGGCGTACGACGAGGAACTCGGCCGCGGTGTCCGCGAGCGCAAGGACCTCAAGCGCGCCGTCACCGGAGCGCTGTTCCGCTACTTCGACCGCAAGCTCGACCGCGAACCGATGATCGTTCCGGTCATCGTGGACGTGTGACAACGAAGAAGACTGCGAAAGTGAGGAGCCTTGGGGCTCCTCTTTTCGTATACTGGCACCCCATGCCGTTCTCCGCCGTCCTCTTCGACCTCGATGGCACGCTCATCAACAGCATCCCCGCGTGGGCTGCCGCCACGCGCAAAGGATTGTCGGATTGCGCGGTGGAGATGACCGACGAGGAGCACGCCAGCCTCGCGTATCTCGCACTGAGTGATTGTCTCTTTGCGAAAGGCCACGATCAAACGATGGTCGACCGGGTGTGCACCGCGCGCGATGCGTACCTCCCGGATCTTCTGACGGAACTGACCGTATGGTACGACGATGCCATCGACACCATCGGGGCGCTCAAGCACCTGCCGACGGCGGTAGTGACGAGCGCGCACAGGGCAGCCGTCGACGTCGTGCACCGATCGCTCGGCATCCGCGACCATTTTGACACGTTCGTCGTGTGGGAGGACGTCTTTCCGCGATACAAACCGCATCCCTATCCTCTCCAGTTGGCGGCCCAAAAACTCGGTGTGAACGTGGAAGATTGCCTCTACATCGGCGATACGCTCCCGGACGTGCGTTGCGCGAACAACGCCGGCGCAACAAGCTGCCAGATCGTGCGGCCGCACGCCCCGAAAGAGGACGAAGCCGCGCACCACATCACCGCGCTGTCGGAGCTTTTACTCCTGGTCTGACACTTCCTCTTCCTCTGGCGACGGATCCTGCCGCGGCACGATGCGCTCGTAGAGTTTGCGCGTGAAGCGCTCGAGGGAATCTTCGCCGGGAAAATCCATAAAGTCGCAATGTTCGGAACTCCCCATCGCGAGGTGATACCACGCGTAACGTTTGTGGTCGGGGTACCGAGTGCGCAAGTCCGCGAGCTTCGCCTCCAATTCGCGCAGCACGACTGGATAATCCGTCTTGAGGCGCGCGACGAACTGTTCGACCGAATCTCCTCCCGGATAATCGGCGAAATCTTCCTGTCGGGGCCTGCTGATGCTGCTGCCGATGAGCGTGTGTCTCCAGAGATTCGTCGTCTCTTGGGGGTATTTGCGCTTCAAACGCGCGTCTTCCTGCATGATGATCGTCTGATACACCTGCAACGCCGTCATCATCCGGTAGACATCCGGGACAGAGGTCGCGAGCGCCATCACGTCGTTCACTTCGCGCTTCATGCCCTTCAACTTCACCAATTGCGCGGCGACGTACTGCGGGTCCGTGTAATCGAGGGGGTTGACGTATTCGAGCATTATTCTATTTATATATATTTTTCTCAGATTGTCAAGATATCGGCGATGGCTCCACGAAGCGTCCAATGCTCGAACGGCGACCATCCGCAGTGTGCTTTTATCATCGATCGCTCCAAGGTCCACTGCCGGTTCGGATCGACGAGGAGCAGCGTGCCCTCCCCGCCCGCGGTGGGATCGCTCTTGCCCAAATGGAAAATGCGATTGGGATTCTCGTAGCACAAGCGGACGATATCGGAGTACGTGAGGCGGAACGTCGGCGGCACGGCCGCGGTGGGATGAGGCCAGCGGCCGGATGCCGCGGTGAGGAGCAGCGGCACCATGGTTTCGACGCCGGGCATGCCGCTGGGCGCGGCGAGCGGTTCGGGATTGGCCTTCTCTTCGAGCGTATGGGGGGCGTGGTCGGTCGAGACGCAGTCGACCGTGCCGTCGGCGATGCCCGCCCACAGCGCGTCGCGGTGTTCGCGGGTACGCAACGGCGGATTCATCTTGCAAAGGGTGCCGAGCGTCTCGAAGTCCTCGACGGTGAGGAAGAGGTGCTGGGGAGCGACCTCGCACGTGACATGCAGCCCTTCGGCTTTCGCTGCGCGGACGATATCGAGCCCTCCCGCGGTGGAGAGATGGGCCACATGCAGATGCGCATGCGTCTGACGCGCAATTTCGACGGCGCTGAGGATGGAGGCCACTTCGGCTTCCGGCGGTCTGCGCAGGGGGTGCGCCGCGACATCTGTGCGCGTCACAGAGGCGGCGGCTTTGGCATTGATCTCGGGATCTTCGCAGTGACAGACCACGGTCGTGCGCGTCTGCGCGCACAGGGCGAAAACGTCGGGCACGAGCGCGGCATCGACCTTCTGATTGCCGGTGGAATGATCGAGGTACAGCTTCACCCCGCAACACCGCTTGCGCAGGCGCTGCAACTCGGCGGCATCACCCGTGAGCAAATCGCGCAGCGCGGCCAAATGCGCCGCCTCTGTGACGCCGAAGAAAAAGCGGATATCGCATTCGCGGATGTCCCCGCTTCGGCGCACTTTGTCGGCGAGCGCGGCGACCGTGACCGTCGGGGGATTGGTATTGGGCATTTCACACACCGTCGTCACCCCTCCGGCGCGGGCGGCGATCGCTTCGCTCTGCATCGTGGCTTTGTGCGGAAACCCGGGATCGCGGAAGTGCACGTGACAATCGATCAGTCCCGGCAATGCCAGCAATCCGTCGCCGTCGATCGTCCGATCACTTTCGCCGGGCAGCAACAAATCGCGCTTTTCCTGCCCGTGGGCCGATACAACCGTTACGCCGCGGATGAGGGTCTGTGCCATCACCGTGTACTGTAGCGTGGAAAAGGCGAGCCGAAATGATTGCCAAATACCCATAATATTGTATTGTTCTTCCGTGAACCCTGAAGAGCTGCGCGACATCGCCGGCACCTATCAGTTCGGGGACTTCGCACTGACAAACGCCATACGCGTCGCGCGGCCTCCGCACGGCATTATCCCAACGAACGGATACAACCTGAGCGCCTACAGGAATCTCCCGGAAGTGGCAGCCGCCGTTTCGCGCGAAAAAATCTTCGACGCGCTGCAGGAGATGCTCGGCAGCATCGCCGAGGATCACGAGAGCGTGACCGTCGTGCTGGAATCGAGTCACGGCCGCATCGAGCACGGACTCCCGCATCAGGACTTCTTCATCGACGGCGTGGACATGTGGAAGGTGCGCAAAGTCCTGGCGGATCACGAAGACCTGGTGATCAATGACGGCCTGACCGGCGTAGCCGTCATCGCCGAAAACGACCACCGCGAATTGCAGCTGACGGAACACAAGCTGCTCATAGCCTACGCGCGGCGGACAAAGGCGTTCCGCGAACGATTGGCGGCCCTCGGCATTCCCTTCGACCCCGCCATGCATTTCGTCCACCATGGCGCGCATTTCCACATGACGGACGACGCGTACCCGGAGCAATTCCGCCACATGGCAGCGGAATTCGGCTTGAATTTGACCTACGGCAACGACAACGACGAGCGATTAGGCGTCTGACATCAACGCCAGCAATGCCATGCGCACGAACACGCCGTTCTTTGCCTGACGGAAGTAGGCCGCATTCGGGAGCGCGTCGACGTCGACGTCGATCTCCTCGATGCGCGGCAGCGGATCCATGATGAGCACGTCCTTCCCTTCGACCATCTCGCGCGTGATGCAGTACGCGCCGACGTGTTTCTTCGCCTCAGCGGGATCATTGAAGCGTTCTTTCTGCAGACGATTCATGTAGAGCACATCGGCGTTCGTCGCCGCCGCGAGGTCGTCCGTTTCCTCGTAGGGCACTCCCGCCTGTTTCAGGAACGACAACAGATCGTCGGAGGCGCGCAACGACGCGGGACTGACGAACGTAAAGCGGTTGCCTTTGTACTGGCTGAGCATGCGCGCCAGGGAACGGATCGTCCGCGAGTGCAGAGGGTCGCTGCCGAATGCGACGTGCAGCCCTTCGAGCGTGCCCTTCTCCTTCCAGATCGTGTAGAGATCGAGCAGCGCCTGCGTGGGGTGTTCGTTGCCGCCGTCGCCCGCATTGAGGAACGGCACGGCACTCGCGGCCGCGGCGCGATCGGCGATGCCGGGCTCGGGATGGCGCATGGCAATGATATCGGCGTACGACGCGGCCATGCGGATCGTGTCTTCGATGGATTCGCCCTTCGCGATGGAACTCGACTGCATGCCGTCGGCCGTGATCACTTGGCCGCCGAGGCGCAGCATCGCGGTCTCGAACGACAAGCGCGTGCGCGTGGACGGTTCGTAGAAAAGGCTCGCAAGGATCTTGCCCTTCAAGCGTTCATCGCCGTTCTTCTCCACCGCTTCCATTTCCTTGGCGGTACGAAGAATAACGTCCGTATCCGCCGTCGTGAGTTGGCGCGTGGACGTGAGGTGTCGGAACGACAGTGCGGTCATGTCGGAGCCCACCGTACTACGCCGTCACCCACCCGTCGAGTTCAGGCGGCCTTCTTCAATTGGGCGCGGATTTTGTCGGCCTGGGCCTGTTCGCCCTCGGTCTTGTCCGATTCGACCTGGGCGAAGAATTCGCGCTCCAACTTCTTCGCCTCAACGACGGTCTCCTGCTCGACGGCATCGAATTCCGCCTCTGCCTCGGACGCGAGGCGTTCCATGGCCGGTGCGGCGACGCTTTCGGCGGCACGCAGTTCCTCCTCCGTTTCGGCCAAAAGGATTTCGGCTTCCGCGATCGACTGCTCCGTGGCGGCGATTTCCTCGTCGCAGAGACGATCGATCTCGGCGACCAGATCGTCCGTGAGCCCGTCGGATTCCATGCGCCGAAGGATGGACTGCTTTTGTTCGTCATTGATCGTCGTGCACGCGAGCACGATCTTCGTGATCTGCTCTGCCAGTGCCGGCGTGGGCGTGGTGGTACTCATGGCTTGGAAGAAGCGGGTAAGCGCAGGATACGGTTGCTCATGATGGTGAAGCGATTGGCTTTGAGACGGGCATCGGCCGAGAACGTCTCGACGATTTTCTTCCGCCGATCAGCGCCGTCCGGCAGTTGATCCAACTCATCGTCGAGGCGGCTCAACTGATCCGCTATGTCGGCATTCGCCGACGCTACGAGCGCGGCAGTGATTTCGTCGACGAGCGTTTCGACTTCACGGATGTGTTCGGCCTCGGTGGGTGCCGTACCGGCGGTCGACGGGCTTGCAGCGGGTTTTGCCACGATGACGACGGCAATAGCCGGGTCGGCGGCGGCTTCGACTGCATGATGATTGAGGATGCCATCCTCGTTGAGCATGGCCATGGCCTCCTTGAGCGCCTCCCGGCGGCTGTCATCGTCAGGGTATGAGGCGATCACCTCGTTGAGCTTCTGCACTTCATCCGCACCAGTGGCTGATACAGCGACATTCAGCGCCGTTTGCAATTGAGCGGCCGCTTCGTCGAGTGCCATACGGCGCAACTGTTCCGCCGTGGGGGCGGGTGCGGCCTTGGGGCTGATGATGAGCTGATCGCCGGCGGTGGAGAATTCGTTGTGAGGATTCAATTCAGCATCGGCATTCAGCGCATCGACGAGACTCTGCCGGCGTGCGGCGGGATCGGCGAATGCCGCGAGCAGATCGTCGATGTCTTCCAGCTGCGCATCTACCCGCGCCGTCGGATCGGCGATGAGCGCCTGGCGGAGGGCTTCGACGGCGGGCGCCAAGTCCGCTTCCTGCTGGGCTTCGGGGTTGGTCGGAGGCGTCGCCTTCGTTTCGATCTTCATGCCTGCATCGCCGTCGGCGACAAGCATGTGATGCTGCAGGTCCGCATTGATTCTCGTGATCAATTCGTCGCGGCGCGCTGTGCGTTTGTCGTCTGGCAATTTGGCGATGCCCTCGAGAAGGCGCACGAGCGCGCGGGAATCGGTCGCGGCGGCATTCTTGTTGAGGTAACCGACGAGCGCGACGGCAGCGGGCTGAATCACGATTTCGGGATCTACTCCTGGCTTCAACGTCAGCTTAATACCCGCATCGCCGTCGGCGACGAGGATATGGTGCTCTAGATCGACATTGATATCCACAATCAATGCATCGCGTCGGACTTTCTGTTGATCGTCCGCAAGTTCAGCGATTCCTTCGACGAGGCGCTGCAACTCACGCGCGTCGGCCGCGAACGGATTCCTGTTGAGATACTGCACGAGATTTATTGCGGCGCTCTGAATCTTGCGCTCGGCGGCATCCGGACTTTTCTTCGGTGCCGACGCGGGCTTGAGTGCAAGCGTGATCCCGGCATCGCCGTCGGCGACGAGCATGTGATGCTGCAGGTCCGCATTGATCCTCGTGATCAATTCGTCGCGGCGCGCTGTGCGGGCATCATCCGGAAGGTCCGCG
>CAYRUZ010000010.1:0-32134 GCA_964427895.1 uncultured Candidatus Peribacteria bacterium
TGCTGAGACAACCGTCAGTATCCGTGCCGTTGCCGTCGTCGCACTCCTCGTTGCCGCTCCAGACGTAGCCGTCGCCGCACGATGCATCCTCGCAGGTACTGAGACAACCGTCAGTATCCGTGCCGTTGCCGTCGTCGCACTCCTCGTTGCCCAACCAGACATATCCATCGCCGCAGGATGCATCTTCACAGGTGGAGAGACATTCGTCCGTGTCGTCACTATCGCCATCATCGCATTGTTCGTAGCCGGCATGCGTGTATCCGTCGCCGCAGGACGCGTCCACGCAGGAATTGAGACAGTCATCGGTATCGACACTGTTGCCATCGTCGCACTCCTCGTTGCCGCTCCAGACGTAGCTGTCGCCGCAGGAGGCATCCTGGCAGGTGCTGAGACACGCATCGGTCTCGTCGGAGTTTCCGTCATCGCACTCCTCCCCTGCCTGGATAATGCCGTCGCCGCACGAGGCGAGTTCGCAAGCGTTCGTGCAGCCGTCATCGTTGATGGAGTTGCCATCGTCACACTCCTCCATACCTGCCCAGACGTAGCCGTCGCCGCAAGTGGCGTTCTCACAGCTTCCGACGCACGCATTGGTATCATCGCTGTCGCCATCATCACAGTCTTCTACGCCGCTCCAGACGTACCCGTCGCCGCAGTAGGCGTCTTCGCAGGTAGAAACGCATTCGTCATCGTTATTGCCGTTTCCGTCGTCGCATTCTTCTATCCCAGACCACACAAAGCCATCGCCGCAGGTAGCATTTTCGCAGCTTCCGACGCAAGAGTTGGTATCGTCGCTGTCGGCATCATCACATTCCTCGTAGCCACTCCAGACGTAACCATCGCCGCAGTAGGCGTCTTCGCAGCTAGAGACGCATTCATCCGTGTCGTCGCTGTCGGCATCATCACATTCCTCGTAGCCGGAATGCGTGTATCCGTCTCCGCAGGAAGGATTTTCACATGTCGATAGACATTCATCCGTATCGATGCCGTTTCCATCGTCGCACTCCTCGTTGCCGCTCCAGACGTAGCTGTCGCCGCAGGAGGCATCCTGGCAGGTGCTGAGACACGCATCGGTCTCGTCGGAGTTTCCGTCATCGCACTCCTCCCCTGCCTGGATAATGCCGTCGCCGCACGAGGCGAGTTCGCAAGCGTTCGTGCAGCCGTCATCGTTGATGGAGTTGCCATCGTCACACTCCTCCATGCCGGTCCAGACGTAACCGTCGCCGCAGTAGGCGTCGTCGCAGGTGGAGATACAAGAATTCGTATTATCTACATCGGCGTCGTCGCACTCCTCGTTGCCGCTCCAGACGTACCCGTCGCCGCAGGTGGCATTGTCACACGTACTGAGACAATCATCGGTATCGGTGCCATTTCCATCGTCGCACTCTTCGTTGCCGGCCCAGACGTAACCGTCGCCACAGGTGGCGCTGTCGCAGGTATTGAGACAATCGTCGGTGTCGCTCGCATTCCCGTCGTCGCACTCCTCATTCCCCGACCATACGTGGCCGTCGCCGCATGATGCGTTTTCGCATGTCGAGAGGCACTCGTCGGTGTCATCCATGTCTCCGTCGTCGCAGTCTTCAACCCCAGTACGTGCGTATCCATCGCCGCAGGTGGCGTTATCGCACGTATCCAAACAATCGTCGGTGTTGATGCCGTTTCCATCGTCGCATTCTTCATTTCCTGCCCATACGTAGCTATCGCCGCAGGAGGCATCTTGGCAGGTGCTGAGACAGGCATCGGTCTCGTCGGAGTTGCCGTCATCGCACTCTTCGCCCGCTTGAACGACGCCATCGCCGCAGGACGCGAGTTCGCAAGCGTTCGTGCAGCCGTCATCGTTAATGCTGTTGCCATCGTCACACTCCTCCATACCTGCCCAGACGTAGCCGTCGCCGCAGGTGGCGCTTTCACAAAGACCGACACACGTGTTGGTGTTGTCACTGTCAGCATCATCGCACTCCTCTACTCCGCTCCAGACGTACCCGTCGCCGCAGTAGGCGTCTTCGCAGATGCTGCTACATGCATCTTCATTGTTTCCGTTGCCATCGTCACACTCCTCGTTGCCGGCCCACACGTAGCCGTCGCCGCAAGTTGCGTTATCACAGGTATTGAGACAATCGTCGGTGTCGCTCGCATTCCCGTCGTCGCACTCCTCATTCCCCGACCATACGTGGCCGTCGCCGCACGATGCGTTTTCGCATGTCGATAGACACTCGTCGGTGTCATCCATGTCACCGTCGTCGCAGTCTTCATGGCCGCTCCAGGCATAACCGTCGCCGCAGCTGGGATTTACGCAGCTATCGAGACAATCGTCGGTGTTGATGCCGTTCGCGTCGTCGCATTCTTCATGGCCGCTCCAGACGTAGCTGTCGCCGCAGGAGGCATCTTGGCAGGTGCTGAGACAGGCATCGGTCTCGTCGGAGTTTCCGTCGTCGCACTCTTCGCCCGCTTGAACAACTCCGTCGCCACAGGACGCGAGTTCGCAGGCATTCGTGCAACCATCATCGTTGATGCTGTTGCCATCATCACACTCCTCGTTGCCTGCCCAGACGTAGCCGTCGCCGCAGGTCGCATTTTCGCAACTTCCAACGCAGGCATTCGTGTCGTCGATGTCGCCGTCGTCGCACGCCTCGTGACCTGACCAGACCTGGCCATCTCCGCAGGTCGCATTCTCACACACATTGAGACAATCGTCC
The DNA here is from genome assembly GCA_964427895.1 of uncultured Candidatus Peribacteria bacterium. GTDB lineage: Bacteria > Patescibacteriota > Gracilibacteria > Peribacterales > Peribacteraceae > CAYRUZ01. The sequence continues at coordinate 2,694 of CAYRUZ010000010.1, forward strand.
GTTTCAGTGCCATTACCATCGTCGCACTCTTCGTTGCCGGTCCAAACATTACCGTCACCGCAGGTCGCCGAAACGCAGGTACTGAGACATTCATCAGTGTCTGTCGCGTTGCCGTCGTCGCACTCCTCGTTGCCGGCCCACACGTAGCTATCGCCGCAGGATGCATCTTGGCAGGTGCTGAGACAACCGTCGGTATCCGTGGCGTTTCCGTCGTCGCACTCTTCATGACCGGCATACGTATACCCATCGCCGCAGGATGCATCCTGACAGGTGCTGAGACAATCGTCCGTATCGACGCCGTTTCCATCATCACATTCTTCGAACCCCGACCAAACGTATGAGTCGCCGCAGGAGGCATCTTGGCAGGTGCTGAGACAGGCATCGGTCTCGTCGGAGTTTCCGTCGTCGCACTCTTCGCCCGCTTGAACAACTCCGTCGCCGCAGGACGCGAGTTCACAGGCATTCGTGCAGCCATCATCGTTGATGGAGTTGCCATCGTCACATTCCTCCATGCCGACCCAGACATAGCCGTCGCCGCAGGTCGCATTTTCGCAGCTTCCGACGCAGGCATTCGTATCGTCACTGTCCCCGTCATCGCAGTCCTCCATGCCGCTCCAGACAAAACCATCGCCACAGGTGGCTGTGTCGCAACTATTTAAGCAATCGTCGGATTCATTACCATTACCGTCGTCGCACTCTTCGTTGCCGGCCCAGACGTAACCGTCGCCGCAGGTGGCGCTGTCGCAGGTATTGAGACAATCGTCGGTATCGGTGGCATTGCCGTCGTCACACTCTTCATTGCCCGACCATACGTGGCCGTCGCCGCAGGCGGCGTTATCACAGGTTGATAGACACTCGTCGGTGTCATCCATGTCGCCGTCGTCGCAGTCTTCATATCCACTCCAGGTGTACCCGTCTCCGCAGCTCGGAATCACGCAACTGTCGAGACAGTCATCGGTGTTGATGCCGTTCGCGTCGTCGCAATCCTCATGACCAGCCCAGACGTTTCCGTCGCCACAGGAGGCATCCTGACAGGTACTGAGACAAGCATCAGTCTCGTCGGAGTTTCCGTCGTCGCACTCTTCGCCCGCCTGAACGATGTTGTCGCCGCAGGACGCGAGTTCGCAGGCGTTCGTGCAGCCGTCATCGTTGATGCTGTTGCCATCATCACACTCCTCGTTGCCTGCCCAGACGTAGCCGTCGCCGCAGGTCGCATTTTCGCAGCTTCCGACGCAGGCATTCGTGTCGTCACTGTCGCCGTCGTCACAGTCTTCTACCCCCGTCTGCACAAAGCCATCGCCGCAAGTGGCGTTATCGCACATCGCGGTGCAGGCGTCATCATTATTGCCATTACCATCGTCACACTCCTCGTTGCCAGCCCAAACGTAGCTATCGCCGCAAGTTGCGTTATCACAGGTATTGAGACAATCGTCGGTGTCGCTGGCGTTGCCGTCGTCGCACTCCTCGTTGCCCGACCATACGTGGCCGTCACCGCAGGCGGCGTTATCACAGGTTGATAGACACTCGTCGGCGTCATCCATGTCACCGTCGTCGCAATCTTCATAGCCCGCGCGGGTGTATCCATCGCCGCACACAGCATCTTGGCATGTATTGAGACAATCATCCGTATCGATGCCGTTGCCGTCGTCACATTGTTCTACACCCGACCAGATATGACCATCACCACATGACGCATCAGTACAGGTAGAAAGACATCCATCCGTATCAAGGGCGTTACCGTCGTCACATTCTTCGCCGGCCTGAACCACGCCGTCGCCGCACGAGGCGAGTTCACAGGAATTGCTGCAGCCATCGTCATTGATGCCATTGCCATCGTCGCACGCCTCAACACCGGACCACACATAGCCGTCGCCGCAGGTGGCGTTTTGGCAACTTCCAACGCAGGCATTCGTATCGTCACTGTCCCCGTCATCGCAGTCCTCCATTCCACTCCAGACGTAGCCGTCGCCGCAGTAGGCGTCTTCACAGATGCTGCTGCATGCATCTTCGTTGTTTCCATTGCCGTCATCGCAGTCTTCATGGCCACTCCAGGCATAACCGTCGCCGCAAGTTGCGTTATCACAGGTGTTGAGACAATCGTCGGTATCGGTGGCATTGCCGTCGTCACACTCCTCGTTGCCGCTCCAGACCTGACCGTCGCCACAGCTTGCTGCGTCACATGTCGAGAGACACTCGTCGGTGTCATCCATGTCACCGTCGTCGCAGTCTTCATGGCCGCTCCAGGCATAACCGTCGCCGCAGCTGGGATTTACGCAGCTGTCGAGACAATCGTCGGTGTTGATGCCGTTTCCATCGTCGCATTCTTCATTTCCTGCCCATACGTAGCTATCGCCGCAGGAGGCATCTTGGCAGGTGCTGAGACAGGCATCGGTCTCGTCGGAGTTTCCGTCGTCGCACTCTTCACCGGCCTGAACCACGCCATCGCCGCAGGACGCGAGTTCGCAGGCGTTCGTACAGCCGTCATCGTTAATACTGTTTCCGTCATCACACTCCTCGATGCCGGTCCAGACGTAGCCGTCGCCGCAGGTCGCATTTTCGCAACTTCCGACGCAGGCATTCGTGTCGTCGATGTCGCCGTCGTCGCAATCTTCCACCCCTGTCTGCACAAAGCCATCGCCGCAAGTGGCGTTATCGCACATCGCGGTGCAGGCGTCATCATTATTGCCATTACCGTCGTCACACTCCTCGTTGCCGGCCCACACGAATCCGTCGCCGCAGGTGGCGCTGTCGCAGGTATTGAGACAATCGTCGGTGTCGCTGGCGTTGCCGTCGTCACACTCTTCATTGCCCGACCATACGTGGCCGTCGCCGCATGATGCGCTTTCGCATGTCGAGAGGCACTCGTCCGAATCGTCGATATCGCCGTCGTCACACGCCTCTACTCCGGAATGCATGTATCCATCGCCGCAGGCAGCATCCTGGCATGTATTGAGACAATCATCCGTATCGATGCCGTTGCCATCGTCGCACTCTTCGAATTCACTCCAAACGTAACTATCGCCGCAGGACGCGTTCTGGCAGGTCGTAAGACAACTGTCGGTATCATCGAGGTTTGCGTCGTCGCACTCCTCCCCTACCTGGACGACGCCGTCGCCGCAGGACGCGAGTTCGCAGGCGTTCGTGCAGCCGTCATCGTTAATACTGTTTCCGTCATCACACTCCTCCATGCCGGTCCAGACGTAGCCGTCGCCGCAGGTCGCATTTTCGCAGCTTCCGACGCAGGCATTCGTGTCGTCGCTGTCGCCGTCGTCGCAATCCTCCATGCCGGTCCAGACGTAGCCGTCGCCGCAGGTGGCAGAGGCACATGTCGAGGTACACGCGTCATCATTGTTGCCATTCGCATCGTCGCACTCCTCGTTGCCGACCCACACGAATCCGTCGCCGCAGGTTGCAGAGATGCACGACGACGTGCAGGCATCGGTTTGATCGGCGTTTCCGTCATCACACGCCTCATTTCCCGCCCAAACTTGTCCGTCACCGCAGGAAGCGCTCTGACAGGAAGACAGGCACTCGTCAGTCTCATCGCCATCCCCGTCGTCGCACTGTTCGTTGCCCCAGTAGGTGTATCCGTCTCCACACACCGCACTGACGCATGTCGAGAGGCAGCCATCCGTATCGATCCCGTTGCCATCGTCGCACTCTTCGTTGCCCGCCCAGATATGCAAATCACCGCAGGAGGCGTCCTGACAGGTACTAAGACATGCATCGGTGTCATCGAAATTCCCATCGTCGCACTCTTCACCCACTTGGACCACGCTATCGCCACAGGACGCGAGTTCGCAGGCGTTCGTGCAGCCGTCATCGTTAATGCTATTGCCATCGTCACACTCCTCCATGCCGCTCCAGACGTAGCCGTCGCCACACGTCGCTTCCTGGCAGCTTGCTACGCAGGAGTTGGTGTTGTCACTGTCACCGTCATCGCACGTCTCGTGGCCTGACCAGACCTGGCCGTCTCCGCAGGTGGCGTTTTGGCACGTTGCCAAGCAGTCGTCGGTATCGTTGCCGTTGCCGTCGTCGCACGCTTCGTGGCCTGACCACACCTGGCCGTCTCCGCAGGCCGCAGAGACGCAACTATTAAGACAATCGTCTGTTTCCGAACCGTTGCCGTCGTCGCACTGCTCCATCCCCATCCACACGAAACCGTCGCCGCATACGGCCGATTCGCAGGCCGAGAGACATTCGTCCGTATTATCGATATCACCGTCGTCGCATTCTTCGTGACCTGACCAGGTTTGGCCGTCGCCGCAGTCTGCGTTCTGACAGGTGGAGAGACAATCATCCGTATCGATGCCATTGCCATCGTCACACTCTTCGAAGCCCGACCAGACGTGTCCGTCGCCGCAGGTGGCATCCTGACAGGTGCTGAGGCATCCGTCCGTTTCATCAACATTGCCATCGTCACACTCCTCCCCTGCCTGGACGATGTTGTCACCGCAGGAAGGCAGCTCGCAGGCGTTGGTGCAGCCATCGTTGTCGTTGTAATTACCGTCGTCACACTCCTCGTTGCCACTCCAGACGAACCCGTCTCCGCACACCGCATTTTGGCAGCTTCCAACACAGGCATTGGTATTATCGCCGTCGCCGTCGTCGCACTGCTCCATTCCGCTCCAGACGAACCCGTCTCCGCAGGTCGCATTGCTGCACGTGGCCACACAACTGTCGTTATCGTTCCCGTTTGCGTCGTCGCACTCCTCATGGCCGGACCACACCTGCATGTCGCCGCAGATCGCGGTTTGGCAACTGTTGAGACAATCATCTATGTCTGACGCATTTCCATCATCGCACTGCTCGTGGCCCGACCAGGTTTGGCCGTCGCCGCAGGTGGCGTTTTGGCACGTTGCCAAGCAGTCGTCCGTGTCGTCGGAGTCACCGTCGTCGCACTGTTCATATCCCCAGTAGGTGTATCCGTCGCCGCAGAAGGCATTGACGCACGTCGAGAGACATCCGTCCGAGTCGATGCCGTTTCCATCGTCACACTCTTCGAAGCCCGACCAGACGTGTCCGTCGCCGCAGGTGGCATCCTGGCAGGTGCTGAGACATCCATCGGTGTCGTCGGCGTTGCCGTCGTCGCAGTCTTCCCCTGCCTGGACGATGCTGTCGCCGCAGGACGGGAGGACGCAAGAATTGCTGCACCCGTCGTCATTAATGGCGTTTCCATCGTCACATTCCTCGTTGCCCATCCATACATGCCCGTCGCCGCAGGTGGCGTTCTGGCAGGTCCCGGTACACGCGTTGGAATTGTCGAGATCGCCGTCATCGCACTCCTCGTTTCCACTCCAGACGTGGCCGTCGCCGCAGGTGGCGTTCTGACACATTGCCGTACAGCCATCGGTGTCATCAGCATTGCCATCATCGCACGCTTCAAATCCGGACCAGACGTGGCCGTCGCCGCAGAACGCGTTCTCGCAGGTATTGCTGCACCCGTCGGTATCAGTCGCGTTGCCGTCGTCGCACTCCTCGATGCCGGACCAAACGTGATTGTCTCCACAGATAGCGTAGACACAGGACGAGAGACACTCATCGGTATCGTCAATGTCGCCGTCGTCGCAAGCCTCATGGCCCGACCAAGCGTAACCGTCGCCGCACGTCGGAGACTGACATGTAGAAAGACAGTCGTCGGTATCAATACCGTTCCCGTCATCGCATGATTCAAAGCCGCTCCAGACGTAGTTGTCGCCGCATGTCGCGTCCTGACAGGTTGTAAGGCAGCTGTCGTTGTCGTTGAGGTTGCCGTCGTCGCACTCTTCGCCGGGCTGCACAACATTGTCGCCGCAGGAAGCGAGCAAGCACGAATTCGTGCACGAGTCATTGTCATTGTTGTTCCCGTCGTCGCACTCCTCCACGCCGACCCAGACGTGTCCGTCGCCGCAGGTCGCCTCTTGGCAGGAGCCGACGCAGCTATTCGTGTCATCGCTATCGCCGTCGTCGCACTGCTCCATTCCCATCCAAACGATGCCGTCGCCGCACGTCGCGTCCTGGCAGGTGGAAAGGCAGCTGTCGGTATCGAACGCATTCCCGTCGTCGCATGCTTCGTGTCCGCTCCACACGTATCCGTCCCCGCAGCTCGCCTCGTTGCAGCTGGAAAGACAATCATCGGTTTCATCGGCGTTGCCGTCGTCGCAGGTTTCGTGGCCGGCCCAGACTTGCCCGTCACCGCAGGATGCCGCAACGCAGGCACTCAGACAGTCGTCGGTTTCATCGGCGTTGCCGTCGTCGCACGCTTCGACGAAGGAACGGACATACCCGTCCCCGCACTCCGCGCCGGTGCATGAACCGACGCATGCGTCGGTATCGGAATTGTTTCCGTCATCGCACTCTTCGATGCCGCTTTCAATGTACAAATCGCCGCAGTACGCATCCATGCACGCATTGGTGCATGCATCCTCGTTGTCGGCGTTGCCATCGTCACATTGCTCGATGCCGCTGTGGACGAAGCCGTCGCCGCAGGACGCGTCGGTGCAGTCGTCCATGCAGTTATCCGTGTTGTCCGCGTTGCCGTCGTCGCATTGCTCGGTTCCCGCCCAAACAAAGCCGTCACCGCAGCCGGCGGAGAAGCACGTCGTCAGACACTCATCGTCATTCGACATGTTGCCGTCGTCGCATTCCTCGAAGCCGGACCAGATGAACGCGTCGCCGCACTCGGCGTTCTGACAGGACGTTGTGCAGGAATCGGTATCGATGCCGTTGCCGTCGTCACACTCTTCCCCGGGATTCGGTACGCCGTTTCCGCACAGCGGTTCGAGTTCGCAAAGAGACGTGCAACCGTCACCGCTCGATATGTTGCCGTCATCGCATTCTTCCACTCCGTCCCACACGTATCCGTCGCCACACGTCGCGGTCTCGCACGTCGACGGACAATCGTCCGTGTTGGTGACGTTCCCGTCATCGCAGGATTCGAAGCCCGTCCACACATAGCCGTCTCCGCAATAGGCATCGTTGCATGTGATCGTGCAGGAATCCGTGTTCGTGCCGTTGCCGTCGTCGCATTGCTCCTCGCCAGCTTCGACGTACCCGTCGCCGCAGGACGCATTGACGCACGCATTCAAACAAGAATCGTTGTTGTCGATATTCCCGTCGTCGCATTGCTCGTTGCCTGACCATGTAAAGCCATCACCGCAGATCGCTGCATCGCATGAGGCAAGGCAGGAATCGTTGTTGTTGAAGTTGCCATCGTCGCAATCCTCGCCGAATTCGATGACGCTGTTCCCGCAGAATGCTGCCGAAGACGAGGAGGAGGACGATGAGCAAAAACCGCACTCCGCGCTGCAGGTGAAACACGTATCGGTGCCGTTACAGTACCCGTCGCCGCACATGGCCGTCGTGCACGCATTGGTGCACGAATCCAGGTTGCTCAAGTTTCCGTCGTCGCACTGCTCGCCAACCTCAACGATACTGTTACCGCAAAATGCAGGCGCGAATGACGAGGATGACGACACAGTGCACACGCCGCTCTGGCATGTGCCACCAGGACACACTGTTCCGTTCACAGCGGGAACGCACGCTGGTGCCAGCGTCTCGCACGCCGACATGACCATGCACGTGCCGCACGAATCTCCATCGTTGCAGGGTGCACCGCTGCTGGGACAAATTCCGCAATCGGCGCTGCACATGTCACATGTGTCGCTTCCGTTGCAGAACCCATCGCCGCACATCGCCATGGTGCACGTGGTGGTGCACCAGTCCAGGTCGCTGCCGTTGCCGTCATCGCACGCCTCGCCGGGATCCATGTTTCCGTCGCCGCAGTAGCCTCCAGCAGAAGAATACGCATTGGACGAGGGGCACAAACCGCATTCGGCGCTGCAGTTATCGCAGGTATCGGTGCCGTTGCAGAACCCATCGCCGCACATGGCGGTGGCGCAGGTGTTCGTGCAGGAATCCAAGTTGCTTGCGTTTCCATCGTCGCATTGCTCGCCGAAATCGACGATCCCGTTGCCGCAGATCGCCATGGAGCAACCACTGGTATTTACCGTGCAATTGCCATTACAGCTGAGGTTCCCGTATGGCGCTGCGAAGTACGAGCAACCGGTGTTGTAGGGATAGCAGTAACTCGAACCGTCGCACTGCTCGCCGCCGGCGCATACCCCGTTGCCGCAAAAACCGCCGCCGATGGGAACGGCCGCCTGGACGAAATGCGTACCGCCGAACCACACCGCCGCCGCAAGGGACGACCCGAGAAGGCCAATGCTTAGAACGACAGCCGTACGTCGCAGCGCACGCACTAGTTGCATTGGCGGAAACTGTACCAGCGAGGAAGACGTAATACTGAGGAAATCATGCAGACGCGCGCGAGGAACTCTGGAGTTATTGCATTCGGCTTCCAAGCGGCCGTTGCGGGCAGTTTCCCTTCCCCCGTTGGCGAGCACTGCTATCCTGCCCCGGCATGACAGCTACCACCCTCGATTCCGTCGTTTCCCTCTGCAAGCGCCGCGGCTTTATTTTCCCCGGTTCGGAGATTTACGGAGGGCTCGCCAATACGTGGGATTACGGCCCATTAGGCGTGGAATTGAAAAACCGCGTGAAGCGCGCCTGGTGGAAGACATTCGTGCATCAGCGCACCGACATGGTCGGTCTCGACGCGGCGATTTTGATGAACCCGAAGGTGTGGGAAGCCAGCGGACACGTGAGCAACTTCAACGACCCGCTGGTCGACTGCCGCAACTGCAAGCAGCGTTTCCGCGGAGACAAACTCATCGAGGAAAAACTCGGCGTCGAAGCTGCCGCCGTGCTCAAGCTCGATCAAGTGCAACCGATGCTCGAAGCGGAAAAGATCGGCTGCCCTTCATGCGGAAAGGTGGCATGGACCCCTGCGAAAAAGTTCAGCTTGATGTTCAAAACGCAGCAAGGCGTCATCGAGGGCGAGGGAAGCGATATTTACCTGCGCCCGGAAACGGCCCAGGGAATCTTCGTCAATTTCCGCAATGTCTCGGACACGATGCGCATGCGCCTGCCGTTCGGCGTCGCACAGATCGGCAAAGCCTTCCGCAACGAGATCACGCCGGGCAACTTCACCTTCCGCACCCGCGAATTCGAGCAGATGGAAATCGAGTATTTCTTCGATGCGGAGCGCAGCAAGTGGGAAGATGTTTTTGCCGAATGGAAGCGCGAAAGCTGGGCTTTCGTGACCAAAACGCTCGGGGTCAGCGAGAGCAATCTCCGCCTGCGCGATCATGAGCAGGACGAACTCTCCCACTACTCGAAGGGTACGACGGACATCGAGTACAAATTCCCGTTCGGATGGGGAGAATTGTGCGCCGCAGCGGCGTACCGCACGGATTACGACATCACCCAACACATGAAGCACAGCGGCGCAGATCTGCGCTACACGGATCCTGATGAACCGACGCGCAAGGTCGTCCCGCACGTCATGGAACCCTCGTTCGGTTCCGACCGCATCACGCTCGCGGTGCTGCTCGACGCGTACAACGAGGAAAAAGTGGGCGAAGACGACACGCGAACCGTGTTGAAATTCGCAAAGGGCATCGCCCCGATCGACGTGGCGATTCTCCCACTCAGCAAGAAAGAGCACCTCATTGCCAAGGCGCAGGAGGTGTACCGCACGGTCGTCGGTGAAACCGGACTGGTCGCGGATTTCGATATCACCGGAAGCATCGGTAAACGCTACCGCCGCCAGGACGAAGTGGGGACGCCCAAGTGCGTCACCGTGGACTTCGGCACGCTCGGCGAAGACCCCGCGCAGGGCGAGAAAGACACACTGACCATTCGCGATCGCGATACGCTCGAGCAAGTGCGGCTTCCAATCGGCAAACTCATCGAAGAATTGCGGAAGTAAGAGCGTCTTATCGAATAAAAAATATACTCATTTTTTTCGTTGTCATTCAGGGCTCTGCAAAAAATCATGTCATTAAATTTTAGAATAAATTTTTGAGCAAATTCCCTTCATTATGATCACATATTGTACTCAATAATTATTGAACAATTTACGTATTCAATTTTAGTCCTTACTGAAAACACTTTTATAAAAGTTCGGACAATTTCTCCAAAAAAATGACCGCGGGCGAAGCACGCACCGATTGCCAGAGCGCCCTGTGTGATCAATCCCCTGCGGCATAAAACACTTGCGCCTCTATTCCCTATTACTGTATAAAGTCCCGGCACTTCAGCCGATCGCTGCGGTCCTGACCCTTTCGGGTATCCTCCGCATCCAGGCGAAACGACGCTGAACCAAGTCCCAAGGATTCCCACTTCATCCCTTCGCTACCGCCGCCTGGGCGGAGCGTCTCCACACCCCAGTTATGGTTGCTATTCCTACAGAGAAAGAGCTTCTGAATGCCGCCTGTCACTTCGGACACCCCAAGCCGAAGTGGAACCCGAAAATCGCCCAGTACATCTATGGTGTGCACAAGGGCATCCACATCTTCGATCTCAGCAAGACCCGCGCGAAGCTGGAGGAGATGTGCAACGAACTGCAGAAGCTCCAGGCCGAGGGCAAGACGATCCTCTTCGTCTCAACGAAGCAGCAGAGCATCCCGCTGATCGAACACCTCGGCGACGTGCTGAACCAGCCCGTCGTGACGAAGAAGTGGATCCCCGGCCTCCTCACGAACTGGCCGACCCTCAAGCGCCGTTTGCAGTACTACTTGGACCTTCGCCGCTCGTTCCAGACCGGTGAAGTGACGAAGTACACGAAGAAGGAGCAGACCGAACTGCGCAAGAAGCTGGCGAAGCTCGATGCGGCTCTCTCGGGCGTGGCGAGCATGTCCGGCCTGCCGCACGCAGTGTTCGTCGTCGACGGAGTGCGCGATCACGTCGCGGTTCTCGAGGCGAAGAAGCTCGGCATTCCCCTCTTCGGCATCTGCGACAGCAACGCCGATCCGGACGAATACACCGTCTGCGTCCCCGCCAACGACGATGCAGTGAAGTCCATCGACATCATCCTGCGCACCGTCGAGTCCGCACTGACGGACGTGAAGAAGTCTTCCCCCGCTGCCGCCGATAAGCCGGCCGCCTAATCCGTTCTCCCTTCCTTCCACTCCCATGACCGACATTTCCGCATCAGCCGTCTCCTCGCTCCGCGCCCGCACGGGCGTCTCGATCCTCGCCTGCAAACAGGCCCTCGAGGAAGCTGGCGGCGACGAAGAAAAAGCCATCGAGATCCTCCGCAAGCGCGGCATCGCACAGGCCGCCAAGAAAGCCGAGCGCGATCAAAAGGAGGGCAAAGTCTTCCTGAAGGACGACGGCAGCAAGGCTGCCGTTGCAGTCCTGCGGTGCGAAACCGATTTCGTCGCCCGCGACGAAAACTTCGACAAGGCCGGCAAGGCGATCGTCGAGGCGCTGTTCACCTCCGGCGTCGACGACGCAAAAAAGCTCGCGGATGAAACCCTCCCGGAACTGGTGCAGAAGCTGGGCGAGAACATCACGGCTACGGATATGACCGTAACGAAGGCCGAGGTGATCGGCACCTACCTGCACAGCAACGCCAAGATCGGCGTCGTTGTCGGCCTCGCCGGCGGCGACAAGGAGATGGCTCGCGACGTCGCGATGCATGCCGCCGCGATGAATCCGCAGTTCGTGCGTCCGGAGGATGTCCCCTCCGAGCACGTCGCCAAGGAGAAGGAAATCTGGATCGACCAGCTGAAGAAAGAGGGAAAGCCCGAAGCCATGATGGAGAAGATCATGGGTGGCAAAGAAAAGAAATTCCGCGAGGAAAACGCCCTCTTGAAGCAGCCCTTCGTGAAGGACCAGGCGAAGAGCGTCGAGCAGCACCTCGGCAGCGCAAGCGTGACGGAGTACGTCCGCGTATCGGTCGCCTAAGTCGGTATGAAAAAGGCCGGGTCACCCCGGCCTTTTTTTGTGCCAGAATTCATTTACCAGGACTTCCAGGGCATCTCGATGTCCGCAAGCGGGATGTCATCGATGGAAGCATCGCCACCCCCGCCTGCGCTTCCTCCGCCTCTGGGCTTGCGAGAATCATTGTCCGAGCGCTTGAAGAGTCCGAAGATCCTCCCGCGCATGTGGAACAGGAAGAAGAGGAACAACACGCCCGCGCCGACGCCCGCGTATTGCTTCTGCTCGGGCGGGAGTTGCTGAACGAATCCGACGACGGACATGGATTTGCACTGCTCCGAACACAACGCATTACCATCGCACTCTTCGTCCTTATCTATCACGCCGTCTCCGCAATAGGCGTCCACGCACCGCACGCGGCAGGCGTTCGCCTTAATGTCACTGTTGCCTTTGCCGTCGTCGCATTCCTCACCTTCCTGAATGACGCCGTCGCCGCACTTGGGGACGGTGCAGTCACTGGTGCACTCATCTGTCTCGATCACGTTGCCGTCGTCGCATTCCTCGCCGCGATCGCGCACGCCGTCGCCGCAGCTGGCAATTTCGCACGTCTTGCGACATGCGTCGGCCACGACGTCGGAATTCTCGCGTCCCTCGTCACATTGTTCGCCGCGCTGCAGGATGCCGTCTCCGCAATCCGCGAACGTACACGTATTGGTACAGTCGTCCTCGGGATCGCGGTTGCCGTCGTCGCATTCCTCATCCAGCTGGACGATGCCGTCGCCGCAGCGGGCAAGTCGGCAGTCGCTGGTGCACTCGTCGCCTTCGATATCGTTTCCGTCATCGCACTCTTCGCCCTTCTGGCGGATATTGTCGCCACAAATGGGCGAGGTACAGATATTCGTGCAGTTGTCATCATCCACCTTGTTGCCGTCGTCGCAGTCTTCGTCCTGCTGGATGTAGCCGTCGCCGCACCGCGCCCAGACGCATTCGTTCGAACATTCGTCGAGGTTGATTTTATTGCCGTCATCGCACTGCTCCCCTTCCTGCACGATGCCGTCTCCGCACTCCGCGCGGCGACAATCGTTGGTGCATGAATCCGTGTCCTCGTCGTTTCCGTCGTCGCAGTCCTCACCGCTGTCGCGGATGGCATCGCCGCAGATGGGCAACATGCAATTCTCGCGGCAACGGTCGGGCTTGTCCGCGTTCCCGCGGCCGTCGTCACACTCCTCCGCGCCCTGGATCGTGCCGTCGCCGCACACCTCCTCTTCGTAATACGTCGCGTCTTGCGCGAGCACGCGAACCGGCGCCGCCAGCGCGAGAGCGAGGAGGAGCGGAGCGGCCAGTGCGTAGCGTCGCATGGTCACGAGGTTCGAAGAAATCTCATTAGTATAGCACAAAAACCCATCTTCCGGCAATTCTCGTTTCCCCCTCCGGCCGAAGACCCCCTGAGCGTGATCTGGCAAATACGGCCATTGTGTGATAGAATATAGGGTATGGCTCGTGGTGATATTCTCATCGCCGAGGATGATCCCATCCTCCGCAACCTCTACATCAAAAAATTTACGCTGAACGCCTACGAGGTCCGCACCGCCGAAGACGGCGAGGAGGCGATTCGCCAAATCGTGGCCAAACCGCCCGAAATGCTGCTTTGTGACTTGAACATGCCGAAAGTGAACGGCATGCAGGTCCTGCAGCAATTCCCGCGCAACCGCCGCACCTTCCCGATCATCATCCTGACGAATTACGGTGACGAGAAAACCCGCAATACAGCTTTGGAATTGGGCGCGGACGGATACTTCGTCAAAAAGGACATGACGATCAAATCGCTCGTCGAAATGGTGGAGAAGCTGATGATGTTCAAGCGGTAATCACAGTCCGAAGAACGCGAGCCACCGCGAGAGCCACCGCAAGGGCGGCAATCCCGCCAACGGACGGCTTATCAAGATGTCTTCGCGAAGTGATTCGCGCAATTTACGGATGAATTCCCCGTTGCTGGGACCCACGAGAACGTTCACCTCGCCCATGCTGTCGAGCGAGGAACGCATCATATTGGCCGATCCGAGGAAAGCGATGGACTTGTCGATGAGCATGATCTTGGCATGCGAATCACGCGGGTAGATGAGGACCTGCAGATTGGCCCCTTTCCTCTCGGTGACCAGGCGTCCGACGGCACGCATGTTGGCATGATGATGCACGTCGGTCATGTGGGGGACGATGATGGTGATGCGGATATCATCGGCGCTGCGGGCGACAAGCGCGTCGATGACGGCTCCGTCGGACAAATAGCAGTGCTCCAACACGATCGACTTCTTTGCCCCTTGGATGAGTTTCATCACCTGATGACGGATGTCTTTGCGCGCGCCTCGATTCATCACCAATGTCAGCTGCTCATCGCCCGGAGGGCTGGCCGTCAAAAACTGCTCCACGAAGCGCCGTCCGCGGATCTCGACCATGTGATCCTGCAGCGTGTAGTGATACTCGTCGGCAATGTTCATGCCGGTGAGGATGATGGTGTGATCGTCGATGACGTAGACCTTGGCGTGGTCATGATGATCGGCGTAATGGATGCGGATATTCGGATGATTCCAGAAGCGACGCCACAGCCGGGAATCCTCGAACTGGGTCGCGAGGAAATCCTGCCCCTTCTCGAATAAGTCACCGACGCCCTCTTTCGTAATGTCGACCGTCACTCCGCGGTCCGCCGCGTCGACGATGGCTTCTGCCACACCCCGTCCAGTCTTGTCGTCCTTCCAGATGAACATCTGGATGACCACGGAAACCTGCGCCTTGCGGATCAGGCGCTCGATGCGCGCAAACGCCTTGCGGCCGCCGACGTACAGCCGCACGTCGCGGCGGACTGCCGTACTGACCAATTCGCTGAATTTGCGCCCCTTGAGGATGAATTGCGCCCTGGTCTTGTAGAGCAGCCGAAACCCCTCGATTTTGCGCTGTCCGCCGGGACCCCACAGGTACTGCAGAATTCCTCGCAGGACACTGCGAATCCGGCGTCCGGATGGAGAGCTGAATAGGCCCATCCATCCGATTCTAGCCTACGATTCAGGACGGGCTACAAGGGCAGAATGTCTGTGATGGAAGCGCAAAGAGTGGTATACTGCTACGATACGGGTACATGGCGAATCTGCTCCTGTTCGTCGGCCTTCTCGCCGCAGCCGTCTGCGGAGTGGCTGCTGTGCTCGCCTTTACACGCTGGCTCGCGGACCGCAAGCGCGCGGAAGACCTGGTTTTCTTGCAATTACTCGTGCCGAAGAAGGAATCCCGCGAAGAGAAGGATGCGGCCACCGACCAATTCGGACGCGATTTCAAAGAAGTGATCGGCGTGATGGATCACCTGTTTCAATCGATGCACGGCATTTACGACGGTTCGCTCCGACGTTTCTTCGTCGGACAACCGTACTTCTCGCTCGAATACGCGGCCCTTGCCGGTGAGATCCTGTTCTTCGTGGTCTGTCCCCGCAGACTCGCTGGACTCATCGAGAAGCAGATCACATCGTTCTACCCCGACTGCGTCATCGACGAGGTCGAGGACTACAACATCTTCACCGAGAAATCCTGGGTGGAGGCGCGCAGTCTTCTGCCGGGGAAACCTTTCACGTCCGTCTTCAAGACATACCAAAGCCTCAAGAGCGATCCGCTCAACGCCATTACCAATGCCTTCTCCAAGCTGCGCAGCGACGAGGGGGCCGCGGTGCAGTTCATCATCCGGCCCGCCAAACCGGGCTGGCAGGCGAAACTGCAGAAAGAGGCTTCCGCCCTCCTAAACCCCAAGAAAAAGCGCGGCGGATTCAGCATGTTCAATCCCCTTTCGTGGGTCGCGGCGTTCTTCCGGGTGATGACCTCGAACGATGCGGCAAAAGAACTGCAACAGGGGGATGAATCGTCGCACGACCGCGTATCCTCTGCCGTCGAGGAATACAGCAAGACGGTGGACGAGAAGGCGGGAAATCCCGGCTTCCGCACCATCATCCGTCTCGTCTCCTCCGCCAACAGCCAGCCGCGGGCAGCCGATATCCTCCAATCGGTCGTGGCGAGCTTCGGCCAGTTCAACGACGTGCGCGGCAACAGCTTCGCGAAGTCGACGATGGAAAGCCGGACGAGCGTGATCAAGCGTTTCATTCAGCGCAACCCGCGCCGCACGTGGCTGTTGCGCCTCACGTCGCACCGCTTCCTCCTGGGCACCGCCGAACTGGCCAGCCTCTTCCATCTTCCGCACATCAAGTACAACAAGGTGGAAACGATCAAATGGCAGAATTTCAAGCTGGCCCCCGCGCCGATGAACATGCCGAGCGACGGCTTGTTCCTCGGCTACAACGCCTACCGCGGCGAGAAGCGCAAAATCTACATGGAGAACGACGACCGCTTCCGTCACTTCTACATCATCGGACAAACGGGAACGGGAAAATCCTCGATCATCCAGCTGATGGCCCGCCAGGATTTCAACAACGGCAAGGGCGTCTGCGTCGTCGACCCGCACGGATCGCTCATCGACGATCTTCTTCCGTACATTCCCCGCGAACGCGCCGACGACGTCATTTACTTCAATCCGGCCGACATGGAGCGGCCCATGGGATTGAACTTGCTCGAAGGGAAGACGCCGGAAGAACGCGACCTCATTGCGCTGGACGCCATGAACATGATGGTGAAGATGTTCGGCGAAGAAGTGTTCGGACCGCGCATCCAAGACTACTTCCGTAACGGCTGTCTCACGCTGATGGAAGACGAGGAGGAAGGCGGCGCAATTACCGACCTCGTGCGCCTTTTCACCGACGACGATTGGCAGCGCTACAAGGTGGCCAAGGTGAAGAACCCGATCGTCAAATCCTTCTGGGAAAACCAGATGGCGAAAACGGGCCAGCGCGAGAAGCAGGAGATGATCCCGTACTTCGCGGCGAAGTTCGGACAGTTCTACACGAACACGCTCATGCGCAACATCGTCGGCCAGACGCGCAGCAGCTTCGACATCGCCGACTGCATGAACAACGGCAAGATCATCATGATGAACCTGTCGAAAGGACTGATCGGCGACATCAACTCGACGCTTCTCGGCATGATCGTGGTCAACAAGATCCAGGTGGCGGCCATGCGCCGACAGCGTGAGAGCAGCGAAAAGCGAAAGGACTTCTACCTCTACATCGACGAATTCCAGAACTTCGTCACGCCGAGTATCGAATCCATCCTTTCCGAGGCCCGTAAGTACCGCCTCGGTTTGATCCTCGCACACCAGTACATCGACCAGCTTGAGAAGGAGAGCAAGCTTGCAGGCAGCGTCAGCCTGAAAGGCGCGATCTTCGGCAACGTCGGATCGATGATGTTCTACAAGATCGGCCCGCAGGACGCGGAGGTCGCGGCGAAGGAAATGGCCCCGGTGTTCTCGGAACAGGACCTGGTGAACATGGACAAGTTCAAGGGAGCGATGAAGCTCTGCGTCGACGGACAGCCGAGCAAGCCGTTCACCATCGACGTTCCTCGCCCGTGGCTCGATACGACCTACACGAAAGACGCGACGGCCGCGGAAGCATACAAGCAGTTGTCGCGCCTCAAGTACGGACGCCAAAAAGATTTCGTCAGCCGTGAGATTTTGCGACGCATCGGCGTGTAATCACCGCAACGGAATGACGTCCACCGGTGCGGCCCGCACCAGGTAGCGTTCGCTGATGTCGTCCGGCGGCCAGCAGGTATAGAGCACGAGCTGTTCGCCGTCGCCGTCGCTGCGCAGCGCGCTGAAATCCGTCGCAGGGATCGTCTCCTTCGTCGTGACGGCGTACACGTACAGGAAGCCGTTGTAGGTGACGTATACGCGGTCTGCGATATTCAACTGATTGATCTGGCGGAAGATGCGGGCATACGGCGATACATCCCACGGCCAGCTGCTGCTGTGTCCGTACAAGAGGACCATGCTCTGGTTGCCGGGATAGCTGAACAGGTGACCGACCCCCTGACTGAGAGGAACGAGCAATCCGTCATGGGTCGTCGGATCGTCCGGATGCGACACGTGCAGATCCGCGATGCCCAGAGTGGGCATGGTGATGGCGAATCCATCCGCCGATGCATATTGCAGCGCCTGCTGCTGCTCTGCCGTGAGCGACGCCGGAGCATTCTGGGCGATCTGGAACGGCGAAGCATCCTGTGCGTCGCCGTTCGCTGCGACGATGGTCGCGGATGATGTCGAAGACGCGGTCGAGGATTGACTGAGCAACGCAAGGAAATCACCGCGAGAAACGGTGTCGTTATCGGCGTATCCCTCGGGAACCGCGATGGCAGCGGAGCGCAGAAGCGCGGCGATCGCGGGCAATTCTTCAACAGCGCTACCGGACGCCGCGGCAATCGCGATCAGACCCAGTGAGCGAGCGCGTATGCGCAGCGCATCGCCGTACGAGATGGGATCGGACGGACGGAAACTCCCGTCGTCATACAATTCGATCAGACCCTGTTCGAAAGCCGTTTCCACGTACGGCGCGTACCACGAACGCTGGTCGACATCCCACGCCACCGGCAAAAGGGGCATCCGCTGGCGGAATTGCTCGGCACGGTCATGGCCGCCCGGGTCGGTCTCGACGATGCGCTTGTACGCTTCGGCCCTGCTCAAGGGGTCCTGCACGGCAAGTTGCGCGGAAACACCACCGGCAACGAAGAGGAAAAGGCTTGCCGCTGCCGCAATCGCCACGCGTCGCATAAGTGCGTTTACTTTACTCATTATTTGCATTTTGTCAATATTTCAGGGCGAAGAGCCGATTTGGGCGTATCGCTCGCACCAAAGCCAAACTCCTGTATCCTGCCCAGGCTATGGCACTCCGCATGGGTATCGTCGGTCTACCGAACGTGGGCAAATCCACGCTTTTCAACGCACTTACGCGCAGCCGCGGAGCACAAGCGGCCAATTACCCCTTCTGCACCATCGACCCCAACGTGGGAGTGGTGGAAGTGCCGGATGAGCGCCTGACGAAGCTCTCGGAGATCGTGCATCCCGAGAAAGTCATTCCCGCCGCGGTCGAGTTCGTCGATATCGCGGGCCTGGTGCGCGGCGCAAGCAAAGGCGAGGGACTGGGCAACAAATTCCTCAGCCACATCCGCGAGGTGGATGCCATCTGCCATGTGGTACGACTATTCCCAGAGGGTGACGTGATCCACGTCGAAGGATCGGTACAACCGTCGCGCGATCGTGAAATCATCGAGACGGAACTCGCACTTTCCGATCTTGAATCGCTCACGAAGTACCGTGACAAGCTCCAGGGTGCCGCGCGCACGGGTGATAAAGACAAAATGGCGGAAATGGCAGTCGCGGATGCCATCATCACGGTCCTCCAAACGGGCAAAATGGCGATTGCCACGCCCCTCGACGAGGATGCCGTCGCCATCGCGAAGCGCTTCAATTTGCTAACGTACAAACCCATCGTCTACGCCGCGAATGTCTCCGAAACGCAGTTGGGCACGACGACCATCGCGCAAGCCCAGCAAGAACTGGGGCTCCCCTCGAATGCGCAAGTCGTACTTATTTCGGCCAAGCTGGAAGAGGATCTGCAAGATCTCAACCCGGAAGAAGGAAAAGCGTTGCTGAAAGAACTCAACGTGTCGTCCTCGGGCCTCGAGACACTCATCAAAGCCGCCTACGCGGTCTTGGGATATCAGACCTACTTCACCGCGGGAGAAAAGGAGGTACGTGCATGGACGATCCACAAGGGCGACACTGCACCGCAGGCGGCGGGCGTCATCCATACGGATTTCGAGAAGGGATTCATCCGTGCAGAAACGATCGCCTATGCCGACTACGTTGCGTGCGGTGGAGAGGCCAAAGCGCGCGAAACCGGCAAGCTCCGGACGGAAGGAAAAACCTACGTGGTCCAGGACGGGGACGTGATGCACTTCCGTTTCAACGTCTGATGGTCTTCATCGCACGCCAGGAACCGTTCACCTGCGAGCACTGCGGACGTCCGGTTGAACCATTGGAAAAAGGGAGTTATCGCAATCACTGTCCGTTCTGCTTGTGGTCCAAACACGTCGATCGCGACGGACCTGGCGACCGCCTTTCGGCATGCGGCGGATTGATGGAGCCGACCGGCATCGATTCACGCTCCGGCAAGGGCTGGATGCTTATCCATCGATGCCAGAAATGCGGCAAGCTGATACGGAATAAGGCCGCGCCGGATGACGAACTGACGGCGATGTCGGCGCCTGAATTTCCAGGCATGGAATAAAAATGTGTACGCATTTTTTCTCTCTTGCAAGGGCTCTTATGGATTCGTCTCTTGCACATATTTTTTGAACAACTAGATTGTGCACGTCTGCAAGTCACTCCCATGCGCGGCGTTCTTCTTTTGCTTTCGCTCTTCGGCATCCTCTTCATCACTCTGTGAATCTGTCCCCTGCCTGAAGGTGTACCGACACCTCGGGATGCACGGCTTTACACGACATCGATGAACTACGCCTTATCGCTCTTCGTTGTTTGCGCTGGCGTTTTTTTAGATCAACAGCTCTGCTGAAGAACGGGATTCGCAGTGGAATCACGCATCGCCGGTCGTGAGCTGCGACGTGTAGCGATCCGAGAGCGTGGGCTTGATGGGGAATTTATCCGTGACGTTCCCCTCGGGGACGATGACAAGGCGGTCCTGCGCTTTGGGCTGTCGCTGTATGCGCACCTCGAATTTACCCTGCTCGATGGCGGCGCGCGTTTCGGGGGAAACAGACTGATCCCCCTCCAGAACGGCATCGATCCCCTGCTCACGTACGTCTTGCTCCACGGCCGATTTCAGGCGTTCGGGCAGATTTGGCTGTGTCTCTATCGCGAAGCTTAAATCCGCCATTTGCTCGTTACGCTTCATTTCCCGGGCAAGGTCTTCGGGGCCTTTCACGCGATCCCGCAGCGCTTCATAGGCTTCGGGGCTGCGCATACGGTGGCGAATCTTCTCGCGCTCGTGTGTGGGGATGTGATCCATCCAGGAATCAGCCATGGAGCGAGTATACCCCGTCTTCCGCCATGATTTCACAAAGCCTGCTGCCCGCTCAATATTTGCAATATTTTAGAAAGATATTATAATGCGCAAGCCCTTTCTGTCTTTCAAATCGGAGGTAGGCGATGAATGTCCGTACCGCACGTGTTGGACTGTACGTCAACGCGCTGCTGCTCGGGGTGGTGCTTGCACTGCTCATGGGCACTATGCCCGCTGATGCGGGTTGGACCAGCTGGATGCTGTGTGGCATCGCTGGAGTGAGCATGGCCATGGGTGTGCTTGGCCAGCAGATGAGTACCGTGTGGCTGGTAAAACGCCAGCACCACGACAACAGAGCGCACGACACGAATCAGGAGCAACGGGAGGCACACGATCACGATGCCCGTCGGTCGACGATGTGGTCATGGATCAGCATTGCCGTCGGTCTGCTTGGACTGATGGGACTGATGGCGATGCGATTCATATTGGCGGCATAAAAGGGCTCTTGAGCCCGTCGGTCTCACCGACGGGCTTCCCTGTCATAATCGCAAAAAGGCCCGAAAAAGGCCTTTTTGCACTCTCTCTACGAACGGATCAGGAACACCCACTCGTGACGCCGCAGTCGAGACAGACTTCACAGCTGCCATTGCGCTTCATCTTCATGCTGCCGCAACCGCTGCAGATGCTGCCGGTGAATCCCTGTAATTTGGCCTGCTCGGTCTTGGTAACAGGAGCGGCCGCCTCCACCGCAGAGGCCTTTTCCGTGACGGGCAATTCCACCGACGCGGCGGGCGCCCCTTCGTCGACAACCGGGAGACGCATGGCGAAGGCATCCTTGCTCTTGCTTCCTTCGCGGTACGCCTGCTCCACGAGCTCGTGGTTGTGCAGGAGCATCGCCTTTTCCTTGGGCAGGAATTTGAGACCCAGCCAGCGGCCCAGGTAGTCCATGATGGACTTCACCATCGGGATTTCGCGGTTGCTCGTCATGCCCATCGGCTCGAAGCGGCTGTGCGCCAGCTTCTCGCAGAGAACCTCGAGCGGAACGCCGTACTGGAGGTTCATGGAGATGCTCAGGGCGAGCGTGTCCATCACGCCGGAGAGCGTGGATCCTTCCTTGTTCATCTTGATGAAGATCTCGCCCGGGCTGCCATCCTCGTACATGCCCACCGTGACGTAGCCTTCGTGGCCGGCAATGGTGAACTTGTGCGTGATGGCCATGCGCTCCGCCGGCAGTTTGCGGCGGCGCGGGATTTCCTTGATGACGATCTTCTCGATTACCTGCGGCTCGGCCTTCTCCTCTTCTTTCTTGCTGTCGGAGACGTTACTGAGCGCCTGGCTGAGCTTGGAGCCGTCGCGGTAGAGCGCGTTGGCCTTGAGCGAGAGTTTCCAGCTGAGGAAGTAGGCGTTCTTGATGTCCTCGACCGTCGCTTCGTTGGGCAGGTTGATAGTCTTGCTGATCGCGCCGGAGATGAACGGCTGCGCAGCGGCCATCATGCGGATATGCCCCTCGGCGGCGATAAAGCGCTTGCCGATCTTGCCGCACTTGTTGGCGCAATCGAAGACGGCGAGGTGCTCGCTCTTGAGGTGCGGTGCGCCCTCGACGGTCATGTGGCCGCAGACGGCGACGTTCGCGTCGTCCATCTGCTGCTGTGTGAAGCCGAGCGCCTTGAGAAGATTGAACGCAGGATCGTTCATCTGCTCCTCGGTGAAGCCGAGGCGCTTCATCGTCTCGTCACCCAACACCCAACGATTGAAGGCGAAACTGATCTCGAAGACGGAGGCGAGGTTGCTTTCCACCTTGGCGATGTCCGCGTCGGTGAAGCCCTTCTCGCGCAGGCTGGCGCGATTGATGTGGGGCACGCCCTCCAGGCTCATGGTGCCCATCACGTAACGCATGATTTCGCGGACCTGCGTCTCGCTGTACCCGAGGTTGTGGAGGGCGGGCTCGACGGACTGGTTGGCGATCTTCATGTATCCGCCGCCGGCGAGCTTCTTAAATTTTACGAGGGCGAAGTCTGGTTCGACGCCCGTGGTGTCGCAGTCCATGAGCAGTCCGATGGTGCCAGTCGGGGCGATGACCGTCGTCTGCGCGTTGCGGTAGCCGTGCTCCTCCCCCATCGCGAGAGCGCGATCCCAGCACTCCTTGGCGGGCTCAAGCAGGTACTGCGGACAGACATCCTGGTCGATTCCGACCGGCGGGACGTGCAGGCCCTCGTACTCCTTCGCGGGGGCGTCGTAGGCGGCGCGGCGGTGATTGCGCATGACGCGCAGCATGTGCTCGCGGTTCTTGCTAAAGCCCGGGAATGCGCCGGAATTGCGCGCCATCTCGGCGGACGTGGCGTAGCTCTCGCCCGTGAGGATGGCGGTAATGGACGCGCAGATGGCGCGCCCCTCCTGGGAATCGTACGGAATACCCATGCGCATCAGCAGGGCGCCGATGTTGGCGTAGCCCAAACCGAGCGTGCGGAAGCGGTAGCTGAGCTCTGCGATCTCCTTGCTCGGGAACTGGGCCATGAGCACCGAGATCTCGAGGACGATGGTCCAGAGGCGCGTGGCGTGGATGAAGCGGTCGACCTCGATGGTTCCGTGCTCGGCGTCGTAGAACTTAAGGAGGTTGAGGGAAGCGAGGTTACAAGCCGTGTTATCGAGGAACATGTACTCGCTGCACGGGTTGCTGGCATTGATGCGGCCGGACGTCGGGCAGGTGTGCCAGTCGTTGATCGTCGTGTCGTACTGCACCCCAGGATCGGCGCAGGCCCATGCGGCGTAGCCGATCTGCTCCCACAGTGCGCGAGCCTTGAGGGTCTTGCTCGGACGCGGTGCGCGGCCTTCTTTTTCCGCCTTGCGCAGCTCGGTGCGCCAGTAGAGGTTCCAGTCGCCGTCGTTCTCGACGGCCGTGAAGAACTCGTGGGAGATACGGACGGAGTTGTTGCTGTTCTGTCCCGACACCGTCTGGTAGGCCTCGCCGTTGAAGTCGGTGTCGTAGCCGGCCTTGGCGAGCGCGGCGACCTTCTTCTCCTCGTTCACCTTCCAGTTGATGAAAGCCTCGATATCCGGGTGATCCAGGTCGAGACACACCATCTTCGCTGCGCGGCGCGTCGTACCGCCGGACTTGATGGCACCCGCGGCGCGGTCGCCGATCTTGAGGAAGCTCATCAGACCGGAGCTCTTTCCTCCGCCGGAGAGCGGCTCCCCTTCTCCGCGCAGGCGGGAGAAGTTGCTGCCCGTGCCGGATCCGAATTTGAAGAGGCGCGCCTCGCGGATCCACAGATCCATGATGCCGCCTTCGTTGACCATGTCGTCGTCGACGGACTGGATGAAGCAGGCGTGCGGCTGCGGGTGCGTGTAGGCGTCGGCACTGCGCTTCACTTCGCCGGAGGTCGGGTCGACGTAGTAGTGACCCTGTGCCGGTCCCGTGATGCCGTAGGCCGTGTTGAGACCGGTGTTGAACCACTGCGGGCTGTTTGGGGCAGCCATCTGGTGCACGAGCATGTAGGACAGCTCGTCCTCGAACGCCTGGGCGTCCTGTGTCGTCTTGAAGTACCCGTACGTCTCGCCCCAGTGGCGCCAGCATCCTGCGAGACGGCGAACAACCTGGCGCACGCTGCGCTCAGGGCCGAGGATCGGATTGCCCTTCTCATCCTTCTGTACCTGACCGTTCGCGTCGAATTGCGGCACGCCGGCCTTGCGGAAGTACTTGCTCACGACGATGTCCGTCGCAACCTGGCTCCAATCCGCCGGGATCTCGGCATCCTGCATCTCGAACACGATGGAGCCGTTCGTGTTCTTGATACGACTCGTGCGCTTCTCGTAGGTCACCTCTTCCAACGGGTCGCTGCCCGGCGTGGTGAATACACGGGGAATGGACAATCCCTCCGCCCGCTTTTGCGTGGCGGCGGTGACTGCATGTTCCTTGGCTGCCTCAAGCGGTTCTATCACCCCTTCCTGGTGCACGTGCGGCTTCTTATTCTTGCTCTGCTGGGCGGCCTGGGGGTTCATGATGGATGAGAGGGAAGAGAGGAGAGAAAAGACAGCACACCCCGAGACTGGCTTACAGAGGCCAAAACACTCGATTTAGTGTCCCGGGGCAACCAAACACACAAGATATAGTGTTGAATTATAGCTATCAATACCTCTCCATTCTAGTAAATAATTACGAATATTTTGTTTGTCAAAGTCCCGCGAATCGTGAAAACACGGGGGCAACGACAGGCTTTTTCCTTCCACGTTTCGGGTACCGAAGTGTTATCACTGGCGGTTGCCACAGCACCTTTTGGCGCCGCTCGTAAAGCCCAAGTTTTTTGTTTCGCCATCGCGCCGAAGACCACCGGAAAGAAGTCGATGACTCTACCGGGATTCGACGTGTTGCGCCGTGGCGCACGGCGGTACCACTCGTGGGAAATTTCTCGCTCAAACAATGCACGTACGTGGCAACAGCGCTACAATCAGCCGCGTTCTGCCCCTCCCATGGACCAACCCGCTACACCTTTGCCAATCAAGATCGGCGTCATCGTCGCCGGCAACAACGACCCCTCCAACAGCGACACACTCGCCGAAGCGCTCATGAAGGGCGTGCGCGCAGAGGGGGTGGAAAGCGTAAAGATACGACTGAAAGATCTGAAGATCGATCACTTCTCGCTGCACTACTACGAACACCGCTCGTGCAACGACGATGACTATGTGCAGGTGCAGAACCTCATCGACGAATCGTCCGCGGTGGTTATCGCCACACCGATCTGGAACTTCTCCGTTCCGGCCCATCTCAAAAACATG
The DNA here is from genome assembly GCA_964427895.1 of uncultured Candidatus Peribacteria bacterium. Taxonomy (GTDB): domain Bacteria; phylum Patescibacteriota; class Gracilibacteria; order Peribacterales; family Peribacteraceae; genus CAYRUZ01. The sequence continues at coordinate 28,175 of CAYRUZ010000010.1, forward strand.
ATGGACCGCCTGGGGGCTTTCGCACTGGACCAAGAGACGCACTCGCGCGGGCAGTTGAACGGCAAACCGTTCTACCTCGTGTACACCGGCGGTGCTCCGATGATCGCTTGGAAAGCATTGATGTACCTCACCACGCTGCACATCGGAGAAGCCATCAAATATTACGGCGGAGTCGTGGTGGGTCGTCACTTCGAACCGAAGAGTCTTCCGGGACGCGGCAAATTCGGCCTCGTCGTGGATCAGCGACCGGCGAGCCTCGCGAAAATGGAGAAGAACGGCAGATGGCTGGCCGGAGTGGCGAAGCATTACAAGGAAAACGGGAGTCTCCCCGTGCGCTCCAGAATTTCGTACAAATTCTTCAGCTTCCTGTACCGCGTGGGGAACCGGATCATGTATCCGATCAGCACGCTGCAGTAACATTTACGCAGGGATACAATCAGCGGATACTGCGCGCAATGGACGCGCTGAAAGATACGTCGACGGCGCTGCTGGAATTGAATGCTTTTTTGGCATTCGCGTCGGTCGAGGCGCAAGGTTCACCGTGCATCGCCGACGTGGTGCGCCAAGTGGAACAGATCCAAGGACCGCTGCGCGAAGCATTCCAGTGCTTGCTCGCGCAGTGCCGCGCGATGGAGAACAAACCGGCCGGTCTCCAGCGCCTCATCGATCGCCACGACCTGCGCGCGTTGCTCGTCACCGTTTCGGAGCCGCGCGGAGACGCCGCGCAATTGGAGCTGTTCCGTGCCGTGCGCGAGTGGATTGTCCTGCGCGACTGTCCGCCAGTGGGCATGCGTGAACGCTGGCATGAGCTTGTGGAACATCTGAACGTCGTTTCTGCCCTTTGCAGCGGCGCATCGGTGAAGACGGCGGATCTGGAATGGATCGAATACGGCATTACCAGCAATATCACTAAGACGGGGTACGTGCTCATCAACAACGGCACAATCAGCTGGCTTGGGCAGTTGCACGCGCTGGGGCCTGCAGGGAAATGAATACATTTTTTATTCGATAAAGCGCCCCGGTTATTTGCCGGGTGTACCATGGCGCGCTCCCTTTCCACCGTGGAAAGAGAGCGTTGATTCGATCCTTTCTCATAGAGGAGACATGCCGTGCAACCACTTGCACTCCTTTCCGTGACCGATAAGAGCGGCTTGGTGCCGTTCGCCCGCATTCTGAGCAATGCCGGGTATAGCCTTCTCTCGACTGGCGGCACCGCAAAGCACTTGCGTGATGGCGGTCTTACTGTCAACGAGGTGAGCGCCTACACCGCGCAACGCGAGATATTCGGGGGACGCGTAAAAATCCTGCATCCTCGTATTTTCGGCCCCATCCTCGCGCGGCCCGACAAAGACATGGTGGAACTTCAGGGTATGGGCTGGGCTCCGATCGATGTCGTTGTGATTAACCTGTACGACTTCGAAGGCGAAACCAGCAAGCCTGATGTGACCCTTGAACACGCCGTCGAAAACATCGACATCGGCGGCCCTTCTGGGTTACGGGCGGCGGCCAAGAATTTCGAGCGTGTGACGGTCGTCTGCAACCCCGCCGACTACGAGTGGGTCGGCCGCAAAATGCAGAATGGCGGCACGAACCGCCACGACCGGTACGAACTCATGCTCAAGGTGTTCCAACACACAGCCGCCTACGATTACGCCATCGCGAGCTACATGGCCATGCACCCGGTCGCTCCCTAGAGAAATCGATTCAACAAACCGCAATGACCGAACGCCCACGCGCTCGGTCATTGAACACATTTATTGTCCAGATTGGCGCTCGAGATATTTTTGCAGCGGGGAGAGCGGTTTTTTCTCTTCCTGCAGGGTTCCGCTTGAATCCTGCTGTTTGCTCATCTCGGATGCGTGGAACGGCTGAGGAAGCGGCGGTCGAGGCTGTTCGGGTTTGATCAAACGATGATGGCGATGTGCCTTAAGGACGGTTCGGTATCCCCCTTCTCCATTCTCGAGAAAATGGGCGACACGGGTGACCGTCGTCGTCGAAGCGCCCGTTGCAGCGGCAACCTGTCGGTAGCTGTAGCCTTGTGCCAGAAGCCGGGCGACTTCCAAGCGTTCGCTGAGTGCCTGCATCTCGCTGAGTGTTGCCACGTCGCGAAGGAAATTCGCGATGTCTTCCTCCGTCTTCAAGCTGTGGATGGCTGCAACCAAGGCACGCATCCACGGCTCTTTCCGCCAACTGTCTTCGGTGAAACGACGTTTCATGGGCACCGAGCGTACCTCCCCCACTCCGGCGTGTCTATGTGGTCACTCAGTAAAACAGGCATGGCAATCCGCTGTCTTAAAACGCCCTTAAGATCCGACCAGTAGACTTCGTTGACGCACGCACACTCGCGTCGGAACATATTGCACGACTCCCTATGCCCCCCTCTTCGACCTCCCCCCTTCGTACCATTCTTCTTTCCGGTTCCACGGCATTAGTCGTCACCGGAAGCGTTTTGGCCGGCCACGATCTCTTGACCCAACCCCCCGCACCAACACCCGTCACGACCACGCGCGCCATTCCGGCGGTATCGGAAGCACGCGCGACGCCAATTACCGACGTGGTGGAGCGAACCGAACCGGCAGTAGTGAGCGTCACCATCTCCCGCGATGTCCAAATGGGCCGCAGGCAACGCGAAACCCAGCGACTGGCCATCGGCGGCGGAACGGCGTTTTTTATCAGCCCCGACGGACTATTGATGACCAACAAGCATGTCGTGGACGACCCCAAGGCAACCTATACCGTCTTCCTCAATGACGGACGCGAGTTGGAAGCGAAGGTCCTCGACCGGGATCCGACGACGGATATCGCACTGCTGCAGGTTGAGGGCAAGGATTTCCCATACCTCACGCTGTCGGACAGCGACCGCCTCCAGTTGGGACAACCCGTGATCGCCATCGGCAATGCCCTCGGTGAATTCCGCAATACCGTGAGCGTGGGCGTGGTCGCGGGGCTTAGCCGTTCGATCGAAGCCGGAGCCGGCGGAGGGGAAGTGGAGCGGCTGTCGCGCATCATTCAAACCGACGCGGCGATCAATCCCGGCAACTCGGGCGGCCCCCTCCTCGACACCGAAGGCAACGTCGTGGGCATGAATACCGCTGTCGCCACGGATGCACAGAACATCGGTTTCGCCCTCCCCGCATCGGACCTGCGCATCGTGCTCGAAAGCTATCAACAGCACGGCCGGATCGTGCGGCCGTACATCGGCATTCGGTACATCGACGTCACGCCCGAGCTCGCCAAAGAGGAGAAACTGGACGCGGACCACGGCGTGCTGATCACCAGCGGAACCAACGAACCGGCAGTACTGCCAGGATCGCCCGCTGCCAAGGCGGGATTGGAGGACGGCGACATCATCCTGTCCATCAACAGCGAGGAGCTTTCCGATGACACGTCGCTCGCCGACATCATCCAACGCAAGAAACCCGGCGAGAAAGTGACCCTCCACGTCTCGCACGGCGGACGAGAGAAAGACGTCGTAGTCCAGTTGGACGAGTGGAAAACGACGGGGCGGACGGAGTAAAGTTTGCGCGTTCTTCCCTCTGAGACATGTTTTCGCACCTTTCTTCGCTGAAGCGTCAGCGCAACGGAACAGAAGCCTTCGGCTTCTACGTCGCCTACCTCATCCTGTACATGCTCATCGGCGCCATCGTGGGCGCTTCGCTCGAACCCCTCATGGGATTGTTCGGGTTCGTGACCACGGAGGAGATGAGCAACATGGTCGGCGTGATTCTGGCCACCACGTGCAGCCTCGCCCTGGGCTTGGCAATCGTGGAAGTGAAGGGACGCCTGCATAACTTCTGGCTCATCGTTGTGGCTGCTCTCGGCGGCCTCCTCGGCGTCATCGGCGGCGGCTTCCTCGGACTGCTGCCTGTCGCCTTCCTCACGACCGTCGCCCCCCGCAAGTCCCTGGGATCAAAGAAGTAATCCCTCACCCTGAGAACGAAAAAGGCCGGTTTCCCGGCC
>CAYRUZ010000010.1:32144-33867 GCA_964427895.1 uncultured Candidatus Peribacteria bacterium
ATGATCTCGTCGGCCTGGTTCTTCGGCACCTTGAAGTAGTGGCTCGGTTCCATGGCGTAGCTGGCGCGGCCCTGGGTCATGGAACGCAGCTCGGTGGCGTAACCGAACATCTCGGAGAGCGGCACCTCGGCCTGGATGACCTTGGCCATACCGCGATCGCTCTGACCGGAAATCATTCCGCGGCGGGAGTTGAGGTCGCCCATCACGTCGCCGAGGAACTCTTCCGGCGTCGTGACTTCGACCTTCATGATCGGCTCGAGGATCACCGGATCCGCCTTGCGGGCAGCCTCCTGGAATCCGATGGATGCGGCGAATTTGAAGGCCATTTCGGACGAGTCCACATCGTGGTAGGAACCGTCGATGAGCTCGACTTTGACGTCCACGACCGGGAATCCGGCCATGATTCCGCGGCTCATACCCTCCTGGAATCCCTTGTCGCACGGGTTGATGAACTCACGCGGGATGCGGCCTCCAACAACCTGGTTGTCGAATTCGTAGCCCTTGCCCGGCTCCTGGGGAACGAGCTTGAAGATGACGTGTCCGTACTGTCCACGTCCTCCAGATTGCTTGATGTACTTTCCTTCGCCATCGATCGGCTTGCTGATGGTCTCGCGGTACGCGACCTGCGGCTTACCGACGTTGGTCTCGACCTTGAACTCGCGCTTCATACGATCGACGATGATCTCGAGGTGGAGTTCTCCCATTCCAGCGAGGATCGTCTGGCCCGTCTCTTCGTTGGAGGAAACGCGCAGGGTCGGATCCTCTTCAAGCAGCTTGCCCAGCGCGATGCCCATCTTCTCCTGGTCAGCCTTCGTCTTCGGTTCGATGGCCAAGCTGATGACCGGCTCCGCGAAGGAGATGGCCTCAAGCTGGATCGGGTTGGCCTGATCGCACAACGTGTCGCCCGTGCGGACGTCCTTGAGTCCGATGGCGGCACCGATGTCTCCTGCCTCGATCTGCGGGATTTCCTCGCGGGAGTTGGCGTGGAGGCGGACGATGCGTCCGATGCGCTCCGTGTTGCCGGTGCGCGTGTCGAGGATGGCCGTACCCGTCTTGAGGATGCCGGCGTAGACGCGGATGAAGGTGAGGCGGCCGACGAACGGATCCGTGGCGACCTTGAAGGCGATGGCGGTGAGAGGCTGCTCGTTCACCAGCTGACGCTCGATAGCCTCGCCCGTCGACGGGTTAGTGCCCTTCACGATCTTGAGGTCGGCCGGAGCCGGGAGGTAGGCGACAACGGCGTTGAGCACGAGCGGCACGCCCATGTTCTGCAGCGAGGAGCCGCAGAGCACCGGGTAGATGCGGCCTGAGACCGTCGCGTTGCGGATGCCGCGGAACAGCTCCTCGTCCGTGAGGGCGCCGTTCTCCAGGAACTTGTCGATGAGGTCATCATTCGCTTCCGCCACCTTCTCCATCAGCACGGCGCGGTATTCAAGCATCGGCTCGTGCATGTCCTCAGGAACCGGGATTTCCTTCACGATTTCGCCGTTCTTTCCCTCGAAGGTGAATGCCTTCTTCTGGACGAGATCAACGACGCCGGAGAAGTCGCTCTCCTGGCCGATCGGCAACTGGATGGCGACGGCCTGCTTGCTGAGACGATCGTGGATCGTACCGAGCGACATGTAGAAATCGCCGCCGGTCTTGTCCATCTTCTTGACGAACGCGATGCGCGGGACGAGGTACTTGTCTGCCTGGCGCCACACCGTCTCGGACTGCGGTTCCA
>CAYRUZ010000011.1:0-31555 GCA_964427895.1 uncultured Candidatus Peribacteria bacterium
AAGCTCCCAAGGGTCTGGCTGTTCGCCAGTTAAAGCGGTACGCGAGCTGGGTTCAAAACGTCGTGAGACAGTTTGGCCTCTATCCTCCGTGGTCCCATGGACATTTGAAGGAAGCTACTCCTAGTACGAGAGGACCGGAGTGGACGAACCTCTGGTGTACCTGTTGTCACGTCAGTGGCATTGCAGGGTAGCTATGTTCGGACGGGATAACCGCTGAAGGCATCTAAGCGGGAAGCCCCTCCTAAGATAGGATGTCCCCATAAGTCCGCCGGCAGACTACCGGTTAGATCGGTCGCAGGTGTACACGCAGTAATGCGTTTAGCCGAGCGATACGAACGGACAATTGAACGTTTTTCCTCTTTGCTGTTTAACAGCGTACTGTTCATGCGTCATCGGCGAGCAGGATATGCTCATACGGTGCGGATGCAGATTGTGTGCTCTTTCCAATGCGATTCTTCTGTCTTGGTGCCTCGAGCGGCGGGGAAACACCTGATCCCATACCGAACTCAGCAGTTAAGACCGCCAGCGCCGATGGTAGTGAGGTGATACGCCTCGTGAGAGTAGGCCGGTGCCAAGACAGAGTAATTGCGCAGAAGAGGCCCTAAGAGGGGCTTTTTTTGTGCTCCTGGCAAAAATGCCGATAATAATAAAATATGGTATAATAATCTTTACCAGTTGCGCCTTCACATCACTGTCGGTTCACCCTTTGGTAAAGGAACGTCGATGTTCTTCGTCTTCCTGCTGCCCTTCCTGTCCGCATTGTCGTTTCTGGCGGGGTGTCTTGTCGCATTTAGCGACATGCCCTGCAAAGAGCCCAAGAGCCTGCGCTACCGTCTCGACAGAGCGGCTGGCGCGTGTGCCTTCTGGGCGTTGGGGAGTGCGTCGTTGACGTTGTTCGCCGCTCCGGCGGTGGAATGGTTCATCGCCTACCTGATGGGGGTGGTTTCCGCCATCCCGCTGGCGCTGACGTCCCTGTGGCTCATCATTCGGGGCCTCACTACTCGGTGGGGCTTCCGTGAGGAGCAGGCGGGGATGGCGTTGGTCACCGTGGGCACCCTTCTGGGGTACCTGGTGTACTACGTCGTCAGCTGGCCCTGGGTTGCCGGGGCCTAAGCCTGACTGCGCCGGATCCTGACCGCTAGCGCCTCTCCGTAGGCGCCCCCGATGTCTACTCGTGCAACTGGTGTCGCCGGGGAATCCCACAAGGGTTCCTCGGCTTCGACATGCCCGGGTGCCCCGAGAAGGGGCCCTAGAAGCGCTCCGAGGCTCCTGTTAGTCCAACTTATGCAGCATGCGGTCTGCTGCGTTCTTAACGGCTTTGTGGGCCTCATACAGGGTCTTTTCGCCGTTATCCACAAACTTCCAGTTACCGACGTGAAGGGCGGGAATGCCCACGAGGTGAGCGCACAGGCTGTGGTGCACGACGGCCTCCTCTCGTTTGTCGGTAATGGGGAAGAGCATTGAGACGCGTGTGATGGCTCCGACATGATGGCGAAGGTCTGGGCGCGTCCACCGTTCCTTCTCAAAATGCGTCACGGCATCGCGCACGACGAGATGCTCATCGCGGCGCCGAACTTCCTGCACGATGCGCAGGTCGTTCAAGGCGTAGCGCATCTGCTCTAGGACGTCGTGCCGGTTCTGCCCGATCAGTGGCAGTTGCGCGAAGAGCGCGTGCTCACACCACTGACGTTGGGGCGGTGTGAGAGCGGCAGCGACTGCTCGAGCGGTGAGTGCCCGAATCGTTGCTCGCCCCAGATCGGCTGCCAGCGTCCGCGCAGCCGCCTCCAATACGCGCTGCCCGCGCAGCATGTCTCGATCATGCTGTGCTGCATCCACCATCGCTTGGGCGTCCTGGATTGGGCCCGCGAAGCACGCACGTAAGCCGTTGAGCCGCTCTGGTTCGAAGGGCATGGTGGGGGACTATACCCCTCACCGGCCGGCCGCGGCAGCCTCAACGCGCTCCGCCAATCCGTCCACGCCGGCATTGGTGACCAGGATCTGCAGGTTCTCTGCGATATTCGCTGTCAGTTCGGCTACTTCGGTGATGCGGCGGCACTCCGTTTCGCCGCGCATGCAGGCATCATGCAGCTCTTCGTAAAGTCTGCGCGCCTCCAGCTGCTGGCGGAAAATGAAGCTGTCCACGGGGATGCCGTTCTCTTTCAGGGCAGCGAGCACGCGGGAGAGCTGGATGTGCACCGTGTAGACGTAATTGTCCATGCTGCGGAACAAGATCCAGTCGACGTCGCTCGGTGGCGCGACGACTGCAAGATCGCTGTGTAGATGGCTTAAGCGGTCGCGGACGGTCTCGGCTGTTTCTTGGATCTGGTCCAGTGTCTGCGGTTCGGTGCTCATTTTTTCGATGATGTGCAACCACTCGGCCGTGCTGCCGATGAGCGTCAACACCGCGGGGTCCGTTTCGATTTCCTGTAGTTGATCGAGTCGGGAAGTCGATTCCTGCAGTGCGGCCAACAATTCCTGCTGTGCGCCGTCGAGGGTTTGCTGTCCGACGAACCAGTCGGTCAGCATTTGATGCAGCACGTCGTGCTCTTCCGGGCTCGGCTGCGCGGGGGTGACAACGATGGTTTCCAGCATGCCCTGCGGGATATCCAACGGTGCCGCAGCTTGTTCCTGGATCATCGACCGTACGGCGTTTACATGTCCCATTTGATCCGCGTCGCACGCTGCGCGGTCCGTCGTCCAATTGCCGTCCACGGCAAAACATCCTTCGGCGCCCGGTGTCGGCCAGTTGTGCTGCACGTGCAGGATATCCTGCACGGCGGCCGGAACGTTGATGATGGCCGCGGGCGCCACGATGCGCGGTAGCACCGGCAGGGTCGCGGATGCCGAGGGCACGGACTGGCCCAATGGGCCGCTGCCCACCGCAAGAGTGCGAGGCCAGCGCCATGCAGCCGGCGGCGCGTTGAGGAGCGGCCAGAACGACGATGTGCTCGATCGCGAGGAAGAAGCGGCCGTTTCCGTGGCGGATGTACTGGATGCGGACGTCGACTGTGCTGAGACGGACGAGGCATCGTTCGCTGCATCCGATGCAACGTGCGTATCGCTCGCAACGTCGGTGTCATTCACCGACGACGAACTCGAAGAAAACGCTGTGGCGATCTCGCTCTCCGTACCAGCTGCGCCCGTCATCTGCGCCCGCAACACGAGCGACGTCGTAACAATGGCGCTGGCCGCTGTCAGGCTTCCTGCGAGGACGAGCAGACGCGGAGTGTGTGTTCGCATTTCATAGTATATTATAGAACATTTTTACTATCCTTGCCATAGGATGACAAACCCAACGAGGAATGCGGTATTTTCACGTATTGCAGGCAAAAAACAGCCGTATACACGCGTGCAAAGTGCCGGACGCGCTGCACGAATGCGGGCAGAGTCGAACGTTCATGATGTCTCCGTCGGACTTCCCGCCTGTGTCATGCCGAATGCATGGTCGTTTCTGGTCGACAGTAAGCCAAAAATTCGCTATAATTCTTGGAAACCCACATCATGCCTGCGGCAGATTCCTCCTCACCGCGCGCGTCGACGCTCAGTCGCACGACACACATCGTGTGGGCGCTGCCATTCCTGTTGGCATTTTTCCCGATCGTCTTGCTGAGCGTGTATGCGGAGCGCATTGCGTCCGGGTCCGTCTCCCATCTCGTCGAAACGCAGAATATTTCCATCACGGAAAACTTGTCGCGCCTGCTCGTGCAGGAAATCGGACGGACAACCATGTTGGCCGACGCCGTCGCATCTCTCCCGGCGACTGCCGCAGCCATCCGAGAGCGCGACGATTTCTCGCTGGCCAATCGCCTCAAGGCGATCATTGTCACCGTGCCGGAAATCGAGCGTGCGTACGTGACGGATGTCCGTGGCGCGGTGATGGGCGGTTACCCGCTCGAATCCGCACAGCCGGGGCAAAAAGAAGCGCGTGATCCGTGGTACGAAGAAATTCTCGATCGCCCCAGAACGACCGTTTCCAGCGCGTATATACCGCCAAAGTCTCTGGGGCAATTGGTCGTGGGCATCGCGTCGCCCGTCGTCGAAACCGGCGCGCTGCGGGGATACCTCGTCTTCGAGTACCGTGCCCGCGACATCGCCCGCTGGCTGGCGAATATCGAATTGCCAACCGGCGGTTCGCTGTTCGTCGTCGACCACTCCGGCCGCCTCGTCGCGGACTCCGCGCACGATGCGACGCGCTCGCTTATCGAGGAGTATGCCGATGTCGCCGAAATCCGCGCGGCAATTGACGGCCAGTACCAGACCGTCGAGTACGACGATCCGATTCAGAAGGAGCGGATGATCGCCACCTTCCTGCCCGTCACCGTCGGTCACAACAACTGGGTGATCGTCGCGCAGCGCCCCGTGGACATCGCATTCGCGGAACTCCGCCAAGTGCGCCTGAAGATCGCGGTGGCAGGAGCGGCTTTGACGCTCGTCACGCTCGCGATGGTCATCGCTCTCGCGCGCTTCAGTGCACGCAACATCCGCCTCAATCGAGAGCTCGCGGTACGCAACCAATCGCTGCGCGAAGTCGCGTCGATCGTCGAGTCGTCGAACGACGCCATCGTCGGAACGCGTCTGGACGGCACCATTCACAGCTGGAACTCCGCCGCGCAGGCGATGTACGGGTATACCGCCGAGGAGGCCATCGGCCACGACGTCATGGTCATGCTCATCCCCGAGGAAAAGCGAGCCGAGCGTGATGAAGTGCTGCAGCGCGTAAGGCAGGGTGAATCCACGCAGAACTACGAAACGGTGCGCATGAAAAAGAACGGCGAAGCGATCCCTGTGTCGATCACCGTCTCGCCGGTGAAAAACGCGGCGGGAGACATCGTCGGATTCTCGTCCATCGACCGCGACATCACGGAACGCAAGAAGATCGAGCAGATGAAGAACGACTTCGTCTCCTTCGTCAGTCACCAGCTCAAGGCGCCGATTACGGCGATGAAGTGGATTCTCGAGTCCATCATGGACGGGGATGACGGCGAGGTGCCCGAGCGCATGAAGGGGTCGATCCAGCAGATGCAGGATTCGGCAAACCAATGCAGCAATCTCATCAGTGACATCCTCAATGCGTCGCGCATCGAGCGCGGCGTCATCGCCGTCGATCTCAAGCCCGTCGCGCTGGCGGATCTGGTCGAGCGGTCGGTGAAGGATTACCGCGTGAGCTGCGAGAAGGCGGGACTCAACCTTGTGCTGGTGGGCATCGATCAGCCCATCACGGTGATGATCGACAAGGAGAAGTGTGCCGAAGCAGTGAGCAATTCCATCAGCAACGCCATCAAGCACACGCCGAAGGGCGGCACCATCACGGTCACGATGTACAGCGAGGGCGCCTACGGCGTGATCGACGTCTCGGACAACGGCGAAGGCATGCCCAAGGACATTCTCGAGAAACTGTTCACCCGCACCGGCATCGTCGGAGCGGGCGCCCGCCCGGACAGGAGTTCGGGTCTCGGTCTCTATATCGCGAAAAACTTCATGGAAATGCAGAAAGGAGACGTGAACGTCACGTCCGAAGTCGGCAAAGGCACGACGTTCAAATACCGCGTCCTTCTCGCCACGCCCGAGGACATCCGCAAAGCCTCGAAAATTGTCAAAGATGAAAAAAAGTGATATAATTATATATAAGACACATGAAGCTTTTGCGCCAGTACCTCGCCGCGACGCTGCTCACCGTCCTTTCGCTGACGGTGGTGACGGCCAAGGCGTTCTTCGATGAGGCCGCGGTCCTGCGTGCCGAGCTGGTGAGTTACCAGGAGCAGCACACGACGGACATGTCCGCCATCGTCGCCCGCCTGGACGCGCTGACGGGCACGGTCTTCCAGGACGTGAAGAGCGACGATTGGTTCAACGTGTACGTCTCGTCCCTGGCGGAATGGGGGATCGTGTCGGGCTACAAGAATGCAGCGGGCGAGCTGACCGGCTTCTTCCAGCCGGGCAATCTCGTCACCGTTGCAGAAGTGCTGAAAATGACGGAAGAAGCGGCGAAGATCGATAAGTCCACATGCCCCGCACCCGCCGCGCATCCTGCGGCGCTCACGCACTGGTCGAGCGTGTTCGTTGGCTGTGCCGAGGGATTGAACGTGCGCTTGCTCGCGGCAAGCTCAAACCTTCCGCTCGATCGCCCGGCCACGCGCGCCGAAGTCCTCACCATCGTCCACGACGTCTTCGGACAGAAGCCCAGCCCGGTCTTCGCGCCGTTCAGCGACACGCGTGACCATCCGCTCGAAGCCGATATCGGGTTGGCCGTTCTGGAAGGCATCGTCGGTGGGGACAAGAATGCCGACGGCACCCCGGCGGGCACGTTCCGTCCGGATGCGCCTATCAATCGCGCGGAAGTGAGCAAGATCGTCTACGAACGCCTCAAGATGGAGGCAAAGAAGGAGTTTGATCGCAACAAGACCGAGGAGTGAGCCGCACGGCCTGTCGGTGTCGCTCGGGGATCTCTATAGTCCTTCCGTGCCTTTCGCATATGCGTCCAAAAACGGCCAATTGATCCCGCCGAATGAGGCGACCGTCTCCGTCTTCAACGTCGAACTGAGTTACGGTTTCGGTGTGTACGAAACCATCCGTGTTACGAAGGGGACGCCGTTTTTCCTCGAGCAACACGTTCAGCGCCTCGCGCACTCGGCGGATATCATCGGCTTGAAGCATCCGTTCGCTGCCGGTCAATGGGGGGAATGGATACGGCAATTGGTCGAGGCGCTTCCGCCAGATACGTACAATCTGAAGGTGCTGCTCATCGGCGCGGCACGGAAGGAAGACGTGCAGTGTTTCATCCTCCCGGTGAACGCGGTCTTTACCGAACGCGCGATGCAGCGCGACGGCGTAGCAGTGCGCACGGTACGATTCGAGCGGCTTTTGCCTCAGGCGAAGACGCTCAACATGCTGCAGAGCTATCTGGCGTATCGCGATGCCGCAGCGGCCGATTGTTACGACGCATTGCTTGTCGACTATGCCGGCATGGTGCGCGAAGGGACGCGGACCAATCTCTACATGGTCCGCGACGGCACCATCGTCACCGCACCCGACGAGTATGTGTTGTCCGGCGTGATGCAGCAGGTGGTATTCCGCATCGCCGCGGACAAAGGAATACCCGTGGAACGGCGGCTGTTCTCCCTTCAAGAATTGCAGCAGGCCGATGGCGCGTTCCTCAGCAGCACGTCGTCCAAAGCATTGCCGATTCGAACGATCGACGGGGCATCCTTTGGGCAGATACACCCGCTTGTCGCCCAAATCCGCGATGGTGTGGCGGATTTTCTCGACCGGTGCGAGGGACGGTTGTCCTAATATATTGTGTCTGCAATAAACGGGATATACTATATGTTGTGTATGGAGAGAACGATCCCCGTTTCGCGCTTCCTCAAGGTCGCCCTGCTGTGGCTCGCCTGCATCGCCGTGCGTGCGCTGCCGTGGCGCATCCCCAACGTCGAGCCGGTGATGGCCGCCATGCTGCCTGTGTCGGCGGTGTCGGGGGTTGTGCTGTCGGCCGTGTTCCCCGCCGTGGCGATGGTGGCGTTCGATGTCATGGGCGGTGCGGTCGGCATCTGGACGCCCGTCACCGCGCTGTCGTATGCCGCGATCGGTCTTCTGGCCTCTCGGTTATTCGCAGGGAAAACCATTCGTCCGCTTTCGGCAGGGTTCTTCGCGCTCTATTCCACCCTTTTGTACGATGCCGTCACGGCGGCTCTGGGACCTTTGGCCTTCGGGCAGGGCTGGATCGAAACCTACGTCGGCCAGGTGCCGTTCACGATCAATCATGTCCTGGGCAATATCGTTCTCTGCGCTCTGTTCTCGCCCCTTTTGCAGCGGTGGCTCGTCTCGAGCGCTGATGTTTCGCCGGTACGCCGCAAAATGAGACGGGTGTGATACCCTGCCATTGTGAAAGAGCGCCTCCAGAAGATTCTCTCCGTCCGTGGCATCGCTTCGCGCCGACATGCGGAGCAGTTCATCGAGGCGGGACGGGTGACGGTAAACGGCAAGAAGGCCGTGCTTGGACAGCAGGCGGATCCATCCGTTGATGACATTCGTGTCGATGGTGTAGCCGTAAAAGGGGAGGTGTCCTATGTGTATTACCTCTACAACAAACCGCTCGGTGTCGTGGTGACCAATGCACCCCAAGCCACATCTTCGAGCAAGACGTTGCAGCGTGATAACACGGAACCACGGAAGATGACCCTCGCCGAAGCTCTACCGTCGCATCTGCGCGGGCGTGTCTTCCCCGTCGGTCGACTGGATAAGGACACGACGGGACTCCTGCTCCTTACCAATGACGGCGAACTGGCCCTACGACTGACGCATCCTCGGTATGATCACGAGAAGGAGTACGAGGTGAAACTGGATGCCCCGATTTCAAATGGAGCCCTAGATAAACTGCAAAAAGGCGTGTCGATTGATGGCGAAAAAACCAAGCCCGCCGGCATCCAGCGTCTCTCCGATTCTTCGTTCCTCATCACGATCACCGAAGGCAGGAACCGCCAAATCCGCCGCATGTGCCAGAAAGTCGGGAGCTACGTGAAGGACTTGCGTCGCGTGCGCATCGTCACGCTACGCGACGCCCATTTGCCGATTGGGGCCATCCGGCCGCTGACGGACGGGGAACTGCTCGCCATCAGGGCGGCAGTTGGGCTATAATAGAGGCCGTGAAGATCATCACGCACGGCGCAGCCCGTGAAGTCACGGGCACCTGCCATGAAATACAAACCCACGACCGACGCATCCTCCTCGATTGCGGTCTTTTCCAGGGACATCGCCATGAAGCCGCGACGAAGAACGTCCATTTCGCCTTCGATCCGTCGACCGACATCGATGCGATGATTCTAACGCACGCCCATGGCGACCACGTCGGGCGCGTGCCGCTGCTGTGGCGAAGGGGGTATCGTGGAAAGATCTTCAGCACGCATGCCACCCGCGACCTGGCGGAAGTGATGCTGCAGGATTCAGCCTATCTACAGGAGAAGGACGAGGAGTTCTTCCAGAAGTATCTGCAAGACTCCATGATCAAGGCGGACGGGCCGCTCTATACGCAGGCCGATGCGACGGGCTGCATGGATCTGTTCGTGACGAAGCAGTACAACGAGTGGTTCGATGTCTGTCCCGGCATCCGCGCCCAGCTGTTGGAAGCCGGCCACATTCTTGGTGCGGCGATGGTCTTGCTCGAAATTGCCGAGAACGGACGCACCCGCCGGGTCGGATTTTCCGGCGACTTGGGCCGCAACGCGCTGCCGATCATCCGCGATCCCGCGGACATGCCCCCGGTCGACATCCTCATTTGCGAGAGCACGTACGGCAACCGCACGCACGAAACCATCCAGGAGGCGCGGCAGGAACTGGCCGGCTACGTCGTCGAAATCGCCAAGAGGGGCGGAAAAATGCTCATCCCGGCGTTCTCCCTCGAGCGCACGCAGGAGATCATCTACGACTTGCACATGCTGTGGGACGAAAAGCATATCCCGCCCGTGCCCATCGTCATCGATTCCCCGTTGGCATCGCGCGTCACCGATGTCTTCATGAAGCACCCCGAGTGTTTCGACGAGCAGATGTACCAGGATTTCCTCAGTCGTGCGCACAACCCATTCCAGTTCTCGCTGGTGCGGTACACCGAGAGTGTGGATGAGAGCAAAGGACTCAACGGTACGCCGGGCCCCATGATCATCATGGCAGGCAGCGGGATGTGCGAAGCTGGTCGCATACGCCATCACCTGAAAAACGAGATCGAGAACCCCAAGAACTCCGTCGTCGCCGTCGGCTACATGGCCGCCAACACGCTCGGCGCCCGCTTGCTCAACAAGGAAGAGTGGCAGGTGAAGATCTTCGACCGCTACTACCGCAAGAAAGCCGATATCCACTATATCAATGCGTATTCCGGCCACGCGGACCGTTTCGATCTCGATGCGTTCGTGCACAACATTGAAGGCTTGCAGCAGGTCATCCTGGTGCACGGCGATCCGGAGCAGATGGATCCCTTTGCCGAACGGTTGCGCGAACGGGGGCTCTTGGTGATCACGCCCGAGAAGGAGGACGTCATCGATCTCGGCTGAGGCCTACAGCCCCATCTCATTGGCGACGGTCTTCATCGCTTCGAGGACGATGCCGACGAATTCATCGAGGGGAACGCCCAGCAGTTCTTCGCACTTTTTGATCTGCTCGCGGTCGACCTGCGCGGCGAACGTCTTGTCCTTCAGTTTCTTCTTCACGCTCGACACTTCCACGTCGGCGATTTTCTTGCTGGGACGCACCAGGGTGACGGCGATGATGAAGCCCGTCAGTTCGTCCACGCAGTAGAGCGCCTTGCGGAG
The DNA here is from genome assembly GCA_964427895.1 of uncultured Candidatus Peribacteria bacterium. Lineage (GTDB taxonomy): Bacteria > Patescibacteriota > Gracilibacteria > Peribacterales > Peribacteraceae > CAYRUZ01. The sequence goes on from CAYRUZ010000011.1 coordinate 10,299, forward strand.
CATCGTATCCAGCGGATAATCGGCGCCGTATTTGTGCGCGTAGTGGGCGCGGATATCGCCGAGCAATTCCTGGGGGGCTTTGATGGTCGCAAGCAGCTGTTCCAGCGTTTTACCACAGTGTTCTTCGGCGTCCTTTTCCAGCTTGTCCCAGTCCAAATCGTGCAACATGCCCGCGACTTTCCAGGTCGCCGCATCTCCGCCGAAGCGGGCCGCCAAGGCTTCCATGGCAGCGCCCGTCGCGACCAGGTGGGCCTTCGTTTGGTTCGTGTGTTCCTGCAAGAGGCCGTGGGCGCCGGGCAACAGATGGCCGTATTCGGCGTGCTGCAGGAGTCCTGCTCCGGCGGGCGGAAGAGACACAGTCTTTTCCTTTTTGACGGGTGCGGGGACGGAAGCCTGTTGGTGCTGCGGTTTGAGGATGGGGAAGAGCACGACGTCGCGCAGGTTCTCCTGCTGGGTCAGCAGCGCGAGGATGCGGTCGATGCCCATGCCCCAACCGGAACACGGCGGGCAGCCATAGCTGAGAGCCTGAACGTATTCGTCGTCCTTGCGGTGCGCGTCGGCGTCGCCGCCTGCGTTCGCTTTCGCCTGCTCTTCGAAACGCTGCGCTTGATCCATGGGGTCGACGAGCTCGCTGTAGGCATTCACGACCTCCCATCCGCCGACGACCAATTGGAACCGGTCGACGATCGACGGATTGTCATCGTTACGACGGGCGAGGGGAGAAAGGTCGAGTGGATGGCGCGTGATGAAGGTCGGTTGGACGATGTCCGGGCGGCACACCTTCTTATACAGCTGGTCAATCAGGTTGCCGCGGCCGAGGGCATCGATGTTCACCTCCAATTTTATGCCTTTCGACTTTATGGCTTCCCTCAGGGCTCCAGCTGAATCATGTTGCTTCACATCGATGCCGCAAGATGCCTCGATCGCCTCGTCGAGTGCCCATTCCTTCCACTCGCCGGCGAAATCGACGTCGACGAGCTTTCCCTCCCGATTGGGGATCTTCACGACGCTCGTCCCGAAGGTCTGCGGGATGATCGTCTCGAACATGTGCCGGGTGAAGGCCATGTTGGCTCGGTAGTCCCAGTAGGCGGCGTAGTGTTCGCACATCGTGAACTCCTGCAGGTGGCTGGGGTCCATTCCTTCATTGCGGAACACGGGTCCGAGACTGAAGGTGCGGTCGTAGCCGCCGACGAGGCATTCTTTCTGATGCGTCTCGAGTGCGATGCGCAGGTAGACGTCGAGGTCCAACGCTTCATGGTGCGTCGTGAACGGCGTGGCGAGCGCGCCGGACGCCGCGTTCACCAAGACCGGCAAATCCACCTCCACGAAATCGTGCGTCCAGTAAAACTCGCGCATCCGACGGATGAAGAGGCTGCGAAGGAAGAAGCGCTGGCGGGTTTCGTCATTGCTGATCAGATCGAGGTACCGCTGGCGGTACGCCGTTTCACGATCCGCGATGCCATGCCATTTTTCCGGCGGTTGCAGCAATGCCTTGCTGAGCATCATCCATTCGCGGACGGCAACGGACGGTTCCCCCGTCTTCGTCGCGAAGCGTTCGCCGTGCGCGCCGATGAAGTCGCCGCGATCGAGCAGCGCGAGCATGTCCTTATAGGCGTCCGCTCCCACGTCTTCCTCGCGGAAGACGAGCTGCAAGCGTCCGGTATGGTCCTGCAGGGTGACGAAGGTCATCTTGCCCATGTCGCGGAACAACATGATGCGTCCGGCAACGCATACGGTGGTCCCATCTGGTTGCGAGCGTGCGTCTGCAAGCGTGTGGCTGCGATCGAACGTCGCGGCGTAGGGGACTTTTCCGCTCGCGCGGAGGGCCTCTGCTTTCTTTACTCGTACGGGATCCATCGCCGCAGAGCGTACAGCACGATGTCGCTGCGGTGTAGCGCAGTCGGTCAACTCCATGCGCGTGCATTCGTCGAAACCGGCGCTAGACTTGCCGTGTATGGCCGCGACGTTCTACGTCACCCCCATCGAGCGCAAACTCCTCGGCACGTTGCCTGCGGAGCTGACGACGTCGTGGGAGGGGCATATCGAAGAAGAAACCCAGACGAGTTACGAGACGCAGGAGCAGCTGACGGAACGTGCTGCGTCCGTCACGTTCGACGCATATCCCGCTGCCAAGGCCGTGGCCGATCGCTGTGCCAAAGCGCTTGAGGCGGGCGAAGGCATCGACGCGCTGTCACTCAAAGGCTTTCCGGAAGAAGCGATGCCCAGCCTGCTCTACATGATCGGCGCGTGCGGCATCGAGGCCCTCATCGAACTTTCCCTGGCCGATGCGTCTCGCCTCACGCCCAAGGCGATGGAGGCGATCGCCGCCATGAGCCGCGCCCGTCATCACATCCTCGCCGACAACGCTTCCGCGTAATTCCATGCCCCATCGTCAGCGCATCGAACGGTTCAGTGAACGGCTCCCCGAAGAGGAGTCCGGCGGCATGCTCGAGTGGATCCAGGACAATCCCGTCCTCAGCTCCGTTCTTGGGGTCACCCTCGTCGGTGGCGGTCTGGCCGCCGGACATTACAGCGGACTCTTCCAAGGCGGCTTCTTCCAGCGTTGGGCGCCGTGGCTCAACAAAGCGGGGGAATTCATCGGCAAGAATGCCATGACATTCTGGAATTGGTTGCTGCTCACTCTTGGCATCCGCAAGCCTGGAACCCCTGATCCGGGCATTGATCCCCGCCTGATGGGGAACAACGGAGCAGGCCCGAACCCCCGCGTGAGCCCGCCGCGGCCGTAGTAAAACTGTACGTAAATGGGCCTTTGTGCTATAATTTATTGGTAAACACACATTTTTCTCACTCTCACGTGTCGTCCATTTTTCTCACGGAAAACGAACAACATATCTGGCAGTCGCTCCCGTCTAATTACCGTGCTGGATGGGAGGTCGAACGCGAAAGGGAGGATGTAACAGAAACCCGCGAAGACCTCTTGATGCGGTACCAAATGGCAGCATTTGATTCCCCGGCATGCATGGATCTTTGTGCGAAAGCCCAGAAGACAAGTACTCCCGAGGAATTACTGCGTGTCGCTGAAGCCTTCGATGTCACGACGTTGTCTTCGTCCGACCTCGCAGAGACATTCTTTGTGCTGGGTACCGTGTGGACCAGTGCCATCATCATGTATCTGCTTCAGAACGCGCAAAGTGCCGAGGATGTCGATGGTGTTGCGCACCTAACTGCGGTCCGCCGAGCGCTCATTGAAACGAACTCTTCCACCCCCGCGGCATGAGTCTTTCCATAGATCGCAATCGGCCGTCACAGCTTCCGGTCTTTCGTGACGCCCGTTCATTGATCAATTACCTGGAGCCCGGGCGCCTCACGGACGATATGGACGTGGAGGAAGAATTGGAACGAGTTCGCGCTTTGATTCAGACGCGTGCAGGACAGAGCAGACTCCTGCAACGGGTGCAGAGCGACCACCCCGGCATGCCGCAATCCGAGATTTTGCGACACATCGAGCGCAACGTTGAGCAGTTGCGGAAGAAGGAGAGTTTCTTGATGAAAGTTCTAAAAATGCCGGTCCAAGGACTCAAGTCCATCGGCAGTGCCATTGCGCGCCGTCCGGTCGCGAGTGCACTGGTCGCCGTCGCGGGGTTGCTGGCCCTGCTCTACTTCTTGCCTGCGCCACCCGGGGTGGGCCGCTTGCGTGACGACATGATCGAAGGCACAAGACGCATTCTAACGCGCGTCGGTGTATCCCTTCCGCAAGCCAACACGGATGCCATTGCCGCCGTGCCCGTAACCGGCGGGCCGGTTGTTCCGGACGTTATCCAGCGAGGTGGGGAAATCCTGCAGAGTCCGTCTAACGTTCAAAATCAGATCCGACGCCTCGACGATCTTCTCCCGCGCTAATGCATGCCCAATGAAAATCCACAGCAGCCAGAGGCCCCTGCTCGCGCTCCGTCTCTTAAGCAGCGACTGCGCACGGAAGCGTTGAGACAATTGCGTGAAACCGCTGAGGACGATTCCATCGCGTACGAACGGGCAGCTCTTGCGACGGGGAGATTTATTGCTCGTACGCTTGATGCGGCCGAACTACTGGAGCAGCAACTGGAAGAAGATCGGGGGCTGCCTGCTCATGCGCCCAACAAGCTGAGTGCAGAAACACGCCGAGCGTATGAAGCGTATGTGAGCCAATCCGAGATGCTGGCGATGATTCTTCCTGCGCAGCTGCAGCTAGCGCGACTCGTGCAGTACAGGCCCGACGTGCAGACGAAGCTCGTCGAGATTGCCGACACGGTTTTGCGGAGAGATGGTCTCCTTAACTGGATCGAAGAAACGCGTTCGGCGCTCCTTCAAGCAGGAACGGTGCGTGGGCAGCCAATTCCGCCCGATCGTTTGCCTCGTTTGGTGGCCATTGCCGATGCGAGTTGGCGCCTGCGCGAGCAGTTTGCTGTTCCAGCGAGTGATGCGGATTTGCAGGCACTTCTTGCTGCATTGCGTGACCGTGCGGAGCCAGGACATGCAGAAGCAACACGGAGAGTGGAAACCGCGCTTCGAGCGAATCAAAACGTCGCAGATGTTGCGCGCCGCAATTTGGGTGCTGACCGCATCGGCCAAGGTTTGCCAGGTGCTGAACTTATTCTCGATTATCCAGAGCAGACAATGGCCGTATGGCGCCGCTTGCTTCTGGAAGGCAGCAATACTGAAAAAAAGCGTGGTGCAGCTCAATTGCGTGTAGGCGTGCAGCGTTTCAGGACTGATTTTATCGATCCTCGAGCGGCGTTGCAGCAGTTTGAAAAGACCGCTCGAGCCAAAATGGAGGAGTATAAAGCGGCCAATAATGGAACTGCTCTTGCCCAGTGGTTTGAGTTCTTGGGGTGGGAAGGGGTGCGAGATCGGGTCATCAACACTCCCGAAGCATTCGATCAGGTGTTTGAAGAAGTGATGAAGCGCATGCGCTCAGCGTTTGAGGAAATCGGGAAGATGGCCGAGGCGGGTGATACCGCAACGCTTATTACCCAGCTGCAGCGCGTAGAAGAAGGACAAGAGGTGGACAATCAGCAGTTAGAGAATCTCCTCAATGGGTACTCGAGGATTCAGCGACGTGCCGGCGAACTCATCGCATCTCTTCAGCGTTGGCAGATCGGTGCAAACGTTGGTGTCATCGACAATCCGGCATTTGGTCGAGCGAATATGCTTGAGCAAGTCACGCGCGTTGGTGATCAAACACTCGTAGGATTCTTGCGAGAACATTCTCCGTACGGCGTTTTGCGTCATCGTTCCTACTACGACCAGCGCACCGGTCGCATGGTGCTCGTCACTCCCACACCCACTCCTGCCCAAAGAGGAATAGCCGGAAATGCTCTTGAAATAGCCAAAATTCCGCTCTACGCGGTCCCCACCGCCCTCATCTTTCGCTCGCTTGTCACACGTGTGCCGATGCTTGGTCGCCCGTTGGCGCGTGTTGGTATCCCCATTCTCCTCGCCGAGGCATCGCTGGCTGGTGCGGAAGCTCTGGCGCGTATCACCGTCAATGCGCGGGCACTTCAGGCAACGGAGGCGTCACTTGAGACGTTGCGCGCGAATGCTGGTCGGATGACAGTCCAGCAGGCGCGTGCGGAATCCGCTGTTTTGTTCACCAACCTCGTCGTCCTTCTCCACACCGCACGCACGGATACGGAGCCCGGCTCGCCGGATGCAGTGCTGTCGATGGAGGCACACCTCTACACGAATCAGATAATGATGGCATTGGGCTATCCGCCGGTGCATGAATTGAATTCTGCGACCTATCCTGCTGATGCGGCCAGTATCCCCGGCACCGTTTCTCCGGAGTTGCGCGAATTCCTCCAGGTCCGGTTTGGTGATATTCAACGCCGTCGTGAGCGTACCGAGCAGCAACGCAAAGAGCTCGCCGCGCTGCGCCAGCAGATTGAGGAGCCGCCCCCAGCCGCCCCCCAGCAACCTGCTCCCCCCCAGGCCCCGCCCCCCGCGCCTGCACCCGCGAACGATCCAGTGAGCAGGGTGATGCGAGGAGAGATGCCAGAAATGCCCTTAAACACAGCCAATAAACCGACGATTCGACGCAATATCATGGATGCGGCGCGCTCGAATGATTTCCGCTGGCAGGAGCGTATCAATGCGTTCAGCGAAAACCCGGACGAACGTCGTGCGAAGGTGCTCGAGTTCGCTGGCAAGGTCTTTCAGACCTGCATGAAGCTCGATCTTGTGGGGGCCTACTTCCGTCGCCAACTAGGGCACCAGCCACGCCACGATGAAATCCCGATGTTCGAGATTGCGAGTGATCGTAGTATCTCGTGCAGCTTCGCGGATGTCATCGGACAAATGCGTGAGGTGCAGCAAGGGCGCAGTGTGGCTGACATAGCTGCCGTTGTCCGATATCTTGAGGAGAATCCCCCGACCAACGAAGAGTTGATGCGGTATTGGGTTGGTAGTGAGTATACAACGGGGAGATATCAGGAGTTGCAGGATAAAATGCTTGCAAACCGCTTCGGTACGCCCGGTGCGCGCCGGGGTATGGCAGAGAGTCAGTTCCTCGCTCAATGGTTGGAGGTTATTCAGCAATGGAATGACATGGGCATGACGCCCGAAAAGGCGCGCAAGTTGTCCCAAGGGCACGCCCTGATGCGCGAAGTAAACGCGAATAATAATGGAACGTACTTCACTAAGCAGTACGGCTGGTGGGGAAATAAGTATCTGTACATGCAGTTCGATGGGACGAACTGGGTTGCCGATCTTGGAGGCAGGACGAACATGCGCGACCCTTCCACCTTCACGTGTAATATGTGGGGCGGTTCCGACAGCTATAACACCCTCCTTGAGAATCTCGACAAAGTGAACAGGGGAATCTGGCGCTAAAAACTGTACGAGAAACCCCCTCTGTGCTATCATATTTTGATATGCACACCATTTCCCTTACGCCCGCCGAGCGGGATATTTTCCGCCTGCTGCCTACCGCGGTGACGCAGGACTGGACCGTCGATGTTGAAATGCGGACGTACGACGACACGCCCATGAACGTGCGTGCCCGCCAGGTCGTCGCGCATCTCGATAGCCCTGCGTTGACAGGTTTGCGACAGACACTGGATGACGTGACGAGTCTGCAGGACATGCAGGAAGCATTGAAGAGCATTCGACTCGAAGATCTTCCGGCAGAAGATCAGCATGAAATCCTCTTTGTTTTGGGGCCAAGCATTCTTGGTTCGGTGATTGCCGAAGCACTGCGCTTGGCGGAGACCGAAAAGGATATGCGGGATATTGCTGATACCGCTGCTATGCGCGGCGCACTTCTTGATTCCTTCCTTTCTGCTTAACTATGGCAACGAGCACAGATATTCAGAATTTGGACGGTGGCTCAGAACGTGCGCGAGTGACGCCCGATTCAGTCAAACGTGCATCGGCCAGTCGTGAAAGCTTCCGCAAGCGTGCGCGCCAAGTAGATGAGGAGCGCGGTCGATCTGGCGGCGTCTGGAACACCATTCGTAAGGTCTTTGGTACAGCGCTCGTTGCGGGCGGTATTGGCGCTCTTATCTGGGCGCTGTTTTGGCGCAATGCTGGACGGAATATTCCGATTTTTGATCCTGCACCGGGTGCTGCACGGGTGGCAGCGCAGGGGGCGCCTCCCGTGGGAACGACTATTCTTCCCGAATTCACACCCAATCCGAATAGCTCATTTCCCTCTGTGCCGCCGACGGATCGTGACTTCAATTATTTCCCGCCGCCTAATCTCGACTCTTCTAATCCCAGCTGACGTATGCCCCCGACAATTGAACAAGATAACCAACATCTCGAACGTCTCGAGCGGTCGCATGGCATCGTTACAGAAGGTGAGCGATTTCACCGTCTAACAGGGGTGTTTCAGCCGCTGCCTGTCGGATTGACCGATCCAGAGCTCAACGAGCAAGCCGTCGAGACAATGTTCCGGCAGATCAACGGACGTCCGTTAAGCATGCATGAACTCATGCGCTCGCAGGCAATTCAATATCGACGATTGTCCATTCAACACCTCAATGCGCGTGATGCCGGTCAGGTGATTCACCGCGGCATGCACCAGGCGGAGCATGTTCTGGCCAATCAGGGCGTGTCCATGAGCCTCTATCTGACTGCGGCAATGGAGCGCATGAACCAATCGACGCAGGGTGCCTTGAATTTGTGGCGTACCACCATCCCATCGCTTCCACCCAACGAACGCCAGATCCTCAGCAACGAGCAGGATCGCACGCGTGTGTACCTGCAGCGCCTCAATACTACGGGCAACGATCTCCTGCATTTTTCGAATTATCGGATGATGCAGTTGGCGTACGATGAGCTCACCAGCCTTCTGGGCATTGGCGTTAGTCGTCAACTGCCGAGTCTCGTTGTGTGGCGTGGTCGACAGAATCCCAATCAACATCCCACGTCCCAAGCGGAATGGACGGCACTTGTGCGGGATTACGATCAGGTGCGTCGTATCGTCGAAGCGAACAATCTCGTTGCGAACCATCCAAATCTTCCAGATCGCCTGGAAGCCTTGGAGAAACTTTTGCGTGCTGAGCGCGAGCGTTTATTGAAAGACCGCAATAACGAACTTCCGATGATCAGCCGCAATGGTCCGCAAGGTCCGCTGAATGCCTTAGCGCTGGCTGCTGTGAACAACCCCGCGAAGCTGGCATACCTGCGTGGTCTCGAAACGTACTTGGTAGGTGAAGAAGAGCATGTCACGAAACTCATCCAAGGATTGCCGCAAAACGAAGGATCGTCACTGTTGCGCAGTACGCTTGTTGCGCAGAAAGACCAGATAACCCGCCGTATTGCTCGTGTTCGACAGTTGCTTGCAATGAGCATGCAGCAGTTGACTCAGTTCAACGTCTTCGAATTTCACGAGCATTTCCTGAAGCAACAGTATGTAAACTTACTGTCGGGTCATGCGGAGAAAGATGGTGCGTCTGCGTGCGCATGGCCGCAGTTGCTCGAAATCCAGGCACTGCAATTCCGTGCCACACAGATTTTGCGCATGCAGGAGGCGATTGCCCGTGATGAGCGTATGGGGGCATCCGAGAAAGTGCGTCGGCAAGAAGAACTGACGAAACTGAGGACGGAAATCATGGCGCGCCTAGTGGGTCTCACAGACGAGCTGGGCCGTTATCACTTGGACATGAACCGTATCTCGTCGATTCAGGAGCAGTTCGGCGAGTTCTTGCCGTTGCGCGGAGCTCGCGCACCCCGGCGCGGGAATGCGACCGAAGAGCAGATACGACAGGCTTTCGAGCGCTTCCACGATGATGAACGCAAGTTCCATGCCGATCGGGTGCTCGCCATGGTCAATACTGCCAAGACGCAATTCAACCCCAACTCGTTGGATAACGTGCGCGATGCTGCACAGATGGAATTCGTTGCATGGATGGATAACGTGAGCCAATGGTTCGGCGAGAAAGTCGACTGGGTGGTCAACAACCGTTTGATCCCGACCCAGGCGTTGCGTGACCGACTGCGATCCACGCTCAGTCTATCGCTCAAAGATGTACTCAAATCCGAGGCAGACGCCAAGCTCGTACAAGAAGGAGCGCGCGTTGGTGGCCAAGTGCTCACTTTGGAACGGATCAGAAAGATCGATGACGAGGGTGCTCCTCCCGGTGCCCCAGAGAGCAAGAAGAAGCTGTGGAACGAATTGAATGAACTGCGCCGAGCGAAGATTCGCGAGATGCTCGCGAGCGTCCGCGAACCTATGCAGCAGTTCCACGAGGCGCAGGAAATCCCCCGACTGGAAGACACGATCGCCGCGCTAAAGGAAATGCCGCCTGCGTCAGAGTTTGCCGCCGGTCAGGAAGTGTCCGATGCGGAATTGCGTGCGGCTGGTCTGCTTGGCGCTGATGGTCGCATAACACTCGCCAATGTTACGGCGCTTAGAGGAAAGCCCGCCGGAGCGCTCAAGCGCAACCAGGGGGCGACCATGTATCGTAAGCTTCTCGAGCAAGCGAATGCGGCATGGGGCACTCTTGGTGTGGGCAATGCCGAAGGGACAGGTTTCATCGGAAAGTATCAGAAGATGCTCAAGGCGTTCGACGCTATTACGGGTAATCGCCTGAGGCTGATCGATGCGTGCTTCTCTGTGGCGGAAGGATGGCAGGCGGTGGGAGTGGCATTGCTCGGCGCTGGCACGACGTTGTTGACGTCGCCTCTCTGGCTGGGCTCTGCAATTGCCACCACGTCATTTTTGATGACTCCGCCCGGCCGCGTTGCGCTGCGTGCTGCAACTTGGCCTGTACGCGCGGGTGCGCGCTGGATTGCTGGAACATTCTCTCAAGCGTCATGGGCGGGTCGCATCTTTGGTGGTGCTGGTGTTGCGATCCAGGGATACCGGACCTACGAGCATGTTGTGGAGATGAACGAGCGGAGCAGGAACACGGAACTGGAGCGCATTGCCTTCATCGATGCCCTGTATCTTTCGGGGTTCCAGGGGTACTACCGCGAGAATGATCAGCATAAGTGGACCGACAGCCGCACGGCGGCGCCCGACAAGTACCAGAAGCCCACGGTCTTCTACTACAACAGCAATCCCAATCGCCCATGGGCCGACGGCACCGAGCCGCCAGGCGACGATGTGCCTCGCATTCAAGCCGATCAAATCAGCGAGATGGCTGCCAGCACTACGACGCGGATTATGCGTCACGGAGGAGACGCCCTCGAACTCGCCGGGATTCTCATTGCCATGCGCGTGGGCAGCCGCGCGGTCCCGTACTTGGGAGCGGCCATTCTCGCCATCGAAGGTGCAAACTGTTTCCAGCAGCATAACGAAATCCTTACGTTCTTACGTACCTGCAAGCCGTCGGTGTTGGCGCACATCAACCCGATGGCGACGTTCAAGTTGAGTCATTACGAACTATTGGAGCTCTTCTCCCGCGACGCGTTCACGTCACTCGCTGAGCGAGACAGTGTTCGCGAGAAGCTGTATTTTTCGCTCTTCTACCAGGAGATCAGTAAGTTCCCGCAGATGATGCAGGCGGTGTTCCCCAATGGGGGGCATCTTTCGGAGCTCGACGCATTCTTCGAATCATCCAACGGAGGCTTCAAAGATATTGTTCTGCCTCTCATCCATCTCCGACTCAATCGTCGACTGGGTGAGAACAATGTGTCGTGGGAGGCGATGAAGAAGAGTCGCATCAACAACTTCAATGTGCTTCAGTTCCTCTCGTCGCCGGTCGGGCGCGTCGAGATCCAGGCGGCAATTAGAGAAGCAATGATTCTTGCGGCCGAAGATCGCAAAGAGCGCAGTTTCCGTGATCTTACTGCACTGCTGGCTCGTCTGGAGGCGCGTGGCCAAAACGATCGTCATCCGCGGCACGCTGAGATGCTCCAGCTCGTGCGCAACATGCTCGCGACCGCCGGTGAGCGCAGCGTCTATGGCCAACGCCTTACGGACGCAAACCTTGCCAATGTACCGGCGGGGAAGACGCGCACTACGCTGATCATCGAACAGCTGTTCACGCGCCTGAACGGTAATGCGACGGCGAGCCACAACGTCACGCCCGCTCAAGTCACTGGCTTGCCGGCAAATCTTAATCTCGATGATCCGATGACGATTTATAACCTCGTCACTGATCCGGTGCTCCGCAACGAGTTGATGGTTGCTAGCCAGTATCGCAGTGTCGGTCGCATTCGCTTGAACTTACTGGGTCGTCGCAATGCCGTTGAGGATAACGGCCCGCCACTGCCGCAGTACGACGGATATCATGTGCCCCTCATCAATGGTATTCCGCAAGGAGACATTGAAAACGAGAGAGCGCACAGTTTTCTGCGCCCAATCGTTACAGCGCTCGATGCGCGTGCAGTGGAATTTGAAGGTGAGTCTCTCACTGCGAACGATCGCAATGCCCACACGAGAGAGATGGGTGAAAGCGAGGCACTAAGATTGTTTACGGGGTATGGTATGCGTCTCTTCGGCACGCACCGCCTGCAGGCCGAACGCCAGGCTCAAGCGCAGAACCGGGCACTTCCGCGCAGCTACTTCCGCTATCACACACGCATCACCGAACCGCGCATTCGCGATTGGCCGCGCGGCCAAGGGATGCCCCAAGTCCGCGAGTTTACGAACCAGGTCGATAACGATGGACGAGGCCGCACATACGAACCGGATTGGAACGAGATTCGCCGCCATCATCCCGAACTTACCAAAGAACGCGTTCTTGCTGTGTTCACGGAGAAGCTCGCAGTTGATGGCAAGGATCTGTACGGGACAACGGTGATTTTTGGCGACAGCAATGGTCAAAATCTTCAAATACTGCAGTTTGTTGTGTACGAAACCAACCAGCAAGAGCGACGCACGGGCGCTATGGTGCTCTCCACGCCCGAGCAATTCATAGCGCGGCAGTCTCACGGTCGCATCATGATCGATCTTGCTACAAAGCCCGAGCATCAGCCGAGGGCCGGAGGGCGCCCTGGAGCAGAAGAAGCAGGCCCGCCGCGCATTCAACAGGCCCAGGGCCAACAACTTGCCCAGGTTCCTGCTAATGCCAATGCACCGCTTGCAGCGCTGGCCCCTCCTGCTGCTGGCCCCAACGCCAACTTGCCGCAGGGCGTGAACGTCGTGCGCCAGGGTAACGTGCACCGCATCAACGGCGTGCCTGTTCGTCCTTTGCCCGAGCGGATTCCGCGCACCCGCCCCAATCCCAACGGTGGTGAGCCCATTGAATTTACAATCACACGTGAGGAGCACGTCACCGAATTCGATCGCGTGGCGCGAGAGATCTACGATCGAATGGTGAGTCCCGCAGGCGTGAACCGCCGCAGTACGTATTGGAACTTGGGTTGGCGTCCGGGACTAACGTCTGGAGATACCTACTACGGTTCCGTCTACCAGCCTGCCGATGGCAGCACGAGCGGCATGATCCTGCGCACCGATCCGTACAGCCGCATGCACATGACGGGTCAGCCTGCGACGGCGTCTCCGTACTTATCGCCGGGTTTCGGCACCATCGTATCGCCGTACATCACGCAGCAGCAGATCAATGGCACGAATGACACGACACTCGTGCAGTCACGCAGCAACTTCCGCAACTTCTTCACCTTCTATTACTGGGATGCGGCGCAGAACCGCAACCACCTCACGCAGCCGCCCTTCCGCTTGCCGGGAAATATCCCGCACGGATATGGGCCGCTGCTGCCTTGGAGCTTGGTGAACATCCGCGATGTAAATGCCACGACTCTGCATGGTGCCACTATTACGCCAGCGCAGCGGGAGATGTTCATTACCGCGCTTACTACGCCTTTCAACGTACGTGAAGGAGGCGATCATAACGACCAATCGCTCAAAGATATTCTCAACCTCTGTGATACCGGAACCCGTGCCAATGGCACCGGCCGCCGCCTCAGCACACAGGACGTCTTCGACTATCTGGCTCCGATGTATCGACAGTTGGGCCGAGCCAATACGCTCGAATCGCGCCAGCGCCAGCAGCAGTTCCTCCGTCACCTTGTTGAAACGCTCTTGGGCAACCAGGTGAATGGCACGCTCCGCGGCGCGCCGCCAACAGCAGCGCAGTTTGCTGCCGGTTTCGAGCCTGCTGCCAATAACAGCGTCCAATTCGTCATTAGCACCATGGGAACCTGGTATCGCACACGCAATGGCACTCCGCCAGCACCGTTGGAGCGTGATGTGTCAGGTACCGAGGTGACCCGGTAACGGCACCTTGGTGCTGGATCGCTGAATAATCGCGTAAAAAGGTATTGACGCGCTCAATAGGGCATCCGTACACTGCCCGCACTCGTACGTCTCGTTCCGAGGCGTGCAACGCTGTCTTGCGTTCGAGTCCGCCTTCGCCATGGCGAATAAGCGGACCAGAGGAACCTCCAAGCCCCTCCTTTTCAGACTCATGTCTGTCGGTCTCATCGCCAAAAAAGTCGGCATGTCTCGCGTCTTCCTCGCTACCGGCGAGGCGGTCCCGGTGACGTACCTCCAGGTCGAACCCAACGTCGTCGTCCGCACCAAGACCAAGGAGAAGGACGGCTACGACGCCGTCGTTCTCGGCATCGGTGCCAAGACGTGGAAGTCCCGCAAGGGAAAGGAGCATGTGCGTTACGCAGTGCAGAAGGAATGGAAGGTGGAGTCCCTCGATGGGATGGAGATGGGCAAGAAGCTCACGGTCGAGGCCGTTCCGGCCGAGTCTATGGTGACCGTCGAAGGTGTCAGCAAAGGAAAGGGATTCCAGGGAGTCGTTCGCCGCCACGGATTCCACGGCGGTCCGAGCTCCCACGGTTCGCACTTCAAGCGCGAGCCGGGATCCGTGGGAATGCGTGCCGATCCGGGCCGTATCTTCAAGGGCCACCGCATGGCCGGACACATGGGTGATGAGAAGATGACCATTCGCAACCGTCCGATCCTCGTCTCCGATGCGGAGAAGGGGATTTTGGCTGTCAAAGGCCCGATTCCGGGTGCAGCCGGTTGCCACGTGTACCTCACTCTCGAGCAGTCCAAGTGACGCTCTCCTCCTCTAGACCATGACGATTACCGTCTACTCCTCCACCGGCGCCAAGAAGGGCACCCTCGACCTGCCGCTCGACCTGTTCGGTGGTCCGGTCAACCAGGGTCTCATGCACCAGGCGGTCTTGATGCAGCAGGGCAACCGCCGCGGGGCAATCGCACACGTGAAGGTGCGTGGTGAGGTCGTCGGCTCCACGAAGAAGATGTTCCAGCAGAAGCACACGGGTAACGCCCGCCGCGGACCGATCCGCTCTCCTCTTATGAAGGGAGGAGGAAAGGCGTTCGGCCCTCGCTCTGTCGCCAACTTCACCCGCAGCATGCCGAAGAAGATGCGTCATGCCGCCGTTCGCTCCTGTCTCGCCTTCCAGGCGAAGAAGGGGACGGTGATGGCCGTCGAAAGCTACCCGGAGGAAGTGAAGACCAAGACCGCCGTCGAACTGCTCAAGAAGCTCCCGATCGAGTACGGTCGTCCGGTCCTCGTGGTCGTGTCGTCCGCTCACAAGGGCATCTCCCTCTCCATGCGCAACATCCCGCGCGTGAAGACGGTGTTGGCCTCCTACCTCAACGCCGAGGACATCGTTCACGCCCGCGCGCTCGTCTTCGTCGGTGATTCCATCGAGGCCGCTCGCAAGGTGTTCGTCGATGGTCTCGAGAAGCCGGCCAAGGCGCCGAAGGCCGAGGTAGAGGCAGAGGAGAAAGCGCCGAAGAAAGCCAAAAAGACGACTAAGACCGCAACGAAGAAGTCCCCTTCCTCTAAGAAGTAATGGATCTCTCCCGCATCATCATCGGCCCGGTCCTTACCGAGAAGGCGGAACGCCAGAAGGCCGTGCGCACCGTCACGCTCCGCGTCGACCCGGCTGCCACGAAGGTGGATGTGAAGAACGCTCTCAAGAAGTACTTCGATGTCGAGGCTACCTCCGTTCGCGTCCAGCGCGTCGGTGGCAAGACCCGCGAACTCGGAGCCGGTCGCCAGATGCAGAAGCGCGCCCCCTTCAAGAAGATGACCGTCACGTTGCACTCGAAGAGCAAGCAGCTCGATTTAGCTCAATTCAAGGTTTCCTGATCTGACCCATGCCGATGAAGAAGATGAAACCAACGACCTCCGCGCGCCGCCAGATGACGGTAGCGGACTTCTCCGACCTGACGCGCAAGCGCCCGGAGAAGCGCCTGTCGCGCGGTCGTCAGCGCATCAGCGGCCGTGATGGCAAGGGCCAGGTCTCCGTCCGCCACCGCGGCGGCGGACACAAGCGCCTCATGCGCGACATCGATTTCCGCCAGACGGACAAGATGGGCGTCCCGGCGACGGTCGCCGCCCTCGAGTACGATCCGAACCGCTCCGCCCGCATTGCGCTGTTGCACTACGCCGATGGCGAGAAGCGCTACGTGCTGGCTCCCCAGGGCCTCAAGGCAGGGGATCAGATCGTCTGTGCCGAGCGCACGAAGGTCCGCACGGGCAACCGCATGCAGCTCCAGCACATCCCGGTGGGATACAAGGTCTTCAACATTGAGATGCAGGCCGGAAAGGGCGGCGCGCTGGTGCGCTCCGCGGGAACGTCGGCCACGCTCGTCGGCATCGACGGCGACTACGCTCTCATCCAGCTGCCGAGCAGCGAGCTGCGCAAGGTCCGCAAGGAGTGCGCCGCCACGATCGGCACCGTTTCCAACCCTGACCACAACCTGATCACGATCGGCAAGGCTGGCCGCATGCGCTGGCTCGGACGTCGCCCGCAGGTGCTCGGAAAGTCGATGAACGCCGTCGACCACCCGCACGGAGGAGGAGAGGGCCACAGCCCGATCGGTCTCAAGGCTCCGAAGACCCCGTGGGGCAAGAAGGCCCTCGGCGTCAAAACCCGCCACCGCCGCAAGAACCCGGAGTTGATTATCCGCCGCCGCACCAAGAAGCGCCGCAAGTAATCCCCCTCATTCGCCCCTATGTCCCGCTCTCTCAAGAAAGGCCCGTACGTCGACGAACGTCTGCTGAAGAAAGTGATGAAGCAGATCGAAGCCGGCGAGAAGAAGATCCTCAAGACGTGGGCGCGCGACTGCGATATCCCGCCCGAGTTCGTTGGATTCACCTTCGCGGTCCACAACGGCAAGGAGTTCATCCCGGTCTACGTGACCGAACAGATGGTGGGCCACAAACTGGGCGAATTCTCCTGGACCACGAAGTTCAAGGCTCACGGCGGAAAGGCTGCCGCTGCGCCAGAACCCAGCAAAGCTCCTGCTCCTGCCGCCAAGTAACGCATCTCTCTCCCTCCCATGAAAGCTCACCTCCGATCAGCGCGCATTGCACCCAAGAAGGCGAACATCATCGCCAAGATGGTGCGTGGCATGCCCGTGTTGGAGGCGATCTCCGCCCTCGAGCGCACGCATAAGAAGGCCGCTCGCCTCGTGGAAGATCTGCTCCGCTCCGCCGTTGCCAACGCCTCGCACAACGACCGCCAGGATGCCCGCCTCCTCGTCATCAAGACGATTGTGGTCAACCAGGGCATGGGTCTGCCCCGCGGCGTTCCGATGGCCCGCGGCCGCGTCCGCCCGATGACGAAGTTCTACAGCCACATCTCCGTCACGCTCGGCATCGCCGATGACGAGAAGGGAGAGAAGGCCGAAAAGACGCCTACCAAGAAAGTCGAGAAGAAGACGGCAGCCACTTCACAGAAGCCCCGCGCTGCTGCACAATCCTCCGGCTCCAAGGCACCCGCCAAGAAGTCTTCGGCGAGTGCTGATTCTGCTACTCCTTCCGCCAAATAACCCTATGGGTCAGAAAGTTAACCCCAACGGCCTGCGCATCGGGATCACGCGATCCTGGCCGTCGACGTGGTTCGCGAAGGGTAAGCGCTACCGCGACCTCCTTATTCAGGACGTCCGCATCAAGCGCCACATTACGCAGAAGTCCCAGGAGGCCGGCATCTCGAGCATCGAGATCGATCGCGGCAAGAAAGTGACCGTCACCATCCACACCAGCAAGCCGGGCATCCTCATCGGAAAGCAGGGTGCAGCCATCGAGGAGCTCCGCAAGGAGCTGGAGAAGAAGTTCGGCGGAAGCTTCGAGGTGCAGATCCAGGAGATCCGCACGCCGGATGCCGATGCCGAGGTGATTGCCGAGAGCATCCAGGGCCAGATCCAGCGCCGCATGCCCTACCGCCGCGCGTGCAAGATGGCCGTCGAGAAGGCCATGCAGTCCGGTGCGCTCGGAGTGAAGATCTCCGTCTCCGGACGCCTCAACGGTGCCGAAATCGCCCGTGATGAAATGTTCAAACAGGGCAACATTCCTCTGCAGACCCTCCGCGCCAACGTGGTTCACGCCAAGCGCCACGCCGTCACCAAGTTCGGCACGATCGGCGTGCAGGTCTGGATCTACAAGGGAATGGTGTTCAAGAAGGTGGAGCATGCCCAGTCCGCTGCCCTTACCGCTGCTCAAGCCGCAGCTGCCTAACCTCGTCTTCTCTCTCCCATGTTAGAACCCGCAAAGCTCAAGTATCGCAAGCAACACCGGCGCCGAGGCGCTTGGGCCGGCAAAGCTGGCCGCGGTGCCCAGCTGGCATTCGGCAACATCGGCCTGAAGGCGATCGTGAGCGGCGAGCTCACCGCTCGTCAGATCGAAGCCGCTCGTAAGGCGATGACGCACGCCGTCCAGCGTGGGGGAAAGATCTGGATCCGCGTCTTCCCGCACACCCCGGTTTCCAAGAAGGCGGCAGAAGTGCCGATGGGAGCTGGAAAGGGAGGATTGGAGTACTACTCCGCCGTCATCCAGCGCGGCACTGTGCTGTTCGAGATGAACGGACTCCCGGAGGCCACCGCCCGCGAGGCGCTGCGCCTGGCCGGTCACAAGCTGCCTTTCAAGACCCGTATCATTACCCGCCTCTCCGCATAACCATGGCACACAAGGTTTCCGCCATCGAGCTGCGCCGCATGTCCCCGGAGGATCTTTCCCGGGAGATGAAGGATAAGCAGGCGCATATCGCCAAAATGCGTTTGGGCCTCCAGATCGGGTCCGAAAAGGACATCGCCAAGTACCGCCGCGAGCGCAAGGAATTCGCCCGTATGAGCACGGTTCACTCCGAGCACCAGAAGGCGGCTCCGGCCAAGACACCGGCGTTGAAAAAGCGCGCTTCTTCCGCTAAAGTCTCCGCTCCCGCTTCCAAAGAATGAAGACCCTTTCAGGCACCATCACCGGCGCCAAGATGCAGAACACCGTGACTGTCACGGTGCACCGATCGGTCGTCCACCCGCTCTACAAGAAGCGGTTCCGCGTCAGCAAGAAGTTCCTCGCCGACACGAACGGACAGAGCCTGGCAGTGGGTGATGAGGTTGTCATCACGGAGTGCCGCCCGCTCTCCAAGCGCAAGCACTTCAAGGTCACCGAGATCACGAAGAAGGCCCCCGCCGTCAGCGATATCAAGATGGAGGCCGCAGTGGAGAAGTTGATTGCGAAGCCCGAGAAGAAAGACGAAGACACTTCCACCCCCGCAGCATGATTCAGCAGCAGACCTACCTCACCGTGGCAGACAACACCGGTGCGAAGGTGTGCATGTGCATCCGCGTGCTCGGTGGCACCCGCCGCCGCTACGCGCACATCGGTGATGTCATCATCGTCGCCATCAAGGACGCGGAACCCCGCGGCACCGTAAAGAAGAAGGCCGTGGAGCGCGCCGTCATCGTCCGCACGCGTGACCTCACGCGCCGCAAGGACGGGTCCGGCATCCGCTTCGACGACAACGCCTGCGTCATCATCCAGGAGGACGGCATGCCCAAGGGCACGCGCGTCTTCGGCCCCGTCGCCCGCGAACTGCGCGGCAAGGGCTACCAGAAGATCATCTCCCAAGCCCCCGACGTTTTATGAAGATCCACACGGGCGACACCGTCGTCGTCATCAGCGGCAAGGCTAAGGGCAAGACGGGCACCGTCATCCGCGTCATGCCGGAGAATAACCGCGTGGTCGTGGAAGGCATCAACCTGCGCGTGAAGCACATCAAGAAGACCACGCAGGGAGCCGGCCAGCGCATCAAGTTCGAGGCCGCCCTCTCCGCCAGCAACGTGATGCTCGTCGATCCGAAGACGAAGAAGCGCACACGCGTCGGCTACAAGATCAACGAGAAGGGCGTGAAGACCCGTGTGGCCAAGAAGAGCGGCGAGGTCATCAAGACCGTCTCCGCCGTGAAAGCCAAGAGTTCGAAGAAGACCGATACCGCCAAGAAGGACGATGGCAGCCCGGCCAAGATTCCAGCAGCAGGCGATAGCAAGTCGCCGTTCTGGAAGCGCATGGGCTTCGGTTCCCAGGCCCAGGCTGATGCAGCCGGAGCCGGTGGCGCCGACGCCAAGGACCTTAAGGCAGCTCCCACCCAACACCGCGCACAAGGCGGCTAAACCCCTATGGCATACGACACCCTCCACCAGCGGCTCCGTGGTCCGATCTTGAAGGCTCTCAAGGAAGAGCTTGGGATCGAGAACGTCCACGCCCTCCCGCGCCTCGACAAGGTCATCATCAACGTCGGTATCAACCGCACGAAGATGGAAGGCAAGGAAATGCAGGAATACATTGATGAGTGCCTCAAGCTCATCACGGGCCAAAAGCCGGTGTTCCGCAAAGCCAAGAAGGCCATCTCGAACTTCAAGATCAGCAAGGGCCGCATCGTCGGCGCCGTGGTTACCCTCCGTGGGAACCGCATGGAGGAGTTCCTCGATCGCCTCGTCAGCTACGTTCTCCCGCGCATCCGCGACTTCCGCGGTCTGCCCACGAAGCTCGACGGAAAGGGCAATTACGCCCTGGGACTCCGCGATCAGTCCGTCTTCCCCGAAATCCCCCTCGCCGATGTGAACCGCAGCTTCGGCATGCAGATCCAGATCACGACGACTGCCGGTTCCGACGCCGCCGGCAAGGCTCTCCTCAAGCACAGCGGCGTTCCTTTCCGCCCAGAGAAGCAGCGCAAGTAATTGCCTCGCGACGCTTTTCCCCCAATACTGCCCCGCATCCGCCCCTATGGCTCGCCTGTCCATCACCCTCAAGCAGCAGAAGCGACTCAACGCCTTCCTTAAGGCGAAGGCGGAAGGTCGTAAGCCGAAATTCCCGACGCGCGTGTACAACCGCTGCAACCTGTGCGGCCGCCGTCACGGATTCCTCCGCTTCTTCGGCATCTGCCGCGTGTGCTTCCGCGAATTGGCGGCTAACGGCGAGATCCCGGGCGTTAAGAAGTCCTCCTGGTGATTCCATCATTCTCCCTCCCATGACGTTCACAGATCCCATCGGCGACCTTCTCACCCGGATGCGCAACGCGCAGTCCGCCCGCCGCGCCAGCTGCCGCGCAGCCCACTCCAACCTCAAGCAGGAGTTGTGCGAGCTGCTCAAGAAGAACGGCTGGATCGAGGATGTCATCGTCCACGGTGAGGCTCCCAAGCAGGAAATCGAAGTCGTCTTCAAGAAGGGCGCCGCCCTCGATGTGCGCCGCGCCAGCAAGCCTGGCCGCCGCCTCTACGCCAAAGCAACCGAACTGAAGCCGATCCTCCGCGGATTCGGCATCGCCATCCTCACGACGAGCCAGGGCCTCATGACTGACGAGGACGCCCGCAAGAAGAACGTCGGCGGCGAAGTACTTTGCACCATCTCCTAAACCTCCCTCTCACCCATGTCCCGCATTGGACGCAAACCCATCGGCCTCCCCTCCGGCGTCACCGCCGAAGTGAAGGGCAACGTCGTGCGCGTCAAAGGCGCGAAGGGCGAGCTCAGCTACACCTTCCTCGACCAGGTGACCGTCAAGCAGGAGGAGAACAACGTCATCGTCGAGCGCAAGAACGACGACTCGCGCTCGCGCGAGCGCCACGGCCTCACCCGCGC
>CAYRUZ010000012.1:0-28708 GCA_964427895.1 uncultured Candidatus Peribacteria bacterium
CTGTTCGCCCATTAAAGCGGTACGCGAGCTGGGTTCAGAACGTCGTGAGACAGTTTGGCCTCTATCCTCCGTGGTCACTTAGAAACGTGAAGAGATTTGCTCCTAGTACGAGAGGACCGGAGTGAACGAACCTCTGGTGTACCTGTTGTCGCGTCAGCGGCATCGCAGGGTAGCTATGTTCGGAAGGGATAACCGCTGAAAGCATCTAAGTGGGAAGCCTACTCTAAGATTGCGTTTCTCCATCAGTCCGCTGGAAGACGACCAGCTCGATCGGTTGCATGTGTACGTGCGGTAACGCACTTAGCAGAGCAATACGAATGGACGATTGAACATTTTTCTCTTTACCCTTATCCGATAAGGGTGAGGTAGAGGTACTGTTCGTGTGCTACGAGGTGGATACGGTCGTATCCTCCTCCCCTTGGTTCTTTGAATTCTTGATCGTTCTGTCCTGGTGCCTTTTCCGGTGGGGTAACACCCGTTCCCATACCGAACACGGCAGTGAAGACCACCAGGGCCGATGGTAGCTCCCGGCACAGGGCGCAAGAGTAGGTCGGTGCCAGGACAGAGTGATCAAGCAGAAGAGGGAAACCCACGGTTTCCCCCTTTCGGGGTGTCCTTTCGCTTGAGGTAGTCAGTATTTTCCCTTCCGTCGCGCGAGGGGTTTTTCGGCGTGCGTGGGGCCTTGATTCATTCTCGGTCGGAAGCCAGAATGGCTCTCCCTTTTCTCCTTATCCATGGTTCGTCGCCTGGGCGCAGAGACTGACACGGCCGATACGCCCTGCAAGAAGTCGGCGAAACCCGAGATGGGCGATCCGTACGCCGAGGCGGTCTTTGAGGCGATGCCCGCGAACGTCCAAGGAGGCGTATTCGACCCCGAGACATACAGGTACCAGGTGGGCGCGCGCGTGCAGTACTTGTTTAAGGACTAATCAGCCCAGGTTCGGTTCCGGGATCTCGAGCGCGTCCGTGTCGCGGGTTTTTCCGAGACCCGCGGCGCCGGCGAGGCGTCGATGGTAATCCGTCACGCCTTCGGCGAGCAGTGTCGTCTTGTCGTCGTGGTCGAGTGTCCCGACGAGCGACTCGAGGGGGAGGAGGACGGGTGCGCCTTCGGGGTGAGTGGTGGTCATGGCTGGAACGGTACCCTCCTTCATTCCAAAAGCAATCGCATCGGCACAAGATCTTGTGTACTCTTCTTCCATGAGCCACAAGATGTCGCGTCGACCTCTCCAAATCGCCGTAGCGGCGTTCTTCGTCACCGTCTGGAGGCTGGCGCCCTTTCGTCCGCCGAACGTGGAGCCGCTTTTGGCTCTGTCGATGCCCTTTGGCAAGAAGGACGGCGTCCTCGCGCCGGCGATCCTCGCGGTGCTCGCGATCGTCGTCTACGACGCGTTCACTTCGGGTCTCACCCAGTGGACCGCCGTCACCGCCGTCGCGTACGCGCTCGTCGCGGCCGGCTCCGGATTCCTCAAGGGAAGCCGGGGCATTTTGCCGTACCTGGCCTACGCGATTCTCGCGACGCTCGTCTACGATGCCATCACCGGCGTCGTCGCCGGCGCCGTGCTGTTCGACATGGGATGGAAGCAGGGCTTTATCGGACAGATTCCGTTCACGATCAACCACCTCATCGGCAATTCCCTGCTCGCCCTCATTCTTTCGCCTATCGTCGAGTGGGTGCTCCGTTGGTCGGAGCGCGATGTCGCCGTTGCGGCAACCAAGACGTTGCGACGCTGGTAATAGCAGTTAAAGAAGCCAAAAAACTTAATATTGCTAGAATTACTAAATAGTTGTATAATAAAATAAATACCCACTTCTTCGTATGACCAACCACGAACCGACCCTGGAGCATCAGGCCCTTCACTATGTGAAGGAAACGATGACGAAAGAGCAGAGACGCGAGCTCGGCGGAACGGAAAAACTTGTCGAAGCTCTGGCCGCAGAGGCAAGGAAATATGAGCTTCGCCCTATGCAAAAAGTATTTGCCGATACGATTCGAGGTCTTCTTCTCCTGAAGAATCGCAATGCCGATGATGGCGAGATGCCGGATCCGAGGGTCGAAGGCGAACGTCTTGCTCGTCCCAGGACGAGCTTCGCGGAGCGGCGCGCTGCCTGAGGACGATTTAAGACCTTTCCTCTCAGGAAAAAACGGATACCTCTTTCCGAATTCTCACGGTTTCTTCTTCCCTCTAGCGTATGCCCATGGATAAGAGCGCTGCCAATCGGTTCGGTGGTCCGTTCATTCCAGAACCTATCCAGGGACTGCAATTACCGCAGGACCTGTTCGTGAGAGCCGAGGACGTGGCGATGCAGTGCCGATTTGATGCCGCGAAGATCCGTGCCTTGGCCGAGCAGCGGTATTTGCTCGCGCTCGACGAGGCGAGCAAGCCGGGTTCGCGCGCCGGGGAACCGCGATACGTCGCGGAGCGCGGCGAAGACGGGACGTACCACATGGTCGAAGCGCCGCGCGAGATCGTGATGCCGCTCGAGGCCGCTCGCGATGCCGTCGCTAAGCTTTTTCATGATTTGCATGAGGGACTCGTGGATGAGGAAGGAACGAGGGTGGATCTGCGTGCTCGCAAGCCGCTTCCGGGTTCGCGCGGGTGGAAGCCGAAGGAGCGCGTGCCTCGCGAGCTTGTCGACCACCCTGTGCCCCGAAAGCCGAAATCCGCTGCGTAATGCCGCTCTTCGACTTCGCTCAGGGCGACGCTACACTCCCAGCGATGCTTGAGCGACTGCAAAATCACTCGGCTTCGCTCGAAATGACAACGCCAGTCGCTGAGAATCTATGCTAGAAAGACTGCAGAAAATTCTATCGGCACGCGGCATCGCTTCCCGTCGAAAGGCGGAGGAGTACATCGAGCAGGGGCTCGTGAGGGTCAACGGCAAGGTCGCGATCCTCGGGCAAAAGGCCGATCCCGACGTCGATATTATTGAGGTCGACGGCACGGTCCTTCAGGCGCGCCAGGAGATGCTGTACTACGTGATGTATAAGCCCGTGGGTGTTGAGACGTCGAATGTGGAACGTTCGGAAGCTGCGAGAGACGGGCTGCGAGCTGCGGGAAAAACTCTCGCAACTCGCAACTCGCAGCTCTCAGCTCCAACGGTTCGAGAATTACTGCCGAAAAATCTCCAAGGGAAAATCTATCCCGTCGGCCGATTGGACAAGGATTCCGAGGGATTGCTCCTTTTCACGAACGACGGCGTGCTCGCGTACCGTCTCACGCATCCGAAGTTTGATCATGAGAAGGAGTACGAGGTCACCGTGAACGAATCGATCACCGACGGGCAGCTGCGGAAGCTCGAGGACGGCATCAAGATTTCCGGTGAGAAGACGAAGCCCGCGACGGTGAGGCGCGTCGGTCCCGCCGTGTTCCGCATCGCCCTCACCGAGGGGCGCTACCGTCAGATCCGTCGCATGGTGCAGAAGGTGGGTAGGGAAGTGACGCGTCTCGTTCGCGTTCGGATCATGGCGTTTACGGACCCTCGATTGGCCTCGGGCGCGCTTCGCCCCCTCGCTCAAGACGAGAGGCTGCAGCTGCTGAAATCCTTGGCGATCGAGGCCTAAGAGCCGGACATCTGTCTCCAAAAAATAGGCGTTACATTTTTTCAGTTATTAAAAAATCCCCTTATTACTTTGTCAAAGTTTGAAGATTTTTCAAACGAAACTCCTGAGGAAAACATTTCTCCGTTCAGATTTTGCACAAGGTTTTCTATCGTCAGCACCCTGGAAAAAATGGCTTCTGGCTGATATAATCATTGAGATTTGTTGAACACAAACACAGAGTCGGGTGAAATGCCGATTCGGCACCGCGCGTCGTCGCGTCGGACCGCGGCGCTGGCCGCGCTGGCGATCGCAGTCGTTCTGTCGGCGTTCGGCTTCCGGTCGTTGCGTGCGCAGCTCGCCGATTCCGGCAGCGGAGCCGTCGCGATTCCGGGGACCGGCACCGGCGCGGAGGCATTGCCCGTCTCGGGAAGCGGCGCCGTCGAATCCGTCGAGGAGCCGGTCGCCGAGTTCGCCGCCATGACGCGCGAGCGGCCCGGGCTCCGGGTGGAGATCGCGAAGTCCGCGCTTATCGCGGGAACCGAGGATCTCGAGAGCCGCCTGCGCGTGGGGATGGCGGATGCGGCGGGGCACCGGGTCGCGATCGCGACCAGGATTTCGTCCACCAGGGAACGGTACGAGCTTTCGATTCGCCCGACGGGGACCGTGCGGCCGGGAACGTATCTGCTCACCGGCGTCCTGGAGGCGCCTTCGCGCGCGATGCGCCGCATTTTGCTCCACGCCGGCGATGACGTGGGGGATACCGAGCTTTTTTCCCGCGAGGTGTCGTGGGGAGAGCTCGCGTGGAACGTGGACCGGGAGTATTCCCTGGCCGGAACGGAAGCCGGCGTGCATGCGGCCCTTCTCGGGAGCGACCGCGGCGTCGACTGTTCCGCCGATATCAGCGTCGAGGTCCGCGATCCCGACGGAGAGAGCGTCCGTCCGTCGATGGTGTCGTTCCAGGAGTGCGGCGATCCATCGTCGACCTTCGACGTCGTATTCCCCATGGAGCGGGAAGGCGAGTACGCCATGACGATCACGGCTTCCACGGGTTCCATCGTCCGCACCACGAGCGCGCTGCTCACCGCGAGCGCCGAGCCCGCCCTCGTGCAGGTGCGCCGCGAGGCTCCCACCGTCGCCGTAGCGGGCGGCGATGTGCCGATGGCGATCCGCCTGACGCCGTCCCGTTCGTTTAAGGGCACCATCGTGGAGCATGTACCGGAGGGATGGGTCGTCACCGACATCGCGCCCGAGGCGACCGTCACCGACGGCACCGTCGTTTGGTCCGGGACCTGGGCCAAAGGTCGCGAAAGCGTTCTCTCGTACGTCCTGCATCCCACGGTCGAGCAGGCGGGAAGCACGGAATGGGGGACGCTCTCGATCGCCGGTACCGCGGTGGAGGAACCGGAGGAGCCCGTTCCGGCATCTTCGTCCTCGTCGACCGACGGTGCATCGTCGGCTACTGAGGCGTCGTCCGACACGAGCGTCTTGTCCTCGAGTTCGGAAATGTCGTCAGATTCGTCTTCCGTCGAGATCGATTCTCCCGATTTGTCGTCCAGCTCCTCGTCCTCCGCGGAGGAATCTTCCGTTTCCTCGTCCGATTCGGAGGCGTCGTCCGCGGGCGTTGAGGGCGAGGCGTCCGCCGCTCTACTCGGAAGCTCGTCGTCGCGTCGCCGATCGTTCCTCGGGGATCTCCTGGGTTACGGGGAGCCCGTGTCGTTCGATGAGCTGCGTTCATGGGAGGCGGTCATTCTGGTCCCCGAGCCTTCGTCCGACGGGTCCGTCGCTTCGTCGGAGGCGTCGATCGACAGCTCGTCGTCCATTGCCGCGAAGGACGCGGAGACGCACAGCGGATCGGTATTGTCGCTGCAGCCCCTGAGCGAGAGTTTCCCGGCCAACGTTCCCGCGACCTTCACGCTGCTCGAGGGCGATCTGCCCGAGCTTCCCGGCGAGGAAGGAGCGACCGTCAGCGACGAGGCCGCGCTCGGGGCGCTTGTCAATCGGCTCGTCAGCGACGAGGACGTGGCGCGCGCCGTCGTGAAATCGGCGATTCTCGACCAGAAGGCCATGATCGCGGGCGAGATCGTCTCCGACACGGCGAGCATGAACGATTTGCGTGAGGCGTTCGGCGAGGCGGGTTCGATTCGCCGGTCCGACGTCGTCGAATCCCGCATCTCCGACGTCATCGGGACTTCCGACGTCCTGCGCGAGAAACTGGCGGATACCGTGATCGATCATGAGCCGGAATTGCTTACGGCGGTGTCCGGGACGATCGATGACGATACCCGCCGCACGATCGTGCGCGCGGCGGTCGAGGCGATGTCCGACGGGCGGGCGACCTTGAACGACGCCACCGAGGCGGTGGCCGTCGCGGCGGAAGAGTTGCCCGTGCAAACCGAGATCTCGCAGGCGATCTCCGACACCGTCCGCGCCGACGATCTGCAGCGCGGGCCGCTCGTGGAGAGCATCGCCGCCGAGACCGCGCAGGCCCCGCAGGAAGAGCCCCTGTTCAGCGTGCGGTTGAAGGACAGGAACGGAAAGACCTTCGAACCGGAGTACCACTTCGAGAAGGGGTCCGTCGTCCTCGCCGTCGAGCCCGAGCGCCGGTTCGCGCCCGGGATCTATACGCTCGTCGTCACGATCCGCAATCCTCTCACCGGGGACATCGAGACGATCGAGCAGGATTTCGCCTGGGGCGTGCTCGCCATGAACCCCAACCAGGACCGGTACGTGCCCGGCGACACGGCGCGCATCGACATCGGCGTGCTGGACGACCAGGGTTTCATCGTCTGCAACGCCGACCTGTCGCTTCGGGTCACCTCGCCGTCCGGCGAAGTGACGCTGCTTTCCACGGAAGACCGCTCGATCGATACCGGGTCCAGCTGCGGCACGAAGTCGGCGGAGAACGTCAGTCCCGATTACGCGGCTTTCATGACGTTCCCGGAGGCGGGAACGTACCGGCTGCACCTCGAGGCGCGGACGGTGAACGGCACGCGCTCCCTCGACCAGCGCGTCGCTGTCCAGGAGTATTCGCCCGTCGTCATCTCGCGCGTCGCGGCGACCCGCCTCTGGCCGTTCGGCGTGGCGCCGATGACCGTCAAGGTGAAGTTCTACGAGGATTACGCCGGAACGATCGTTGATACGGTTCCCGGCGGCTTCGTCGTTTCCGATCCGTCACCGAATGCCGTCGTCGCCCCGGCCGATACCGGCTCCGGCACGACGATCACGTGGAAGGGTTCGTGGAGCGCGGGCGAAACGGCGACGTTCCGCTACGGCTACGACGCGCCCAACGAGTCGCCGCAGTTCTTCCTCGCGGGACCGCTGCGCGTCGGCGATCTCGAGGAGCTGCGCAGCTGGCAGATCGCGAACGACGCCGCGAAGACGTGGGACGGCGGCGGCGCCACCAACAACTGTTCCACCGCGGCCAACTGGTCGGGCGATACCATCCCGACGACGACGGATGACATCATTCTGGACGGCACGTCCACCAAAGCCATGACGTGGGATAGCGGCTGTCCCTCCACCGTTGCCTCCTGGACGCAGAGCAGCGGCTACACGAATACGGTGACGGTCAGCATCACCAATCTCACG
This sequence comes from uncultured Candidatus Peribacteria bacterium, assembly GCA_964427895.1. GTDB lineage: Bacteria > Patescibacteriota > Gracilibacteria > Peribacterales > Peribacteraceae > CAYRUZ01. Next base: position 7,130 of record CAYRUZ010000012.1, read on the forward strand.
GTATCCGGCAACATGAGCATCGCGGACGGCACCTTCACCGCGCCCAGTGGAACGCTGACGATGAAGGGATCATTCACGCAAACGGCCGGGACGTTCTCGCACAATAACGGCACGGTCCTCCTAGCGCCCACGGGAGTGCGATCGCTCACGCTTTCGGCCGCAAGTACGTTCAATAACCTCACGCTGGATAGCGGCCTCATGCAGTACTGGAAACTGGATGATCTCACGGGAACCAAGGCGCGTGACAGCTCGCGCACGCGCACTCATGCTACGTTTGTCGGCAGTCCGACCTGGTCCGGTTCGCACCTCAACACCGGTCCCAAGTACTACAACCCTGGGGCGCTTAAGACAGTAGCCGCTTCGCAGTACATTACGGCGACGGTCACCAGCCAAGCGGTCAACACGGTGAGTCTCTGGTTCAAGACGACATCGACCATCAATACGTCCAGCGCATGTCAAAATCTCATCCAATTCAACGGAGGGCAAAACATCGCTCTGGGCAACTGCACGACAACAACCGGCCTCGAAACGATCGGTATGTATTCCGATACGGTCTCCCATTTCTCCTACGCAAGTCCCACGATCAGCCCCGGTTGGCACCATATCGTCTTCACGTACGCGGGAGGCGGATGGAATGCGTATATTGACGGGACCTGGTACGGAGGATCTCCGTCTCCGGCTTCCTTTGGCACACATGCGTACGCGCTGACCAGCGTCACCAGTGAGAGCGTGGGACATAACATTACAGGCGTACTCGATGATGTCCGCATCTATAGCCGCGCGCTGGTGGATTCCGAAGTGAAGCGTCTCTACGCGGGAAACAAGTCCACAGGCTCCGGCACCTATCTACTGGGGGGCAGCCTGACCGTGAACGGCAACCTGGGCATTTACGACGGCACTCTGGATGTGTCTCCCGCCAATTACAGCGTCACCGTAAAAGGAAACGCGGATCTGCAGGGTGATTTCATCACACGGGCTGGTGCCTTCATCATGAACGGCACCGGACCGCAGACGCTCTCCGGCTCCACTATCTTCAATAGCTTCTCCATTACCGCAAGCAGCGCGCGCACGGCGTACATGGATTTCACGTCACGCCAATCTGTTTCGGGATCGCTGGTTCTGCAGGGAGCCGTGAGCAATAACCTCTCCCTCCGCTCCACAAAAATCGGATCCGGAGCACGCATCTTGTATGACGCAGACAGCACGCAGCTCGCCGCAGACATCCAGTACGTGAGCGTGAAGGACTCGTACGCAAGCGGAGGCCAGGCCCTGGTCTGCAGCAACCTGACGGAAGGCTGTATCGACAATGGCAATAACCGGAACTGGACCATTCAGACCAGCACTATTTCCGGCACGGTGTACGCGGATTTGGGCACCACCCCCGTGGCGTCCCCAACGGTGGGGCTCACCATTAATGGGGCACCGTACATCACGACCACGGCCAACAGCAGTGGCCAGTTCACCTTCAGCAACGTGTCCATGACGGGAGGAACCGTGCTGGGGTTCTTTGTGAGCGGCAACACAACAAAAGCGGCAACCATCGTGGTGGGATCGGGCTCTTCCATGACGGGCATCGATCTGTACGGGAATACCCTCATCGTGCGGAGCGAACCGGGAACCATTCCCGTGACCAGTGCCCTGCTCAAAATCGCCGGGAACGGCGGCGGATCGGACATGGCTGCGGTCTACGACGTGAACAGCAGTAACGATCTCGCCCTCGCGGGGGGCAAGTCGCTCTACGTGAGGAGCGGCGTGACATATACCCCGGGCGGGCGCATCAGCGCAGCCGATCTCCGCAACTACGGCACCATGACGATGGGGACGAACAAACTGACGCTCACGGGATCTCTCATTACCGATACCGGCACGTTCACCACCAGTACGGGAACCATTCTGCAGCCCAGAAACGCATCCAATGCGCTCGATTTGGGATCAAACTCGCTCGGGAATCTGACGATCGATAACGGCCTGGTCGGTCACTGGAAGCTTGACGACCGGGGCGGAACGTTGATGCGCGATTCGTCACGTTACAGGAACAACGGCACGCTCAACGGCACCGCGCCCTTGATGTGGTCCGGCGCGAATCTCTCAAGCCGCCTGCAATTCTACAATCCCTCCGCTGTGCGGTTCAATTCAGCAAACAACAACGCGACCGTCCCGCACTCTTCATCGCTCACCTTTACGTCCGCGATGAGCATCTCGATGTGGGCCAAGCTTCTGGGGAGCCAGGCCACAGGAACCTGCGGGGGGGCGCCTTCAACAAGCCAGTACGCTCTTTATAAGAGAAATGCCAATCCCGCCGGAGGTGGATATGCCGGCTACGCAATTTCTACGTCACCCACAGCGTGGGGATTTGGCATGTGCACGGGCGGGACATGCTATGGTGCAAATTCCACCACGGCACCCGTCGTGGGTTCCTGGGTGCACGTGGTTGCCGTGTTCACGTCCGGCACCCTGAAAATCTACGTGAACGGCGCTTTGGAAGGGACCGCCGCGGGCCCCGCCGCCGTGCAGGACAGAGGAGAGCCTTTGGTATTTGGACGCACGAATTTTTGCGGACAGTACTCGGGGGACTATGACGCATTATTCAATGGCATGATCGATGATATCCGCATGTACAACCGCGAACTTACTTCCAGCGAGGTGAGCACGCTCTACGCCGGCAACAAGAACGTCACCACGCATACACTTGGCACCAACGCCACCATTGCGGGAAAGCTGGACATGTTTTCCGCAGGAATCGACATGAACGGAAAGAATCTGTCCGTTTCCGGCAACATGAACATCCAAGGAAATCTGATCCCCAACGGCGGCACGGTCACTCTCAATGGATCAAACCCCCAGACGATATCCGGCTCTACGGTCTTCACGAATCTCACGAAAACCGTCTCCGCGGCATCCACCCTGTTCCTCGATTACACCTCGCGTCAATCGATATCTGGAGCGCTGATTCTCCGCGGAGCCGCATCCAACCTCCTCAGCATCCGCAGCACGAAAACCGGGAGCGGAAGCCCCTTGCTCCTGGACGGCGATTCCGGCAGCCAGACAGTGGACTACGTGAACGTCAGAGACAATGATGCCTCCGGCGGACAGACGATTCTCTGTGACACGATATCCGAAGGATGTCTAAGCGGCGGCAATGTCACCAACTGGCAAATCTACACCAATACCATTTCCGGAACGGTGTACACGGACCAGGGAACCACGCGCGCGAACGCGCCATCGGTACGCCTGGCGATCAACGGCAACGTATATGGAACCGCAACGGCAGACAGTAACGGCAACTATGCATTCTCGAACGTTGCCATGACAGGGGGGTCCGTGCTCGCCCTGTACACGGTGGGAAGCACGCCCGCCGTGACCGTCGTATCCGGCCTGCAGTCGGTCATGACGAACTTGGATCTCTACGGAAATACACTCATCGCTCGCAACGAGGATGCGGGCACGCCCATTACCAACGCTCAGCTCCGCACGGGAGCGAGTGGAGGCATGAGCGACGTGTCCGCGGTCTATGCCGTGAATAGCAACAATGACCTAACGCTCGCGTCAGGCAAATCTCTGTATGTGCACTCCGGCAAATCGTACGTGCCGGGCGGTCGAGTGCGCGCGGCGAACCTTACGAACCTGGGAACGCTTACCATGGGGACGTACGGTCTGACGCTCACGGGTTCGTTCATCACCAGCTCGGGTACGTTTACGACTTCCACGGGCACGCTCCTCACGTCGGCCGCAACGTCCCAGGCGCTGAATCTGGGGGGCAACTCCCTGGCGAGTCTCACCATCGATAACGGATTGTTGGGCTATTGGAAGTTGGATGACGGGATCGGCACGGTCGCGCGCGACAGCTCCCGGTACGGCAGGAACGGCGTCGCGACCAGTCCCGTGTGGAGCGGCTCGGTTTTGCCTTCACGAATGCAATTCTATGACCCATCCAGCCTACAGCTCAATGGAAGCAGTACCTACGTCGAAGTGTCTTCCAACGCTGACTACAACCTTTCGGCTTCGGATTTCACGATTTCCGCCTGGATCAAAACGACTCAATCGTCCTTGGGGACTTTCTTCTCTGTTCGGGATACTTCCGGAGCGGATTCTGGCATTCTCAGTGTTCTCCATATCAACGCGACGACGGCGGGCAAAGTGGGATTCGATACGTGGAACTGGTCGAGCAACCGCGTCACGGGAACGACGACGGTGAACGACGGCGCTTGGCACCTCGTCACTGCCACGTATAAGTCGTCGACGCAGACGGCGACCGTGTACGTGGATGGAGTTTCCGATGCGACCCGTACGCAATCGGGAAACGCAACCTCGACGAACAGGACGCTGCGCATTGGCGCGAACATCGGCAGCGCGGGCAGCGTGCTGCAGCCGTTCAACGGCGCAATGGATGATGTGCGCATGTATAGCCGCGCGCTTTCCGCCAACGAGGTGGCCGCGCTGTACAATGGAAACAAGAATACGGGATCCGGAAAATACGTCCTGGACGGCAACGTCACCGTCGCCGGCGATCTGAGGGTGTACAGCGGCGAACTCCGTACGGCGGGCAACAACGTATCCGTCTCGGGGAACATGAACCTGCAGGGCGATCTGTCCCTCGCCGGGGGAACACTCACCCTCAACGGAGCGGGGGTGCAGACGGTTTCCGGAAGCACCGTCTTCAGCAATCTGAGCAAGACGGTGTCGGCGGCCTCCACGCTGTATCTGGATTACACGTCCCGACAGTCCGTCTCCGGCGCACTTGTTCTGCGCGGAGCTGCATCCAATCTGCTCAGTCTTCGTAGTACCAGAAATGGCAGTGGTACGTACCTGCTTCTCGACGGAGATTCTGGCAGTCAGACCATCGATTATGCGAACGTGAAAGACAATAATGCCTCGGGAGGACAAGCTCTCGTTTGTATTCGTTGCACGAATTCCGGCAACAACACCAACTGGATCTTTCCGATTACCGGAACTGTCTACGCTGATGCCGGTGTCACGCCCATCGGGGCGGGACACACCGTGGCGGTTTCCGTTGACGGAGGCACGCCGGTGACGACAACGACTGATGCCTCCGGAAACTACCAGCTGAACACGGTCGTGAACGCCGGCAGCGTCATCGCCGTGTATCTCACAGGAACGCCCGGAGAAAACGGGGGAGTGGTGAGCGTCTCCGATGGCAATGCCAATACGGTCAGATACGACATTTACAAGAACAAGCTCATCGTTCGTAATGACAATGGCGGATCCACCACCAATGCAAATTTGGCCACAGCTGCGGGATACGGAGATGCACAGCTTGCCGAACTCTATTCTGTCTCCGCGGGCACGCTCACCATGGGCACGGACAAAACACTCCTGATTCCCAGTGGCCACACGTTCGCGCCCGGCAACACCGTGAACGCATCCAACGTGACCGTCCAGGGAACCTTCGCCATGAGCACCAATGCGGTGAGCGTCTCGGGGAGCTGGGACAGTAGCAGCGGTACGTTTACGGGAGCAAACACCGTGACATTCACGGGATCAGGAAGTATCCGGAGAGGATCCAGCTCCTTTAATGCACTCGTCTTCAACGCCCTCAATGGTAAGTGGACTCCCATCAGTTCTCTGGCCACTGCGGGCAATCTGACGATCTCGGCGGGCACGCTGCATCTCAGCGGCTCGAGCCTCACGGTCGGCGGGACGTTCCGCAACGACGGGACGCTGCGGATGCACGGCACCGAGACGCTCACGTCGGTCACCAACGACACGGCGCACGGCGGCACCGTCTGGTACGACGGTCCGTCCAATTACACGGGGCTCAACGGCTTCACGAGCTTCGCGAATCTCACGCTGAGCGGCGCGGGCACCTGGAGTCTCAATAATGCCATCAGCACGACGGGCAACGTCGTCCTCACCTCCGGAACGCTCCTGCAGAAGCAGAAGACGATCAGCGTTGGGGGAAGCTGGACGAACAACGCGAATTTCACGTCGTCCGGTTCGATGGTCTTCACCGGCAATGGCACCATCACCGAGCCGCGCGGATTCAAATCGGTTACCGTCAACGCCGCTGGTGCCACGGTCGCCCTCGGGCGCCCGCTCACGGTCAGCGGCAGCATCACCATCACCGCGGGCACCCTGGACGTGTCCGCGTTCAACCACACGTTGACGCTGAGCGGCAGCCTGACCAACAACGGCGGTTTCAACGCGCGCGCGGGAGCGGTGGTGCTTAACGGCGGGAACCAATCCGTCGCCGGCAGTTCGAACACCACCTTCTACAATCTCACGAAATCCGTCTCCGCCGCCGCCACGCTCACGTTCCCCGCGGGGGCGACCACCGCCATCCAGGGCGCCGCCACGCTCCAGGGCGTACTCGGCCAACAGCTCAGCCTCCGTTCGGATACGCCCGGAAGCAAGGCGCCCGTGAACATCGGGAACGCCGGGCGATCGATCAGCTACGTGAACGTGCGCGATCAGAACAACGGGAACAGCGCGGTCATCTGCGATACGGGATGCACGAACGCTCTCAATAACAGCGGCTGGTCGTTCCCGGTGAGCGTGAACGTCTACACGGACGCCGGGACGACGCCCGCTCCCGACGGAACGACCGTCGCGTTCGGCCTGAACGGCGTGCTCCAAACCACGGCGGATACCGTTTCCGGCTCTGCGCGCTTCACGAGCGTCGAAGTGCTGCCCGGCGATATCCTCACGTTCTGGACATCCGGCGAATCCATGAAGGGCGCGACGATCGTCGTATCCGACGCGCAGCAGCTCAGCATTCCCTTGTACGCCAACGCCTTGATTCTCCGCAGCGAGGGGGCCTCTTCCATCACGAACGCCGACATCGCCGACGGGACGATCGCGGACGGCGACCTTGCCTCCGTGTACCAGGTGTCCGGGGGCAACCTGACGGTGACCACCCCCTACACCCTCATCGTTCCCGCTTCCAGCACGTTCGCTCCCGGCGGAACGGTCACGACGGGCAACGTCGACGTCCGCGGCACGTTCGCCATGGCAAGCAACGCCGTCTCCGTCTCCCGCAATTGGAACAGCAGGACGGGAACGTTCACGGGATCGAACACTGTGACTTTCACCGGCTCGGGAAGCATCGCGAAGGGGTCCTCGTCGTTCGCCGCCCTGGCGTTCAACGCCGCGAACGGACTGTGGACCGCTTCCGGGGGCCTCGCCACCACGGGGAACCTCACCATCAGCAACGGAAAGCTCAGTTTGAGCGGCGCGAGTCTCACGATCGGCGGCACCTTCCGCAACGACGCGGTGCTGCAGATGCTCGGCTCCGAAACACTCTCGCTCACGAACGACGCCGCGCACGGCGGCACGGTGATCTTCACGGGATCGTCGTCGTACAGCGGCCTCGATGGTATCACCAGCTTCGCCAACCTTACCATCAGCGGTTCGGGTCTCTGGACACTGAATAACGACATCACCGTCAACGGCAACCATACGATCACCCGCGGAACGCTCCGGCAAAACCAGAAAACCATCACGGTCGCCGGCAACTGGACGGACACGGGCGTCTTCGTCGGCAGCGGAAGCACCGTCTTCACGAGCGACGCGACCGTCACCGAGCCCCGGCATTTCGGCTCGGTCACCGTCAACGCGCCGGCCAAGACGGTCACGCTCGCCTCGCCGCTCAACGTCTCGGGAAGCATCGTTCTCCGCGGTGGCACGCTGGACGTGGGCAGCAACAGGACGATTTCGCTCGACGGCACGTGGGAGAAGGAATCCGGCGGAGCCTTCACCCCGGGAACGGGAACAGTACGCCTCACCGGAGGCAACCAGACCCTTTCCGGATCCACCACGTTCCATGCCCTGAGCAAGCGGACCTCCGCGGCGGCGACGCTCACGTTCGGCGCCGGCACGACGCAGACGGTGCAGGGCGCCTGGACCATGCGCGGTTCGGTCGGAAACACACTCTCATTGCAGAGCTCCGTCAACGGTCAGCAGTGGTCGATCAATCCGGCGAGTTACGACCTGCAATACATTTCGGTGCAAGGGAGCGACAATACCTCCGGAACCACGATTCTCGCGGCGAACGACGCCACCAACGCCGGAAACAATACCGGTTGGGCGTTCCCGATGGTCGTCACCGTCGTCCATAGGGACGGTTCGGCGTACACCTCCGGCATCACGGTCACGGCCATCGTGAACGACGACGCGCCTGTCACGTCCTCCACCGACGGTTCCGGCATCGCCACGTTCAACGACGGGAACCCGAGCCATCTGGTGCCGAATCTGGACTCCGGCGCGTTGCTCGCGCTGCATTTCTCCACGGGCACGGAAACGGGATCGCTCATCACCGTCACGAACGGCACGAGTCTTGGATTCACGCTCTACGGCAACACGCTTTCCGTGGGAGCTCAGAACGGATCGGCGATCACGAACAGCATGCTGAATACCGAGTCCGGCGTTCTTCTGAGCGCGAATCTGCCCCTTGTCTACTCCATGAGCGGAACGTCACTGGTCCTGAATGACGGCGTGCGCCTCCGGAATGCGGACGGCCGCTACGCGCCGGGAAGCAAGATCTACGCGAACGACGTCAGCATCGCGGGAACCTTCGAGATGGGCGACGACGATGTGCGCGTATCGGGCGAATGGGACGCCACGGACGGCGTATTCACGGCGGACAACACCGTCTACTTCACCGCGACGGGGACGGAGAATGTCATCAGCAACGGTAACTATTTCCACAACGTCGTCTTCATCGTCGAGGACGGTTCATCCGCGCACTGGACCTTCGTCGACGCCTTCCAGTACACGGGGACGGTCTCCATCGTGAACCCGTCCGGCTCGACGGATCTCTTCGCGCCGATCGTCAGCGACGTGACCGCCACGGCGATCACGGAGACGACCGCGCGCATCGTCTGGCGTACCAACGAGGCGTCGACCGAGCAGGTGCGCTACGGTACGGGCAGCGGACTCTATTACCGCTCCGCGAGCGGCAACGGCGAGGATTTCAATATGACGCACGTAATCTTCCTCACTGGTCTCGATCCGGGGACGCAGTACTTTTTCAGGGCGTATTCGGCAGACGAGGGCGATAACGTGGGCAGCAGCGCCGAGCTCTCCTTCACGACCCTTTCGTCGGACACCGCTCCCCCCGTCATCTCCTCCACGGCCACGGGCTCCGTGACCACCACCTCCGCCCAGATCACGTGGAACACCGACGAAACCGCGACCGGAGCCGTCCTCTACGGCACGGCCGAGGACGATCTCTCATCCGTTGTTACCGGAGGAAGCTCCTATAACATGCATCATGTCCTCAGCATGACGAGTCTGACGCCGGGCACCGAATACTTCTTCAAGGTCCGGTCCACGGATGCTTCCGGGAACTCCGCGGAAAGCTCAGTCTTCTCCTTCACGACGACCGGTCTCGACACCACTCCCCCCGTCATCTCCTCCACGGCCACGGGATCGCTCGCCACGACGAGCGTCCTCATCACGTGGAACACGAATGAATCCGCGACCGGAGCCGTCCTCTACGGCACGGCCGAGGACGATCTCTCATTCGTCGTCTCGGGAGGCGGCTCCTACAACATGCGCCATGCGGTCCCGGTGAGCGGGCTCGCGCCGGGCACCGGATACTTCTTCAAGGTCCGGTCCACGGACGCCGCCGGGAACTCCGCCGAAAGTCCGGTCTTCTCCTTCACGACCCTTTCGTCGGACACCGCTCCCCCCGTCATCTCCTCCACGGCCACGGGCTCCGTGACCACCACCTCCGCCCAGATCACGTGGAACACCGACGAAACCGCGACCGGAGCCGTCCTCTACGGCACGGCCGAGGACGATCTCTCATCCGTTGTTACCGGAGGAAGCTCCTATAACATGCATCATGTCCTCAGCATGACGAGTCTGACGCCGGGCACCGAATACTTCTTCAAGGTCCGGTCCACGGATGCTTCCGGGAACTCCGCGGAAAGCTCAGTCTTCTCCTTCACGACGACCGGTCTCGACACCACTCCCCCCGTCATCTCCTCCACGGCCACGGGATCGCTCGCCACGACGAGCGTGATCATCAGCTGGCAGACGGACGAGGTAACTACCGAAGTCGTGAACTACGGGACGGACGGCGGATCGCTCGACCAGTCGGCCACGACGGGTACGAATAACATGAGGCACTTCATCCCGATCACCGGTCTCTCCTCCGGGACGCGGTACTATTACCAGGTCGTTTCCGTCGATACCTCGGGCAACATCGCTACCGGCGATCTGCTCTCCTTCACCACGCCGTCGCCCGATACGACGGCTCCCGAGGTTTCCGACCTCGCCGCCTCGCTTGTGACGGATGTCGCTGCCGTCCTCACCTGGACGACCGACGAAGGCGCGCAATCCACGGTCGCGTTCGGCACCGAGAGCGGTTCGTTGGCCGGCACGACGTCGCGCACGTCGCTCGATAACGCCCATTACGTCATCCTCGACGGCTTGAGCGCCGGTACGCCGTACTACTACCAGATCACGTCCACGGATGCCGACGGCAACAGCGACGTCCAATCCATCGCGAGCTTCACGACGCGAAGCGAGCTCTTCACGGACGAGCAGCTGCAGTCCGCGGTCTCGTCCGCGGTCAGCGCCGTTTCCCGCGGCGGGGGCGGAGGCTGGAGGGATGTCCAGTGGCCCAGGCTGTCCGACGTCGCGATCGCGGCGCTCGATGGCGACAGCGTCACCGTGACCTGGAACACCGACGAGCCGGCCATGTCGCTCCTCAAGCTCGGCAAGGACTCGACCGGCGAACGCGGGGCCTTCGATCCGTCCTCGCTCACGGGAAGCCTGACCCACTCGGTCACCGTCTCCCATCTGTCGCCCGGCACGACGTACAAGTTCGTCGCCATTTCCTACGATACCGCGGGCAACGCGGGCCTGTCGGAAGAGCAGACCTTCACGACGCCCGGACCGTCCGCCGACGCGAGCTCCTCCAGCGTGGCGTCGAGCGAGAACTCCAGCACGTCGTCGCTGCACCCCGCTCCGGAAGAGGCGAAGACGGGCCTGGACGCCTTCGCCGCCGCCCTCGAAAAGACGGTTTCCGTCGCGCAGGATCTCAAGGGAAAGGTGGATGAGGCCGCGTACACCATGGCTCTGCGCAGCGGAATCCTCACGCTCCGCACCATCGCCGGCGCCACGCTGCCCGCGGTCTTCAGCAGCGAGCCCAAGGTGGAAGTCACCGATACCACCGCGACGATCACCTGGACGACCGACGAGCCCGGCAATTCGCTCGTCTCCTACGGCAAGGACGACTCGTCCGCGGCGGCCTACGTCCAGACCTCGGGCGAAGCCGGCGCGGATGAAAGCGAGCACAGCGTGACCCTTCACGGCCTCGAGCCCGGCACGCGCTACCGCTACAAGGCGCGCACCGTCACGATCCTTGGCACGGAAGCGGTATCGGGGGATCTCGTCTTCACCACGTCGCAGTCCACCGTGGAGATCCTCACCTTCAAGGCGGAGGTCTTGTCCGAGAACAGCGCCCGCTTCACCTGGACCACCAGCGCTCCCACGACGTCCGCGGTGACCGTGAGCCCGTACCTCGACGGCGTCGTGGTCCCCGAACAGGCCCTGCGCGAGAGCGACGGCGAGTTCGGCACGGAGCACAGCATCGTCGTCCGCGACCTCGATCCCTCCACGTACTACGACGCCGATCTGTGGGGCACGACCCCCGCCGGCATCACCGTAAGCAAGGTCATCAACCGCTTCGTCACGGCGAAGGAGGGGATCCCGCTCGAGGTGACCGACATCCAGACCAACGCCGCCCTTCTCCCCGGCAAGGACAACCGCGTGCAGGCGGTCGTCACCTGGAACACGAACGTCAGCGCGACCAGCGCCGTGTCGTTCCAGAAGGGGATCGCCGTCGACGGCACGGGGGCGCTCGTGCAGGTCGTCCCGCCGCTCTCGAGCTACACCCGCAAGCACGTCGTCCTCCTGCCCAACCTGGATCCGGGCACGGTCTATAGCTTCCGCGTCGAAAGCCGCGATTCCGAGGGCGGTTCCGTCACGTCGCGCATGTATACCATCCTGACGCCCCGCCAGGAAGAGAGCGTCTTCGACATCATCACCCGCCAGATCGAATCTCTCTTCGGCTGGCTCGGCAATCTCCGTTCCTGATCCCATGGAAAACACCAACCCCGTCATCACCGTCCGCGACCTCAACGTCACCTACTTCCCCGGGAAGAGCAACGAGGTCCACGCGCTCAAGGACATCAACCTCGAGATCTTCCCCGGGGAGTACATCATCTTCTTCGGCCCCTCCGGTTGCGGAAAATCCACGCTGCTCTACTCGCTCGCGGGCCTCGAGAGGAAGATCGAGGGCGACATCGTCGTGCGTGGCCAGAACCTCCGCACGCTCAGCCAGAGGGAACTCGAGAACTATTACCAGCGTACCATCGGCATGGTGTTCCAGTCGTACCACCTGATTCCGTCGCTGTCCGTGGAGGAGAACGTCGCGCTGCCGCAGGTGGCGCTCCGCGGCGCGAAGGGCCAGCGCCTGCGGAAGGCGCAGGAGCTCCTCGAGAAGTTCGGCGTCGGCGCCCAGCGCAAGAAGCTGCCCGCGGAACTCTCCGGAGGCCAGCAGCAGCGCGTCGCCATCTGCCGCTCGCTCATGAACGACCCCGAGGTCATCGTCGCGGACGAACCGGTGGGCAACCTCGATTCCGTCTCGTCCGAGGAGGTGATGACTCTCCTGCGGTCGCTCAACGACAACCTCCGCAAGACCGTCATCCTCGTCACGCACGACCCGTCCCATCTGCACCACGCGCACCGCATCTTCTACCTGCGCGACGGCGCGATCACGGGCACGAAGGTCAACACCGAGGCGGAACGCCAAAAGTCCCCCGTCACGAGCATGGTGACGAGCCTGCACTCTTCCTTGCGCCACTGGGCCCGTACCTTCCTCCCGGAGACGATGGGCAGCGAGGACCAGTCGGTCGTCCTGCGCGCCGAGGAGCTCATCGCCGACGTCTTCGCGGGCATGTCGCTCGAGGAGATGGGCGTGCTCGCGGAGCGCGTCGCGTCGCTCTTCACGACCGAGCATCACGACGTCGCCTCCCTCGTGCGCTTCCTCCGCGCGTCGCCGAAGGAGGGGGGTCTCGGCATGCATCCCGAGCGGGCCGAGAAGATGGGCCATCAAATCCAGAAGCTCACGAGCGAGATGTGGGTGCTCCACCGCCTGGAGGAGGCCGAAAAGGATCCCGCTTCCGAGCGCAGGGACATCCGTCGCATGATCCTCGACGACGAGAAGATCGTCCTCGACGACGCGGAGGCGGTCCGTCGCCTCGACGGCGTGATCGCCCGTCTGCTGCACCGTCACGTCACCATCCACCAGGCGATGGCGATGCTCGTCGAGCCGGTGAGCCGCGGCGGGGTCGGCATGGACCCCCGCTCCGCGCGCAACGTCCTCCGCCGCCTCGAGTTCCTCGCGCAGGTCCCTCCCGTCGTACCGCCTCCTCCCGCATCCGCTCCGCCCGGCGAGTCCGCTTCCCCCTCCGAGCGATGAACATCCTCGATCTCCTCTCCCTGTCGACCCGCATGTTCAAAACGCGCCCGATGCGCACGTTCTTGACCATCCTCGGCGTCGGCATCGGCATCGGGACCGTGCTCTTCCTGGTCGGTCTCGGCTACGGGCTGCAGCAGGTCATCCTCCAGCGCATCGCGTCGGCCGACGCCCTCCTCACGCTCGACGTCTCGCCGGGCCCCTCGGACAGCGTGCGCCTGACGCCCGAGACGATCGCCGGCCTTTCCGCCATGCCCGAGGTGCGCGAGGTCAGCCGGCTCAAGAACTACTCGGCGCAGGTCTCCGTCGCCGCCATCACGAGCAACGCGCAGGTTTCCATGGTCGACCAGTCGTTTTTCCGCCTGCAGGGCGTGCGCCTGGCCGCGGGCAGAGCGTACGGACCCGATGAGGCGGGCGCGATCGTCGTCTCCGGCGCCACCGCGAGGCTCTTTAACCTGTCGCCGATGGACATCATCGGCAAAACACTCGCGGTCGATCTGCTCCTGCCCGCCGATGCGGCCACGAAGGCGAAGAACCGCACCGTGCGCCTGCCGGTCGAGGTGCACGTGGTCGGCGTGCTCGACGACGACGTGCAGAGCGTCGTGATGATGCCGTTCGTCGCCATTCCCGGCGAGCCCCTGCGCGCCGTCGATCAGCTCAAGGTGCGCGTCGCCGGCGACACCGTGCTCGAGCCGGTGCGCGACGCGCTCATCAAGCGGGGATTCGTCGTCTCGGCGCTGTCCGACGTCATCGAGCAGGCCAACCGCATCTTCCGCATCGTCCAGGCGGTCCTCGCGCTGTTCGGCCTCGTGGCCCTCTTCGTCTCCGCCATCGGCATGTTCAACACCATGACGATCGCGCTGCTCGAGCGCACGAATGAGATCGGCATCATGCGCTCCATCGGCATCCGCCGTTCCGATGTCCGCAAGCTCTTCCTCCTCGAATCCATGCTCATGGGTTTCCTCGGCGGTCTCGTCGGCGTGGGCGTCGGCATGCTCGGAGGATTCGTCGCGAACGCCGCCATCAACGTCCTGGCGCGCCGTTTCGGCGGAACGGAGCTCTCGCTCTTCCTTTTCCCGACGTGGTTCGTGATCCTCATCATCGTGTTCTCCGCCGTCATCGGCTTCCTGACGGGTCTGTATCCCTCCCGCCGCGCCTCGCGCCTCAATCCGCTGGATGCCCTGCGGTACAAGTGATGCCCTTTCCTCGCCATGCGTCATCCTCCCGAATCGCCGCTTCAAACCCTTCGTTCCCTCCGCGTCGAGCCGTCCCAGGCGGTCGCCGCGCTGAAGGCCGTCGCCGCGCTGGCCAAGGAGCGCGGGCGGAAGAAGGCGCCGCGCCTCAACGCCGGGCAGGAGCGTGCCGCGCTCGCGATCCTGAGCGATCTGCAGGGGCATTTCCGCCAGTGGGCGGACCTGCTCGGTCCTCTCGACCCGTTTTCGCGTCGGTTTTCCGACGCGGCGGTCGCGATCGAACTCCATGCCCGCGACTTCCTGGCGATCACCGATGAGAACAGGGCATTCGTAAAGCAAACGCTCGAAACCTGCCGCGGCCGCATCGAGGAGCTCTTTTCGACCGGGGAGTGACATCGCCGGAAGTTCGGTATAGTGGAACCCGATGAAACTGATCTGCCACGGCGCCGCCCGTGAAGTCACCGGGACCTGCCACGAACTCCACGTGAATGGCAAACGCGTCCTCCTGGACTGCGGACTCTTCCAAGGCGTGCGCAGCGAGGCCGCCAAGAAGAACGCGGAATTCTCCTTCCGCGTCACGGACATCGACGCCGTGGTGCTCAGCCACGCGCACATGGACCACGTGGGGCGCATTCCGCTCCTCTGGAAGAAGGGCTACCGCGGCCCCGTCTTCTGCACGTACGCCACGAAGGATCTGGCAGAGGTGATGCTCAAGGACGGCGGCTACATCCAGGAACAGGACGAGGAGTACTTCTGCAAGTACCTCAAGGATTCGATGATCCCGTGCGAGGGCCCGCTCTACACGCAGGCGGACGCCGCCGCATGCATGACGCTCTTCCGCGGGTGCAACTACGGCGAGTGGTTCGAGCCGGTCCCGGGACTCCGCATCCAGTTCTTCGACGCCGGCCACATCATCGGCGCCGCGCAGCTGCTGATGGAAGTCACGGAGAACGGCGTCAAGCGCTCGATCGGCTTCAGCGCCGACCTTGGCCGCTCCACGCTGCCGATCATCCGCGACCCGCTTCCGATGCCGCCGGTCGATACCCTCATCTGCGAGTCGACCTACGGCGACCGCCGTCACGGCGATCCGGAGCAGGGGAAGAAGGTGCTCGAGGAGGTGATCCTGCGCACGGCCAAGCGCGGCGGAAAGATCATCATCCCGGCCTTCTCCCTGGAGCGCACGCAGGAGATCGTCTACGACCTGCACGTGCTGTGGGACCAGCGCCGCATCCCCGCGATCCCCATCGTCATCGATTCCCCGCTCGCGAGCGCCGTCACGGACGTCTTCATGAAGCATCCCGAGTGCTACGACCGCGACATGTTCGAGCAGTTCCTCAGTCGCCAGCACAACCCGTTTCAATTCTCGCTCATCCGCTACACGAAGACCGCGGAGGAGAGCAAGGAACTCAACGGCACGCCCGGGCCCATGATCATCATGGCGGCCTCCGGCATGTGCGAGGCCGGGCGCATCCGCCACCACCTGAAAAACCAGATCGAGGACGCGCGCAACACCGTGCTCGCCGTCGGCTACATGGCGGAGAACACGCTCGGGCGGCGCATCATCGACCCGTCCGTCACCGCGGTGAAGATCTTCGATCGCCAGTACCAGAAGAAGGCCGAGGTCGTGCAGATCGACGTCTACTCCGGACACGCCGACATGGACGACCTGGACGCCTACGTGCAGGCCGTGAGCGGTCTCAAGAAGGTGGTCCTCGTCCACGGCGAACCCGAGCAGATGGAGCCCTTCGCCAAGCGCATCACGAAAGCGACCGGCGCCGAGGTGCTGATGCCCGAGCGGGAGCAGGAGGTCATCCTCTGAGCATGGAGCAAGACGTCCACGACTTCGGCGACGGTCTCGTCTTCGAGCATTCGGGTTGCCTCGTCCGTCTTCCCGTGGAGGTGCTCACGGTCATCGAAAACGAGTTCCTGCCCCGTGACTTCGGCGGGGATCTCTACCAGTACTTGAGCGTCCTCATCACCCTCCATGCCGAACTTGCGGAGGGAGAGCCCTCGTTCGAGACCCTGCGGCTTCTGCGCCAGCACAGGGCCTTCCTCCTGGCGAGCCATGGACAGGCTTCGCTGAACCGATTGGAGCTGTCTCTGGGTATCAGGGGCGACGACCTGCGGCATGAATGCTTCCGGCGCGCGCTCTCGGGCGTGACGCTCGGGAGCGTGACCGCGGCCTCCGAGTACATGAGCGCGTATCTCTCCACGAGCGCCATGGATGCAAAGCGCGATCTGGAGGTGCGGAGCGGCATCCGCTGCTGGACGCTCCGTTGGCGCGAAAGCGTGGAGAGAATGCATTGCATTCCCGACAGAATCGATCCGAACGCGGTAGGCGAAGCGGCTCCGCCGCACGATAAGAAGCAGCCCTGGTGGAAGCGATTGTTCGGGGAAAGCAGCGATTGGTTGCAGGGGGCTTCCTGAGCGTTCTTCTTAGAGAGCCCTCCCACAGCGGTTTTCAGAAAATGGAAAAATACGTTGATTTGTGTTATAATAAACTATTACCCTCTTTCATGATGCCCCTCGACAAGCACGTCGGCCCCGATGGTCAGCCTTCCCGCGACGGCATGACCGGCGGGTCGGAATCGATCCGACGCCTCGCGAATCGTACGACGAGCCTCTTCGAGCGATTGCAAATCCTCCAAGAACTCACGCCGGAAGATCTCCGCGCGGTGCAGCAGAAGATGGTCGAGTACTTCGCCAAAAACAGCGCCCGCCTCGATCCCTTGCGCGAACCCGGAGAGTCCGAAGACCGGTATCGCGCGCTTCTCGTGCGTTTCCTCCGGGAGATCAGCGCGGAACCCTTCAGCGGTCTGCTCGCGCGCGAGGCGGTTCGCCTCCGTGTCAGCCTCTTCCCGAGCACGGCGCACGTCGTCGAAGGACAGGAGGACGGCGGCATCCATCCCATCGTGGGCGATACCTGGAGCGTCGAACGCCCCGCCCCCGATCGATTCCGCTTCGCGTCCATGGGGCCGGCCGTTCCCAAGGGGGCGGCCGAAGCGCAGGCGTCAGAGGATTTGCCCGCACTGACGGATCTGTTCTCGAAGTATGCCTCCAAGCTTTCCCAGGTAGGCGCCGATCCCGCGAAGTTTCGCCAGATCTTGGCGGAGGCCATGGACCGTTTCCCGGAGGTTCGCGCCTTACGCATCCCCGCCGATGCCGTCTCCGCGCGGGAAAAGGAAGCCATCAATCCGGACGCGCCGTATTATCACGAATTTCCGAAAGGCGCCCTCATCGCCAAATCCGTCTCGGTCGAGGGCGTTCCCGGGTACTGGGTCGAGTACTACTCCGAGGCGCAGCTCAAAAAGATGGAACCGCCCAAGATGCCCGCGCCCATGCCCGTCGTAAAGAAGCAGGAAGGATTTCTCGCGAGCATCCGGTCGCTGCTCGGCGGCGGAAAGTAAGGGCCGGTTCAGGCATTTTCCTCCTCCTTGCGGCGTAGCGGGAGGATCAAGTCGGCGTCATCGGTAGCCGTTTGCAGAAGCCGGCGTGCCGCGCGCGAAACGCGGGGATCCTTCAATTGGTAGAAGGCGAGCCCTCTTCCCGTGATTTTCCTCTGCGCCTCGTCGCCGTTCTCGGGCAGGTCATCGGGGTGATAGAGCTGGAGATGGGGCATAGGGGCCGCACATGGTGAAGACGGATCGGATCCGGCGCAAGATCGCGAATCATGCAATCCGAATCAGCCCTGATCGAAGCCAAAAAATCGATCTCAGAGGCCCAAATCCGCGGCGATCGCCTTCATGGCCTCGAGCGTCAGCCCGATCATCTCATCTAAAGGCACCGCGAGCAGTTCCTCGCAGGATTGAATCTGCTTCCGGTCCACTTGGGCGGCGAATCCTTTGTCCTTGAGCTTCTTTTTCACGGAACTCACCTCGACGTCGCCGATCTTCTTGCTCGGGCGCACGAGCGTCACCGCGATGATGAAGCCCGTGAGCTCGTCGACGCAGTAGAGGGCCTTCCGGAGTTGGGTATTGAGCGGATAGTCGGCTCCGTACATGGCGGCGTAATGCGCGCGGATGTCGCCGAGGAGTTCCTGCGGCGCTTTGATCTCCGCGAGCATCTGTTCCAATGTGGTACCACAGTGTTTTTCCGCATCCTTCTGGAGATGATCCCAATCGAGGTCATGGAGCATGCCCGCGACCTTCCATGTGGCGGGATCGCCGCCGAATTTCTTCGCAAGCGCCTCCATGGCCGCGCCGGTGGCGAGCAAGTGGGCCCGGGTTTGGTCCGCATGCTTCTCGATGAGGCCGTGGGCGGCGGGGAGAAGATGTCCGTATTCCAAATGTTGTGCCGGAAGTGAGAGCGTCGAAGACGTAGGAGATGTTGAGGACGCAATGGACGCAGAGGAAGATGTCTTCTTTTGCGTCTCGTGCGTCTTCTCCGTCCTTTGCGTCTCACCCAGCGGCTTCATCAACGGAAACAGCACCACGTCCCTCAAATTGGTCTGTTGCGTCAGAAGCGCCACGATGCGGTCGATACCCATGCCCCAGCCCGAACACGGCGGACAGCCGTACTCCAGGGCTGTCACGAAGTCGTCATCCTTCTTGTGTGCATCGGCGTCGCCACCGGCGTGCGCCTTGGCCTGATCGTCGAACCTCTGGGCCTGATCGACGGGGTCGATGAGCTCGCTGTAGGCGTTCACGATCTCCCATCCGCCTACCACGAGCTGGAAGCGATCCGTGATCCCCGGATTGTCATCATTTCGGCGAGCCAAAGGGCTCAACTCGATTGGGTGCTGGATGATAAACGTCGGTTGAATGAGGCTCGGACGGCTGACTTTCTTGTACAGCTGGTCAATAAGGTTGCCTCGGCCGAGTTTGGACACATCCAGGTCCAATGTGATCGACTTCGATTTCATGGCTTCCCTCAGGGCTCCCGCGGTTTTGTGCTCCTCAATATCCACCCCGCAAGCGCCTTTGATTGCATCTCGAATCGTGAGCCGCGGCCACGGTGGAGCAAAGTCGACTTCCACCAGGTTTCCGTCGCGGTCGGGGATCTTCACTTTCGTCGTGCCGAGGATCTCCTTCACGAGCGTACCGAGCATCTCCTCGGTGAACTTCATGTTCTCGACGTAGTCCCAGTACGCGGCGTAGTGCTCGACCATCGTGAAGTCCTGGAGGTGGCTCGGATCGAGACCTTCGTTGCGGAACACTCTCGCCACTTCAAACACGCGATCAAATCCACCGACGAGACATTCCTTGAGGAACGTCTCCGGAGCAATGCGCAGGTACACGTCCAGATCGTACGCGGCGTGGTGCGTCACAAACGGTGTAGCCAGCGCGCCGGACGCGGCGTTGGTGAGCACCGGTGTCTCGATCTCGATGAAGCCTTTTTTCCAGTAGAACTCGCGGAGTTTGCGCACGAAGAGACTGCGCAACTCGAAGCGCTCGAACGTCTCGCGGTTGCTCTGTAGATCCAGATAGCGCTGACGCCAGGCCGTCTCCTGATCGGCAATCCCCGCCCACTTTTCCGGTGGCTGCCGAAGCGCCTTGCTGAGCATCGACCAGCTCTTGAGGAGCACGGTCGGTTCGCCGGTTTTGGTGGTGAAACGTTCGCCGGTGATACCGATGAAGTCGCCCAAGTCGACGGTCTTAATCAGCTCCTTCACCTTCTCTTTTCCCAGATCGTCTTCCCGAAAGAGCACCTGCATCCGTCCCGTGTGATCCTGGAGCGTTAAGAAGTTCATCTTGCCCATATCGCGCAGAAGCACGAGCTTTCCGGCGACCGAGAGTGCCGTGCCGTTTTCGGTCTTTGCGGCATCTGCTAGCGCATGGCTGCGGTCGAATTTGGCCGCGTACGGCAGTGTTCCGCGAGCGCGTAAATCGTTGGCTTTCTGCAATCGGATGGGGTCCATGGACCGGAGCATACTGCCACGGCGTCTCTGGCCAAAATCATCGACTTTGGCGATGAAAGATCGCAAGGGCCAATTTCACCGAAAACATGGCTTTTAACACTTCCTAGAGCCTTTCGTTTCTGCTATACTTCTCTGATGTCTTCATATCAACACTGTCAATACAGGCACGCATTGAAGCAGCAGATGAGTGGCTTACTCGTTGCGGTCATTGTCGTGGGACTGATGTCGCCGCTCAGGGCATGGGCGACGGATACGCCCGTAGATGCGCCCGATCTCGCTGCCGGATCAGACACCGGAGTAAGTGATACGGACAACATCACGAACATGAATCCGACGTTCACCGGACCGTGTACGTCTGGGAATACGGTCCAAATCTACTACTCCGGAGCAGGATCTGATTCTGGTATTTGCACTGATGGGGCATTTTCTATTTTCGTCGATGATGGATTGGGAAACACTTCAAACACGTACACTTTCAGGGAGGACGACGGTATTACGGGGCAGAGTGCAGACAGTCCGGGATTGACCGTCACCATCGATGTTGCGGCTCCCTCCGCCGTCAGCATCAGCGCTCCCGTCGGCGCATCGACTGTCACGGATACCACTCCCACGGTCGGCGGAACGGGAGGAGAAGCTTCTGCGACAGTCACGGTCAAAGAAGGCGTTACCACGCTCTGTACTTCCGCAGTGGATGGCGGCAACTGGACGTGCGATACGAGTGCCCTCTCAGAAGGCAGTCATACGCTCACGGTGACTCAGGAAGATCTCGCAGGAAATGTGTCTTCCGGAACGGATGTCACGTTTACCGTCGATTCCAATGCGCCCACTGTTTTCTCTCTCAGTCCCGCCGATGACGCTTTTAGCGTCCTCCCCAATGCCAATCTTGTTGTGACATTCGCGGAGGCTGTCACGCCTGTATCCGGTGGGAATATTCTGATTAAAAAGAGCAGCGACAACTCCACAGTGGAAACCATCGCTGCAGATTCGGGGCAGGTTACAGGCGGCGGTACCGATACCATCACCATCAATCCATCCGTGTTTTTGCTGGAAGATGCGTACTATGTGACGGTCAGCGCAGG
>CAYRUZ010000012.1:28808-30234 GCA_964427895.1 uncultured Candidatus Peribacteria bacterium
CGGCGATACTGCCGGCGGGTCGATCACGCTTACGAACGTCAATGCTTCTTCTCAGGCGCTCATCTCCACCACTGACACAGGACAGAATTTGGGTGGTGGACCGATTTCTCTTACATCTTCTACTGTAGGTGATATTACGTCGATTGGAGGAAGTACCGGAGTGGGGAATGCGGGTCCCGGAGGAGCTGTCACCATTATTTCATCCACAACCGGAAACATAAACGTGACTGGAGGAGCGGGAGCGACATCGGACCGTGCGGGTCACGGAGGACTCGTCACCGTGTCTGCATCCATAACCGGCGATATTACTGCAAACGGTGGAAACAACTCAACAGCCCGTGGTGGTGATGGGACGCAAATGATCATCAGTGACGATTCCACAGTGGGAACGCTCAATTGTGAAGGTGGTACGGGAGGTACCGGATCTGGTGGCAGTTGTGCGGATCCAATTTTTGCTGCCTTAACCCCGGCAAATGGTGAGGCCAATATTAGCCCCTCTTCCAATCTTGTTGCCACGTTTACAGAAGCAATCCATACGATGACCGGCGGAACAATTACTCTCAAAAAAACGTCAGATGATAGTACGGTTGAAACTTTCACGCTGCCCTCATCTAAAGTAACGGGCGATAACACCACCACAATCACCATCAACCCTACTGCAACGCTCGAGGGTAATACGACCTATTACGTTCTCATCAGTGCCAGCGCCTTCCGCGATTCCATGCGCAGTGAGTTTGCGGGTGTCTCCGATTCCACAGAGTGGTTTTTCATCACTGGGGCAGCCGGCACCGTCACGGGCACGCCCGATCTCGCTTCCGCTTCTGATCTGGGATCGTCTTCCACAGACAATACGACGTCCGACAACACGCCGACCTTCGATATCACCTGCACCGCTGGTGCCACGGTTCAGCTTCGTGAGAGTACGACCACTCTTGCATCCGGTACCTGCGCCGGCGGCGGAACGATCAGTCTCACGTCTTCCACGCTCAGCGACGCCTCTTACAGTATCACTGCGCGTGAGGACAGCGGTGGCGGATACGGTGCCGACAGTTCCGGTCTCTCCGTGACGATCGATACCGCCGCCCCCGCGGCTACCGGCACGCCCGATCTGCTCACCGCGGACGACAGCGGTGCCAGCAGCACGGACGACATCACGTCCGATACCACGCCGCGCTTCACGGTTTCGTGCGCTGGCACTAACACCGTCACACTCAAGGCCGACGGTTCGTCTGTCGGTACCGGTACCTGCAGCTCGTCCACGGTCACGATCACGGCATCGGCGCTCTCCGAGACCGCGCACGCGATGACGGCCACGCAGACGGACACGGCGGGCAACGAGTCGACGGCATCGTCGTCTCTCTCTGTCACGATCGATGCGACCGTGCCGACGGTAACGAGCATCACGTCGTCCACCACGAACGCCACG
>CAYRUZ010000013.1:0-29705 GCA_964427895.1 uncultured Candidatus Peribacteria bacterium
CGATTTCCAGGTGGGAGACCTCGTCGTCATCGCCGACGGACCGTTCAAGAACTACGAGGGAACGATCGATTCCGTGGATGTCGACAAGGGCAAGCTCACGGTGCTCGTCCTCATCTTCGACCGCGAGACGCCGGTGGAACTCGACTTCACGCAGGTGAAGAAGAAGTAATATGCCCCCGGAGACCGCCGACCGCTGCGCGGACGAACTCGCCGCGTCACTGTCGCCCATGCTGCTGCCCGAAGTACGGACGGGCATTCTGGCTCTGCGCTTCCGGCTGCAACAATTGGCACAGGACCCGTTGTACGACCCAAAAGACATCGCCCGTGATGTCGTCGCGCTTCTCCATGCGGCGCGACGGAACAATGCGGACGCACACATCCGTCGCGCCAATGTGACGGTCGTCATTGCCGAAGCCAAGCGCGCCATCGCGCACATGTGCCCGACGAGCTGGTCGGCACGCGCCATCGAACATCGCATCGGCGAGAGCTGAACGCGCGAAAAACCGTCCCTGGTCTTTCGGGCCAAGGACGGCGGAGTGTCGCGGTGCCTCACCGTTTTTTCGTTTTGTCGTATTCGGCGCGCTTCCGGTCCGCGAGACGGCCGTAGGCATCTCCCCGTTCGACATCGCCTTTGCCATACGCCATGTGAGAGAGGTTCTCGTAGGCCATGTAGGCGCGGCGGAGATCCAGACTCTGGCCGGCGTTCTCGAAGTCTTCGAGCGCGAATTCCATGCCGTAAGCCGCCGCGCGGAACTGCCCGCGTCGGTAGTAATACTCCCCCGTGATGCACCGGTGCTGCTTGCCGAGCGTAAAGGCGAGATCGTAGCGATCCTTCGCGTCATTCACCTTGCCGGCGATGTGGTAGGAATACGCAGCTTCCAGCGCGAACCACGATTTCTCGGCGCCGCTGGTCAGCGGAAGGAGGCGGTCGAAATCCGCCGCGGCGCTCAGCCACTCACTGAAGAGGAAGTGGGCCTGTCCGCGGAGTCGCAGCGCCTCGACGTCGGTATCGTTCTTCGCGAGACGGCGCGTCATGACCTGCATGGTCAAGCGCGGGTCGGCGAAGCGTTCACCCAGCGCGCGCATCTGCTGCTCGACCTGCGCCTTCTGTTCGTCCAAATCCACTTCGGTCACGCCCGGTCCGGTATCGGGCAAGGAATCTTGGGGGGCTCGCGGAGAAGTGTTCCACGCATAGAACACAACGCTTCCGTAGAACAACACCATGACCACAGCGGTCGAAATCCACACACGACGATTCATACGGCACCTCGAAACGAGAATGTGAAACAGCGATAGTCACGACACTATAGTGATTAGAGCACAAATTAGTTTTTGTAGCAATTTCTGAGGATTGTGGAATGGAGACTGTTCTTTGATAGTAATCGCGTGATCGCCTTTCACCTGCACATCACGGGCGTCGTCCAAGGAGTCTTCTTCCGCAAAACCATGAAACAGGAAGCGGATGCCCTCGGCGTCCACGGCTGGGTGCGGAATCTGCCGGATGGCGCGGTGGAAGCCCATGTTGAGGGAAGCGAAGATGCCGTGCGCAGCTTGTTGGAATGGGCTCGCCGCGGGCCGCCGCACGCACACGTGACCGCGGTCAGAGAACAATCCGCCGAAGCGGGCGGCCACAAGGTGTTCGACGTGCTGCGTTAATCCCCTGCCGCGTCAGATGACCGATGGTTCGGGATTCTCGATCGTCGACTGCGGGATCTTCCTGCGGACGCGAGCAACGACGAGCGGCAAAGTGAACGCGAGACCGACCGCCTGGAACATTTCACCGGCGGTGTACCCCCACGCCAAGCCATACAGGCCCCATTGGTCCAACGAACGTTCGGCGATGGTAATGGCGACGATGCCGCCCAGCACACCCATCACGGCGGGCACGAGGGTCTGCTTCAGCGAGTAGAAGGCGCGGTACTGGATGTGCGTTGCGCTCTCGAAAGGAATGCTCGCCGC
Organism: uncultured Candidatus Peribacteria bacterium; assembly: GCA_964427895.1. GTDB lineage: Bacteria > Patescibacteriota > Gracilibacteria > Peribacterales > Peribacteraceae > CAYRUZ01. The sequence goes on from CAYRUZ010000013.1 coordinate 1,960, forward strand.
GTAAATGGCCAGGCATGCGGTGAACACTTCGAGGTGGGGCGTGAGGCCAACCAAACGCGCGGCGATGGGCGCGAGCATGACCAGCACGACCGCCCCGACCATTGTCAGCACCGTGCCGAAGCCTAAGCCGAAATGATAGAAGCGGCGGAACGAATCGTACCGTCCGGTGGCGGCTGCTTGGCTCATGCGGGAATACGCGGCCTGCGCGACGGCGATGCCCACCACGCCCACGAGCACCGACTGGAAGTTGCGGGCGAACGTATCGATTGTCACCGACCCCGAGGGCAGGCCCGACGCGAATCCCGTCAGGTACAACAATTGCAGCTGGAAGGCTCCCAGCGCCAGAATGCGCGGCAGCATCAATTTCCCCATGTCCGGCAGATCCGGATGCCAGAGGGAGAACGCGATGTGGCAGCCGTGGCGATGCACGGCCCAGATGCGCAGGAGCACGTAGACGAAGGCTCCGCCGACCGTGCCGTACATCGGGCCGAAGGGGCCGACGATCGGCGTGAGGAATACCGTGCCAAGCACCGTTCCGAGCGTGTACAGGATGGGTGTGATGCCGTACACCCAGTACCGTTCCACGGTGATGAGGTACTGTCCGTAGGCATTGCCGAACACGAACAGGAAGTTGCTCAGCAAGGCCAACCGCCCGAATTGCACGTACAGCTCGAGCGTCTCTCCGGTGAATTCAATATGGAACAACGGGGTGAGCCACGGGAAAGCCGCAGCCATCAGCAGCGCGATGATGCCGAAGACGAGCGCCGTGATGCCGATGGTGCCGCTCAACACTTTGCCCAACTGTTCGTCATCCCCTTTTGCGTGGTAGCGGGCCAAAACCGGCACCAGCACGGTGCCCATGGCCGAGACGACGCATGTCTGGAACAGGAGATCGCTCGGGCGGAACGCCGCGAGATAGGCATCCGGCAGCGACAGTCCCGGGAACGTCGACGCGAGGAGACGATCGCGGACCAGACCCATCACCGACGCGCCGAATTGCGTCACGGCAAGCACCACGGTGCCGCCGATGATCTGTTTCTGCCGCAGCAGTCGCTGGAGGATCACGGCTCCAGCATACCGCACTACAGCGATTCCTTCATGCGCTCCAAGTCATCGCGCCGGAAGAAGTACAGCCACCACTGCTCCGAGACCGGCATGTCGCGGACGAACTCCAGGAACTTCGCTTCCTGGGCCTCTTTCAGCAGGGCGCCGGATGCCACCGGTGCAATGGCGAAAGCCGGCGGCTGGGTGATGATCATCACTTTCTCTCCGGGATTGAGCTTGTTGAGGTTCTCTTTGGCGTACTTATCCTTGAACTGATCGGACCGGTAATAATCCAAATCGCGGTAGTTCTCCTCGATCTCCTTTGCGATCTGCTTGTTGCTCGCCTCCATGTCGCGCAGCGTCTGCTCGAAGATGACATTGCGGTAAAACGACAACGCCAAGCCGAAAGCCATGAATCCCACGACCGTCAAACCGATGATGATGGTCAGCTGTTTGCTCAGCGGTTCGATGTCTCGGGCGTACGACGGCATTCGCACACAGAGTACTTCTTTTTCGCCAGCATTTCACGGATAATGCGCGCATGAAAATCTTCTGCAGCGGTATCGGCGGTATTGGACTTTCGGCGTACGCGGCCCTTCAAAAAGCCGCGGGGCACGAGGTGTACGGCAGCGATCGCAATGACAGCGCCCTCATCAAGGACCTGCAGTCGCAAGGCATTATCATCGTCCTCAAGCAGGACGGCAGCGCGCTTCCCGACAATCTCGACCTCTTCGTCTACTCCGAAGCCGTGCCGGTGGACGCACCCGAACGAACGCTGGCGGCGCAGCGCGGCGTGCGATCTTTGTCGTATTTCCATGCACTCGGCGAGCTGACCAAGGACTACACGCTCATCGCCGTCTGCGGGACGCACGGCAAATCCTCCACGACGGCCATGACGGCGCGCATGCTCATCGAATGCGGCAAGGATCCCAGCGTGGTGGTGGGCACCAAAGTGCCCGAACTCAACGGCCGCAATTTCCGCATCGGCAAGAGCAAGCTGTTCCTGGTGGAAGCCTGCGAATACCGCCGCTCGTTCCACTTCCTCTCGCCCGACATCGTCTTGATGACCAACGTCGACGGCGACCATTTCGACGCCTATGCCGACGTGGACGAATATCAGAAGGCGTTCGTCGATTTCCTCAAACTCCTGCCGGAAGAGGGGCGCATCATCACCCACGGGAAAAACGAGGATTGCCGCCGCGTCGCCGATGCATCGGGCAGACACATGGTCGATGCCGATTCATTCATGGCCCCGACGATGAAAGTGCCCGGCCGGCACATGCAGGAGAACGCACGGCTCGCTTTGGGACTGGCGGAAGAACTCGGCATCTCGGAGCACGACGCCCGCGTCGCCCTGGGCGGATTCTCTGGCACATGGCGCCGCATGGAAGTGAAGGGCACGATTCTGAATGACGTCATCGTCGTGGACGACTACGCGCACCACCCCGTGGAAATCCGCGCGACGCTGCAGGCGATGCGCGAGGCGTATCCCGATCGCCGCATCGTCGTGGCCTTCCAGCCCCACACCCACGACCGCACCATCAAGCTCTATGACGCTTTCGCCACGGCATTCACGGATGCCGACGTCGTGATCGTTCCGGGCGTGTACAACGCGCGCAACGATATCGAGCATGGAACAGTCGATGTACCAAAGCTCGTGAAGGACATCGCCAAGGGCAGTTCGGTCGAAGCGCTGGACGGACACTCGCTTGACGAAACCCAGAAGACACTCACGCAGGAACTGTTGCACCCCCACGATCTGCTCGTGTGCATGGGCGCGGGCGACATCACGCAGCTCGCGCAGCGTCTGGTGCAGAAGTGATTACTCGCTGCGGTAGTTCTGCACCGCCAGCTGGATGAGCTTGCTCATCTCTGCGCGGTTGACGGGATCGTCCGGGGAGAACATGCCCGTGGCTTCGCCGTTGGCGTCCGTGCGGCCGGAGACGAGTCCTTCGCCGTAAGCGGTCTCGATGGCGGCTGCGTACTCCGTGCGGGCGGACACGTCATGGAAGACAGTGCCGGTCTGCCAGTGCAGCGGAATATCCAGCGCCTGGAGCAGCGTGACCACCACCTCCGCCCGTGTCGCGGGACGCGTCAGCGAATCGCGTGAATCCATGAACGCCGCCCATCCGCGCTGTTCGGCGGAAGCGACGAACCGCTCGAACCACTGCCCGCGCGCGCCGAGGTTGATCGGCATGTCGTGTACTTCATCGGGATTCACGCCGGCCAGACGGTGTGCGATCGTGGCCAATTCCCCCATGCTCACGGAGTTCTCCGGGCCGAACATGCCCGTCGGATTGCCGCTCTGATCGCGGTAACCGGTGAGAATCCCCTGCTCCGCCGCAGACTCGACGTACGGCGCGAACCAAGCAGTCTTCGGCACGTCGAAGAGTTCAACCGGCTGGTTATCGATCGTGACCACGATGTTCACGTCGCTGGAGGCGCGATCTTTCTGCTCCTGGCGCATGCGATCGGCCGCGTCGCAGGAAATCTCTACCGTGAACGACGTGGAGGAATCCTTCTTGAGCAAGTGCCCCTGCAGCGGCGGCTTCGGACATCCTTCCGGAACGTCATACACCACCGAATACTGGCCCTCCGGCACATCGAAGAACGCCTGCGGCGTCACGCCGGTGCGGGTCAGACCGTTCGGTCCGGTCAGCGTGAAGGAAAGTCCGACCGGATCGCTGGCGACGCTCACCTCACCCACGCGATCGAGGAGGTACGACACGACGATGCGCACGGTGGAAGCTTCGGAAAGAGTGAAGGTGACCTGCGCGTAGTCGACGCGCTGGAGCAGCGTGGCCCCGCTGTAGACGGCCACATGCGCCACATAGCCCTTCGGTACGCGGGCGATGAGGGTGTAGTTGCCGGTCGGCGAATCCTCGATGGTCGTGGCGGCGCCTTCTCCCGGGACCTGCGTATCACCCGGCTTGATGAGCGTCCATGTGCCAAGCGCTTCGGACGTGCTCTCCTGTTCGACGACGATAGTGCCCTTGGTAAACGCCAATTGCGCCGTCGCGACGGCAGGCAGAATGGACCCGGCAACGATGATGCCGGCGAGAGACAAACGCAGGAAACGCATGATAACGGGGGAAGAACGTCGCACAGTGTAGCGTGCCCCGCACAAAAAGTGGTAGTGACCGACACCCGCGTTTCCTTGTCCGGCGTTGTCGTCTTAGGCGTTAGCCCGACGACGGTCGAGCAGTCGGGAGACGACCCCTTGGATGGGCCGATCCTGCGGATTCACTGTTGCGCCGATGTTGCGCATGAGACTTTGCCAGTCGCGGCTGAGGGTGCTCACCTGCTGGTCAAAACGACGAACCATGTCGTTCACCCGATCCCGCGGCGCCACCTGCTGCTGAGGCACAGCGGGACGATCCTGATTCTGCTGCTCCGTCTCGACGACCGGCGTCGGCTGTTGTTCCGGCATCTCCTGGAACAACAAACGGGCCTCTGCCCAGTCTTTCCGTCGAAATTCTTTGAGGAAATCCATGTGGATGTACAAAGAGAATTATAGCACATATGGAAGATTTGCTCAATGAAGCAGTTCTTCAATGAAGCGGAACGGAAAGCACGGCGACTGTCAGCCGATGGACGCGGATGACCGCGTAGGGAACCGGAGCCACACCTGCCGCCTGGCGTGCCCAACCCGTGAAATGAGGGATGTCCTTTTCCCCCATTGTCCATGCGCAACAGACCGCTCTCTTTTGAACAACTCGAGGACCGTTCCGTGCCCTCGGCCACTCCCCTCTCCCTCCAGGAAGAATGGCGATCCTTTTTAGGAACCTCTGCGGTCGAAGCTCCCACGTCACCGGTCGCCTGGGCGCAAACACACAAACCCGGGAATCTTCAGGCACCCGACGCGCACATTCCCACCGTCAGCGTGCAAGCCGGCAACTGGGGGGTTCATATGCGCTACACCGACCTCCCGCCGGGACTCGAGGCGGATCTGGATATCGTGAACAAGTACGGCCAGCGGCAACACCGCGAAGTGTCGGTTCCCGCGGGCTTGGGAGACTTGAACATTGAATTTGCCCCGCAGGAAATGGCGCAGATCATCCTGAGTATCGATGACATCATCACCAACCAGCGCCTGATGACGACGCGCGCATTCTCTTTCGGAGCGGTGGATTCCCCGCCCGACGTGGTCGCGCAGCATCAGGAACTGGTCGACCTCGCCTTCTCGATGCCGAACGATCCGGTCGACCGTTTCATTCGCGAGAAGGCGCACCAGCCCAAGAGTACGAACGACGGTTGGGAGCCCTTCCTGCCCGACCAGTTGGTGCTGACGACGAACCTGGAAAGCCCGGTCATCTGGTCGAACTTCCGCGAGACGGGCATGTATCTCACGGGCTTGTCTCTCACCGACGATCCGCGCAATTACGCGAAGGCTCGCTATCCCCAATACTTCGGCGCTACAGCGAAGGACGACCTGCTCGTACTGCAAAACATGGCCTACAAGGATTCAAGAGGCGTCACTCGTGAGATGAACCGCTTGCTGATGAATTACCAAGCCACGCACGATCAACTCATCAAAGACGCCTATCAAGCGATAATTTGGCGCAATGAAGCTGTCTCGTACACGTTGTTGAGCGCCTACAACTCCATCCTCTTCCGCCGGTTGAAGATGCCGGTAAACGACGTCGTGTCGGACATCAACAACACCATGGCGCGCAATCCGCGCTACGGCGATGCTTCGCGCTTCGTGCCGTTCCCGACGGCAGACGAGATCCTTGCCGCCGTCGACAAGCACTTCGCGTCGATGTACTTCTACCAGCGCAAACTCTCGGCCGATCAGCAGGCGATCTACGACCGCAACAACACCATCACACATGGCACCCTTTCGACCGAGACGCCAGCCACGACCGGACGTATGCAGCAGCATACGCAGATGCTCATCGCCAATACGCTGGCGACATCCAATGATCCGCGCATCGAGGGGGTCCGGGTGGCTCTCGGGCCGCAAACCGTCGAGGCGATCATCAACGGCACGGCGCAGACAACGCTGGTCGCACCTGTCACGCCCGTCACTGCGCCGGTGAACGTTGTTCTCGCTTCAACACCGACACAAACCGTCACCATCGAACCGGCAAAGGAGAAAACCAAAGAAGAGTACTTCGCCGAGGCATTGAGCTGGTTTAACCCGAATGCAAGCATCCTGAAGTATTTTCCGAGTTTGCGCAGTGACACGGTAATGGGGCAGATCGCCATCGGTTTCATGGATAAAACAGAGATCCTCCATGACATGAAAAAGCGCATGCGGTATGCCCTCGCGATGGAAAGCGTCACCGGCATCCCACGCAGTACGTTCCTCGATGCACCGCAATCAAACCAGGGAAAGCTGCTGAATTATTTGGGTGACCTCTGGACGAAGCTGCAATATCCGCCGCTCATCAAATCCAAGAACGATACGCTCTCATTCAGGGCGCAGGCGGAGAAAGCGAAGTATGTGAGCGACGAAGTCGTTCGGTTCAGTGTCGATGCAGCGACGGGCGGCAAAGCCATCGCATCCATCGAGCTGCATCCAGACCTGCCGGTAGGGCCGGAATACTTCTTGCTCGGCCAATCCGAAGGACAAACGTACGTCACCGTCAGTGTTGCCACGCTGCAGGAACACAACCTGACAGGATCCATTATCCTAAAAGCGAAAATCACCCTCAGTGACGGAACGGTCATCGAGAAGCAAACCGGTAGTGTGGGCATCGCCAAGCCAACAAAGCCGAACTTGGTGGCGCCGAAAGCACCCGAGACACTGCCCGAACCGAACCGCATCCTTGTGAACTACCTGCGCACGACGGTCCTGCCGACGCTGCAGAAAGTGTCGGAGACGGAGTACAAATCTGCAGACATTGGCGCTGGCGGTGAATGTAAAATTTGGGTGCAGAAAACCGCAGTGCCGAGCGCATTTGTCGGAACGACAGCACCTGTGATTCCATCAAATAGCCCAGACATAAAAGCAGAGTGGAAAGAGAGTGATGACATCATCGTTGCTGGCAAATTCGCCCAACGCGATATGCGTTCGCTAGAAGCCGTTCAAAAATTCTTCCAGAACACTGCCATTGCGGGAGACATGATTCAGATGGAAGTACAGACCGGCACCAAAACAATTCCTCATACTCTCATCATTGATTCTGTAACAAAGGAGGGAATTTGGGTCTTCGACTCCAATTGGAGCATGGATTTCGATCACACCGTCAGATACCACTTCATGGCCTACGACTCACTGACAAACAAAATAAATGAAACTACCATCTACCGCATAAAGCCATGACAAAGCGCATTCTTCTTCTCTGCATTATGTACACCCTCTCTGCCTGCTCAATGCAGGCAGAGAGGGTAATTCCGGAAAATTGGCGAAGCATTTCATTTGTCGACGGCGCGGACATCGCACTGCCATTAACAGGCAGTGTTAAGAAGCGAAACGATTGCCTACTCGTCCAGTCTCAAGAATGGACGCGAGGAATGACCAACGCAGAAGATGATTCATACTTCCTTCTCCATTTCTGCCCCATGACGGAATATAAGAAGGGCGAAGACTATATCCGGCAAATGTGTATGCCAATCGGAGAGGACTCTAGAGGGTATCTGATCGATTTCAGCATCAATGGCGGTTCAGCCCGAATTTGGGGTGTAAAGCCAGCCTGCTGGGATGACACAGTATTTGTGATTGAAATAGCCGGAAAGGTCTATAGGGGCTATTTAAGTGGCGATGAGACCATTTCTGGTCAAAAAATGGCCGCCGAAGCGGTCAAAACCATCCGTTTAGTGCAATAAATTGGGTGCGGGGGCCGGATTCGAACCGGCGACCTCGAGGTTATGAGCCTCGCGAGCTACCAGGCTGCTCCACCCCGCGTCGGTTGCCGCATTCTGAAGCAGAGAAGATCCACTTGCAAGCAAATCGCAAATCAGTAGAATTTGCGGGCTATGGCACATAAGAAAGCAGGCGGTACTACAAACAACGGCAGAGATAGCAGAGCGAAGCGCCGCGGCGTAAAGCGATTCGGCGGTCAGGCCGTCAACGCCGGTGAAGTGCTCATTCGCCAGAAGGGCTACTGGTACCGTCCGGGCAAGAACACGCTCGTCGGTAAGGACTGGACGATCCATGCGACCGTCGCAGGCACCGTCGCCTTCAGCAAGCGCAAGCTCGCCTCGTTCAGCGGCGCACGCAACTGGTACACGGTGGTCAACGTCGTCCCCGCCAAGTAAGAGTTTCTCGCGGAGGGACCGTTCGTTTTGGCTGTGACTTTGACGTGTGCGTCTGTACTATCGGCGCATGCAAGATTTTGGCGGAACAGAGTCGATGTCGCCCGACGAGGGCGGCGGCAATAGTGCCGAGCGGGTCGGTGAGGAGAAATCGTTTGCGGGGACCGCCGCTGCCATGCAGCAAATCCAGCGCGAAGAGAAGAAAGCGAAGAAGAAGGACGACGGCGTGGTACACGCCATCATGCAGTTCCTCACGGATGCCCAGCGCCAGCACCTTTCGGTGCTTATCGCCCGCCTTGTGGCACTCAACTGCCCGTCCTCGTTCATTCTGTCGATCCTGTCGCTCATCAACGCGGAATGCCTCGCAGCCACGGAGGAAGCGATTAAAGAAGGACTGAACACCTCGGCCGAAGAGACCGTCGATCATGCGGGCCTTATGCCCACCAGTACGCAGCTGGATGCCGACAGCAACCGCCGCCTCGCCGCTTGGATCACGCGCATGCAGATGGTATTGGGCATGGATGCGGACGCGATCCTCACCTCGCTGCGCACGCCGGATGGCGACATCGACGGTACGATCCTGCAGCTGACGGCGTTCGTGGTGCAGGAATTTTTCCGCGAAGCCAACAAGGACGTGGCGTTCGAGAAGATCCACCCGCTCGCCGCGGGCATCCTCCAATCGATCTTCGAGCCCTATTTCGGCCCGGCGCCGGAATTGCCGGAAGCCTGATCAGACAGCGAAAGCGAAATCGGCGATGGGTGTCTGGTTCTGCCCGTTGATCGTGGCATAACTGCGCAGCATCTCCACCTTCCAGGGAATCGACACGGTGCCGATCGCCTTGAAGATGTCTTTCTTGTGCACGTTGAATTTCTGCGGATGCTTCACCCGCGCAAGAGTGATGTGGGGGTGGAACGGCTGCTCGTTGGGCCAGGGGCAGAGTTTCTTGAGCGTCGCCAATTCCGGCGAAAATGCGACGGTCAGGAATAAGACCCGATCTTCCCCGTGCGAACCGAACGTATCTACCCCGTTGATCTCAAGCGTGAACGGCACCGTGCGTGCCGCTACTTTGGTGCACGTATCCACGAACGGCTGATACTCGATCTGCATGAGTTCCCGCCAAAAATGCAGCGTGAGGTGGGGCGTCTCCGGGCGCTGAAACGACAGGCAATCGCCAAACGGACGCAGTTCTTCCTGCAACGCCTGGAACTGCCACTTTGCCATCTGCTCCAGCGGAAGCGCCACAAAGAACGAAGAAAGAGGAAACTCCATGTTCGCCATGTTACTCCCCGCGCTTCAGCACGCTGAGGAACGCTTCTTGCGTGAGCGTCACGCGGCCCATCTGCTTCATGCGCTTCTTTCCCTTCTTCTGTTTCTCAAGGAGTTTCTTTTTGCGCGTCACGTCTCCGCCGTACAGGTATCCGGTCACGTCCTTGCGCATGGCACCCATGGTCTCGCGCGCCACGACCTTGGCGCCGATGGCGGCTTGGATGGGAATTTCGAACTGCGCCTTGGGCAGCACTTCCTTCAAGCGCTTGCAGATGATGGCGCCTACGTGATGCGCCTCGCTGCGGTGCACGATCGTCGAAAGTGCCTCGGCTGGCTCCCCTAAGAGCAAAATCTGCAGCTTCACAAGATCGCCGCTGCGATACCCGATCGGCTCGTAGCTCATGCTGGCGTAGCCGGCGGTCGAAGATTTGAGACGGTCGAAGAAATCGAGCACGATCGACTGCAACGGCACTTCGAACTTGAGCAATGCACGGTTGGCATCGAGGTATTCGAGCGAGAGGTACACGCCGCGACGCTCTTGGACGAGCGGCATCACAGCACCAACGTCCTCGCTGCGACACACCAACTCCAGCAACACCCACGGTTCACGCACTTCGAGGATCACCGTCGGGTCCGGGAAATCGGCGGGGTTGCTGATGCGCGCGGTATCGGGCTCGTCTTCCTTCAGCAGCGAGCTTCGCACGTACTCGGCCGGATTACGCGCGTTGAGTTTTACCTCGTAGAGCACGCTCGGCGCCGTGACGACGAGATCGCAGTCGTACTCGCGCTCCAGGCGCTCCTGGATGATGTCGAGGTGCAGAAGACCCAAAAACCCGCAGCGAAAGCCATTTCCCAAGGCTGCATTGCGCTCGTGTTCGATGGCGAGGGCCGCGTCATTAAGGCTCAACTTTTCCAGTGCATCGCGCAGGTCGGCGTAGCCGTCGGCTTCCGACGGATACAGTCCGGCGAACACCATCGGCTGCACTTGCTTGTACCCCGGCAGCGGATGCCCTTCGGCCAAGTGCGAGATCGTGTCTCCCACGCGGACGAGACGGACGTCCTTCGCGCCGGTCACGACGTAGCCGATCGATCCTGCGGCCAATTCATCATCAGCGACGTACTTCGGGGAGAAATGTCCCACGTCCTGCACCTCAAAGACGCCTTTGGTGCCCAAAAGGTGCACCTGCATGCCTTTCTTGAGCGTTCCTTCCACCACACGAACGTAGGCGACGGCACCGCGATACGTATCCATCACCGCGTCGAAGATGAGCGCGCGGGTCGCAGGGCTCTGCGGATTGGCTTTGGCAGCCGGAATACGCTCCAGGATACGATCCAAAAGAGCAGGCACTCCAGTGCCGTCCTTTGCCGAAATGCGCAGGATATCCTCAGCCTTCCCGCCGATAAGCTTCACCACTTCTTCGCTCACGCGTTCGGGATCGGCCGCAGGAAGATCGATCTTATTGAGGACCGGAATGATCTCGAGATCGTGCTCCATCGCCATCGTCAGCACGGCCAGGGTCTGAGCTTGAATGCCCTGTGACGCATCGACGAGGAGGATGGCGCCCTCGCATGCTGCGAGCGAACGGCTGACTTCGTAGCGGAAATCCGTGTGCCCCGGCGTATCGATGAGGTTGAGCTGCACACCCTTGTACTCCATGCGCACCGGCGTGAGCTTGATGGTGATACCACGCTCGCGCTCCAAATCCATCATATCCAGTGTTTGCTCCTTCATTTCGCGTTTCTGCAGCGTTCCAGTGATTTCCATCAAACGATCTGACAAGGTGGACTTGCCGTGGTCGATGTGCGCGATGATGCAGAAATTGCGGATTTCCATCCGGCGCTGATTGTAGCCGAGAAATCCGCCTTAAGCGATGGGTGCGGCGCCAAGCGAAAGCCCGAGGGCTTCGCGCAGCGCGCTTTCGCCCAAACGCACCTGCGCGAGCAGTTTTTCCGGGCCTTCCTGCTTCCAGGCATCAAGTTGTGCCAACTTGTCCCCCTCACCCTGATACACCACCCCGAAGGGGGCACCCACCATGAGCGCGGCCAACCCACCATGGAACCGGTGCGTCAGTACCATGCCTGCCGGACGGAGAATGTCGGCGAGCGTTTGAATATCACGCGCAGACACGACCGTGACGGATTGTCCATCTTGCAGCATTGTCGCCAAATTTTTCACGACCTCTTGTTCGGCGGGATCATCGGGCTGCAGCGTAACGATGACGATTCCATCCCACTTCTGGGATTTGCCCAGTGTACGAGATGTATTCAAGAAATTTTCATCCGAATTTGCCCGTGGAATGATGTACAAAGAGTTTGTTCGTACACCATCTTTTTTGGCTTCTATTAAAGCAATTGCTGGATCAAATGTACGAACAATTTTCGCACTCACTTCCCATGCGCTTACACGAGCAAAAGAGGCGTCATCGCGCACCGAAATCAGGGTGCTCCAGCCTGCCACACGACGGGCGTACGACTCCCCTGCCGACGTCGTGAACGGACCGACTCCTTGGAACGCCAAGTACAGGGGTTTTCCCAAAAAATGCGCGACTGCGGCGTGCCACCACCAGAGTCTGCAGGCGAAAATAGACTCCACATCGGTGAATAGCGTTCCTCCGCCGAAGACCATTCCGTCGCTTCGCATGATGGCTCCAAGCGTTCTCCACCAGGGCGTCAGAAACAAGGACCGGATGCCAAACGGAACACGAGGGAGCTCCCCTTTCTGGGGATGTGCCGAAAGAACCGTCCATTCCACCTCCGGGAATGCACGCAGGAAATAGGCATGGAGAGCATCGTCCCCCATGTTTCCGACACCGTAATTGCCAACCAAAACGAGGCGCATGGGCCAACTGTAGCCCAAAGCTTACGCCGCGTCTGCCTGCTTCTCTTCCGCAGCCGGAGCTGCTGCCTCGGCAACGGGTGCCGTCGCAGCCTCTTCCTTCTTCGGTGCGGGAGCGGCCTCGGCCTTGGGAGCGGTGGCGAACTCCTCGGCGCTGGTGTAGCGCTCGATCATGCGGGCGGACTTGCCCGCGCGACCGCGGAGGAAGAACAGCTTGGCGCGGCGAACCTTCGCGACCTTCTTGACTTCGATCTTCTCGATCATCGGCGAATGCAGGGCGAACACCTTCTCGACTCCGATACCGGAAACGACGCGGCGCACCGTGAATCCACGATCCGTGGCGACGTGGCCCTTATGGACGGAGATGACGAGACCCTCGAAGATCTGCACACGCTCCTTGTCTCCTTCGCGAATGCGCTCATGAATGCGCACGGTGTATCCCGGCTGAATGTCCGGAACGGAGCGGGCGTACGTGGCGGCGCGGTCGTGCAAAAGTTGAGCTGGCATACGTTAAATTGCGTGGAGAGTGGGCAAAGGGTACAGATCCGTCAGCGGTCTGTAAAGGTCAGTTCGCTCAATTCTTCCCGGCTGCTTCCTCAATCTGCTTCTGCAGCGAGTTCAGGACGATCATATGACGGGGATCGCCGAGGATATCCAATACGAAACGATCCTTCAGGCTGAGGCGGTACAGGAAATCAGCTTCTGTGAAGATCGAATACTTCACATGTTTTGCCTGTGGGTCCTGCGCAAGAAGCGCCTCGACTGCGTCCTTGGAAACGTCACCCACCACCAGAAGATCGACCTTACTCTCGGTAGCCGCGAAGCTGCCGGCAAGGAGGATGAGTTTTACGCTGTGGAGGTTCTTCAATCCCGTCACGAGCGGGCTCTCCCCTCTTACGGCTTTGGCAAACACATTGTGCAGGTCTTGGTACAGCGGAAACTCCGTATCGACCTTGTAGTACTTCTTGCGGTTGCGATGACGCGCCTTCACCAAACCGATCTGGCGAAGGTTCTCAAGTTCGCGGCGGATGGAGTTGATCTGCTCATTCAGAAGGCGGGTCAGCTCACGAATAAAGTATTCCTCCTCAGGATGAAGGAGGAAGGTAGAGAGCAGCTTCACGCGCGTTTGCGAGCTGAAGAGAGCCTTGAGAACAGAGGCAGAAGACATGTTCACAAAGAGTATTCACTTTCTTTTAAATAGTGCAAGAAAAGTGAACAAGTCTATGATCAATTATTGTATTCATACTTTTTGGCTTATTTAGAGGAATAAATAAGGTTTAAATGCATATAAAGCACATTAGATAGTATAAATTTTGTACTCTCAACTGAACTCATTTCGTGTTCTGGTACATTTCGCCGTTCTCTCCAGAATAGGCGTTCAAATATTGTAGAGGAAGCCAAAAAATGCTATAATTATGGGAATGCCCTCAAAAAAACACACACTCCTGCTGGGGCTCTGCCTGCCGCTCCTCGCGGCGGCCCTGCTGACGGGCTCGGAGATCGTGGGTATTCCGCAGGCCCATGCGGCGCAGGGCGTGGTTCTCATCAACTCGTTGCAGGAGAACATCGCGTATTTCCTCGCGATGATCATCACGGGGCTCAACTTCATGGCGTGGGTCCTGTTCGTAATGCTGAATTTCCTCCTGGATCCGTCGTTCATCTTCGATATCAAAGCCGATGGTTCGAGTGCGGTGCTCGACATGCTCCACGAAATTTGGGTGCTATCGCGGGATTTGATGAACGTCGTGTTCGCGCTTGGACTCATCGTGGCGGCCATTTACACGGTCGTGACGGCGAAGAAGGAATTCATCGCCACGCACATGTCGCAGTTCGTAATGGCCATCGTGCTGGTCAACTTCTCCTGGTTCTTCCCCCGCGTCCTGCTGGACGTAGCCAACGTCGCGACCGCGACGGTGTACGGCATCCCCTCTCTTATCGAAACGACCTGTGAAATGCCAGCGGAGAACGGTGAAGGAACAGTCCCGTGCAAAATCATCACCGACGTCCGCTTCCTGTCCCAAGAAGCGCAACGGACGGCCCTGGAAAACTCCGGGAACAACTGGGACTGCTCGCTGATCTTCGTGTGCTACCGCATGGAAGACATGACCAACGACGTGGTCAGCGGTCATTCCGCGGTTCTTAACGGGTTGGTGATCAACCATGCCCGCCTGAGAAACCTGGCGTTCTTGGCCCGCCCGGTCATGACGGAGGAAACGGGCGACTCCATCATGGCGTTCATCGTCTTCCTGTTGCGCGAAGTCCTCGTCCTGGCGATCCACATCGCACTGTTCTTCCCGCTGGCCGCGCTGACGATCGCGTTTTTCATCCGTATCCCGGTGCTGTGGCTGACGATGGCGTTCATGCCATTCATGTTCCTCGACAAGATCGTGGGCGAGAGCTTCGGCGGACAAAGCATTCCTACCGGCGAAATCTTCAAGAAATTCCTGTCGGCGGCCTTTTTGCCGGCCATTACGGCCGTTCCGCTGACCGTCGGCTTCATCCTCGTGAACGCCGGCACGCATGCCGACGCAAGCCAGCTGTCGAGAATTCCGATTCCGATCCTGTCGCAGATCAACGACATGTGGCAGCTGATGTGGATGTTCATCGCGATGGCAGTGCTGTACGAAGGCGTGTTCTTCGCCCTCAAGCGTGACGAACTCCTCAGTAAGGGGGCGGATGCCATCGAAAGCACGGGCAAATTGCTCGGCAGCATGGCGCTCAAGGCCCCGCTCAACGTGCCGTTTATCCCGGCAGGAGAAGGAGGCCAGACCATCAGCGCCGCGGAAGTCGGCCGTCGCGCCCGCCGCACGGCAGACCTCATCCGCTTCGAGGGTCTTCCGGCGACCGAGGCTGCTCGACAGGGCTTCCAATCCCGCAACCAGCAGAGCGCCGATCTGCGCCGCCAGAGCGTCACCACCGTGCAGCGCATCGAAGAGCGCGGCCTGCAGACGTCGCTCACGTCGGCCATCGCCCGTCTCAATACCGCACGCGGTACGCCGGACTTCGGCACGCGTGCGGACGAGGTCATCCGCATCCTCAACACGAACAACGACCAGCTGCGCGCGTCACGCGAGAACCTGGCGCAGGTGCTTGAGCACATCCAGACCGACGGCCGCATCTCCGTTCCTCAGTCCGTCATCACCACACTGCGCAGCAACCCGCCGGCCGCAGGCGGAACCCCGGCTCCCCGTCCGTAACGTATGAACCAGTTTGAGACGCTCAACGCCAACGGCCTCAACCGAGCGGGAGTGCTCCAGGAGAGCCAGCAGCGTCGGCAGGCCATCGCGGAGCAAATGCGCGGCAACAGGTACCAATTTGCCACGTTGACGGTGAATCGCGGACCGCAGGCCATCGCCGAACAGGCTGCCGCGTCCGCGGAAGCGAATCTCGCGGGCCTCCGCCAGCTCGTTGCATTCAACCAGGGGTTGGACCAGGACCCCAACAGCGGCTGGCAGATGCTGCGCCAACTGAACATCGGCAGCGGGAATCTGCGACTGAATCCCATTCTTGATGCCCTCACGGCCGAAATCCCGAGCCAACCAGGAGAGCGTCCGCGCGGCGCGGCGGCAATGTTTCTCACCTACCGCAGCATCCGCTCGAGCGTACGCGGGCAGCCATCCATCGACCGGTACAACGTGAATGTCGGAGAGGTGCGCCGCGTCACACGCGCGCTGCAGACCCTGCAACGAGGCAGCAACCAGCAAATCGGCGCCGCACTGCAATCCGTCATCCAGCAACTGCAGGCCTACGAATCCATGGACCCGCAAATGCAGGTCTTCGCCGACGTCGCCCGACGCCGTCTGAGCGGCGGCTCCACGGAAGGCATGCGTTATGCGGGACGGGCCATTACGGCGATCGGTTCGGGCCTGATCGGCGCTATCGCGTGGGGCGTGGGCCTGACGTCCGGTACCTTCAACCCCCTCATGGCCATCGCGCCGGGCCTGACGCTCTACAGCCTGTATCCCGGCATCCTGCAGGGGCGCATGGCACAGGCGGCAGAACGTTCGAGTGCCGTCGTGCAGTCCAACATGTACCAGCGGCTCGCCCCGCTTTTGGGACCGGAAATGACGCAATTGCTCCTCACCAACATGCGCGGACGCAGTGCGAGCAACAGTGCCATCAACGTCTACATTCGCGAAGTGCGGGCAGCCGCACGCAATCGTGGACAGTTGCGCCAAGAAAGCGTCGCCAATCTCGTAGACATGTTGTTGCCGCAGGGGCAGGTGCCCGAAAACCTCCGTGCAGCTCTTGGTGCCGCAGCCACGGAAGATCCCTTGGGCATGGTGAATCTCATCACTCATGCACGCAGGGTGCGCGACCCACAGAGCCAGGAACTGGTACAAGGCGTCACCGAAAGCGGTAACTTCAGACTGCCGCCGCAGATGCAGCAGACATTGGGGCTTACGCCCGTCCCTCCCGCGGAAGACCTTACTCCCGCCGCTTGAGTTCGCGGTTGAAGGCTTCGACGATGTCGCCCTCGAGCACCGGCACGCTGCTTTCGACGCGCATGCCGCATTCCGTGCCTTCCTTGGCTTCCTTGATGTCCTTGTCGACTTTGCGCAGCGACGTAATGCGACCCGTGCCGACCTGCTCGCCGCCGCGCATGAGGCGGAAGGCGACGCGCTTGATGACGCCGTCGGCCACCCGGCCGCCGATGAGCTGCTCGTTCTTCTGTGTGAGGAAGATCCCCTTCACTTCGAGGTGTCCGAGAATGTTCTCCTGCTCTTCGGGCTCGAGCAATCCCTTGAGGAGTGCGTCGATCTCTTCCAGAAGGGCGTAAATCACTTCGTAGGAACGGATCTGCACGCCCTCGTGATCCGCCGTGCGTGCCACCGGCTGGGGCACGGTCACGCGGAAAGCGATGACGATTCCGTCGCTTGCCGCAGCCATCATCACGTCACTCTCGCTCAGCGCGCCGATGGCGCCGTGGATGATCTTCACACTCAATTCACCCGTAGCCTGGCGCTCAAGTGAGGCCTTGATGGCTTCCAGCGATCCCTGGGTGTCGGCCTTGAGAACGATCTTCAGCTGCGTGGCCTTGCCCTCGCTCAAGCGCGTGACCAAGTCCGCGAAGCTGCGCTTCTGCTGGCTGCCGGCAACATCCAGGTACTGATCGAGGAGACGGCGAGCGTCGCGCTCGGACGGCACGACCTGCAGGATGTCACCGATTTGCGGCACGGCATCGAAGCCGGAAATACGCACAGCACCGGACGGTCCGACTTCCTCCAAACGCTGACCACGCGCATCCATGAGGGCGCGCACGCGTCCCATCGTCGATCCGCAGATGAAAGCATCACCCACGCGGATGGTGCCCGTGTTCACGATCGCCGACGCTAAGGGGCCAAGGGACGGATCGAGGTGGCTCTCGATGATCGTGGAAATAGCGGCGCGATTGGGGTTTGCCTTCAGTTCCTCCACTTCGGACACGAGGAGGATTGTGTCGAGCAACTCGGGGATGCCCTGCTTCGTCACGGCGGAACAGAGCACGACGGGCGTCTTGCCGCCCCACTCCTCCGGCATCAGCTCGTAGGCGCCGAGTTCACCCTTCACACGATCGGGATCGGCGGCCGGTTTATCGATCTTGTTGATGGCGACGATGATCGGCACGCCCGCATCCTTCGCATGGTTGATGGCTTCCTTGGTGGTTTCCTTGATCCCCTCCTCCGCCGAGACGACGAGCACGACGACGTCCGTCACCTGGGCTCCGCGGGCGCGCATGGCCGTGAAAGCCTCGTGGCCCGGCGTGTCGATGAACGTGACCGGCTTTCCGGACGGTGTGACGATTTGATACGCACCGATGCTCTGTGTGATGCCGCCGGCCTCGCCACTCACGACGTCCGTCTGGCGGATCGCATCGAGGATGGATGTCTTGCCGTGGTCGACGTGACCCATCACAACGACAATCGGCGGGCGCGGGATGAGGTTCTCGGGCTCGTCCTTGATGAGTTCATCGAGGTTGCGACTGAAGAGTTGCTCCGCACTGGCCTCGCTCTGCTCCTTCACGACCTTCACGCCGAGCTCCGCGGCCACGATGGCGGCGGTATCGAAATCGATGCTCTGGGTGATCGTCGCCATCACGCCATTCTTCATGAGCGTAGCGACGACCTGCGGCACCTGGATGCCGGTCTTCTCTGCCAGCTCCTTCACGGAGATCGACGCGGGAAGCATGACCTGGCCATCCTTCTTTTTGATCTGCTCCTGCTGATTGATGCCTTGGCGCTTCTTCTGGCGAGCGAGCTCCTGCGCCTTCTCCTCGCGATCGCGCTCAGCTCTCTCTTCCTTCGAAAGCTCGGTAGCCTTCTGTTGTCGCGCCTGCTCCTGAATGGCGGCGCGGGGGACGTCATCGAGCGTGAGCTTGCGCAGCACATGCAACGATTCCGCACGGCGCTGCTTCTCCTCCACAGACGGAAGGACCGCTGCCATGGGATCCACAACCTTCGCGGGTGCAGCAGCCTCGGTAGGCTTGGCTTCGCCGCCCTCTTCATCGTCATCCACCATCGGCGCGGCCATCAGGGCATCAATGTCGATGTTCTTGCCGTACTTGCGCGCGACGAAGCGGACGATGCCGTGCGCCAGGTTATCGGGGATCTCGCGATCGGTCGCCTTTACACCGAAGTCCACGGTCGTTAACTCCTTGCGGAGCTGTTGTCCCGTCATGCCGAGGATTTTCGCAACTTGAACGAGGCGCATGGAAAGCGGGAGCGTGCATCTCCCGCGCAGAGCGTATCAGAGCCTGTCCGCTGCAGGAAGAGAAAACGCAGTAATTCCCCTCACTGCTTCGGTGTTTGCGGCGGTTGCGGCGCGAGCGTTCCGATGATGTCCACCGACGGCTGTTTGGGCGGCAACGGTTGCGCAGGCGCGGTCGGAGACGGTTCTACAGGCAGTGCCGCGGCGGTCTGCGCCGGCAGTTTGGACGGGGCATCGGCTTCCGTACGCTGCTGCGCGATACCGTCTTTCAGTTTCTGGATGCACTGCAACACCTGCAGCGCGAAGTTGTCGTACGACTTCACGCGGAAGCCCGACGCACGGGCGTGACCGCCGCCGCCGTACGTCTGGGCCGCCAACCGGCTGACGTCGATGGCTGCCGAAGAACGCAGGCTAGCCTTGAGACCGCCATCTTCCACCTCCGTGAACAACACGTGCACGTCGGCATCCGGAATGGTGGAAATGAGTTCGTCGAGAATGCCGTGCGTCTCCTTGCTGTCCGCTCCCATCTCCGCCAGGTCCTCGCGGCTGATGGCGGACCAGACGATACGGGACGCACGATCCACCTGGATGCGGTTGAGCGCCCGGCCCCAGATCTTCAACGTGGAAAGCGGCTTCGTCTTGTAGATGTGCTGGATGATCTCCTGCTGGCGCGCGCCGCGCTCGAGAAGCTCCGCGGCGACTTCCAGGGACTTCGGCGTCGTATTGGGGTTCTGGAAACTGCGCGTATCGGTGATGAGACCCGTCAGGAGCAGCGTCGCCACGTCTTGCGTGATGTGCTCTCGCAACGCCGGCGTCTGCATGAACCAGTTGTAGAGCACTTCGGTGGCGCTGGCGGCCGTCGGATCGATCAGCTGCACCTGTCCGTACTGGGTGTTACTGATGTGATGATCGATATTGAGGATCGGCACCGAGGAGAACAGATCGACGTGGTTGGTGTACACCGATCCGAACAACGCCAGGTCGGCAGTATCGACGGCGACGATGAGATCATAATTCTTCTCCCCTTCGCTCAGGCTGATCTGCTGGCTGCGGATCGCCCCCGACTTCGGAATGACGATGATATTCACCTTATGGTCCTCGACGGTGTAGCGGAGCTTGTCCACCTCCACGCCGTCGGCCATGTTGATCGTGATGATGAAATCCTGGCTCTCCTTGATCTCCCGCTCGAGCTTGGCGAAGCCCGGCAGGAAGTTGAGGCTGTCTGGGAGCGTATCAGGACAAATGACCGTCACGTCCTTGCCGATGGCGCGGAAGACGGAGTAACAGGCCAGAGCACTGCTCAAGCCGTCCGGATCGACGTTGGCGTGGGGAATCACCAGGAGCCGCTGGTGCTTCTCCAGGGCTTGGGTTGCGGCCGTCAGGGACGTGAGCGGGAGGCTCATGTGGTTAACGTTTTATTATATAACAAAATTGCAAAATTTGCAAGTTTGGAGAAGGCCCGAATGACGAGAAACTGACCTGGCCATAAAGGGGGGTATGGAAGCAGATTTCCACTCCCCTGCCAAGCATTTGAGTTAAGTGTTGAGAATTGGTCGGGACGGCCAGACTCGAACTGGCGACCTCATGCACCCCATGCATGCGTTCTAGCCAACTGAACTACGTCCCGAGGCGGCGGGAGTATAGCAGCCATTTGCGCCGGTGCTAGGATGGCTTTATGCCGGCAACCGATCCCGCCATCGAAGCGATTCTGCAACGCAACGCACGCGTGGAGGCGGAAAAAGCATGGGAAACGAGTGTCACACGCAGGCTCAGCATCCTGCTGCTGACCTATACGACGGCCGCGGCATTCCTGTGGTCGACGGGTAACGCCGCCCCCTGGCTGCACGCGCTCTTCCCGCCGGCGGGATACCTGCTCTCTACGCTCTCGCTCCCCTGGCTGAAGCGCCGTTGGATGGATCGATATGCTTCCCGCAAAACCTACCGAGATGCGTAACCAAATCTGACACGAAAGAGGCGGGATGACTCCCGCCTCGTATTTCGATGCGTAGGACTGTCTTTATGCCTGGCGGGCCCGGCGGGCGCGCGCATGAAGCAGTCCGCAGTATCCGGCGGAGAGCAACAGGGCGGCCTCACCCAGACCGAAGCCGGTCTGCGGCAGGCGCTGCGGCTTGCTGGAAATGCTCGACTGGGCGGAAGACAGGGACTTGGAAGACGACGAGACTGCCGCGATCACCGAGCTGCGCGAGGAGCTGGACGAAGATGACATCGCCACCAGTCTGGAGGAAGAGCTGGATGACATCGCCACCATTCTCGACGAGGACGACACGCTGCGCGACGATGACATGGCGCTCATGGACGAGCTGCCGGTCGACGCCGGAGATCCCCAGAAGAAGGCGAGGACGCGGGCGAAGAATCCCGGACGCGCGCTGCTGGACGAGGAAGATGCGGAAGACGTGCGAGACGAGCTGGAGGAGGACGCCATGGCCACGACGCGCGAGGAGGACGAGCTGGTCATCGACGAAACGCGCGACGAGGAGGAAGACGAGGAGCTGCTGGCCTCAGGCGCCGAGCCCAGGTCGAGAATGTGCAGGCGGCGGCGGTACGCGGAATGATCGTATCCGGCGCTGGAACTGCTGGAATTCATGGCAACGATGGTCGACGATGAGGAAGACGACGATCCGCCCGCTACAGAACTGCTCGAAACGCTGCTGGCGACCTTGTTCCATCCGGAGCTGAGGCCTGCCGTGATGCGCTCGGACCAGTTCCACTGCTCACCGGCGAGGCCGAGGAGGAGGAACGGCAAGAGAACGGCGGCGATGATGCCCATGCGCAAAACGCCCTGCCGGATAACGGAGTGGCAGAACCATGCGAGGAGCCCGATCGCGACTACGACGGCGATGGCGGTCCAACCCCACGTATACACAGCCAGGAGCATGCCCAGCAACGGCACGTACGACGATCCGATCTGCAGCAACAGCCACAGAACGAGCATCAACGCCGGAGCGAAATGCAGGGCGCGGAACGGATAATCCGCACGACTGCTCTTGAGCAAGGGATACAACGCCAGCGGGTAGATGAGGCTGACGATGAACGCCGTACCCCAAGCGGGAGACCCCGCGGGAAGCGGCGGGAGAATGGCGATGATGAAGCCCGTAAGGGCGATCGCCGCGGCGAGAACGAAGACCAAAAGAGTCTCCGTAGAATGTTTCAGAGGCATAGGAGGCGATATGCTCCTTTATATTGACGGAATTGTCAATATTATCCTCTATAGCAAAAACACGGTCGATCAGCGCTTCTTCTTGCCCGGCAGATACTTCTCGCGGGAATCCGACGTCTTCTCGCTGGGCAGAATCTGGTAATGCCGCACGCGGAACTTCCGGAACTGGAAGAACACGTACAACAGCATCCACAGAGCCCAAACGTAGAGCAGGACGCGCATCGCGAAGAATTGGATGCCCTCCACGCGGGATGCCGTGAGAATCAACCCCAGCACGCCGAACCAGAAGGAGGCGAAGGACCATCCCCCGCTCAAGCGCTTGGCGACGGTATCGGCCCAATGCTTGCGCCAGAAAAACAGAACCACAGCGAGCACGATGAGTGCCCCAGAGAACGCGAGCAGCGCGATGATGAAATCGCTGCCGTACGTGGCCTGAAGCGGATTCGGGTAGAACAGGTAGCGGAGAATGCGCATGAGATTGGGGGAAATGTGAGGTTACTTCTTACCCTGCGGCTTCTGCTGATGCTGTTGCGGCTGCGGATTCTTGGGCTGGGACATCAGGCGCTTGTGGATATCGCGCACCATCTGTTCCATCTGACGCTCGCGCAGCGTTTGGGCAGGGCGCAGGAGAAGGTAGAGGAGAAATCCGATTCCGGGAAGGAAAGCCACCACCAGGATGCAAAAAAGCTGCAGGAAGAAGGAATTCGTACGAAGAACAACGTCTCGCAAGACGTAGAAGATGCAGAATACGACGATGACAGCGGCCGTGAGAAGCGTGAATTGCATCATGCGTACCGCGGGATCCGCGGAGATGATGGCGAGGAGGGACTGGAGTGCAGGAAGAGGGGCCATGGGCAAGGAGTGTTGGGCTTACAGATGCGGGTGAAGACGTCGCTGGACCGTAACGTACACGACGGCTCCCAGGAGTGCCAGAACGGCGAGGAACTGGCTGAACCGCAGTTGGTAGGCGTCGAAGTGCAACAGCGGACGCACGAAGAAGTAGATGCCGATGACAAGAGTGAGTCCGACTTCGTACATGACGAGCGTGCGCTGCGCGATGCGCGTACCGATGGCGCCGAAGATGCCCAAGCTGAGGAACAGCAGGCCGACGAGGAGAAAGTCGAGGGACGACGCGAAGACGGTGATGCCGAAATCGCCGCGGAACGTCTCGAAGAACATCGTTGCGAGCGCCGCGACGACGATGCCGAAGAGGGTTTCCGCCCCCGCGCGCGTGGTGTTCTTGCGCACGACCAGAAGCAGGAACGTGAGAAGGAAAAAGAAGAACGCGTAATAGAGCTGCACGGGATGCACGGGCACCGTGTAGCGCACGGCGGACGATTCGTACGTCACCGCCCAAAACATGTCTGTCGGACGCCCGTACGCCTGTCCCGAAGCGAACTTACCGAGCCAATCGAAGGACATGCCGAACGTCATGGCGGGCAACAGCACGTCGAGCCACTGTAAGAACGTGACGCGCGAGGAACGCGTGTGGATGTACATCACCACCGCGACCCCGATGCCCATACCCAGGAAGCTGATGTTGCCGTCGGTGAGGATGAACATGCGCAACGGATCCTTCCAGTACACGCGGTATTCCGCGACGATGGCGAGCAGACGCCCACCGACAAGCATGGCCAGCAGGTATTGCCACCAGTCCTGCTTGAACTGCTGGAGCGAGAAATGGGCGCTCAGCGCCAAGCGCAGGAAGAATTCCGTGGAGAGCCAAATCCCGAGGAGCAGGAAAAACAAATGCGTCCACAGGATGAAGGGGCCGATCTGGAAGGCCTCGAACATGGGGAGAGAATAGCAGGAGTGTCACCCTGCGACGAGCGCGGGATGACACCCTGGTATTGCCTCGGGGCTCAGCCGATTGAGTATTCGCGCTTGCGCTGGGAGATCTCCGTGCGTGCCGTGTCCACGAACTGCGTCAGCGGCATCGTCACCTGCGCTTTGCTCTTCACGTTGCGCACCGTGACATTCTTCTCCTGCTGTTCGCGGTCGCCGAGGACGAGGAGGTACGGGATCTTCATCATTTCGCCGTGGCGGATGCGCTTGCCCAAGCTGTCCTCGGGCGTGAGCATCTCGATGCGGATACCGTGCTCCAGGAGCGCCTCCCCCACCTCGATGGCGTACGCCGACTGTTCGGCCGAAACAGGGAGGATCGCCACTTGCGACGGAGCGAGCCACAGCGGGAAGAGGCCCGCGAATTGCTCTATGAGGAAGCCCACCAAACGCTCGTGCGTGGAAAGCGGCGCGCGGTGGATGCAGAGCGGCACCTTCTCCTGGCCGTCCTTGTCGATGTACTTGAGGCCCACCTTTCCCGGAACGTCGAAGTCGACCTGGTTCGTGGCGAGCGTGAACTCGCGGCCGATGGCGCTCCATACCTGCACGTCGATCTTCGGTCCGTAGAAGGCAGCCTCGTTGGGCACCTCCACAAACGACACGCCTTTGCGCTTCATGGCGCTGCGGACCATGTCCTCCGTCTTGATCCAGAGTTCGGGCTTATCGACGTATTTCTTGCCCAGCTCTTCCTTGGAATGCAGCGACAGGCGCATGAGGTACTTCTCGATGCCGAAGAGTTCGAAGTACTTGAGGTACAGGTCGATGACCGCGTCGAACTCCGCCTCGAACTGCTCCTCCGTGCAGTACATGTGGGCATCGTTCATGCAGAGCGAGCGCACGCGCATCAGACCGAACAGGGCACCACTGTCCTCGAAGCGGTAGCAGTGGCCGTACTCCGCCAAGCGCATCGGCAAATCGCGGTAGCTGCGCGGCTGGCAGGCGAAAATCTGGTGATGATGCGGGCAGTTCATCGGCTTGAGGTAATACTCCTCGCCGTCCATTTCCATCGGCGGGAACATCGACTCCTTGTAGTGCGCCAAGTGGCCCGTTTGCGCGTACAGCTTGCCCTTCGCGATGTGCGGCGTGCGCACGCGCAGATAACCGCCCTCGGCCTCCGTCTCCTTCGCCAGCTTCTCGATCTCGTCGACGATGACCGTGCCGCGCGGCGTCCACAGCGGTAGGCCCGGACCGACGTCATCGCTGAAGGTGAAGAGGTCGAGTTCCTTGCCGAGCTTGCGGTGATCGCGCTTCTTCGCCTCCTCGATCATCACCAGATGCGCGTCCAACTCTTCCTTTGTCTCGAAGGCCGCCAGGTAGATGCGCGTCAGCTGCTCGCGCTTTTCGTCGCCGCGCCAGTACGCACCGGCAAGGGACATGATCTTGAAGCTGTCGACGCTGATCTCCTTGAGGTTCTCGACGTGGCCGCCGCGGCACAGATCCACGAACGTCTCCTCCCCTTTCGGCCCCAGGTTCACGTAGTGCGTCACATGCTCCACGCTCTCGTTCTTCACGAGATCCTCGACGAGTTCCACTTTGAACGGCTGATCCTTCCCCTTCCAGTAGGCGATGGACTCCTTCGGTGTCAGCGTGTCGCAGCGGAAGGTCTGGCCCTGGTGGATGATCTTCTTCATCTCCTTCTCGATCTTGCCGAAATCATCCGTGGAAATCGGCTGGGAGAAAAGGAAGTCGTAGTAACAGCCGGTGTCGATGGGCGGGCCGATCGTAATCTTCGTATCGGGCCACAGCTTGGTGACGGCCTGCGCGAGGACATGCGCCAGCGAGTGGCGGATCTTAAACAGTTGATCGGGTTCCTGTGCTGGAGACATACGGGGAGGGGGTATACGGAGAAAAACCTCGAGAGCGTCGAGGGCGGCCTCCGGACAACACGTGCAACCGGGCCACCCTCAGAGGGTAGTCGTGGTCGTCGTGGTGAGCGTGGAGCCGTGCATCGCCCCGATCATAGACCCGCTTCCGCCCACTTCACAAGCCAATGCGGCACCCGCGCAGTCGTCATGAATGATGAATTCGTCCGCGTAGACCGTGGTCGCGTCACGCACGCCGTCTCTGTCGCTGGTCCGCCAGTACTGTCGCAATCGAGGCATCGCGACACTATAGCAGACACACCCATCCTCGTGAACTCAGTACGTCTCGACAACCACAAGCAATGACAAGTGAAATCACACGCACCACGAAAAAATCCGCACACTCACGCCCCTCCTCGCAAACCCGGCCGATTGGTTCCGCGGAAAAGCCGCGGACCATTTTGATAGCGCTCGGGCCATCCGTCGCTTCCCAGTTCTTCGGCGAGGGAACTGTGTCTGGCAATAAGAGTGGATAGCGCTTCCCACTGACTGCTTGGACGCTTATCAGGCGCTCTGTGGTCCTGGGGCTTGAATAACGCCCCGTACTGCCAGCGAAGGAGGATTTCTTTCAATGAAGCCAGCAAAACCAACAGGCGTACGGGAACTGCACCCGTGTCGCCGATCTCGAGGATTCGCCGATGCATCGTCTCCAGCAGTTCCTGAGGCACGAGTGCCATCCCCTCTCGGGCGGCAATGCGTTCGTTGAGTGAGAGCAATTCCACCACGGTGAGCCGGGCCGCCTCTCGAATCAACGAGACCGATTCCTTCTCCGAAGCACATTCGACTGAGAGTAGACCGTCAATCTTGTCCCATACATCCATACTTTTATAGAAACACAAATATTTGAAAAAGTCAAATATAGGACAGGGCTTTCTCCAGGCGGATTACACGAAATCCAACTCCTTCTCCAATGCACGGATCTCACGCAACAAGTGCGGCTCGTTCTGCAGTTTGCTCTCAATCTTCTCGACGGCGTTCATCACGGTCGTGTGGTCGCGTCCGGAGAAGAGCTCGCCAAGACGCACGTAGCTCATACGCAGGTACTTCTTGCAGAGGAACATCGCGATTTGACGCGGCACGAGGATCTCGCGGACGCGTGACTGGCCGACCATGTCCTGCACTGACACGGAATAGTACCGGCTCACGGCCTCCATCACGTCCTGGAACGTCGCGCTGCGCTTGGGGGGTAGATCGAAGCCCACATGCTCCTCTTCCGCATGCGGATCCTTGTTGAACTTGCGCATGATCTCCGCGATCGATTTCACGGTCGGCACGCGCTGTTCCAGTTCGTACTGCGCCACAGCCTGCATCAGGATGCCCTCAAGCTCGCGGACGTTGCGCGTCACGTGCTCGGCGATGAATTGCAGGACGACCATGTCGATGAAGAGTTCGTACTCCTGCGCCTTCTCGACGAGGATGGCGAGGCGCGTTTCGTAGTCCGGCGTGGAGACGTCGGCGATCATGCCGCGCTCGAAGCGCGACGTGAGACGGTCTTCTAGCTGCAGCTCCTGCGGCGGACGATCCGCCGAGAGGATGATCTGCTTGCGCTCCTCGTAGAGGGCGTTGAACGTATGGAAGAACACTTCCTGGGTACGGTCCTTGTTGGCGAGGAACTGCACGTCGTCGATGATGAGCACGTCGACGGAGCGGTAGCGGCGGTTGAACTGATCCATCTTCTGGTGCTGGATGGCCTCCACCACCTGGTTCGTGAAGTCCTCGGTCGTCGTGTACACGACGGTCGCCTTCGGCATGTTCTTGAGGATGGTGTTGCCAGTGCCCTGGAGCAGATGCGTCTTACCCAGGCCCACGCCGCCGTAGAGGAAGAGC
>CAYRUZ010000014.1:0-29009 GCA_964427895.1 uncultured Candidatus Peribacteria bacterium
TTTCCTCGTTGATGGACGCGTCTTTCTCGATGTACGTGTCCGTGGTCGGCATGTACGCCTCCGGTTGGTAGTAGTCGTAGTACGAGACGAAATAACTGACGGCGTTATCGGGGAAGAATCCCTGGAACTCGCTGCAGAGCTGCGCGGCGAGCGTCTTGTTATGCGCGAGCACCAACGTGGGGCGTTGCACCTGCTGGATGATGTTCGCCATCGTGAAGGTTTTGCCCGTGCCGGTCGCGCCCAGAAGGGTCTGGTGCTTTTCGCGCCGGTTGAGTCCCGCGACGAGCTTTTCGATGGCCGCAGGTTGGTCGCCGGTCGGCTGGAAAGGGCTGACGAGGCGGAAGGGCTTGGAGTCGGACATGGGTCGAGCCACTGTACAGGACGGAGCGGCCGTACGTAAGGGAGGGGAGCCAAAAGACCTCCCTTTTTCGCCATCATGCACGAAGGCGGCTTTTGTGCTATAATTTCTGGAAAACCCACACCATGCCCACAGACGCTCCCAGCAACGGCGGCGAACGCGGCGATTCCACGCACGAGACGCTCGTCCGCGGCATCCGCGAGGGGCTGGAACACCTGCAGCTGGCCATCGAAGCGTCGCGAGGCGGCGATCCGCTCGAACTCCCGCCCACCACGAACGCCGTGATTCGCGACATCGTCGCGCAAACACGCCAGCACATGCTCGGTGCGAGCGTGGGCCCGCTCCTCACGCAATTGCTCGGCAGCGTGCGCGACGGCAATCCGCTGCATCTCCCCGAAAGGCAGGAGCAGCAGCGCGACAACCCCGTCCTCCGACAGCAACAGACCACGCGCGACCAGCTGCGCCCGGTGCTCAGCGGCACGCTCGAACAGCTGATGCGCAATGCGCAGGATCTGCACGACCGCTCCCCGGACGATTACCACCGGCTCATCCGCTACCTCCCCCTGAACGCGCAGGGGGAACGCCAGGAAGAGCGGCTCGGCGAGCATTTCTTCCAAGCGCACCTCTCCAACAATCCGCGCCCGAAGCCGATCGTCATCATGATCCTGGGCAACAAGGACCAGATGGTCGACAGTCCCCCGCCCGCCCGCCAACGCGGCATCAATCACCTGTTCAACCGTCTCTCGAGCGAGAATCCGGAAGATGCCGACGTGGTGAAGATCCGCCTGGGAAGCGTCCAGCATTCGGCGGACCCGCGTCGCCACAACGCGCTTGCGGCCATCCACGCGCGCAACGTCGTCGAAGACGCGCTTTCGGGAAAGGGCGTATTCAACGGCCGGCGCTACACCTCCGTGACCTTCGTGGCCTACAGCTACGGTGCAGGGCTGCTCGACGAAATGCTGCGCGATCCACACAACCCCCTGCGCCTCAACGGCGTACCCGTCGCGGGCACCGTGGGCATCGATCCCATCCGCTTCCGCGGATACTTCGCGAATACGCGGCGGCCGCCGACTTCCGCGCCGCACTTGCATATCTATCAGCGCAACCGCGCGGCATCCGACGCGTTCCTCGCCGGCGGCGCACTCACGGATCCCGCACGTCCTGGAGACCGGCAGATGGAGATCACAGGCACCACGCACCGCGGCATCTCGAACATCGCCAGTTCGCCGCGCATCCGGTCGCTGTTCGATAACGACATTCTCGGATTCGTCCGCGAGCGTGCGGGCATCGGGCGGACCGCCTGAAAATCCGGCGCATCGCGCTTGAAAAAAATACCGTGATCATCTCTACTGCCGCACCGATGGAACGGCGGCAGCAGAACAACACCGAGCCCTACCAGCAGGCGAAGCTCGTGCTGCGCGACAGGCTCCTCGAGGGAGACGGACTATTCGACGTCGCACACACCACACTTGGGTTGCGTACGAACATGACCAAAGTGATCACCGCGCGCGCCTTTCCGTTCGAGATGCGTCTGCGCGACGGAATGATGACGTACCACGTGCCGGAAGAAGAGGCGCGCGAAGCATTCGCATCGCTCTCACCCGCACAGCAGTCAATTATCGCGCGACAGCTGTTGATGCGATCGGCCCATCGATTGGACGCGATGAACATCATTTCGGCGGATTTTTTCCAGCAGCAACGCATCCAAGCTCGGCGGAATGCCGCGCTCCTGGCCATCGATCGCTTCGCTTCCCCGAAAGCAGACGCAGGAGGCGGATGAAGTGATCTTGCCCCCGCAGCAAAACACGGGAAAATAACGGGTTGATGCTGGTCGACCGAATCCCCGATGACGCGGATTATTGGGAGAGTGATTCGCCGGAGTACCGGCGTGCCCAGCAGCAGATATTCCTCTTGATGAAAGAAGAGGCCGTACGTTTGCCGCCGGACCTCACGGATGCGCAGCTGCAGGACTTCGTCACGCTGCTCAACGGCATGACGGAGGCGAACGTCACGTTCGACCTGGCAGAAGCAACGAAAAACCGTTTCACGGTCTTGCCCATGATCACCGGTTACATCCGGGAGACGCGCGAGGGCGTGGCCGGAATGAGCAGCCTGCGGAAAGTGGAGTATCCGGTGGCGGACTATTTCGACGCGCTCACCGACGAGGAGCAGGCGGCTGCCATCAACATGGTGTTCGCCCGGCGTAAAGCGCTGTATCACCGCGATTTGCATCTCGCGTATCGCACGGGTGACGCGGTGCTGGAGGCGAAAGTCTGCGCGCACCTCGATGACATTCAGCGCCTCTACGAACAGATGATGCGCCGGTTCATGGATCCCTCGGACGAAGATGCGCCGCCGTTCGACGAAGATGCGGGCGGCGGCCTGATGGTGGCGGGGCAAGGCGGCGGCGAAACCGATCCGACGGTGGAGGCCGCGTACTGGCGGGAAGACGACGAGCTGTCCGTGCTGAGCGAATACGACGATCCGAGCTATTGGCGTTCTCACCCGGATTTTCTTTCCGCGCGCGAAGACATCGCGCGGCTGACGCCCGAACACCCGGTGTGCATCAGCGCGTCGACCGATCCCGAAACGCTGGGGCGTTATAAAACGTTGCTTGCACGCTGCAGGCCCGAACACGTGTTCTTCAACCTGTGTTCGGAGGATCCACCCGTCATGATCGCCGCCGTCGGCGGCTACGTACGCGGCGGCCCGCCCGTCGATCCGTTCGAGGGAGGACGCAGGGTGCGGATCGGCGTTGCGCGCGAAGTGGCATTGGCGCTGCCGGGCCTCTACGAAACCCTCTCGCCGGCGCAGAAGCACGCGGTCATCAACGAGATGTATACGGCGGTGCAAGCGATCTATCGCAATGAGCAGGCGAAGATGCGCGCTGGTGGCAGATTCTCCGACGCGCACAAAATCTCCCTTCTCATCAGTGCGTCCGAAGAGGAGCGCCAGCTGATGCTTGCGGCACTCCCATCCGACTGGGGCGAAGCAGCGCATTAGACGCAAAACGACTTTTGGGGCGCTGCAGCCTGCGGTAGGCTGGCCGCATGATCGACTTAAATGACGTCCGCAAACGGCCCGATGTGTACGCCCTCGCGTGCAAGAACAAGAACATCAAGCTCGATATCTCCGCGTTCCTCGCGCTCGACGATCGCCGCAAGGCGCTGCTCACCGACGTGGAGGGCATGCGCAGCGAGAAAAACTCCGTCAGCAAGAACGTCCCGACGATGAAGGGTGCCGAGAAGGAGAAGGCGATCGCCGACATGAAGGTGCTGAGCGAGAATTTGAAAGGCAAAGAAGAGGAATTGGACCGCCTCGAAAAGGAATGGATGGAGCAGCAGCTGATGCTGCCGTCGATTCCGCACGACCGCGTGCCCGTGGGAAAGGACGACTCGCAGAACGTCGAGGTGAGCAAGTGGAACGCGCCGCCCGCCTTCGCGTTCGAGCCGCTCGACCACGTGGCGCTCGCCGAATCGCTCGACCTGTTCGACATCCCGCGCGGTGTGAAGATCGCCGGAAGTCGCAGCTATTTCCTAAAGGGGGACGGTGCGCGCCTCTACTTGTCGGTGATGCGCTACGCCATCGACCACCTCGTAAAGAAGGGATGGACGCTCTTCATCCCGCCGTACATGGCAAGCTGGGAGTGCCTGATGGGCACGGGATTCTTCCCGGGCGCTGAGGAGCAGACGTACGCCGTGGGCGCGCAAAAAGCGCGCGGCGAAGCGATCGAGAGCGACGACGTGTACCTCATCGGCACGTCTGAGGTGTCCGTCGCCAGCTACCACAAGGACGAAGTGCTGCACTACAGCAAACTGCCGACGCGCTACGCCGGCTACTCGCCGTGCTTCCGTCGCGAAGCGGGCACGTACGGCAAGGACACGCGCGGCCTGTACCGCGTGCACCAGTTCGAGAAGGTGGAGCAGGTGGTGCTGTGCGAGGCGGACGAGGAGAAGGCGATGGCGATGTTCGAGGAGATCCGCATCAACGCCGAAGACGTGCTGCGCGAGCTGGGTCTCGCCTACCGCATCGTCGACGTCTGCACGGGCGACATGGGCAAGGGCAAGGTCTACATGCAGGACATCGAAAGCTGGATGCCCAGCCGCAACATGTACAGCGAGACGCAGAGCTGCTCGTACCTGGGATCCTTCCAAGCACGACGCCTGAACATCAAGTACGAGAAAGAGGACGGCACCAAGGATTTCGTCCACACGCTGAACAACACGTGCATCGCCGGCCCGCGCATCCTCATTCCGATCCTCGAAACGTACCAGAACCAGGACGGCTCCGTGACGATCCCGGAAGTGCTGCGCCCGTACATGGGCGGGCAATCCGTGCTCAAGCGCGCCTGAGCTATGGGTCTCTTTCTGATCGCCGACGACTCGCCGCCGAAGAGAGTCATGTTGCATGCGGCTCTCAAGCGCGCGCGATGGGACGGGGAGATTATGGAGGCGAGCACGACGGAGGAAGCCATGGCCCTCATCGACGGTCATCCGTCCATTGCGGCGGCATTCATCGACTATCAGATGCCCAGCGCCAACGGACCGGCCGTCATCGCGCATCTGCGGAGCACCAATCCCGCCGCCAAGATCGCGCTCGTGACGGCGGCCGACAACGCGACGTACGAACAGGAGGCGCGCGCGGCGGGCGCGGAGGCGTTCATTTGCACCAGCTGGACCGGCGATCACCTGGAACGTGTTCTGCAAGAGACGCTGCGTCATTGGCAGGCGGCCTGATGCTATGCTGTAGGGGATGAAGATCCTCTTCACCCGGTTCCCCTTGGAGAGCCGCCTCGGCGGAGCCGAAATCCAGACGCTGAGCCTCATGCGCGGCTTGCTGGACGACGGACATGCCGTCGGATTCGTCGGCAGTTGCCCCACGCTGCTGGATTTGTGCGCGGAGCACGACATCATCAACGGAGAGCTGGAGTTGGGATTCCCGCCCGTGACGCCATGGCTCGCGCTCTCGTTCCTCTGGCGGAAATCTGCCATGCGACGCAAGCTGCGCGACGCAATCGCGCAATTCGGCAATTTGGGCGCCGTGGTGATGCTCAGTCTGACGGAAAAGTTGCTGCTCACCGAAGAGTTGCACCGCGCGGGCGTGCGGGTGTTATGGGTGGAGCACGACCGGGTCGGGCGCTGGCTGACGCGTAATCCATGGCTCGGCCTACTCAAGCGCCAAAGTGTATTCGCCACCACGGTGACCGTATCCGATCTTAGCCGCAGGTTATATACCAATCTCGGGTTCGCTCCCGACCGGGTGGTGGCCATACCCAATGGCATCGACGCCTACCGCTTCGCGGACGTGCATCCGCCGGCGGCCGGCGAAACACTACGACTCGGCTGCGTCGCACGACTGACCCGCGATAAGGGCGTAGACCTCTTGCTCGACGCGGTCGATGGGTTGCCGCATGTGTCGCTCGCCATCGTGGGGGACGGCCCCGAGGCCTCGCGCCTGCGGGCCCGCGCGGAGCGCATCGGCCCGCGCGTCACCATCGCGCCATCGGCGGACATCGCCGTGCTGTACGGCGGCATCGACGCACTCGTCCTCCCGTCACGCGAACACGATCCGTTCGGCATGGCGCCGGCGGAAGCAATGCTGACCGGCTTGCCCGTCATCGTCACGGATGCGTGCGGCATCGTCGATTACCTCCGCAACGAACTCGACGCGCTCATCGTGCCGGCCGGTTCATCCGCAGCCCTAGCGCAAGCCATTTCTTCACTTGCCGATCCTGCGCGCCGCGCATCGCTTGGGGCATCCGCGAAAAAGACCGCCGAGTCGCGCTTCGGATTACGGACCATGATCACGGCATACGAACAGCTCCTGGGCGCTTAGGCGGCGGCCGCACCGGACGCCTCGGGCACGCTTTGATAGAGCAGACCGGCAGCCGTCGCAATGCGCTGATCCGGCACGCTGAGGAATTGCTCAAGATCCTGACGCGTCATCTGACCGCCCTGGGCGGATTCCTCGTCCGTCAATAAACGCGCGAGTGCCGCTGCGTCTTCGCCTTGCGGGAACGCTGCGAGACATTCGCCCACGGCCTGGCGGCGGCGCTGCACGCCCTCCGGATCACTCGGGGCGGCCGTCTGACGCAGCACAGGCAACTGTGCATGGAAAAACTCGCTGCTCGCGGGGCTAAGTGCGGCTTCCGGGCCGCGATCGGCCGGTGTCTCGGAGAAGGATTTCGGCAATTCGGGCGTCTGCATCATGGAGGGAGGAGTGCGGCGATTCTACCATTGTCTTTGCGCCATGTTCGATTGTACGCGATCGTTACAGACAAACACGAATTTGCATGATGAAAAATCCCGCGAAGTTCGGGCACTCGGCGACTCCGTCGGTTATAGTGACGTCCTATGATGCGTCGTCTCGGTGGAGCGCTCATCGTCGTCGTTGCCGTGTGCTGCGCTTCCGCCTCGCCGCGGCCGCAGGACGAGCGAGCATACGACAATCCCATCGACGCCATCAGCGTCGGCTTCACCGCGAAGACGGATGCGCTTGAGGTGAGCGGCTTCGACGGTTCGACATGGAGCGACTGGACCCCCGTGGCCGTGGAAGACGAACAAGATCCCACCCTCCTCGAAAGCAATCTCGTCATGTTTCCCCGCGCCGTGTCCCGCGTGCGTTTCCGCGGGACCGCGAGCAACTATGTCGATCATCCAATCCGCATCGCTCACGGCAGCATGCGCTTGGAAGTCGCGGCCCTCGGACAAGTGCCGGAGCCGACCATCTACGCGCGCTCCAGCTGGGGGGCGGACGAAACGTTGCGTTACAGCGATTCGACGACGAGCGCGCCGTCGCAGGATGCAGGGGATACCGGCAACGTACCGTCCGATACCGATACCCTGACCGAACGCGAAAAAACATGCCTGGAGGCGCAGAAGAAATATCCGCTGGAATTCCGCACGAACCGCACGATCTCCACGCAAGGCGGCAAGGATCTGCGCTGGCCGCTGCAATATTCCGCCAGCGTGAAGATGCTCGTCGTGCACCACACGGCGCAAAACCTCGACGACGACGCCCGTTCCGGCCCCGAACTGATGCGCGCCCTGTACCAATACCACGCGGTGAACCGCGGCTGGGGAGACATCGGCTACAACTTCGTCATCGATCCCCAGGGAAAGATCTATGAGGGCCGCGCGGGCGGATCGTCCGTCGTCGCAGGGCATGCCTACTGCAACAACATCGGCACCGTCGGCATCGCGCTCATGGGCAACTACGAAGTATCGACGCCGCCCATGGAGCAGATCAAAAGCCTGCAGTGGCTAATCGGCAAACTCGCCGACAGTTACGACATCGACCTGAGCAAGTCCGTGACGTATCACGGCATCGAGCACGCGGCGGTCGTGGGCCACCGCGATCTCCTCTCGACGGACTGCCCGGGCTACTACCTCTACGGCACGATCGGCCAGATGATCAGCAACGTGCGCAACGGTGACTGGACGGCGTCGGTCCGCTTCCCCGTTGCGCGTTCGTCCTCTTCTTCGCGTCGCAGCTACAGCTCGCGGTCGTATTCTTCCGTCAGCCTGAGCACTCCCCGCCTGCCCGATACTCCTGCAGCCGGGGCCGAAGACACGATCATTCCGGTCGGTGAAACGCAGATCGTCGGCCGCCCCTCGCAGGTCTTCAACTTCAGCGTGCAGTACACCGCCGGCAAGGCGTACCGCAGCGGTACGCGCATCGCCGATGTGTCGCTCTCACCCGCGTCGATGCTCCTGTGGCAAGAGCGTGACGGACGCATGATTCGCATCCATTCAGCGCTCGTGCTCCCGTTCGATCTGCGCAAAGGGCAAACGGCCCGCCTGCAATTGCGCATTCAAGTCCCCGACGACGAAGGCACGTATTCGTTCGTCATCGGCGGAGTCAGCTACGCCATCCGCGCCGAAGGACGTCGCGTGCCGACGCCCGT
The DNA here is from genome assembly GCA_964427895.1 of uncultured Candidatus Peribacteria bacterium. GTDB lineage: Bacteria > Patescibacteriota > Gracilibacteria > Peribacterales > Peribacteraceae > CAYRUZ01. The sequence continues at coordinate 8,265 of CAYRUZ010000014.1, forward strand.
CATCCGCTCAAGCAGCAGCTCCACCTCGCGTTCGGCTCCGCGATCGGAAGTACTGCCGACGGCTCCGCGGCCGTACGTGCCGCGTTCCTCCTCGTCGGCCAGTGCCAGCCGCGCGGCTTCCTCGCTGCCCTCCACTTACCAGCAAGCCCCCGCCCTGCCCTCGTCGTCCATCCGCATCCGCCTCACGCTCACGGCGGGAACCGCGACGCTCACGGCCCCCAAAGGAACGTCGATCGGGGGCAGCGTCTCCGACGGCTCGCCCATCACGCTGGTGAAGGACGGCGATACGTGCTCGGCCGACCAGAGCGGCCACAACCTCGCGTTCGGCACGCTGCGCATCGATGCCGGCGACTCGCCCATCAGACTCTCGCACGGCAAAATCTCGCGCCGGTACCGCGGCATCATCGAGTGTCGCGTTTACGACAACGCGCTGACCATCATCAACGAGATACCGGTGGAGGATTACATGGCGGGCATCGGCGAGGAGCCCGACACGGAGCTCTACGAAAAGCAGCGCGCCTTCGCCATCGCCGCGCGCAGCTACGCCGTGTACTACATGAGCCCGGATCATCGGAAGTTCCCGGGAGCGCCGTACGACGGCAGCGATAATCCTGCGGATTTCCAGTTGTACGTGGGATCGGATAACGAGACGGCCAATCCGCGTTGGGTGCAGGCGGTGGAGGACACCGCCCTGCAAGTCGGCGTGATCGACGGGGGCGTGGTGCGACTGCCCTACTTCAGCGCAGACGACGGGCGCACGCGTGCGCCCGAAGAAGCAGGCTGGAAGAACTTCCCGCATGCGACCGTGTTTTCCAGCAAGGAAGACCCGTGGTGCAAGGGAGAGACGCTGCGAGGCCACGGCGTGGGCATGAGCGGCTGCGGCGCGAAGGGCCAAGCGGCCGACGGCAAATCGGCGGAGTCGATCCTGGCGTACTACTACCCGGGCGTGACGCTGCAAAAGCTGCGCAGCGTGATCGCGGATCGCTGAGTCAGACCATCGACTTCCGCCCTTCTTTAATGTCCGCGCGGTGATGCTTCTCCTTGAGCATCTTCTCCTTGCCGCGTCTCGTGCGCCGCGCCTTCTGCTTACGCAGCTTGAAGATCGCCTTCGCGCGCTTCGATTGTTTGCCCAAGACGCGCTCCTCCAATTTCTCCACGAGCAACCGCCACGCGGTGAGGCGATTCGCGCTCTGTTCACGGTGCTGCTGACTGTGCACCTGCACGCCCGTGGGACGGTGGATCAATTGCACGCGGCTGTTCGTCTTGTTGATCTTCTGTCCGCCCGCGCCGCTGCCGCGCACGAACGCCTCGCTCACGTCCTCGGGACGCAAACCGAGCTTGGCGGCGCGCACGCGCAGCCCCTGAGCGAAGGTTTCGGGAAATCCCATGGCCGCATTCTACGCCCTTTCAGTGCAAACGGTCGTTGCAACACCCGCAGACTTGGGCCACCGTGCCGCCTTGTTCCGCCTTGAGCTTCGCCTCGACGCGCTGCGCTTCGGCCAGGCGCTCGGCGGTGACGCGCTGCTGTTCGAAGGCGACAAGCGCGGCTTGGCCTTTTTCCGCATCGACAACCGTGTATGCACCCAAGTACAGCATCGGCTGGCCTCCCTCCTGGCCCGCGCGCTTCGCAAGCTCGGGGAAAACGATCCCGGCGTCCTTCATTCCGGGGAGGGTAGCGATTTGACTCACGAGTCCCGCGAACTGCGCGTCAGCGAGAACGCCTCGCTGCTGCAGCGTGCTGTGCACTTCGAGCAACCGTCCGCAGAGCGAGCGGAATTGCCCGTCGGTCGACTTGGCGACATCCGTTTCTTGCGCATCGGCATCCATCGGAAGAAAGAGCCCATCGAACGACGTCGCCAACTGCGCCTGCAGATCGGGCTCCAACGTCGTCTGCCCAAGCATCGTTCCCACGAGTTCGCCCACGCGCGGCATTTGCTCGCGCAGCTGCGCGCGGCGATCCGCGGCTTCCGACCGCTCATTCTGCGCGACGCCTTCCGTGGTTGGCGGCCAACGATCGGCCTCGTTCGCGCGGTCCGCGCCATTCAACGTGAGATCGTGCCCCCCGTCCGTCGCTTCGTAATCACCGACGATGGTGCCCGATTCTTCGCCGCGAGCGACGCTGCCATCGAGCGGTTCGTCGAGCGTGAGAAGGACGTCATCATCGTCATGTCCAGTTGGATGTTCTCCGGGCATAGAGAGTGGGGGAAGACCAACCTCTCACTCTACTCCGGCAGGCAAGCGGATGAAATCGCAGACCGGCCGATCTGACGTACATAGCATTTTATGCAGGGAGAAAGCCGAACGCCGGTGGTGAGGGTGTGCGATTCATGCTATACTGAAGGCTCATGGAAACGCTCAGCGCGCCATCGCCCTTCAGCTTCGTCCTCTTCGGAGCATCGGGGAATTTGGCACAGCTGAAAATCTATCCGGCGCTCTACACGCTCGCGCTCAAGAAGCGTCTGCCCGCGCAGTACGCCATAGTCGGATACGCGCGCACGGAGATGAGCGACGACGCGTTCCGCACGCTCGTGGGTGATTCGGTGAAACGCGATCACGGCGAAGTGAACGAGGGGCTGCTGACCGAATTCCTCTCGCACGTCTTCTATCACCAGGGGCAGTACACGGAGAAAAGCGACTTTGAAAAATTGGCGAAGCGCCTCGCGGACATCGAGAAGAATTTCACGGGCGAGACCGTCCGCCTCGCCTATCTGTCGATTCCACCGACCGTCTTTTCCGACGTTCTCACGAACCTCTGCGAAGGAGGCGTGCACGATAAGCGCCACCCGTTCCGCTGCATCGTGGAGAAGCCCGTCGGCCATGATTTAAAAAGCTTCGAGATCATCCAACAGAAGCTGCAAAGCTGCTTCAACGACGAAGAGATTTATCTGCTCGACCACTACCTCGGCAAGGAGGCGGTGCGCAACATCTTCTACCTCCGTTTCGCGAATCCTTTCTTGGAACGGGTGCTGAAGAACACCCTCATCCAGCATGTGCAGATCACCGCGACCGAAGAAGGCGGCATCGAGGGTCGGGCCGGATATTTCGACCAAGCAGGAACGTTCCGCGATTTCTTCCAGAGCCATCTCCTGATGATGATGTCGCTCCTCACCATGCGATTGCGCGAAGAGGATTCTGCGATCATCGAAGGCCGGTACGACGCGCTGCAGCAGATTTACCTGCCGCCGGCCTCCGACTTGTCGGAGATCGTCATCGCGGGCCAGTACACGGCGGGGCACGCGGGCGACAAAAACGCGCTCGGCTATCTGCAGGAAGAGGGCGTTGCGGCGGGATCGCGCACGAACACGTACGCCGCGCTCAAGCTGATGAGCCGCACGTCGCGCTGGCAGGGCGTGCCCTTCTATCTGCGTTCGGGAAAGCGCCTGAAGCGCAAAGAAACGAAAGTCGCCATCCAATTCCAGGTACCGCGCGGCATCGGTCATGGATCGACGCCCAACCGCTTGGAAATCATCCTGCAAGGCGAAGCGGGCATGCGCCTGCATTTGCAGACGAAGATGGGAGGCATCGTGCCGCAGTGGCGCCCGCTGGTGATGGTCGACCCGCTCGTGTGCGTGGGCGACTGTCTGCCCGAGCACGGTCTCCTGTTGCTCGAAGCGATCCATGGATACAAACAGTGGTTCCTCTCGTTCGACGAGGTGCGCACGGCCTGGCGGCTCATCGATCCGCTGCAGAGTTACCTCGACGCGCCTGGGACGCCGCTCCACACCTACGTCGCGGGCAGCGACGGCCCGACGGAAGCCGACGCGTGGATGGGCCGTGAAGGCGTTGCCTGGTTCTGACGATTTCCGATCACGACACGTGTTTGATGGGCTCTGCTGCTGCATCTGCGCGCATTGCCGGCCTTCTGGATACTCACCATTAGACAGAAAATGGCCTTTCCGGTTACACTCCGGCCATGGAGCCGCACGTTTTCGTCCACGCATCCACACAGGAGGACTTCGTGCAGGCCGGTGTCAGCTACCTCGTCGATGCGATCGCCGGGGCAATTGATCAAAACGGACAGTGCACGATGGGCCTCAGCGGCGGCAGCACGCCGCGCGCCGTGTACGAAGCGCTCGGACGCAGCGAAGAGGTGGATTGGAGCAACGTGACGGTCTTCCTGGCCGACGAGCGGTACATCAACGTGCACGATCCCGACAGCAATCAATTCCTGCTGGAATCCACGCTGTTTACGGGCATGAAGCGCCGTCCGCGCACGGTGATGCCCGACACGAGCCTCCCGCTTGAGGAGTGCGTTCAGGCCTACGCGGACGCCCTCGAAAACCTGCTGCTGGACACGCCCGCGGACATCGTGACGCTGGGCATGGGCAGCGACGGCCACATCAGTTCGCTGTTCCCGCCGCTCGGCAAGGAGGCGTTCGGGCCGGCGATGGCCATCCACACGCAGACGGAGCAGTTTCCCATCCGCGATCGCATCAGCGTCACCCTGCCCGTCATCCAGGATGCCGATAACGTTCTGTGGATGCTGAAGGGGAGCGATAAACGCCGCGTGTGGGACACGATGATGAAGAGCGAGGAAGATGTGGCGCGCTGGCCGGGAAAGTCGGTATTGGAGCGCGGGAACTCGACCGTGATCGGTTGGTGGTGAGTCACGCCCACGCGATCTCCCGCACGTGGTCGACCACGCGCCCGTTTGCCACGGAGATGAGATCGATGCGATAGCCACCGTCGAACGCGTGTTCATCGATCCACCGTCGCGCGGAACGCCTGAGCCGTTCACGCTTGCGCTTATCCGCGGCGAGTGCGGGCGGATACGTTGAAGAGAAGCGCGAGCGCGTTTTCACCTCCGCGAAGACGAGCACTTCGTCGACGGGATCAAGCGCGATGAGATCGATTTCATCGTGGCCGAGCATGACGTTGCGTTGCTCGACGCGATAGCCGAGCGACTGCAAATAGTCGGCAGCGACGGCTTCCCCTTTTTGTCCCACCTCTTTCGGATCGGTCAGGGGAGTGCGCCGGGCGAAGATGTCGCTCGCTTTCCACATAGGAAGGCGTTTACCGTACTATAAGGGTGTACATATGTCCACCACTTTGCATGGACAGAATAGGTGGACGAAAGTACACTCACATCATTCATCCTCCACTCCCATGCTCACACAACTCACCTCCTTCGCGAACATCGGACTCACCGGCACGCGCGTGACGGTCGAAGTCGGCTGCACGCCCGGAGAGGGCATCATCTCGATCGTCGGTCTCGGGGATACCGCCGTGCAGGAAAGCAAGCAGCGCGTGCGCATGGCATTGCGCAGCAGCGGTTTCAAATTGCCGACAGGTCGCACCGTCACCATCAACCTGGCACCCGCGAACGTGAAGAAGATCGGTCCGCGCTACGACCTGCCGATCGCGCTCGGGCTGCTCGTCGCCAACGGCACGGTGAACATTCCGCCGGCGGCTCTCACGGACACCGCGTTTCTCGGAGAACTCGCGCTCGACGGGTCCATCCGCCACGTGAACGGCGTGCTGCCCGCAGCACTCGCCTGCCGCGATGCGGGCATCGCGCGCATCGTCGTGCCGCAAGAGGACGGCCCGGAAGCGGCACTCGTCCCGGGATTAACCGTGCTCGCGCCGCGCAGTCTCCACGAGCTCGTGGAGATTCTTTCCGGCACACGCGCTGCGCAACCCGTCGCAGCGGCGGCCGCGCCGACGTACGAGGCGCCGAGCGTGGATTTCGCCGACGTGCGCGGACAGGAAGGCGCGAAGCGCGCCCTGGAAATCGCGGCAGCAGGCGGACACAACGTCCTCATGAGCGGGGCTCCGGGAAGCGGAAAAACACTCCTCGCCCGCGCGCTGCGGGGCATTCTCCCGCCACTGTCGCGCGAGGAATCGCTCGAAGTGACGCAGATCTATTCCGTCGCCAATCTCCTTCCATCCCAACATGCCCTCGTGGAAGAGCGTCCGTTCCGCGTCGTGCATCACACGGCGAGCGGCGTGTCGATCGTCGGCGGAGGCCAAGTGCCGGGCCCGGGTGAAATCAGCCTCGCGCATCGCGGCGTGCTCTTCCTGGATGAACTGGCGGAATTCGCACCCGCCGTACTCGAAGTCCTGCGTCAGCCACTGGAAGACCGCACGGTGACGATCACGCGTGCGAATGGGACGGTGACCTTCCCCGCGGATTTCCTGCTCGTCGCCGCGATGAACCCGCCGGAGTACAGCGCACGAACGAGCGCGCGCATGCAGCGCCGCATCTCCGCGCCGCTGCTGGATCGCATCGACCTGACGATCGACGTGCGGCCCGTGCCGCTCGAAGAACTGCATTCTCAACCGCGCACCGCGGCGGACACGTCGCGCATCATCCTGGAGCGCGTGGTGAAAGCGCGGGCGCGCCAGTACGAGCGGCTGCGCAGCAGCGGCATCCGCACGAATACCGAGATGGGCGTCCGGCACATCGGCGAATTCTGCCCGCTTTCGCCCGACTGCGAAAAATTGCTTGCACAAGCCGCGGAACGACTGAAGCTTTCGGCACGCAGCTACCACCGGACGATCAAGGTCGCGCGCACCATCGCCGACCTCGCGGGGGAGGAACGCATCGCGACTCCGCACGTCGCCGAAGCGCTGCAGTACCGCCAGAGCATCGGCCTGGCGTCCTGACCATTGCCGCTCCCGCTCCCGCCGGTAGAATCGGTGCGTCTCCCCCCATATTCATGCGCCGTTCCACGTCCCTCGCCATCGCCTTCGGTTCGCTGGCCGTCCCCCTTGTCGCGCTGGCCGCCTACGCCAGTCCGAGCGCGCTTTTCTCCGCGTTGAACGATACCGGCGCAGCGCGGACCATCTCGACGGAAGCACACGTCCATCTGGACGGCGACGACATCGCGCTGTGGGTGAAAGGCGAGACCGAGGGAAAGACATTGGCTACCGCGAAGGCCAAAGCAAACGTGACCTTCGACCACCTGAGCGACGGCGTCTTGGATCGTGTTCGCATGCGGGTGATGATCCTCGACGGAAAGCTCTACCTGCGCATGATCAGCGGCAAAGGCCTGACGGCAGAGGACCTGCGCAATTGGCAGTCGTATTCGCTGACGGAGCCGTCCCAGCATGAGGACGCGAAAGCGATGATCCTGCAGATGTTGCGCGACGAAGGCATCAACATGACGGAGGAGCAACTGACGGACCTCATCGATCGCGTGATCAACGCCGTGTTCTCGATGGATTCGGCCGAGGCCTCCGGCCTGACGTCGTACTCGCTGCGTCTGCAGCCGGCATTCCTGACGAACCTGGCCACCATCTGGAACGAGACGGTCGCAGGCCTCAAGACGCTCACGGCCCAACAGCGCAGCGATTGGACATTCACCAAGGACGACATCGCGTCGTTCTCCGAGATGCAGAAGATGGTCCTCGAGCACGTGAATTTCCATGTGCGCGTCGGTGTGACGCCGTCCGGCGTGGTACTGACCCAGAAGGCCTACGTCGCCGGAGAATATGAAGGCGACAGCTTCGTCTTCGTCACCGAAAGCGCGACGAAAGACGGCCACGTCGTCGTGGTCGCCCCGCAGGGCAACGTCATCGACAATGACGACATCCTCGATCAGATCGAGGAATTCAGCGTGCCGACCATCGGCGATTGCACCGTCCAGCAATTGCGTGCGGGAACGTGCCAGACGGAGCGCACGCCGACGCGTCTCCCGCGCTGACGTGAGCCATTACGCCGATCGCCTCGCGGCCCGCATCGCGCAGACCTCCCCGGCCTGCGTCGGTCTCGATCCCGCACTGGAGAAGCTGCCCGAAGGAATCACGCGTGACGCCGCGGGTGTCGCCGCGTTCTGCCGCGGCATCATCGATGCCGTCGCGGACATCGCATCCTGCGTCAAACCGCAGCTCGCCTACTTCGAACGACTGCGCGGCGACGGTATGAAGGTGTTCTGGGACACGTGCGCGTACGCGCACGAGAAGGGATTGATCGTCATCGCCGACGGAAAGCGCAACGACATCGGCCCGACCTGCGATGCGTATGCCGAAGCGTACCTGGGTGCTGACAGTCCGGTTGATGCACTGACCGTCTCGCCGTATCTCGGCAGCGACGGCATCACGCCATTCATCAAGCGTTGCACCGAGAACAGCAAAGGCATCTATATCCTCGTGAAAACGAGTAACGAGAGCTCGGGCGAACTGCAGGACCTGCCGGTCGGCGACGAAAGCGTCTGCGAACACCTCGCACAACTCGTGACCGGCTGGGGACGCGATGAAATCGGCCCGGAATCGGGCATGTCGTGCGTCGGAGCGGTAGTTGGGGCTCCTTACCCCGAAGAGATGCGTTACCTGCGTTCCTTGATGCCTCAGGCGCCGTTTTTGGTGCCTGGGTACGGCGCACAGGGCGGCACCGCCGCGGACGCCGTGACGGCGCTCTACGACAACGGAACGGGCGCGGTCATCAACAGCTCACGCGGCATCATCTTCGCCGGCGGCGGCAAAGATTGGCAGGAGAAGGCGCGCGCAGCGGCGGAGATGATGAGAGACGAGCTCGCAGCGGCCCTGAAGGCGCGCTGATTACTTGAACCATCCGCCGATGCCCAGCGGGGAGGGCAGATCAACCCACGAGTAGTGGGCCACGCCGTCCGTCCAACGCACGGCCCCTGCCGTGCCGAAGGATCCGGCATCCTGCAGGCTGACGCGCAATGCTCGCTCGCCGGTGGCACTCTCGGGCGAGAGATCGGCCATCAATTTGTACCGCTGCCCTGCCGAGACGTCGCGCGCGCCCAACGGTACGGGGCAGAGCAGACTGCCCGCCTTCTCGGTGTTCACCGAGCAATCGGAGGACGCGGTGCCGTCTTCGGACGTGAGGTACCAGCGCGGAATGTACAGACCGCGGCTCTCGACCGTGAAATCGAACTGCTCGACCGCGACGCTGGATCCGCTCTGGGCATGCCCCACGACGCTGACCAGGCTGACGAGCTTGCCCTGGCCCAACACCAACTGTGCATCGCCGGTCAGCAGATTCTTCACTTCGAGAATGTGCGCATTGGCGGTCTGCTGCGACGGGAAATTGGTGCTAAGAGGTCCGATTTGCTGATTGATATGCGACGCGTTGCCCTGCACGCTCAACACGAGGGACTTCACGCGGAAAACATCCTGCGGCATGCCTCCTTGGCCGTACGGATACAGCGCGACGCGCAGCGCCATTTGCGCCGTGCCAGCGGGCAGTACCAATGCGGTTCCCGAGGCAGTCGCGGTCCAACGCCACGTGTGATCGCTGTTGGTGAGCGGGTCGTTGTCGAACGCATCGGGAACGAACGTCATGAGCGTGCGGCCGAGCGCATCGGTGAGCATGACGGAACGGATGCTTGGTGCCTTGCGGTCAAACTTGAGGTAGACCGCTTTGAGTGTTGCATCCTCGTCGAATCGGAACGTCGCGTCGGCGACGGGCTGGCTCGTGACCGTTCCGAGCTGCGCCATTTGCGTGACGGAAGGCAGAGTGAATCCGGTATTCGGTACGGATGACGAGCTGCTGGAGCTGACGCTGCTGACGGAAGACCAGGATGACGAGACCGACGAAGAGGAAGACGAGGAAGAACTGGAAGACCAGATGCCACGCTCTGCCTGGCGGTACGCCGTGAGTACCCCGTCATTGTCGGCGCGGAACGCGGCCGCGAGACGGGCCATCTGCCCGCGCGTGAGGGGTTGGTCGAGTTTCACCCCGGCAAGCAACAATCCATGCTCCGACGCGACTGACACGAACGGCGCGTACCAGGGCTCGCCCGGCAATGAAGGCGCTTCCCATCCGTAGAGGTTCACGAGAATCTTCAGCGCTTGGTCGTAATTGAGGAGGCGTTCGGGATGGAACAGCCCGTCGGGGAAACCCCCGACCACGCCGCGATCCTTGGCTCCGCACACGTACGGGGCGAACCAATCGTCGGCACGGACGTCGGGGAAGCAGCCTTTCTGCCGCTCGAAGGTGAGAGACGCGACGGCCTGGCGCAACTGCGCATCCAGAAGCTCGGCGAGATCTTCGTCGGTAGCGACCGTCACGGTGAACCCGTTACGCCCGCGCAACGCGCTCATTTGATAGAACACCTGCGGCTCCTCGGCTTTCGGTTCCTGCGCGCGGTAGACGTGCAGCCGCACCGTTTGGCCGCCCACCACGACGTCTTCCATGTCGATTTCCTTGTAGAACGCATACCCCTCGACCTCGCGGACTTTCGCGTCGCTGTACATCGTCGAGTTCGTGATATCGAGCAAACCATCCTGCTGCACGGTCAGCACAACCGACCGGTCGGGACTGATCGTGGGACTGCGAAACGCCAAAACCACATCGGTCTTGTCGCTTACGTCGGCCGGCGCGACATCCGTCCAGCCATCGGAGAGACACAGTCCGAGCACGCCGTTCCAGAACGCATTGTCGCAACTCGTCGCATGGATGCCCGGAACGCTCGCCATCGCGATCTTCAGGAATTCCGCGCGGTTGATCTTCGTCGACGGGCGGAAGGTACCGTCGGCGTATCCTTCGACGGCGCCGAGGTCCGTGAGAACGCTGATGCCGGCGGCTTCTTCTTTGGTGAAAGGTGAATCGTGGTATCCCAGCGACACATCCGACCAGTTGATGGCGGCGGCGGAGGCGGGGACGAGCAGAACGGCAAAGAGGGCGAGAGAGGGGCGACGCATGAAGCTACGGTAGCAGCGGACCCGCACCCGACAAGCAGACGGACTGGTTTATCGGCTCCGTTCGATGGTCTCGTTACGCCAGCATCCACCAGAAAAACGCGAGCGCCACGACGATGCGCTCGACCCCGAACGCGACGAACGAGTGCCCCCTGATGAACCGCAGCAGCCAACGGATGACGAGGAGCGCGACGACGAAGGAAACGGCGAATCCGACGGCCAGGGCGGCCGCGTCGCTGCGCGAGAATTCCCCCGCCGTTTTCAGCAAGTCCAGCGCGCTCGCCGCGGCCATCGTCGGAATGGCCAGCAAGAAGGAGAAATCAACGATGCTGCGGCGCTTCATGCCAAGCAACAGTCCTCCGACGATCGTGGCAGCCGCGCGCGACACGCCGGGCACGATGGCGACGCTTTGGCAGAGGCCGATGATCAGCGCCTGGCCATACGTGATGCGCTCAAGATCTTCCTCGGCGGACGGGGATTCGCGATGCCAGTACTCGAAAACGATGAGCACGACGCCGCCGACGAGAAGCGTCCACAGCACGAGCGTGGGCGACGGAAGGAGGACGTCCTTCACGAGTTTGTGCGCAATCAATCCGATCACGGCCGTAGGAATGAACGCGACGACCACGCGCTGCAGCACCACGCGGCTGCGCAGCAGGGTGCGTCCATAGAGGGCGACGGCCGCGAGGATGGCGCCGAGTTGGATGACGATCTCGAATGACGTCTGCACGTCGGTCTGCGGCAAGCCGAGCACGCGCGACGCGAGCAGCAAATGCCCCGTCGACGAGATGGGAAGGAATTCCGTGATGCCCTCGACCACTCCGAGGACGGCGGCGTGCCACAGCAACATGGCGCCATTCAATCACAGGAGGACGCGCGGGAACAGCGCGGTTCAGGCGAGCAATTTCATCACCGTGTTCCAGTTCCGCGTCGTGACGTTCTTGCCGAACTCTTTTTCGACGATAGCCATCGCGTCGATCGTGCCAGTGCCCCTCGAGAGATCGAGCACGCTCACGACTTCGCCGTCCGTCACGTGGAGGATGCGGAAATCTTTCTCTGGCGATTCGTACGTCTTCATGGCGCTTTGGGGCTTCTGCGAGAGGAACGTGACGTACTGCCGGATATCCTTCGTCACGGCGATGCCCTTGAACGGATCGGTCTTCTGCAACGCCGCGAGTCCGTCGCGCGTGCGGAGGATGACGGGAATGGTGAAGCCGAACGCCTTCTCGAGTTGCGCCGCGATTTGCGCGCAGAGTTTCGTCGAGTTTTTTTCCTTCGCGTCGAACGCCGCATTGCCGCTGTTAAGGAGCGTCTTCACCTTCTCGCATCCCATTGTCTCAAGCACCTTCTTCAACTTCGCCATCTCCACTTTCTTGTTGCCGCCAACGTTGATGCCGCGCAGAAAAGCGACGTACTGCATCAGCGCAGATGGGGAAAGAGGGCGCCCGTTCGCGCTTTGTAGTCGACGTACGCCGGGCCGTATGCCTGTTTCAGAGCCCTCTCCTCGACGGGGAGCCGCACGATCAACACCATCAGCAACAACGCAAGAAATCCGCCGCCGAGAAACCAGTTGGCGGTGAGAAGAAACGTCCCGAGCGCGAGCAGCAGGAATGAGAGATACATGGGATGACGGACGTACGCGTACGGCCCCGTCGTGACGACGTTGCCTCCTGGCCGAATCTGCACGGTGCCCGTGAAGTTGCGTGAGAGGTGCTTCTGTACCCACGCCAAAAGAAGGAGCCCAAGCGCGAACGCGGCGACACCCGACCAACGCGCTTGCGGCGGCAGGGGGAGTTGTGACCACGCCATGATCGGCGGCCACACCATGTACCCGAGGAATCCGAAGAACGAGGGGACGCCGATGATGACGCGCAACGCGCGGAAAGCCCCTTCACCCTGCGTGGTCTGGCGCACGCCTGAGGCGCCATCGGCATATCCGGCGGAATACATGCGGATCGCCACGACGGCGAGGAACAGGAGGAGAAACGCCGTGTGGAATGGATATTCCGCTTCCATGGGCCAATGGTAGCAGAAAGCGGGTGTTTTCGTTTGACTCTCCCGTTGCGACAAACCCTATACCGAGATCATCATCTTTCCCCCCACTCCCATGACCGATCCGCAGAGCGATCCTGACGATCCACGCTACAACCCATACGCCAAAGAGGCGGAGGAACGTTGGGGCAACACCGAGGCGTATGCGCAGTCGCGCAAGCGCGTCGCTTCCATGTCGAAGGACGACATGAAAAAGATCCAGGAAGCCGGCGACGCCTTGATGAGGCAGATTGCCGCAGTGTCGAAGGGCGATCCTGCGAGCCCTGAGGCGCAATCCCTCATTGCGCGTCATTACGACGGTCTGCGCGCCTACTACGAGCCAACGATCGAGCTCTATCGCGGCCTCGGCAGCATGTACGCCGATGATGCGAGATTCTCGGCGTTCTTCGATCGATACTCGCCCGGCCTCGCGATTTTCATGCGCGACGCGATGCACGTCTTCTGCGATACGCATCCGTCGAATTCCGCTCATCCGAGGCCAAGGGGTTGACAGCAAAGATTGGAGAGGCACAATGCGCGGCAACTCCGCATTTTTGCGCCGGAGCGTTGCCCCCCTGTGCCCATGAAGCACCTCTCTTTTTCCGGTGGCATTCTCTTTCTCGGTTTTGGCGGCGTTGCCCGCTGCACGCTGCCGCTCATCCTCCGTCACATCGACGTGCCGGCCTCGCGCGTGACGGTGATGGATATGGCGGATACCAGCGACGTACTGCGCGACTACATCGCGCAGGGCGTGACAGTGCGACGAGAACGCCTCGAACGCGAAACCTACGCACAACAACTCGCCGCACTCGTGCGGCCGGGGGATTTGATCATCGATTTGGCATGGAACATTTCGTGCACCGACATGCTGCAGTGGTGCCGCGACAACGACGTGCTGTACATCAACACCAGCGTGGAACTGTGGGATCCCTACGCCGGCGCAGACACGGCGGTACCCCAGGACCGCACCCTGTACGCGCGGCATCAAGCCATTCGCGCGCTGACGGACTCCTGGGCGGCCCCGGGCGCCACGGCGGTTTTGGAACACGGCGCGAATCCCGGACTCGTATCGCACTTCACCAAACGCGGTTTGCTCGACATCGGGACCATGCTGCTCGACGGAGCGCCAGAGGACGCGCACGCGCCGGTGCGTGCGGCCATGGAGGCACGGGATTTCCCGGCGCTGGCCCACGCGTTGAACGTGCGCGCCATCCACATCAGTGAAATCGACACGCAAGTCTCCTCGCTGCCCCATGATCCCGCCGTGTTCCGCAACACGTGGAGCGTCGAGGGATTTTTCGAGGAAGGCATCGCCCCCGCCGAAATGGGATGGGGCACGCACGAGACGACGCTGCCGCAGGACGGCTGCACGCACGACGAAGGGCCGCAGAACGCCATCTGCCTTCGTCGGCGCGGCATGGATACGTTCGTGCGGTCGCGCGTGCCGAGCGGTGAGATCACCGGGATGGTCATCCGGCACGGCGAAGCGGTCACGATCGCACATGCCCTCACGCATTGCGATGCTGCGGGCACGCCCGTCTACCGGCCTACGGTGCACTACGCCTACAAGCCGACGGACGAAGCCCTGCAGTGCCTGGCAGAAGTGCGCGGGCGCGGCTATCGCATGCACGACGGCTGGAAGATCATGAGCGACGACATCGTTTCTGGGCGCGACGAACTCGGCGTGCTCCTGATGGGCCATCCGTTCGGCTCGTGGTGGACGGGCACGGTGCTGGGCATCGACGAGGCGCGACGCCTGGTCCCCGGACAGAACGCGACGACCGTGCAGGTCGCAGCTTCCGTTCTCGCGGCGGTGGAATGGATGATCCGCCATCCCCGCGAAGGCGTACGCTTCCCCGACGATTTGCCCTTCGAGGAAATTTTGGCCGTCGCCGGACCGTATCTGGGTTCGCAGCCGTCGCAGGCCATCGACTGGTCACCGACCGGCGATCGATCCGCAGAAACGTGGGAATTCGCGCATTTCCTCACCGATCAGCGCGCGTCCCAGATCGCGTAGAGGATGCGCGCGACATCCTCGCGCGAGATGGGCGCGTTCGGGTTGCGATCAATGGTGGAGACGTCGATGAACTCGTTGAGTGAGTCGATGTAGGGCTCCCACCACTGCTCGCCGCGCTGCCTGGCCTTCTTCTCGGCATCGTCATACTCGCCGAGCCATCCGTTGTGGCGGAGAATGATCTTCGCGGCCTCGGCCACCGTCACGTTCTGATGCGGGCGGAACGTATTGTCATCGTAGCCGCGTACGAGCTTGTCCTGCGAGGCATAACACACGGGCTTGGCGTACCACTCATCTCGCTTGATGTCCTTGTACGCCAGGTCCTTCACGCTGCAGGTTTGCTCATAGTTCCGATAGAGGACCGTCACGAGCTCCGCACGGGTGATGAAATTCTTCGGACGGAACGTGCCGTCGGAATATCCCTTGAACAGGCCTTCGGTGGCGACGTACCTGACAGCCGCATAGGCGGGATCATCCACGTCGACATCCGAGAACGGACTGACCGGCGTCGTGCTGCACACGGTGCCGACGTCCAGCAGCCCCCGGCCTTTCGCATCGCACGCCGCATGCACGTCTCCGGTCCGGCACACGAGCGGCTCGCAGTCGGGTTCCGTGCGGATCGTCAGGGGTGTGCGCTTGGCGAGAGCCGCGTCGACATCGTCCTCGATTGCCATTCCGCAGAGCGACGCATGCAGGCTGCCGTCGTCGCTGCGGTATGCGAATACCGTTACGTCCTCCTTCATCGGAAAATCGACCCCGCACGCGGCGCTGTCGAGATTCGTCTCGATCACCACGCCATTCACCGGCTCGCCCTTCCAGACGGTATCGACGTGAAACGCGTACCGCTTCGCCCAGAACACGTAGTCCTCGTCCGTGGACGCGTACCGCTCTTCGGCGAACGGCGTGCCCCGGAAAACCATCGTCGCCTGTTCGAAGGCTTGATCCGCCGTTTGCGCCATGCACGAACAGGCGTGGGCCGTCTGCACGGGCATCAACGGCACGACGGTGACGGCAACGAGGAGGGATGCAAGCGTGCGCATGATCTTGGAAGGAAAGGAATGGTGGTCCCGGCGGGAATCGAACCTGCATCTACCCCTTAGGAGAGGGTCGTTCTATCCATTGAACTACAGGACCGCACGCGAAAAACGCACCCCTAGGATACAGCACTTCGGCTCCGCGTTTAGGCCAGGACGACCACTTCGCGTCCCTCGGCGGGCAAACCCTTCACTTTGTACTCACGCACGTGCTCCTTGCCCGTGGCGCCGCACGTCTTGAGCGCATCGGGGTCGAGCTTGCCCTTGGCATCCGGCAGGAGGATGAGGATGCGCGGGTCGATTTCGTCGATGACGTTCTGCATCTTCTTCGGATCGTCGGACGGAAGGACGAGCACGTCGATTTCCCCCAGCGTGGCGCGCTGGTCGTCGGTCCACTCAAGGAGGGGGGCCGCGATGCAGCCGACGTGAATGCCGTCGGCCACGACGAGGAAACTCACCAATTGTCCGTCGTCTTGTCCCACGCCGCGCACCGTGATGCCGCTGTAGTCGTATTCGCCGGGCCAGGAAACGGTGTTCTTGCTGGGCTGCTCCTCGGGAACGGGGAGGAGGATAAGATCGCCGCTCGTGGCGATTTTCGCATCGAATACGGTCACGGCCCGGTCGCCGCCCTGGATGCGCAGTCCCATCGTGCCATTGCTCGTGAAGGTCAACATCGCGGAAGAGGGTATCAGAATGTGGAAAGTCGGACTAGGCGTCGTCCTCGACGCGATCGATCTGCGCGCCGGCTGCCCGCAGCTTCTCCTCGAGTTTCTCGTAGCCGCGTTCGATGTAGCGCACGTCGGAGACGATCGTTTCCCCTTCGGCGCAGAGACCGGCCAGCACCATGGCGACGCCCGCGCGCAGGTCGTTGCTGGCGACCACGCGCCCGCGCAGCGGGGTGGGTCCGATGATCAGGGCCTGGTGCGCATTGAGGATTTCCACGTGCGCGCCCATTTTTTCCAGCTCGTAGAGGTATCCCAGGCGCCCCTCGTACAAGCGCTCGAACATGCGGGAAACGCCCTTCGCCTGGGTCATGAGCACGCCCATCGGGGCCTGCAGGTCGGTGTGGAAGCCCGGATAGATGTTCGTGCGGATGTTCATCGAGTTGATGAACGAAAGCTCTCCGTCGATAAAGAGCGTCTGTTCGCCCGCATCGTACTTCCAGACGGCTCCGGCGTTGTGCAGCGTGTGAAGGAACGACAGAAGATGCTCCGGGTCGATATCGTGCAAACGCAGCTTGCCCTTGGTGACGAGCGCGGCCACGGCCATGCTGCCCGCCTCCAGATAATCGAACGGGACGCGGTGCTCCGTGGCATGCAGCTCCTGCCTGCCGCGGATGAAGATGGTGTGCGTGCCGATGCCCTCCACCTCCGCCCCCATCTTCTGCACCAACCTCGCCACTTCCTGCACGTGCGGCTCCGCCGCAGCGAGATCGATACGCGTTTCCCCGGGCAACAAAGCGGCGGCCATGATGGCGTTCTCCGTCGCCGTGACGGAAAATTCGGGGAGGATGATGTGTCCTGGCGTCAGCTGTCCCTGCAGGTGCAGCACGTCGCGGGTGCTCATGTTCTGCGCACCCAACTGCGTGAACGCGGAGATGTGCGCATCGACGTGGCGTTTGCCGATCGCGTCACCTCCCGGGTATGCCATTTCCGCGACGCCGAAGCGCGCCAGAAGCGGCCCGAGAAGCACGACGCACGCGCGCAGTTTCGACGTGAATTCGACCGGAATAGGCGCGCTGCGCATGTTCGTCGCACGGACGCGGACGGTGTTGTCGGTAAAGTCGGTCTCCGCTCCCAGGTACTGCAGGATCTGCAGCATGACGTTCACGTCGCTCAACCGCGGCACGTTCGTGAGAACCGTCTCGCCCTCGGTCGCCAGCACGCTGGCCGCGATGAGCGGCAGAGCGGCATTCTTCGACCCGCTGATGACCACGTCGCCCTGCAGCGGCTTCCCGCCAATGATGCGATACCGGATATTGGTCGGCATAGGGGGGTAAGTCTAGCGCAGAGGGGCGGTCCGCAATAGGTCCGATTTGCTCACGGCGTATGCGAAACGGATGGCTAACAGCTGCCGATGAGCGTTGGTTTCCAGTCCCCTGCACAACGCAAGATATGCCCGGCCGTGCTCGGCGCGGCGCTCGGCGGGGGTTTCGCGCAGCGTCAGGGCCAGGTGCAGGAGGAATCGATCGGCGTCGGGTCCGCGCTTCCACAGAGGCTCCAAAGCAGCCAGGCGATCGCTCAGTGTGAGGCCGGACCAGAAGCCCATGGCCTGCCCATGCACCGTTTTCTCCTCGCGCAACGCATCGGGATCCGCGAGAAATCGGCGGATGACGCCCGGTGACCCCTGGGCCAGATGCAGGAGGAAACCCACCTCTTCCGCCGGTACTTCCGCGAGGATGGGACGCAACAGCGATTCGGGCACGCGCGAAAAGTGCAGTACGCGGCAGCGGGAAACGACGGTGGGCAACAAGGCATCGAGCGACTGTGCGGTGAGGATGAACACGCGCCCGGGCGGCGGCTCTTCGAGAATCTTCAGCAGCGCATTGGCGGCCTCGTCCTGCATGCGTTCGACCGAACGAATGATGCACACGCGCCAGGTACCGCTTCCAGTGGAATAGAATCGATCCTGCAGGACGCGGATGTCCTCGATGCTGATCGTGTCGGTGCGCATTCCTCCTTTGCTGCGGTGCTCTTGCGGCACGTTGGAACTGCGCGCGATTTTTTCCCAATCATCATTGATGTCTTCGATCCACAATTCGTCCAAAACCAGAAGATCGGGATGGAGCAGGCGATCGATCTGCCGCTGCACCGTCTCGCGTTCCTCGGGGGGCACATCCTGGAGCAACAACTGGCTGGCGAACCATTTCGCGGTCGTCATTTTGCCGACATTGGCCGGCCCGCCGAACAAGTAAGCGTGCGCCACGTTTTTCTCGGCGATGTCACGCAGGAGACCCTGCAGGATCGCGTCGTGCCCGATGATGTCGGCGTCGCTGATGATGAGACGATCCTAGCGCGGGCTTTCCTCTGCGTCAGGCGTCTTTGCCGTGGCATTTCTTGTACTTCTTGCCACTGCCGCACGGGCAGAGATCGTTGCGACCGGGCTCTTTGGCGGGCGATGCCTGCTGGGGTTTCGGCGCTGCGCCCTGGGCGGGCGGGCTTCGGCGGGCGGCGTTCATGGCGGCGCTCACGGACGGACGGCGGGGAGGCGGAGCCGGGACATCGGGATCCTGCGCGCGGATGAGGGAACCGACATCGACGCCGGTGTCGTCCAACGATCCTTCGATGGCGGCGGCGTTCGTCTGGGCGCCCTCGAGCTCTTCGTCGGCCTCTTCGAGCATGTTGGCCTGGAACTCCTTGAAGTCCGCGCCGAGGAGAATGCGCACCATCGTGGCGCTGATCGTGTTGATCAGCTGCTGGAAGCGGCGGAATCCCTGATCCTGGTACTCGACGAGTGGATCGCGCTGTGCGAAGCCCGAGAAGGCAACCTGCTCGCGCAGGTGACTCATATCGTCGATGTGATCCATCCAGTGCGTGTCGATCGCGCGCAGCGTCACCACGCGCTCGGCCTGCGCCACCACCTCCGGCTTTTCCTTGGCGCACTTCTCCTCGTAGAACTCAAGCACGGTTTTGACCGCAAACTCCGTGAGTTCATCACGATCCTGGAACGAGCGGATTTTGTCGCCGGACAGGATGCGTCCGATGTCCGGATGGAAGCCCGCGAAGGCACCCGCCATTTCGGGCACGTTCCATTTGTCGCTATCGAGTTCTGTCGTCTGTGTCGCGACGATCGCGCGCACTTCGCCCTCCATCGCCAACAGGATGTCTGCGTGCAGCACGGACGTGTCTCCTTCGTCGCTCGTCTCCGCTTCGGCGATGCGCTTGAGGATCTTCTGGCGGCGCTTGTAGATGATCTCGCGGTGCTTGTTCATCACGTCGTCGTACTGGAGCACGTGACGGCGGATATCGAAATTGTGTCCTTCCACGCGCTTCTGCGCGCTCTCGATGCTGCGGCTGACCATGCCGTTCTGCAACGGCACGTCGTCGGGCACCTTCAGGCGTTCCATCATCGCCTTGAGGCGATCGCCGCCGAAGAGGCGCATGAGATCGTCCTCCATAGAGACGAAGAACAGCGACTCTCCCGGATCGCCCTGGCGTCCGGAGCGTCCGCGCAGCTGGTTGTCGATGCGGCGGGCCTCGTGGCGTTCGGTGCCGATGATGGCGAGACCGCCGAGATCCTGCACGCCCTGGCCGAGCTTGATGTCCGTTCCGCGTCCGGCCATGTTGGTCGCGATGGTGATGGCGCCTTTTTGGCCTGCCTGAGCCACGATTTCTGCTTCCTGTTCATGATGTTTCGCGTTGAGCACTTTGTGCGGGACGTTGTCCTGCGTGAGCATCGCGGAAAGCACCTCGGACTTCTCGATGCTCGTCGTACCGATGAGCACGGGCTGTCCCTTCTGGTGCTTCTCGGTTGCCGTCTTCGCGACCGCCTTGAACTTCGCCGCCATCGTGCGGTACACGGCATCGGCCTGGTCCTGGCGGATCATCGGGCGGTGCGTGGGAATGACGATCGTGCGGAGCTTGTAGATCGATTCGAACTCCTCCTCTTCGGTCTTCGCCGTTCCCGTCATACCCGGGAGCTTGTTGTACAGACGGAAGTAGTTCTGGAACGTGATGGTGGCCAACGTGCGGCTCTCGCGCTGCACCTCGACCCCTTCCTTCGCCTCGATGGCCTGGTGCAGTCCGTGGCTGTAGCGGCGGCCCGGCATGAGGCGGCCGGTGAACTCGTCGACGATGATCACCTCGCCCTCCTTCACGACGTAGTCGACGTCGCGCTGGTACATCGCGTGCGCGCGCAGCGCCTGTGCGATGTGATGCACCTCCTCGACGCCGCGCCCGGTGTAGATGTTGTCGACGCCGATGAGCTTCTCCATCGTGCGCACTCCTTCCTCTGTGAGGATGGCGGTCTTCTGCTTCTCGTCTTTCGTGAAGTGATCGTTCTCCTTGAGATTGGACACGAGGCGCGCGTACTGCTGGTACTTCGCGGTGGATTCCGCGG
>CAYRUZ010000015.1:0-28980 GCA_964427895.1 uncultured Candidatus Peribacteria bacterium
ATCCGGCCTACTACAGCAACCCGAACGGATACATTAATAACGCCAGCTTCACGGTGTACAACGGCAGCTCCACGTTCACAGTCTCCAACGGCAGCTACCTCAACTTCAGCGCGGGCAGCAACGTCACGATCGACACGTCGATGGGCGTGGTAAACATTTCCGCGAACTTCAACGAGAGCGACCCCGCGTACTACAGCAACCCGAACGGCTACACGAACAACGGATACGCGGCATCCTTGAACCAGAACCTCAGCAGCTACGACAGCCCGACATTCAACTATCTCACCGTCAGCAACAATCTGAATGCGAGCCAAGGCAACTTCACGTCCCTGTACGTCAACGGCATCGCAGTACTCACGAATGAATCGGATCCGACGTACTACAGCAATCCCAACGGATACGTTAACTCCTCGGCGCTCTCGAGCTACCTGACGATGGAATCCGATCCCGCGTACTACAGCAACCCGTACAGCTACATTACGTCGGCCGCGCTGGCGGGCTACCTGACGATGGAATCCGATCCTGCGTACTACAGCAACCCGTACAGCTACACCAACAACGGATACGCTGCTGCGATGAATCAGAACGTCGGTACGGGAGACAGTCCGACATTCAACTATCTCACCGTCAGCAACACGGTGAGCGGCAACTACGGAAATTTCAGCGGTGGTCTCAATACCAGCTACGCAAACTTCAGCGGCGATCTCACTCCCAGTTCCAACAACAGCTACGACCTGGGCAACTCAAGCTACTGGTGGAACGAAAGCTACATCGATGCAGGCGCGTTCAACACGCTTACGGCGAACACGTCGATGACCATCAACACCGAAAGCGCCACGGCGACCGACAACGTCTTCACCATCGTCAGCGACGTTGCCGCAGATGAAGATGTGGCCTTCCGCATCCGCGCGGACGGCAGCGTCTTCTCGGACAATGCATACGATTCCAACGGCGCAGACTACGCAGAGTGGTTCTACACCTCAGACGCTGACTTGCGCGCCGGCGAAGCAGTCTGCGTGGATGTCACGCGCAGCAATGCAGTGAAGCGCTGCACGCGCTCTGGCGACAATAACGTGATGGGCATCATCTCCACGAAGCCAAGCTTCGTGGGTAACGTCTTCCATGGCGCCGACGGCATCCCCGTTCCTGGCACGGCGCTCGTCGGACTCATCGGACAAGTGCCGGGCAAGGTGATGGTGGAGAACGACGAGCCGATTCAGATCGGCGACTCGCTCACGACGGCAAGCGTGCCGGGCTACATGCGCAAGGCACGCGCCGGCGAATCCACGGTAGGCGTGGCGCTCGAGAGCCTGGCATCGGGCCAAGGCACGATCCAGGTGCTCATCTCGCGCCGCAACCAATCGCTCACGGTCGACATGGTGGAAGACCGCGTGCTGCAGAGCATCAAGGACATGAACGTGAGCGATCAGATCGAGGGCATGCTCGCCCAGTCGATCAACACCCTCACGGGCACCGGTTCCGCCTTCGACCTGGCGATCGACGAGAAGCTCGATAACCTCGACCTGCGCCAGAAGATCCGCGAGGAGCTGTGGGCCATGAGCGGTTCGCTCGTGGGCACGGGTGCTCCGGCGGCTCAGACGGTCGGCGACGGCGCCAGCCTGTCGCTCTCGGTCAACGGTCCGTCTGTGCTCAGCGGCACCGTGCTCGCCAAGGGTACGCTCACAGCCGACGCGCTCGTCTCCGAGAAGACCTTGATGGTCGCGGGTGACGCTGCGGTGGGCGGCGACCTCTACCTGCAAGGCATGTTGAAGGTCGAAGACCTCTTCGTCCCGGGCATGGTGACCATCGACGGCGCCATGGACGTCGGCTCGCTCACCACGCAGAGCGGTTCCATCAAGAACCTCGCCGTGGAGAACCTCGATGTATCGGGCTCGTCCCGCCTGGCCGGCAGCCTCATCATCGACGGCCGCCTGGAAATCGGCAGCGGTGCCCTGGCTCTGGGTGACGATTCCACGCTCGAGATCGGATCGCTCATCGCGAAGAACGCCCTGCACGTCCTTGGTGACATCACCATCTCCGGCCTCGCCACGTTCCTCGGCGACGTCGAAATCAAGGGGCAGCTCACGGTGAGCAGCCGCCAGGCGGGCTACGCGGAAATCCCCGTCGGCGGTACCGGCGCGACCGTCACCTTCAGCCAACCGTTCACCGCACAACCGGTTGTCACCGCGTCGCCCGACGTGCCGGTGCTGTATGGCGTGTCACGCGCGACCATGACCGGCTTCACCATCCGCCTGAAGGAGAAGGCCGAAGAGAAGATCACCTTCTCCTGGACCGCGCTCGCCGTCAGCGACCTGCCCGAGATGGAAGAGGATGCCGCCACCGGCGCCGCCTTGCTCCCCTTCCCGGTCGATGCGCACGGCATCCCGCTTACGGGCAACGCGATCGAGGACGGCTGTCTGCGCAATCAGATCCCGCTCGATGAAACCGGACATCCCTACAACTGCAGCCGCTACCACGAGGGAAGCACCTGGCAATTCGGCACTGTGACCTTCGAGTGGAACACCCTCGTCGATCCGCCGATCCTCACTCCCCCGCAAGGATACGCCGTAACCGTGCAGCCCGCGGCACAGACGGAACAACCCGCTCAGCAGACATCGACCGGCGGCACGCTGACGGAAACAGGCTCCACGCTCACCGGCACCGGAGCGACGGCAACGGGAACAACCGCGACGGAGGAGTGGACGACGGACGCCGCAACGGTGCCAGCAACAGACGCGCCGACGACCGGCACGGGATCCGTAGAAACCGAGACCGGCAGCGCGGTTGCGCCGACTACGGAAGAAGCACCTGCACCGGCGACGGCTTCCGGTACGGTTACAGAGAGCCAGTGATGAGGCCGTAGAGCCGGACGGTCCACTCGCCGATGCCCATCACCCACGCGGAGATGGGGGAAAATGGCAGGACATTTTCAAGCAGGATGAGCGCCAGCAAGATCCACATCCCTTTCTGCAGCCAGTCTTCATAGAGATGCTCGTACCGGAGGGGAACGAACGGATGCAGCACCTTCGACCCGTCTAGCGGGGGGACGGGCAGAAGATTGAAGGCGAAGAGCCCGACGTTGATGAACAAGCTCGACCCGAGGAATTGGAGGAGCAACGCCATGGCCGGGCTGGATGCCTGAGCCCCCGAAAGGAGGCCTCCCATGCTCACGAACCGTGAACTGAGGAACAGCATGGCCACGTAGGCGGCAAATCCCATAACGAGATTGCTCACCGGACCCGCAAGGGCGACGAGGGCCGTATCCCGCTTGGGGTGACGGAAGTACAGGGGATTCACCGGCACGGGCTTTGCCCAGCCGAATCCGACGACGAAGAACATAAGGGTGCCGAAGAGGTCCAGGTGGGAAACGGGGTTAACGGTCAGGCGCCCTTCGTCCCGTGCGGTCGGGTCCCCCAGCCAGTAGGCAGCCAAGGCATGGCAACATTCATGGACGCTCAGGGCGATGAGAACCGCCAGGAGATACATCGGATTGAAGAAACTCTGCATGGCGGCAGTATACGGGGGCGGACGGATTGCTCCGAGGAGATGTTGACGGAACGCTAAGACACCTTTACTCTGCAGGCTCCCATGGGTCGCAACTGCGTCAAAACCGGCAAGGGAACGGGTTTCGGCAACACCCGAAGCCACTCACTGCGTCATACCCGCAGGCCGTTCAAGGCGAATATCCAGAAGAAGCGGATTTTTGACCCCGAAACGGGCACATACCGCACGATGAAGGTGTCCACGAGCTACATCCGCACGCTGGCCAAGCGCCTGCAGCGCGGTGCTCGCGCCTAATTGGTCTTCTCTGCCTACAGCCTCCTTTTGTGTCGTACTCCCGTTTGTAGAAGGGATTTTTGGTCTGTCTCTTTTAAACAAGCTAAAACAAGAAAGCCACCGAATCACTAATGAGGAGTCCTTGGCAGTTGAGGACGCTCGGCACAGCCTGTACCATCCACCCACTGTCGTTTCGACGGCAGCAGAATCGCACGGAGAGGTCGCATAGTGGCCTAGTGCGCTCGCTTGGAAAGCGAGTAGGCGTGAAAGCGCCTCGGGAGTTCGAATCTCCCCCTCTCCGCCACTTTCACCGTAGACGAAAAACGGCCGGGGGATGCCCGGCCGTGTGAACGCGATACTGTAGCGATCAGGGCTTCGGCGTTCCGGCACCGCAGTTGCAGTTCGCCTTGCCGCATCCGCAGCCGGCACCGCAACCCGCACCGCAGGCCTTCTTGTTGCAGGGACACATCTTCATCGCCTTCTTCGTGAACATCATGCCGATGAACAGCGCGATGAGGGTGAGAGACGCAGGCTGGCTGCCGAATCCGCCGGCGACTTCGAAGTGGGCGCGGTACACGCCGTAGAGGGCAGCAAGCGTGGCGAGAACTCCGACGATGGACATGATGAGGTTGACCGCACAACAGACGACGCACAGGCCGCCCTTGCCGGATCCGCATCCACAGGAAGAACACATAGTTATGGAGGGGAAAGAGACGATCCTATGGTATTCGGGCATTCGAGCGCCGCAAGTTGCCCGAAAGCGCCTTTTCTTGCCTAAAGCGCGAGAGCGGGAAACCGTGGTCTTTCCCTTGCGGCATCGGGTAGGCTGTCCGCATGAAGATTTCGATCGATTGGCTGTCGGATTTCGTGACGTGGGTCGAACGTGATCCGCTCAAAATCGCCGACGCCATCACCCTCGCGACGGCCGAAGTGGAAGATGTGATCATGCAGGGGCGCTTCCTACAGAACTGCTGCGTAGGCCGCATCGTCACGATTCAAAAGCATCCGAAGGCAGACCGCCTGCTGCTGGCAGACGTCGAAACGGACAAGGGCGTGAAGCGCGTCGTGTGCGGCGGCACCAACCTTCGTCCGGACATGCTCGTCGCATTCGCGCACGTTGGCGCCACGGTGAAATGGCACGGAGGCGAGACAGTCACGCTCGAAAAGACCGCGATCCGCGGCGAGGAAAGCAGCGGCATGATCTGCGCGGCTGAAGAAGTGGAACTCGAGGCCCTCTTTCCTGCCAAGCCCGAAGACGGCGAGCGTCCGATCATCGATCTCACGAAGACCGGCCTGACGGTGGGCAGCGATCTGCGCACCGCCCTGGGGCTGACCGACACGGTCCTCCACGTCTCGAACAAGGCAATCCCGCACCGGCCGGACCTGTTTTCCCACATTGGCTTCGCGCGCGAGTGCGTCGCCCTTGGTTTGGCAACATGGAAGAAACAGCCGGCTCGCAAGAAGCCGTCGTTCCCGAAGACGAAGCTGCCGTTCAAGTGCGTCGTCGAGATCAAGGATCTCGTGCCGCGCTACTGCTCCTGCATCATCGACATCGACGGCGTGGGCGAAACACCGGAGTGGATGAAACGGCGTCTGGAAGCCACTGGATGGCGCTCCATCAACTTGCCGATCGACATCACGAACTATGTTGCGACGGAAGTGGGCATGCCGCTGCACAGCTTCGATGCGGACGACATCCGCGGCGACGTCCGGTTCCGCACGACGAAAGAAGGAGAGAAAATTACGACGCTCGACGGCGTGGAGCGCGCGCTGCCCGAGGGAGCGATCGTGTTGAGCGACGAAGAAGGCATCTTCGATCTCATGGGCATCATGGGCGGACTGCGCTCGTCCACGAAGGACTCGACGCGACACATTTACCTGCACTCGGCCATCATCTCGCCGGTATCCATCCGCCGGGCGATCATGGCCACGGGCCACCGCACGGATGCATCGACAGTGTATGAGAAAGGCATTCCGAACGTCACGGCGGCAGTGGGCTTCCAGCGGGCCCTGGAGTTGTTCTTGGAACTCGTTCCAGGTGCTCGCATCGCCACGCAGATGGACAGCTGGGGAACCGATGGAAAAAACGCGCCGGTGAAAGTATCGCTCGATCGCGTGCAGTCGGTGCTCGGCACGCCGATCACGATGGCGCAGGCGAAGCAGACGCTGCAGGCGCTCGAATGCACGGTGAAGACCGCGGGCAAGACGCTCACCGTCACGCCGCCGCTGCACCGGCCGAAAGATCTCAAGACCGAGTGGGACGTCATCGAGGAGATCGCTCGCATCAAGGGCTTCGCGAATATCGAAGAGACGATGCCGTCGGCGGAAGTACGCATTCCGAAGCGTGATGAACGTTTGCCGGCCGCTCGCGCATCGCTACAGGCGGACGCGTTCTTCGAACTCGTGCCGCTCTCACTCGTCGGACCGACCTTGCTGAAGAAAGCGGGCATGGACCCCACGAAAGCCTTGGCCATCAAAGATCCGCTCGGCGAAGAGCACTCGCTCTTCAGTCCGTCGCTCCTGCCGCGACTGCTCGAACACGCGGGCGAACGCCTGCAGCAGACCGACGAGCTGCTGCGCACGTTCGCGCTCTCTGCCATTCATGACCAACACGGGGAGCACGGGGAGTGGTCGATGCTCGTCACGGCGCGCTACGAGACGACCCTCGTGAACGATCCGTTGCTCGTGGTGAACACGGCCCTGCGCCGCGCATGCGCGGCGGCGGGATGGACCGCCCACATCGTGCAGGAGCAGGAGGCGTTGCCCGCCTACGCCCACCCGGGGCGCAGCGGACAAGTACGCGTCGGGGAAACGGTCATCGGCCGCGCGTTCGAAGTACACCCCGTCATCCGCGAAGCGTTCGGAATGCCCTTCCGGGCTGCCGCCGCACTCATCGATACGACCAAGCTGCTCGCCCTGCCGTCCGCGCAGCGCATGGCCTCGGCCCTCGAGACGTTCCCGGCCGTCACCTACGACCTCACGGTACCGCGCCGCCACAGCCAGCCGGTCGCCACGCTCATCGCCAAGCTTCAGGGGGCCCATCCCCTCCTGCGCGCGGTGGACGTCGCCGACCTCTACCACGCCGCGAAACAGCCCGCGGACGAGTACAACCTGACGTTGCGCTGCACGTACCGCAGCGACGAGCGCACCCTCACGGAGGACGAGGTGAAAACGGCGCATGATGCCGTGACGAAGATCGCTCTGCAGGCGTAGAGTTGTCCGTCCATGAGCATTGTCACCAAGACCGGCGACGACGGCACGACCGGGCTCTACGGCGCAGCACGCGTCAGCAAAGCCTCACCGCGTGTGCACGCCTACGGGGATGTGGATGAGTTGAACGCCCTACTGGGCCTCATCGTCGCGGAAGGGATTCCAGAGGCGATGCGCGAAGGTATCACCCGCATGCAGCATGAACTGTTCACGCTCGGCGCGGACCTCGCCACGCCGCTGTCGAGCGAGGCGTCGCCGCCGCGCGTCGGACCGCACCATGTGCAGAACCTAGAGGAATGGATCAAGGCGTGGGAGCAATGGCTGCCCAAGCAGGAGTGGTTCATCCTCCCGGGTGGAACGAAGGCGGCGGCCCTCTTCCATCTGGCGCGCACGGTATGCCGCAGGGCAGAGCGCAACGTCGTGTCCCTCATGGGCAGCGAACAGATCAATCCGCAGGTGCAGGTATATCTCAATCGTCTCAGCGATTGCCTGTTCCTCCTCGGCCGTGCGGCCAATCGCAGCGCGGGGACCGACGACGTGCGGGTGCACTACGACGCCAAGGCGTGAATCCGGCAAGCAGATGCCGTCCGTGATGGACGTATGATGGCGACGGATGCGTCTTGTCACTCGTTTTGCCGCACTAGCCTGCACCGCACTCGTCCTGCCGGGCATCGTGCTGGCCGACACGCCGCCGATAAGCATCCTGGTAAAACCGCCACACGCCATCCGTAAGGATACGAAAACGACCTACCGCATAACGGTGACGAACCGCCACCGCAAAACCCTGAAAGAGGTGGAGTTGGTGGTGGATGAGCCGGATTGGCTGTTTTTCCGCAAAGCGAAGAGCGAAGACGGGAAGTGCCATCTGGAATTCGCAAAGGAAGGAAGCGGCGAATTGAATAAGATTCTCTGCGAGAAAATCACGATTGGCGGCTATCAATCGGCGACGTACACAATCACCTTCGACGCAACTTTCGACCAAACCTACTGCAACAACACGATCGAACTTTGGGCCCATGCCAGCGCCAAAAACACCGAGGAGGTATCGACGAATGTCACAAACGACATCACCTGTCCGCTCTTATAGCGATTTCGGCTCTTAGGACTAATTTCCTTGACGTACTGCGGGGGAGATCTGTAGTCTGCCCCGGCCATGTTAGGAAAACTCAAATGGCGTCGGCGTTTGCGTAAGCACGGATTCCTTAAGCGGATGAAGACCGCTGACGGGCGCAAAGTTCTGTCGCGCCGCCGATCCCAGGGTCGCCGCCGCCTCACCGTCCAGAAGAAGGGCTGATCGCCCGGGCTTGCTGGTGTACGCTTCACGCGGCTTGCGCCGTTCTATGACGCGGTACCTTCATTCACTATCGGCTTTTCTCTTCTACTTGCTCGGCCTTTCGGCCTTCGTCAGCTACGTTTTGCTGCATAACAGCATCGCAGACCCGTGGCCCGGCTTCATCTTGCTCGTCGTGAAGATGCCGCTGGTCCTCACGGGATTGATCTACGGCGGCATCAGCGTCTACCGCAGCCTGACGATCGGCGAGGACGGCGGATCCACCGCGCTCGCGTCACTCATCACCGTGCCCGTCATCGTCCTTTTGCTTCTCACGCTCT
This sequence comes from uncultured Candidatus Peribacteria bacterium, assembly GCA_964427895.1. Taxonomy (GTDB): domain Bacteria; phylum Patescibacteriota; class Gracilibacteria; order Peribacterales; family Peribacteraceae; genus CAYRUZ01. Next base: position 8,599 of record CAYRUZ010000015.1, read on the forward strand.
TCCTCAATTTCCGAGACGTGATTCTCCTCTGACCCCATGTACACCATCCAGCGACTCCCCTCCGGTTTACCCGTCCTCACCGCCCCCATCGAAGGCACGTCGGCCGTCACGGTCCTCGTGTTCGCCGGCGCCGGTTCGCGCTACGAAGCCAACAAGGAGCGCGGCATCAGCCACTTCCTGGAGCACATGTTCTTCAAGGGCGGCGACCGTTACCCGACGACGAAGGACGTGAGCGTCGTGCTCGAGGGCGTGGGCGCGGACTTCAACGCCTTCACGGGCAAGGAGTACGCCGGCTACTACGTGAAAGTCTCGGCCGATCACGTCACGCTCGCCTGCGACGTACTGAGCGACATGCTCATCAACGCCACGTTCCCGCAGGAAGAAATCGAGAAGGAGCGCGGAGTGATCATGGAGGAGGAGCGCATGTACCAGGACACGCCGATGTACCGCGCGGGCTGGGATTTCGAGGAACTGCTCTTCGGCAACCATCCGTTGGGATGGGACACGATCGGCACCGAGGAGGTGATCATGGGCGTGAACCAGGCCGATTTCACCCGCCACAAGAACGAGCTCTACACGCCGGATAACCTCGTCATCGCCTTCGCGGGCAAGGTGACGCCGGAACAGTCCCTGTCGTTGGCGGAGCACTTCTTCGGGAAGATGAAGGGCCAGAAGAGCCGCGCGTGGGAACCGTTCACGGCCTTCGGAAAGGAGAAGGTGTGGCTCCGCAGCAAGAACACGGAGCAAGCGCACCTGGTGCTCGGCGTGCCGGGTGTCTCGTCGCTGGACGGCGAGCACTTCACGCAGAAGCTGCTGGCCATCATCCTCGGCGGCAACATGAGTTCGCGCATGTTCCTCAACATCCGCGAAGCCAAGGGCATGTGCTACTACATCAGCAGCGAAGTCGACAGTTACCTCGACGCCGGATCGCTCTCGACCCGCGCGGGCGTGGACCAGAGCCGCTTGCACGAGGCCATCTCGCTCATCAAGAACGAGTACATGGTGCTCGCCAAGGACGGCGTGACGGAGGACGAAGTGCACCGCGCCAAGGAATACCTGAAAGGCCGCGTGACGCTGAGCATGGAGGACAGCGAGGAACTCGCGCACTTCTTCGGTAAGCAGCAATTGCTCTACCCGAAAGTCCGCGACCTCAAGGAGTACTTCGCCGAGATCGAGGCCGTCACCAAGGAGCGCATCGATGCGCTCGCGAAGAAGCTCCTCGTCCCCTCCCAACTGCGCCTCGTGGTGATCGGCAAAGAGGAGAACAAACAGAAGCTCGAGGAGCTGCTGGACTGATCACTGCGCGCCCAACTGCTGCAGGGCCGACCGCGCCGCGGCGTTGGTCGGATCGAGCTTCAGTGCCCCGCGGAACTGCGCAATCGCCTCGGGCATGCGACCCTGCTGGTGCAGGAGCAGACCCAAGTTGATGTACGCCGCCACCGACGGCTGGACTTCGATGGCATGGGCGTAGGCGGCGATGGCCTCATCCGGCCGGTTGAGCGACGTGAGCGCGTACCCGAGGTTGTAGAGGGCATCGGCGTTATCGGGGTCGATTCCCAGCGCCAGGCGGAATTGCGTGGCAGCCTCCTCGTCCTGACCGTTCTCCGCCAGCAGGGCGCCGTAGTTGAGATACGGCCCGGCCTTGCTGGGGTCCGCCTCGATGGCCGCTTGGTACTGTTCCTGGGCCGCGACGAAGTTGCCCAGCTGCGCATAGACGATGCCGAGCCCGAAGTGTGCGTCGGGGCTGTTTGGGTCCAGTTCCAAGGCCTCCTTGTACGTGTTGATGGCCTGGTCGATCTGGTTGCGGCGCCGGTAGACCGCGCCGAGGTTCGCCATGGTTTTGGGGTGTTTGCGGATGGCGAGGGCGGCTTTGTACTCCTCTTCCGACTTCGCCAGATCTCCCTCCAGGCGGTACACGTTGCCGAGGTTGTTGTGCGCCACGTACGACGTCTCCGGGAACTCCTTCAGCACGTTGCCGAAGAGCGATTTCGTATCGGTCCACACGCCGGCCTGCGCGTGCGCCTTCAGCGCGAGCGAGGCAAGAACGGCCAAGCTCAAAGCTGGGACGCCCCAAGCACCGAGAGAGGGGCTGCGCTCGACCATCCGCTGCTGCAACCAGTACGCGCCAAGCGCGACGAGGAGGAAGATGCCGATCGACGGCACATAGGCGTAACGGTCGGAAGCGAAGTAGATGTCGAGATCGCCGCCCTTGGCGAAGTTGAGGAAAGTCGGTGCGACGGTGATGCCGTAAAAGAGCAAGCCGAACATCACGGCGCGGGTCCATCGCAGGCTGACGATGGCGACGGCAGCAAGCGCAACGAGCACCAGCACCGGCACGAAGAAGTCCGGCGACGTGATGGTGATGGCCTTCGTGTACGGATAGAGCAGCGAGAAATGCAGCGGCCAGACCATCTGCCACAGGTAAAACACGGCGCTCTTGCAGGCCATCAGCAGCTTCGTGAGAAGGCTCGTGGACGCCACGACGCCCTGCTTGCCGAAGAGTCCGATGATGCCGAACACCACCGCCATGAGGAGGTACGGCCACTTCTCGATCCAGAGCCGGCGCTCCTTGAAGCTCCTGCCCTCGCACCAATCGATGAGCACCAGGATGACGGGCAGCGTGATGACCATCACCTTCGACATCAATCCGAGCACAAAGAGCACGACGCTGAGGATGAGCGTCTTTCGTTCGTCGCTCGATCGCCAATAGAGATACCCGACGAGCGCGGCGAGGAAGAAGAACGTCGAGAGGACGTCCTTGCGCGCGGAGGCCCATTCGACCGCTTCCGTGTGCAACGGGTGCAGCAGGAAGAGGAGGCCGACGAGCACGCCGACCAAACGCTTGCGCGTCAGCAGCAGGATGAACCACGCCGCGAGCAGCGCGTTGCCGATGTGCAGCAACAGGTTCGTGAGGTGGTAGGCGAACGGATTGATTCCACCCACCGCGTAGTTGATCTGATAGGTGAGGAACGTGAGTGGGATGTAGAGCTCCGGGTCGTACGTCGTGAAGATGCGCTTGAGCGACCACGGCGCGATGGTGCGGATGGCCGGGTTCTCGTAAATGAGCATCCCGTCGTCCCAGCGAACGAACGCGTTCCACATGCTGCCGCCGTAGACCAGCACTCCGAGCGCCACGAATCCGCCGATAACGAGCAGGATCGTGCGCAGGGAGGGCAAAGCCGGCAATTCGCGGTCGTCGTGCATGGGCCGCTCAGTATGACCCCCCTTCCCTGGCGCGAAAAGGCTTTCTTCCCTAGGATATCGACACTTTCCGCCTCCTCCCCCACCTATGGAACGCACGCTCATCCTCCTCAAGCCCGACGCCGTGACCAAGCGATTCACCGGCAAGGTGATCTCGCGTTTCGAAGACGCAGGCTTCAGCATCCGCGGATGCAAGATGATCCGCCTCAGCAAGGAAATCCTCCGCGACCACTACGCGCACATCGCCGAGAAGCCGTTCTACCCGGAAGTCGAAACCTTCATGGGTTCGGCCCCGGTCATCGCGCTTGTCATCGAAGGCGACGACGTCATCAACAAGGTCCGCGACATGCTCGGCGTCACCGACAGCCGCAAGGCCGCCCCGGGCACCATCCGCAACGAGCTGGGCGTCGACCAGATGATCAACGTGGCGCACGCCTCCGACGGCCCCGACGCCGCGAAGGCCGAGATCGCCCGCTTCTTCGCGGGAGAGGAGATCTTCGAGTATTAATCGCCCCCTTTTGACGGTTCAAGAGCGCCGCACGGCGCTCTTTTTAGACCCGATCCGCGCATGTGCACTTTCCTGCGCACGAACAACTCGGCGCGACCAAGTCCTTCGCGAGATCCAATTTGAAACGTCCGTCGCGGAAGTCGATGGTACTGCCGCCCACGCGGTCGAGCGTCTCGGGTGACGCGACGACGCGCAGCTCCGGCACCTCGCGGTTCGAGAAGCTCTTGTCGCCTTTCACGGGCTTGTCGGCGAACTCCATGCAGAAACCCGTCTCATCGACGATTACTTTCAGCACCCACCCGACTTTGTCCTGCTCCTTGAGCACTCCTTCGAGCGTGCGCGCGGCCTCCGCCGTCACCGTCAGCACCTGCGGCCGCGGCGGGCGCTCCTCGTACATCGTGTTGAGGTCGGCAACGAGCGTGGCGATCTCTTCGTCGCTGAATCCGTGACCAAGGCATCCCTCTTCCAAGGTTTCGGTCGCATTCGCCTCGCATCCGAAACAGTGCAGGCCGTATTCGGCCAACAATTGCCCGCATTCCGGCAGGAGCGTGGTGATTTCACTCACGCGCATATCCTTGCGAATGTGGAATTTTGGGCGCTGCGTCGCTGGCGTTTTCTTCGCGGGTGACATAGGGTGATGGTACAGCCGCTTGGCTTCGCAGCAACGATTTTCCCGCCCTTCGTGAAACGATTCACCACCCTCTTCGCGGTTCTGTGCCTCCCGTTCCTCACCCTCGCCATCGGGTGGCAGCTGGGGCTGCGCTATCAGTTGGTCCGCGAGGCGGAGTCGGTGCAGGCGATGCAGGACATCAGCCAGCCGCTGGATGCGAGCGGCACCGTTATTGGCGATCCGGAGGAAGAAGTGGACATGAGCCTGCTCTGGATGGTCTGGCGCACCCTGCAAAGCCACTACATCTATCCTCAGGATCTGCGTACATCGGACATGGTCTTGGGGGCGGTGAAGGGTTTGGTGGAAGCCGTGGGCGACCCGTACACGGTCTTCATGTCCCCAAAGGAGAACAAGGATTTCCGCGACTCGCTCTCCGGAGAGCTGCATGGCATCGGCGCGGAATTGGCCCAGAAGAACGGCGCCACCATCATCGTCAGTCCGCTCAAATCCTCCCCGGCCGAGGAAGCGGGGCTCAAGGCGGGCGACCGCATTCTGGCGGTGAACGACGAACCCACAGAGGATTTGTCGCTGCCCGAAGTGGTACAGAAGATCCGCGGCCCCGCTGGCACGACGGTCACCCTCACGATTTTGTCCGAAGGCACCGTCGAGGCGCGCACTGTCACCATCGAACGCCGCGAGATCCGCATCCCGAGCGTCGAGTCGAGCACCGTCGACGCGAAAGTCGGACCGGTGGGACTCATCCGTCTCAACCAGTTCGGCAGCGAGAGCGCGGAAGACGTCCGCTCAGCGTTGGTGGAACAGGAAGAGAAGGGCGTAAAGGGCATCATCCTCGACCTGCGCGGCAACGGCGGAGGATACTTGGATGGCGCGGTGGACATCGTGTCGCTGTTCCTCGACGAAGGGGAAGTCGTCAGCGTGCAGAGCCGCACGGGAGAACTGCAGAAGCACAATGTCTCGGGGAACAGCGTCGATACACAGACCCCGTTGGTGGTACTCATCGACCAGGGGTCGGCCAGCGCTTCGGAGATCACCGCCGGTGCATTGCAGGACACGAAACGCGCGGTGCTCATCGGCAAGAAGAGCTTCGGCAAGGGGTCGGTGCAGGAGATCCTGGAACTGCCGGGAGGCAGCAGCCTCCGCGTGACGTACGCCCGGTGGCTGACGCCCGCCGGACGCGATATCGGCAAGCTGGGCATCGAACCGGACATCGCCGTCGACTACACCGCCGCGGATGCCGAGGCGAAGCGCGACCCGCAATTGGACCGCGCGCTGCTGTGGTTCGAATCACCGGAGAAAGCGGCGGAATCGTCCTCAAGTGTGGCAGACTCAGCGGTAACAGAGTGAAGACGATGCCGTTGGCGGCAAAGTGCGCTACTCTTTGCGCGTGCTGCGACTGCCCCCCGCTCTCGCCCGACGACTCACGAAGCTCTTCCCGTCCGCGGAAGACCGCGAGCAGTTCGTCATCGACACGCTGGAGCGCGCGCTGGATGAGGCAGAACCCGGCGCTGTGGTGATGGAAGGCGGACCGGTCTCCATCGGCGGAACACTCCACTTGTTCTGCGATGGCGGCTCGCGCGGCAACCCGGGCCAGGCGGCCATCGCCTGCATCCTGGAAGATCCGCATCGCGGCGTGGTGCTCGACGAGCATTACGCGCGTATCGGCGTGGAAACGAACAACGTCGCCGAGTACCGCGCGCTCATAGAAGGATTGAAGATGGCACAGGGCTATCACCCCAACCGCCTCATCTGCCACCTCGACAGCGAACTCGTGGTCCGACAGCTCAACGGCGAATACCAGGTGAAGATGGAATCGCTCAAGGCGTTCGTCGAGGAAATCCGCGGCCTGGCGCGCGAACTGCCCGATGTCGTCTTCGTGCACATCCCGCGGAAGGACAACCACCGGGCCGATGCCCTCGTGAACAAAGCCCTCGACGAGCTGCCCGAACCGCGGCGCATTCCGCCGAAGTATCCCCAGACGCCGCAGCTGCCCTTCGCATAGATTCGGGAACAAACGCCTTGCGCCCAGGTGTGAGCGCGGCACAATACCGCCGTGCGCGGATTGCCCGCCCTTCTCTCGGCTTTGATGTTGTCGACGGCGCTGGCGGCGCCCATCGTCGCGCATGCGGCTCCCGCGCAGATCACGTATCACTACAAGCATTTCCTGTTCACGCTGGCTCCGTCAGCGGACTGGAAGACACTGGAGGACCGTTGGACCTACGAAGGCCAGGACATCGTTATCCTGCCCGAAGAACACCGCGGCAGCGGCGCGGTTTTGCCGGAAGGCGTCGAGCGCCACACGGTCCCGGCGTGGAACCGCACGGCCATCGCCGCGAGCATCCAGAAGTCGATCGCCGATAAATTCAACCGCGAGGCGCGCACGGTGACGATCGACGAGAAGGATGGAAAAGTCGTCTTCGACGGTGTCGGTCTGCCGGGCCGGGCCGTCAACGTGGAAGATGCCGTGACGCTCACCATCGCTGCACTCGAGCAGAACATCGATTCCATCACGCTCCCGGTGACCGAGATCCAACCGAAGGTGACCGTGCTCAGCGAGAATCTGCGGCAGCAAGGCATCCGCGAGGTCGTCACGGTCGGCGAATCGGATTACAGCAATTCCCCGGCCAACCGCCGCCACAACATCGCCGTGGGTATCTCCCGCTTCGACGGCCACATCGTGAAGAAGGACGAAGTGTTCTCGTTCGACGCGATCCTGGGTCCGGTGGGACCCAAGACGGGATTTCTCAAGGAGCTTGTCATCCTCGGTGACAAGACCGTGCCGGATTACGGCGGCGGCCTGTGCCAGGTGAGCACCACCGCGTACCGCGGCGTATGGGAATACGGTTTCCCCATCGTCCAGCGCCAGAATCACAGCTTCGCCGTGAGCCACTACCTGCCCCAGGGCACCGACGCGACCATCTATCCGCCCAACGTGGACATGAAATTCAAGAACGACAGCCCGGGCAGTTTGCTGATGCAGACGCTGCTCGAAGACGACCTGGCGTATTTCATCTACTACGGCACGAAGGACAAGCGCGAGAGCGAAGTGATCGGTCCGTACATCTGGGCCCGCGTGTCCGCGCCCCCCGAGCGCCGCGAGGAGACGCACGACCTCCCCCCGGGCGAACTGAAGAAAGTGGGCGAGGCCGTCGCCGGCATGAAGGCGCAATGGTTCCGCATCGTCAAACAGGACGGGAAGGAGAACGTCGAAAAGGTCTTCTCGTCGTACCAGGCGCGGCCGCGCTATTACCTCGTCGGAGCGCCGGATGCCCCGGCGACCGACAGCCTGACGGACGAGGCATTAGATCCCCTCCAGTGACGGGGCGACCTGTTCCGACTTGAACGGACGGGAGGTGTGGTCGGCGATGAGTGACGCGCGGAACCGGGCGATCTCTTCGGCGGGGCAGAACATGCTGGCCGTGTCGAGGAGCCGCAGCGCAGTGGCGGCGCTGCGCACGAACGCCTGGGCGGCTTCCGAGAGCCTGGCAAAGCGCGGCTCTTCCCCCTGCGCAGGCAGCAATCCGAGCAAGTGGAGCAGCGTGAGCTGGTAGGCGGGCAGCGCCTCTTCGCTGTCGGCGCAACACAGATCGAGGAACTCGACCGTGAGGTCGTACACCTCCTGCAGCGGATGATCGTCTTCGGTGAGCGCGAGAAGCATCTCCATGCCCTGCTCCATGCGGGAGAACGCGGCAAGTGAGGGCAGCGTGATACTGGCATCGCTCAGCAAGCGGGCCCCGGTCACCAACAATCCTCCGCGTCCTTCGTTGATGTCCACCTCGACTCGGCGCAACGGCAGCAGGCTGCCTCCCATGCGGCTCGTCATCTTGCGCGCACCTGGGGCTCGTACGGCGATTTTTCCCCGCTCGCGCGAAAAGAGGATGCAAAAACGGTCTGCTTCGCCCACGTCCACGGCGCGGGCGACGATAGCCTGCAGGGTAGAGCGGCGGGACATGTCAGCGGCGGGTCTTCAGCGGCGAAGCGGGCTTCCATTGCGCGCCGAGCATCACGCACGCGGCGGCGAGCAGGGGGCACAGCAGGATCTCGAGGATCCAGAACACCGGCAGTGCGGTCTGATACACGACGGCGCCCTCCTGCATGAACGACGAGAACAGCGGATCGCCGGCGACGTCGGGGAACAGATCCGGCAGCAGGATGATGAATGCTCCGATGAAGACGCCGCTGAGCACCACAGCCGAGAACAGCAAGACGGTCGTCTCCCAGACGAACGGGAACAGCACGTCGAACGGACGGCCGCCGAGGAGGCACTGCAGCGTGATGGCCTCGCTGCGCTGCAGGACGCGGTGGTGCACCAACGCCGTGCCCACAGCCAGCAGGGTGAGCGCGGCCACGACGAGGAACACCGTGGTGGTCAGCCACACGGCATCGAGGAACGAGAGCATCTGCAGAAGCTGCGTGTGCTGCGATGTGGTGGCCGCGAGGGACGAGGGTTCGATCACCGTCGACCACACGGGCGACGAGACAAAACCGGCGAGGTCCGTATAGCCGTCGAGCGACGTGAGGGTGATGGCGAAGGCGCTGGGGAAAGGATTCTCCAGGTCGTACTTTTCCAGAAACGCGACCAAGCCCGGATCGCGCGCTTTCTCCCGGGCGTAGGCCTGATCCTTGTTGATGAATTGCACGTCCGCCACCGAAGACAGTCCACGCAGCGCGGTGTAGAACTCCTGGATTTTCGTATCATCGGCGGCATCCGACACTTCGAGGCGCACGTCCGCCCGCGCCTGCAGCAAGCGCACTCCCGCCTGCACGGAGACGAGCACGATCAGAAGCAGTTGCATGATAAACAGCACGCCGAACATGGCTACGAGCATCGAACCCCATCCGCGTTCGCGGGTGAGCAGACGCCAACCGCGCAGAGTGGCGCGGGAGAATGCCAAGCTATCGGGCATGCGTGCAGTATAGGGCGGCACGGTGCACGCCTAAACGCGTTTCGCCTTGAGTTCTGTCCGGTTGCGTGTCCCTCTTACGAGAGCGACACGCGGCCCTGGCGGCCCTTCAGCGCCGCTTCCATGCGCTCGACGGCAGCAACGCACTCTTTGGCGCGGGGATTTTCGGGGTCCAGATCCAACGCGCGCAGAAACAGCGCCTTCGCCTTGCCGAAATTCTGCATGTCGAGGTACGCGACGCCCAGATCGCACAGCGTGAGCGTGCTGTCGGATTCAAGATTGAGCGCGCGCTCGAGCGTGACGACGCCCTGCGGTCGCTGTCCGCCGTTGAAGAGCGCCCATCCCAGGCAACGCAGGATTTCGGGATTATTCGGCTTAAAGCGGTTGGCCAGGCGCAGACGTTCGATGGCCTCCTGCCACTGACCCTGCTGCGAACGCAGGAATCCAATGATGTACGACGCCGTGTAGCTCTGATCATCGAAGGAGAGCGCCTGCGTCGCGGCGGTCTCCGCACGATCGTAGTGCTCCAACGATAGCTCGTTATCCGCCACTTCCTCCAATGCGGCGACGTTCGCCGGATCCTCCATGAGAAGCTCCTCGAGCAAAACGAGGGCTTCGGCGTGTCTGCCGGACAATTTCAGTTGTTCGGCCTGTTCAAGGCGCTCGAGCGTAGCCGGTGGAAGCTTCTGGGGATCAAGCATGAACGATCGGAGTTTACGCGTTTACGCGCTGTAGAAGAAGTAGTACAGGGTGCGAATGATCGCCGCGGCACCAAGAGTGACCGCCAATCCGACAATCGACCCGATGATCAAGCCTTTGCCTTTGTCGAAGTTGCCGCCCTCGCCCTGAGAAATCACGAGGAAGAAGGCTCCGATCATGAAGAGAGCAACACAGAGGTAGACGATGGCGCTGGCCAAAAAATTCACGATATTCATCACCAATTGCTCCAGGCTGAGGCTGGGTCCCGTATTCACCTCCAGTGTTCGCTGCGCGAAAGCGACGTCGATCCCCATGGCAGGCAAGAGGAATGCGGCGCACAGAACGACGATTGGCAGCCATCGCTTCATCTCCATAGTATAGCAGAGGTACGTCAAAAAGACGATAGGGACGGGGGGCGGGGGCGACAAGCGAAAGGCCGGGAAAACGTGTTGTTGCGGGCTCGTTCCGTACTACACTGGAACCTCAGCAGCATGTCGGCTTTCCAAACCCGCACCGTCAACTCCCCCTCCGCGCAGCCGAAAGGTACGAGGCCCTCATACCGAGCCCCCGCGCAGCGAGGGAGAAAACCGTCGTTCGCCCGCAGCGTGCGGGCGTGGACCTGGGCGATCGCGCTCAAGTTGCGGCGCGGCGGAAAGGGATGGAAGCGCATCATCATCGCGGCATGCGTCGTGGGCTTCGGGTACTTCGCGTTGTTGTGGTTCACGCTCCCAGACGTCGGAGACAGCCTGCTCGCCGCACAGAGCACGATCATCACGGACCGCAACGGCATCGAGCTGTACCGCCTGTATCTCGATCAGGACCGCACGTACGTCGACGGCAAGCTCATCCCCGATTACATGAAGAAAGCGGCGGTAGCCATCGAAGATCAGCGTTTCTACGATCACGGCTGCGTCGACATCCGCGCCTTCACCCGCGCCGTCGCCAGCCAGGTGTTCCCCAGCTTCTTCGTCCGCTCGGGCGGATCGACGCTGACGCAGCAGCTGGCCCGTAACTCCCTCATCAGCAACGAACGAAGTCTGACGCGCAAAGTCCGAGAGCTGATGCTCGCCTGCAAGCTCGAGCGCCGCTACGACAAGGACAAGATCCTTGAGCTGTACCTCAACTGGATCCCCTTCGGACAGAACGCCTACGGCATCGAACAAGCGTCACACCGGTATTTCGGCATCGCCGCGAAGGACGTGTCGCTCGCGCAGGCGGCCGTGCTGGCCTCTCTGCCGCAGCGACCCAGCTACTTCAATCCGTACGGCGAACACGCACGCACGGTCGTTGATCCGGCGATCGCGGAAAAAATCACCAAGGGAAGCATCACGTCACTCACGCAGATCCCCGACGAAGACATCGAGATCGGTTTGCTGGGCAAGACGTTCGGCACCGGCTCTCACGTGCTCTACATCGGCGGCCGCGCCGACCAGGTGCTGCAGGAAATGGAGCAGCAGGGATACATCACCGAGGAGCAGAAGAAGAAAGCAGTGAAGGAATTGGAGACGACTGAATTCAAACAATCGCGCGATAACATCCGCGCGCCGCACTTTGTCCTGTGGATTCGCCAGCAGGCCGAGGATCTGCTCGCCGGCAGCACCGAAGAGGATTACATCGCGCAGGGTGGTCTAAAAATCGAGACGAGCCTGGATTGGAACTTGCAGCAAATGGCGGAGACGGCCGTGGAATATCGCCGTGAGGAGACCAAGAAGACCTACGGGGCCAAGAACATCGCCCTGGTTGCGGTGGAACCGATGTCGCGCGAAGTGCTCGCCTACGTCGGCAACGCCAATTACAACGACGACGAGATCAGCGGCAAGATCGACATGGCCCGCGCGCCCCGGCAGCCGGGTTCCAGCTTCAAGCCGATCGTCTACGCGAGCGCCTTCAAGCAGGGCTACAGCCCGGGAACCGTCATCCCCGACTCGGCCATCAAACTGGGCACGTACCAGCCGCAGAACTTCGACGGACAGTTCCAGGGATTGATGACCGCCCGCAGCGCTCTTGGCGCATCGCGCAACATCCCGGCCATCAAGGCGTACTACATGGCGGGCGAGGAGGATGCAGTGCTCGACGTCGCTGCCAGCCTGGGCGCGGAGACGCCGAAGGAGCGCAAGCCTGCCGCGGGCTACGGTCCTGCGTTGGCCATCGGCGCGGCGGAGACGCCGCTCGTGGAAATGGTGAGCGCCTACGCCTCGCTCGCAGCTGGCGGCGTGTACCGCCCGCTCGTGACGATCAAGAAGATCACCGACCAAGGAGGAGCCATCCTCTACGAAGCGAGCAAGGATACTGTGTCGGAACAGGTGCTCGACCCGCGCATCGCCTACATGGTGACGTCGATCCTCAGCGACCCCTCCGCCCGTCCCGGCGATTTCTGGCGCAATGCCCTCACGGTGGAAGGCACCGCAGCGGCGGCCAAAACGGGAACAAGCAACAAGTGTCTCAAGCAGGACGACCGCGGCAACTGCACCGAGCGCAAGCCGCTCGACGTGTGGACCATGGGCTACACCCCCTCCATCGTCGCCGGCGTATGGGTGGGCAATGCCGACGCAACACCGCTGCCCACCAGCGCAGACGGCCTGAACGTCGCCGCCCCGATATGGAAGGATTTCCTGTCGCGCGCAACGGCCAGCCTGAAGGACGCCCCCAAGACGTTCACGCAGCCCGACGGTCTCATCCAGGTCCAGGTCAGCACGCTCTCGGGCGAACTCCCCACCACGTGCACGCCGGTAGAGGCTCGCAAAGCAGACCTCTTCCTCCGGGAACACCCGCCCACCTTACAAGATCCCGCCTGCAAGAAGATCGCCGTGGACCGCGTGACCGGCCTGCTTCCCTCGGACGAATGTCCGGCCGATGCCATCGAGGAACGCGAGTTCTACGTGCCGTACGAGCCTCTGGGCAGCAAGCACCCTGACTGGCTCGCGAACATCGAATACAAGGACCTGCCCAAGGCCCCCACCGAGAAGTGCGACCCCACGCTCACGCCGGGCCGAGAGATCAAACCGTCCGTCAGCATCGTCTCTCCTAACGACGGAGGCATCGTCACCTTCCCCGTCTTCCATCCGCGCTACGACGCGAAGACCGGCAACGGCCTCTCGGAGATCAGTTGGTACATCGACGACAAGATCGTGAACCGCGAAACCAACGCGCCGTTCGACAGCAGCATCCGCCTGCCCAAGACCTTCGATTCTTCGGGTACGCACACGCTGCGCGTGGAGATCCGCGACACGTACTTCAACCTCGCCACCGACAGCGTGAAGTTCACCTTCGGCGAGGACCGCACCGCCCCGGTCGTGACGATGGAAACGGACGGCCCCCTGACGGTCAAAGCCGGCGCGCTGTTCATGGTGCGGGTCGACGCGGAGGACGACGAGAGCGGCGTGAAATCCGTCGAATTCTCCATGCCGGACACGACGACCGTGACGAAGTCCCGCGCCCCGTACGAGGCGCAGATGAAGGCCCCGCAGCAACCAGGCAACTACGTCGTGCGCGTCGAGGCGGAGAACTACGCCGGGCGCCTCAGCAGCGCCACGCTGCAGGTCACGGTGACGCCCTGATCAGCCCAGCTGCGCCGCGACCTCCGCGGACATGTCGGCGTTCGTGTGAACCTCGGAGACGTCTTCGTCTTCTTCGATCGCCTCCACGAATCCCAAGACCTTCTTGGCGGTCTCGACATCGGCCACCGCGTGCTTCTGCGTCGGCAGATACTTGAGGCCCGACGAATCGATCGTCCAACCGTTGTTCTTCAGGAAATCGCGGATCTGCGTCCACTCCGTGGCGCCGGTCGTGACGGTCAGGCTGTCGCCCGAGGCTTCCATGTCCTGCGCGCCGAAGTCGATGAGCTCGAGTTCCATCTCCTCCAGTTCCTTGGCCGTCTCGGCCTTGTGCGCCACCACCATGCCCTTACGCTCGAACATCCAGAGCACGGCGCCGCTCTCCGCCCAGTTGCCTCCGTGCTTGTTGATGATGCCCTTGATGCTCGCCAGCGTGCGGTTGCGGTTGTCCGTGAGGCACTCGATGAGGAACGCCGCTCCACCAGGGCCGTACGCCGCGTAGACGATCTCGCTCATCTGCTCGCCCTTCATTTCGCCGAGGCCCTTTTTGATGGCGCGATCGATGTTCGCGTTCGGGACGTTGTCCGCGCGAGCATTGTCCATCGCGACGCGCAGCGAGGGATTGCTGTCCGGATCGCCGTTGCCGCTGGCGCGCACGGCCATCTCGATGAGTTTGGCGTGGCGCGTGAAGACCTTGCCGCGCTTTGCATCCATCGCGGTCTTCTTAACGCGGATATTGGCCCATTTGGAGTGTCCGGACATAAGGGGGAGGTGAAGGGAGGACCCGCAGTATAGCCTCTCCGGGACCGTGACAAGAATTTGACAACATCGGACAAGGAATCACAATGCACTTGTGAGCGAAACGACCAACGAGAGAGAAGATCCCGCGGACATCGTCGGCGACATTTTCCCTTCACCCCAGCGGGTGGCCACCGTCATCAGCGAGTACTTCGCGGGAGGCAGCCGGCATGGGAATGTCCAGGAATACCTGCCTGCGGTGGAAGCAAAACTCCGGCAGTTGAACGTCGGACGCCGGCAGCCGGTCGATGACCAGGCGATACGCGAGGCGATACGCCATGTGATTGCCCGCCGGCAGTTACTCATGGAACTGGCGGAACTCGGCATAGACCCAAAAGCCTGAAATCCGACGCGAGCCGCCGATAGCGACTGTCGTGCGATACGAAAACGGCGGCCGAAGCCGCCGTGATTCGATGCGATGGATGGGATTACTTGCGGTAGGCGAGCATGCCCATGAAGCGCGCGCGCTCCACGGAATTCTTGAGGAGCTTCTGGTGCTTGAGGCACACGCCCGTGTAGTAGCGGTTGCGGATGTTGCCGAAGTAATCGATGAACGGCTTCATCGTCGGATAATCCTTCCAATCGATGTAGAGGGCGTTGTGCTCGCAGAAGGGGCACTTCTTGAAGCGAGGATCGCCGCGATTCTGGTTCTTATGCTGGGGGGACATGGGTGGGGCGGGAAGGGAGATCAGTCGAGGTTATCGCTGGAGATAAGCTTGTCGATTTCCTGGGTCACGTTGGCGGAAGAGGCCTTTTCGACCGGCTTCTTGCGCTCAGTCTCGGAACGCTTGGCGGAAGCCTTGGCCTTCTCGACCATCTTCTTCTGCAGCTGATCCTCTTTGGCCTTCTTGCGCTGCTCTTCGGCGGCCGTCTCCGTCTCCTTCCACTTGGAATACATCTCGGAGAACGTGGTGATCTGATAGTGCTTGGGCGGCTTCACGACCATGTGGCGCAACACGCCCTTGAGGATGGACAGTGCGCGATCCACTTCCTTCAGCTTGGAAGGATCCATGTCGTAGTGATAGATGACGTAGTTGCCCTCGGTGTAGCCACCGATCTTGTAGGCAAGACCGCGACGACCCCAGTTGTCCTTGGCAACCTGCTGGGCGCCGGCTTCGGCAAAGATCTCCTCGATCTCTTTGAGGAGCTGGGCTTCTTCCTTCTGGGCGAAGGGATACGGATAGAGGACGCAGATCTCGTACAGACGAGTGTCCTCCGATTGAGGCGTGTACGTTGGCATTGCGACTCGTGGGTAGAATCCAACCCTCTAAAAAGCGGGGTTGGAGAATCACAGTGGCGGGATCCTAGGGGAGCCCCCCCGGGGGCGTCAAGCATCGTTGACGCGAAAAACGACCGCGTTGACCGGGAAGAGGCCATCCTTCAGCATACGGGCCATGCCGCGCCATGCCGCGAAGCATGTGTCCCACCGTGCGCATCGATCCCGCTCCAGGGCAAATCGCGTGTCAGACGGGGTTCTTGGGCTATGGTTCTGCCTCTCGGCCCTCGCCGTAACGGCGGTGGCCGGATGGATGGTGGGACGCTACGGCATGACGCCGCCGGCCGTCGCGCCGGCAGTGGTGGTGCTGGTGATTTGGTTCATCGTCCTGCGTGCCTCCACGTGGGGCGGGAATCTCGGCGGATGGCTTCTCGTCATCGCCGCATTGGCGTTGGGGCAGTACGTGGCGGTCACCAATCCGTGGAAAGCGAACGCATGGATGGAGAATTCGATGCGGCACCTGTGGGGCATCGTGCAACCCACGCGCACGTTCGTCGCCGACGAGGGGCGCATCACGGTGGCGGCGGACAAGCAGGAGCAGCTGCAGGAGAGATACGCGTCCTACTCGCTCGTTGACGCCAGCCTCGGACGCCGCATGCTCGTGTCGTTCGATGCCGGGCTTGCCGTAGCCGACGGCAACCGGCTGCAATTTCTCACCGCGACCGGCGTGACCATTTCGCTCCCCTACCTGCTGCCCGACGGCTCGCTGGTGTTCAACAACCGCGTGTTGGCGCTGGAGCCGGGGACGGACGGCAAACTCACGCGGGCGGTTATCCGCGACGGCGTGCTCTACAAGATATGGGAAGGAAATATCCCGGATCTCTATTTGGCGCACTGGGGCGACGCGTTCGACGGCAAGTTGTACCACCCCGGCCGCGTGTTCGAGGAACTGCCTGCAAGCCAGCTGAAAGCCATCGGGCATGACTACGGGAACTGCGCGGGAAAACTCCCGTTGGATATCATCCATGTCTTCGACCTGGATACGGGCGAGCATGAGGAGACGATCGACATCACCAAAGCGATCGCCGATCTCTCCCGCTCGGATCCCGCCATCGCGCAACATATGAACGGCTGTCGCGATCCCTTGCACCTCAACGACGTGCAGGTCGTCCGCACGCAAAAACAGGCGCAGCATTTCCCGCGCGGCAAGGTGGGCGACCTGCTGCTGTCGATGCGCAACATCAACGGACTGGTGCTGCTCGACCGCGACACGCATGCCGTCAAGTGGTACGTCATGGACGTGTCGGAGAAGCAGCACAGTCCGCGCATCAGCGACGACGGTTCCACGATCATCGTGCTCGACAACATGGGGTCGGACGAACCGAACGGACGATCGCGCGTGACGCAGATCGACGTGGCGACGCGCTCGCTGGCCGGGTACTGGGAAGCATCGGGCAGAAGCGTTTTCCAATCGACGACGCGCGGCAAAGTGGACCTGGCGTCCGACGGCCGGATCATCGTACAAGAACAGGACACCGATCGCCGCCGGCCCAGCACGATGTTCGCCCTCGAATGCCCCAAGGGCCGTGTCTCCATGCGCTGCAAGAGAACACCGATCTTCAGCGTGAACGGTCAGTACAACAACGCCATCCCGCTTGAGGGTTTCTGATTACAGAGCGCTTGCGGTGTACGTCACCGTGGCCTGGTACGTCCCTGCCGGCACCACCGCCGCTCCGCCGATTTCGACGCTGTACTCGATCCTCTCGACCGATCCAGCGAACGGCGTGGCCGTACCACGCGTCACGATGGTGTAGGCGCCGTCTCCGACGGGCAGCCACTTCTCGCTCACGTTGTCGGTCCCCCAACGGAGATCGGTGTCATCCGACGTGCTCTTCAAGCGGGCTCCCCAGTGTGCGTCGTCGGAGGGAACGTCCCAGCTCTGCGGAACGCCCGCGAGGGCGGCGATATCCTGGTCGCCGAGTGCACGGGAATACACGCGCATGTCGTCGAGCTTGCCCAAGAAATAGGATGCAGCAGCACGAGACCCGATGGTGTAGGTGGAGCCTGCCGAGAATGTGGGGGCATATGACTGCTGGGAATCGAGGATGCCGTCGACGTAGAAGCTCGCAGTGCTTCCGTCGAACACCACGGCGATGTGATGCCAGGCGGTATCCGAAATCGACGCACTCGAGAGCACATGACCCATGCCTGTTTGCGTCAGATAAATTCTGTCGGCATTCGGTGAGCCGTCGGATAAGAACCCAACACCCCAACCACCGTTGTTCACCGAATCGATGATGGTATCCAGCTCGCTGCTCTGCCCCGAACGCCCGCGCTTCACCCACGCAGCGAAGGTGAATGTGCTCATATCCAGGTTGGCGACGGTCACGCTGTCATCCGTTCCGTCGAAATCCAGGCTGCGAACGTCCTGGAAGTTCGGATTACTCGGAAGAGTCTCCGACGGCTGCGGCTTGTTGTTGCTGCCGCCGGCCCCGCTGGGGGTACCGGTGCGGCCGTTGCCGCTCGCATCCGCGAGCGTTGTGCCCGCCGTGGTTTCATCCATGCGCCAATGCGCTATGAGCCCTCCGTCGAGGTAGAACGGATGGATGGTTTCTTCGTACTGGCTCACGAGCGATCCCGTGTTGAATCCGCCGCTGCCCGTGAGCACGCCCCAGGCGAGAGCATAGCCATTGGCATTGTCCGTTGTAACGGTGCATGCCCCGTCACCGGTCACGCGTCCCGTCGTGGAGATGGTGCCGAGATTGGCCGGTGACGTGCAGGCCAGACCGACCACGCCGGCACCGCCGCCCTGGCGGTAGCCGGCATTGAGGATGTAGTTGGTCGTCGACCCATATCCCACGGGGCCTTCGCCGATGGTGTCGGAGAGCAGGTAATTGGAAGACTCCGCGTAATCGCCGCCACCCGCGGGTACGACATCGCTGATGATGGCGTAGTTCGCCGTGCGCGATGCGGCGTCGTTGGCGATCTGCCATGTACGCAATTCATCGGTGACCATGCGGCCGTTCTGCAGGCGCAAAGGCCCGACGAGGTAGAACTCCGGCGACACGTCGGGCGCATCGTAGGAATAGGCGAAACGCGCCACCTCCCCTTTCTTCCACGAACCGCTCCAGGTGATGGCGATGTCATTGCCGTCCGGCAGCGTATCGACAGACGCGGCAGGACTGACGTCGCGGACGGTGAAACCCTGCGGCACAACGTCGCGGACGGTGCCGGTGAAGTTCGTATCGAAAGCGACTTCCACCTGCATCAAGGATGGAGCGTACGGCCAGAGGCGCGTGGCGGCGGAACGGCGAATGACGAACGGCGCGGCGTCTTCCACCAGGAGCGGCGCCGTGATGGTGCTATGCGTGTGGTCGAGCGAATCGGGTCGTTGCGACGTGACGACGAGCGTGTATTCGCCGGTCTGCGGCAGCGCCAGGGTGGCAGTGTAATCCGGTTCAGTCAGCCCGGGTTCCTTGCGACCGCAGGCGCCCGTCACGCGGATGGTTCCATCGGCGGTGGAGAGCGCGGTCTGCGTTCCGTCGGGCATGGTCACGCGCAGCGCGAGCAGCGCGTCGCAGACGATGTTGCCCTTCTCGTCGAGAACGCCGAAGTCGAGGCGAGCCACGTCCCCGCGGCGATACCGATCCTGATCGGCGTTCATAGAAAGGACGCCCCACGCCAGATCCTGCTCAGCAGTGGTGGCGAGCCGCGTCTGCGCATCGACATGCGTCACCTCCATGCGGTAGAAGCCCGGGCGGAAGTGGCGCTCGTCGAGCACGAGGCGTGCTCCACCGTCGGCGAAATGGAAGCGCGGCGTGATTTCTCGCCCGTTCTCACCGCGCACGCGCACCGTCACTTCGTCGCGGATCTCGCCCGCGTTCTTCTTCGTGCGGATGCTGGAGGAAGACGCCGCGCTGCCGGCATCGGGCGTCGTGCCGGCCACGCCCTCCACCTGGATGGGGTGCTGCACGTCGGCGAGACGGAGCAAATCCCGCACGTTCGTCGCCAGGTCGAACTGCATCGCAACCTCGCCGCGCGTCTGCGCTTCGGCGAATCCGTAGCCGCCGTATGCGAGCGCGAGGAGCGTTACCGCCGTGAGCGGGAGGCGCAGCATGCGCAAGCGCCGTCCTTCTGCGGGCGGAATCGAAACGGCCTGCTGTGGATGCTGCTGCTTCATGGGGCGCGGCATCGCCGTGCGATGCCCTCGGTGCACCATGGTACCGCGAGCGGTGCTTTTACCGGAAGAGAAGCGCGACAAGAGGGCGCGCCGGAAAACTCAAAAAGAATTTGGCAAATCCGTGCTTGACGTTGGGTTTCGGGTGGGTATGATTGGCGGGCTCTGCGGCCAAATGGCCGGAGAGTGATGTTTTTGGGCTCCTTCACATCATCGTGTAGTAGAGAACGCCAAAATACGTCCATCTCCCCTTTCACCGCCCTGCGCTTGCGAGTCGAGCCTAGAGCGGTGGAAACGGGGATGCATGGACCACTCAATTGAGAATTATTAAGCCGCAACCGACAACTCGTCGGTCTGCGCAGCCATATCGGCTCTCAAGAGACGCCTAGCCCTCCCCGGGCGAAGCCAATCTTTTTGAAGAGTTTGATCCTGGCTCAGAGTGAACGCTGGCGGTGCGCCTAAAACATGCAAGTCGAGTGGAGCAATCCACGGCGGACGGCTGCGTAACACATGGGTACCTACCCCAAACTCAGGGATAACCCGCCGAAAGGCGGACTAATACCGGATAGTCCCGCAAGGGTAAAGATTTATCGGTTTGGGAGGGGCCTGTGCCCTATCAGCTTGTTGGTAAGGTAATGGCTTACCAAGGCAATGACGGGTAGCTGGATTGAGAGATCGACCAGCCAGAATGGAACTG
>CAYRUZ010000016.1:0-28469 GCA_964427895.1 uncultured Candidatus Peribacteria bacterium
CTTCGTAGTTCTTGAACGGACCGTCGGCGATGACGACGAGGTCTCCCACCTGGAAATCGCTCTTGAACTTGGCTTCCTGCTCGCCCACGCGGCGCTGGATGACCCCGAATTCCTCGGGCGTCACGGGAACCGGAATGTTGCCGGAGCCGACGAAACCCGTCACGTTCGGCGTGTTGCGTACCAGATACCACGATTCATCCGTCACGGTCATGTCCACGAGCACGTAGCCCGGGAACAGCTTGCGCTCTTCTTCCACCGGCTCGCCCTTCTTGAAGACGAGCTGCTTCTCCTTCGGGACTTGTACGTCGAAGATGTACTCCTGCATGCCGAAGGATTCGACGCGCTGGAGCAAAGCCTGACGGACGCTGTCCTCGTATCCTGCGTAGGTGTGAACGACGTACCAGTTTCTCCCTGCATTAGGATCTTGTTTTGCCATACGGCGCGAAGAAGGGAAGAAGGAAGATTAGAACTTCAAGACGAAGGTGACGGCCTGTGAGAGGCCGAAGTCGAGGATGCCGAAGAAGATGGCGGCCGCGGCGGTGAAGCCGATCACGACGGCGGAGAGGCGCACGGCCTGCTGACGCGTGGGCCAGCGCACGTGGCGCAGTTCCTCCAGCGATCCGTTGATGTAGTCCATGATGGCGTTCATAGCGTTGGGGGAACCCTCATCAAAAAGGCCCTCGGGGGCCGTCTCTATCGTACCGAAATACGGGGCGGAGGCAAGGGGATTTGCTCAGTAGGCCGGTTGGGCCAGGGCATGGATTTTCGTCAGCGGAAGGGCAACGAACCATACCTTGCCCTTGATGTCGTAGGTCGGCACGTACGGCACCGGTTTGCCGTCTTCGCCCGTGAAACTGCGGGAATCGAGGCTTCCCTGGCGGTTGTCACCCAGCACGAAGTACCGGTCTTCCGGCACGGGGAACCGCACTTCCGTGGTATCACCCTGTGAGTTGGAGGGGTGACGGTAGGTGCGTCCGGCGTTGTGCTCGTCGAGGTAGGGCTCATCCAGCTTCATTTGCTCCGTCGTGCCCTTCTTGATGACGTAGACTTCGCCGTTCTTGAGGACGACGGTGTCGCCCGGCTCGCCGATGATGCGCTTCACGTAGTACTTGCTCGCGTCGTTCGGCGGGCGGAACACGACGATGTCGCCGCGCTTCGGCGTACCGAGGAAGTACGCGAGCTTGTTGATGATGATGTACTCCCGGTCCTCGAGGGTGTAGTTCATCGAACCGCCTTCCACCTGGAACGGCGAAACGAGGAACGTGCGGATGCCCGCCACGATGGCGACGATCACCACGATATTGAACAGGATGTCCAAGAGGTGGAACCAGATGCTGTTTTTTCCCACGCGAGACATTGCCGCGCGATTCTATCGACGCGGCCGCCGCGTGTACAGAAAGAAGTCTCGTCATTCCCGCCGCCCAGGCGGTACACTGTGGACCATGCTCAACGGGATGCTGTTCAACGGGCATTTGGAGGAAGGCGAGGACATCAGCCGCATCGTTCATCGCCACTGGCTGGCGGGCGTGGCGCACTTGTTCTGGCCTACGGCCGTCTTCCTGTTCCTGGCGTACGGCATCTATTACGTGTGGGGCCGGCAGAACTTCGTCATCGCGCTGGGCATCGGCGAGGTGTGCGTGCTCATCTGGTGGCTGCGCAATTTCTTCGATTACTACTTGGACGCGTGGATCGTCACCGACCACGGCATCATCGACGTCGAATGGCACGGGCTGTTCCACCGCGAATCCTCCCGCGTGCTCTACAGCGACTTGCAGGGCGTGAGTTACGAAATCAAAGGCATCATCCCCACCATCCTGCGCACGGGAACAATCAGCGTCGAGAAAATCTCCACGGGCTCCGCCGTCGAGATGGAGCAGGTGTACAACCCGCGCAGCGTGGAGACCCTCATCTTGAAGAACATGGAGGCGTACATGCTCCACAAGAACATGAAGAACACGAAGGACGTGCAGGAAATCCTCGCCGCCATCGTGGCCGAGCGCGCGCATTTGCGCGAAATCGAATCCGATTCCGACGAAGACGCCGAGTGATATGGATACGCTGATCATCGCCATCATCGTCATCGTGGTCCTGCTTGCGGGAGGATACTGGCTGCTCTCGCGTAAGCGCGGTCTGCCGGAGGCGGTGATCGTGCAGACGTGGCGCCACTGGGAAGCGCTGAAGACCATCGGCGACAGCAGCCGCCGCGTGGTGGAGGCGGAGAAGATCCTCGACGACATCCTCTACCGCCGCGGCTACAAAGGCAGCTTTGCCGACAAGATGCGCTCCGGCGGCAAAGCTCTGCCCAACGAGCAGGCGGTGTGGGACGCGCACAAGATGCGCAACCGCATCGCGCACGAAGTGGGATACGCCCCCTCCGAAAAAGAGGCCGACCGGGCCGTCGCCGCATTCGAGAAAGCGCTACGATCCCTCCTGTGAAACCCGCTCTCATCGTCGTCGGCCTCGGCAATCCCGGTGCGAGCTACGCGCGCACGCGGCACAACCTGGGATGGTGGGCGGTCGACGCGCTCTTTACCGAATACGGGGAAGGGGAGTGGCGCGAGGTATCCAAGTTCTCGGCGATGCTCGCCGAGGCGCGGGTCGGATTGGCGCCCATCCTCCTCGTGAAGCCGCTGACGTACATGAACAATTCGGGCGAGACGGTGCGCAAGCTCGTCGATTTCTACAAGCTCGAACCGAAAGAGCAGGTGCTCGTCTTCTGCGATGACATCGATATTCCGCTGGGCGAGGTGCGCCTGCGGATGAACGGCGGACCCGGCACGCACAACGGTCTCAAGTCCATCGTCCAGCAGATGGGCGAGGGATTCCCCCGCGCGCGCATCGGACTCGGCACGCGCCCCGCGGGCGAAGACCTGGCCAACTGGGTACTGAGCATTCCCAGCGAAGCGGATAACAAGGTCCTCCAAGGGGCCATCGCCACGTTGCCCGAGCTGGTGCGGACGTACGTGATGGAGCAGATGGCATAGGTAGTTCCACTTTCTTTTGTCCTGTGACAAAAGAAAGTGGAGAAAGAAAAACACCTCAGCGCTTCAAACTTGCGCCGCCTCAGCGGCGCTTCGGACAGTGAAGCGCTACGGAGTTCTCACGAAAACGATCCTGCTTGCGCCGGGTTGGTGCGCTCTCTGGGGCGCTGTGGCATTGGGGAGACGTCACATTTGTCAAAAGCGCGCCGCAGGCGCCCAGGTGTGGGCGCGGCAGCGGGGGTGACTGGGGCAAGCGGGTCGGGGCTTGCCGCGCACGCCTTTCTTGCGGCACTTCTTTGGCACGACAAAGAAGTGCCATCCTCCTCACGCAGAAGAGAGGCTTGCGCCTCTGCTTCTGGTTCTTCCTTTCTCCTCCTTTGCCCCAGCTAATCTGTATCAAAACAGGGTTTTCGCACTCCGGTCGCTTCCGCGAAGTGGCCAAACCTACGTGAACGCCGCAGCAGTGTCAACAAAGATGCACATTTCCTGCACGCTGTGCGCTCCGGCTGATTCTGGTAGGATTCGCCCGGCCTTGGGGAGTCGCCAAGTGGTAAGGCAGCGGCCTTTGGAGCCGCCATTCGAAGGTTCGAATCCTTCCTCCCCAGCCAATCTGCCCTTTTATGGTGTCTTCGATCAGGAATCGAACTGCACCGTCTCCATCACGCGGTCGATGGCGTACGGCTCGTCCCAGCCCGTGAAGGACACGATGACGTACCACTCGCCGTGCTTGGAGACGTAGCCGAAGGGGTCGCCCATGCCTTCCCACTGGAATTTCTGCCACTCCTGTCCGTTGATGACGGTTTTTTCCAGGGGGTGGTCCGCGTTGAGATAGGCCGTGAGCACCACCGGGTCTTTGGTGCGCAGGATTTCGATAAAGGGCGCCTCGCCGCCGTCCGGCTCGTGCATGTAGATGAAATCGGCGTTGAACGTGGTGCCGATGGAGGTATTGATGGTCTCGCTGAGCGTCTCCTGCACCTGGTACTGCGCCGGGCGCATGAGCGTGATGCCGAACGGCACGTCGTGGTAACTGATCCAGCTGATGGGATCCGACGATTCCTGCGAGGTGGTGCTGTCCGAATCCGTCGCCGGCAGGGGATCGGTCGTCGCCGGGGTCTGTGGGCTGCAGGCGGCGAGGAACAGAAGGCCGAGAGTGAGGAGGGCTGTGCGCATGCGAGGAGTGTACCTGCACGACGGAGTACATCCTGCATTCTCTTTCGATTCCGGGAGCAATCAGTCCTCTTCGCGTCGCAGCACCTGGCCCGCGGGGAAGCGCACTTCGGCGAGTTGCCGCTCGACGGCGCCCAAGCGTTCTTGCAGGAGGCGGTTTTGGTCCAGCAAGCGACGGTTCTCCTGATTGCGGTACCGAAACGCGTGCTCGCGCGGATTGGTGATCTCCAAGCGGCGCAAGTCGCGCTCTTTATTCTTCTTCTGCCGGCTCTCCGTGAGGTCGATGGTGCCCTGCACGATCTTCTCGCGCAGGGACTGGAACGTTTCCTCCGGGCCCTGCAGGTCGTGCTCGTCTTTCTCCACCGCGA
Organism: uncultured Candidatus Peribacteria bacterium; assembly: GCA_964427895.1. Taxonomy (GTDB): domain Bacteria; phylum Patescibacteriota; class Gracilibacteria; order Peribacterales; family Peribacteraceae; genus CAYRUZ01. The sequence goes on from CAYRUZ010000016.1 coordinate 4,517, forward strand.
GCAGGATGCCCTCGCTCAAGAGCGCCCCGCCTCCCGCCATCGACGGGACGAAGGTCTCCGGCAGCGTGGCGCGGATCTCCGCGAGCCTGCGCTGTCTCTCGTCGGGCGGCAACTGCGCGAATTCCCTGCGTTGCAGGCTCGACGGCATGCCGTAGGTGACGAGCACGCCTTCGTCATCGAAATCCAGGAACGAACGGAGGCTCTCGCTCGTGGAGACCTCTACCTGGAAGGATGAGACCGTCTCGTTGATGAAATGCGCTGAAAGGGGATTGCGACTGCGCAGGTAGAGGACGAATTCATCTCCGCCCGTTGCCATGGGAATGGCGCGCACGCCGCTTTCCTCCAGCCAGCGGTTCGTCCGGCTCTGGGGGTCCACGAGGATGCGTACGATGCCCCGAAGGAAATCCGTGGTGTGCGCGTGCGAGGTGCAATCCTTGAACGACCGCAGCGCGTTGACGTCGAACATCACCCAGCCGAACTGCGCCATGCGCTCCTCCGTCGGGTTTTCTGCCATCAACGTGCGTAAGTCATAGCGGAACATCGAGGTGCCGTACGTCGCCGCATGGATGGGATGGTCCGGCGTGGAGAGCGTGGACTCGAACCAGTGTTCCTTGAACATGTCGGCCGTGATGCGGTTCTTCATTACCGCGAGTTCCAGCTGTAACAAATCGGGGTCCCAGGCTTCTTCCTCGGCCTGGCGCTGCAGGCGGTGCGTTTCGTGCTCGATGAGCACCTGGTGCGCCCGCTGCGTCGTCGCCCCCATGATCTGGTTGCTCATGCCTTCGCTGATGCGTTCTTCATCGCTCTTCTCTCCTCTGGACTGCGCATGCAGGAGCTTCATCCGTTGGACGACGTTCCCGATGATTTCCTGTTGCTGCTCGGCGTAGTCGCGCGGCGCTTCGGACATGAAAGAAATGAAAATGAGGGTGGAGCATAGTATCGATCCATGAAGAAAGCATTAGGAAGTTGGCGTGGCCTACCACAATGGTGCCGACGCGTATTACCCCGAACGGTGATTTAGGGGTTTGGTGAAGGTCTACGAGTAAATAGCCTTCTTGTAAGTAATCTTTACATACAATAATATTCTTAAGTGAAGATAGTTGCCTTTAAAGTCGAAAATTTCCGGTCCATTCTTTCAAGTGAACGTTTCACCATTTCAAATTATTCGGTGCTTGTTGGTCCCAACAACGAAGGGAAATCGAATATTCTAGACGCATTGGCAATGAGCCTTAGAATTCTCACAAATGAAGACGACTTGTTGCGCTCAAGGAAAAGAAGGTCACGTTTTTTGAGGTACTACTCAGAGCGAGATGTTCCAGTTTCATCAAATGGCAAAAAAACAAAATTCCGATATGAGTTTGAGTTAAATAATGCAGAAAGAACGGAGCTTCATACGCAAACAGGAATTAACTTAACTACAAATTTAATTGTAGAAATCATTATTGAGCCCAATAACGAATGGAATCCTGAGGTAAAGTTTAGGAAGCAGGGAAGTGGTGCAGTCAAACTTAACAAGCACCGTCATCAAATTGCAGATTTTATTGAGCAAAGATTACAGCTCCAATACATATCTACCATTCGATCGACCGAGGATTGTATGGAGAATGTTGAGCTCTTGATCGAAAGAGAGCTGCTTCAGTTGGAGCTTGATCCCAAGTATAAAAAGGCTATTGAGACGATTACCAAACAACAAAAGAAACTTTTAGATAATGTGTCTGGAATGCTGACGGCAACACTTCAGAAATTTATTCCAAAAGTAGATGCCGTCAAAATTAGCAGCGAAGATAGTATTCGGCGCTCTCTTCGGCGCTCATCTTCAATTTGGATTAATGACGGGGAAAATACTCTTTTGGACATGAAGGGCAGCGGTGTGCAGAGTCTCACCACTATTTCCGTGGCGTATCATTTTACAAAAACAAATATTGTAAACGACAGTCTTGTTTTGATTGTTGATGAGCCAGAATCTCATTTGCACCCTGATGCGATCTATCATTTGAGGGAGGTCTTAAAAGAAATTTCGGCAGACCATCAGGTAATTATTGCGACTCATTCCCCCCTGCTGGTTGATCGATTTACTCTAAAGAACAACATTATAGTCAATGATCACAAAGCGCATTCTGCTCGAAATATTAAAGAAATCCGTGAAATTTTAGGTACGCGTTTGTCTGACAATCTAATCAATGCTCAGGGTGTTGTTTTGGTTGAAGGAGAAAATGATAAGAAATTACTTATGAGTTGGCTAAGCAAAGTTTCCAACAAGATCGCCAAGGCTATTGATGGTGGGCAATTAATTTTTCATTCCTTGGGCACAGTTTCAGCTCTGGGCTATCAATCTTCCATTTGGAAAAGTAATTTATGCAAAATTTATGCCATCATTGATAATGACGCTGCTTCAAATAGAGCGCTAGCGGATGGCGTAGCGGCAAAACAGTTAGATCACACTGAGTACAGAATGATCGAAAAAAATGCGAGCTTAGAATGCGAGCTCGAAGATATGATTGATAGCAAAATTTACAAAAGTATTTTGCAAAGCAGATATGGTGTTGACTTAGATCGCCCTGCTTTTTTGTCATCATTAAAAAAATGGAGTGATCGAGTCAAAGATTCTTTTGAATCTCAGGGCAAAGCTTTTAACGATGCTACAAAAGCAGAGTTAAAGTTTCTTGTTACAAATTTGGCTGAAACAACACAAGATAGCTTAGATTCTCGGCGGCGAGCAGAGATTGTGAATTGGGTTAGTGATATAGAAAAACTATTATAATTTATGAATTTGATCAGATCTTCGGGCTCCATCCTCCTGGGCTTCATCGTCGTGGTCGTGCTCTCCATCGCGACGGACCTCGTGATGCACGCGACGGGCATCATGCCCAGCGGCGTAGCGCTGTTCGATACCAAGCTGGTGCTCCTCGCGCTCGCGTACCGCACCGTTTATACCATCGTCGGCGGATACGTTACAGCCAAGACCGCACCGCATCATCCCATGCGCCACGCCATTATCCTCGGCTGCATCGGCATGGTCGTGGGCAGCCTGGGGGCGATCGCAAACGCCGATCTCGGTCCGTTGTGGTATTCGTGGGGCTTGGTCGTCGAGTCGCTGCCGTGCATGTGGATCGGCGCCAAGCTGGCGAAATAAGGGGTGTATGCTTCGCGCATGCGACGCTTCGCTCTCCTGTTCTGCCTCTGCGGTCTGTGCGCTTGCGCGCCGAACCCGCAGACCGACAGGGCGTTTCAGGTGACCGGGTCCGCCAGCACTATCGCCTGGGACGAAGCCGCGGCGATGCGCGATTTGCCGACGTCCAAAGAGGAGTGGCTCAAGCGCCTGTCGCCCGCGCAGTACAACGTGCTGTTCGAGGCCGGCACCGAGCGGCCATTCACGAGCCCGCTGAACGATGAGCACCGCCCGGGAACCTTTGTCTCCGCCGACTGCGGCGAGCCGCTGTTCCGGTCGGAACAGAAGTTCGATTCGGGCACGGGCTGGCCCAGCTTCTGGGCGCCCATCACGCCCGATGCCGTGGTGCTGAGTGCCGACACGCTGCTCGGCTACGAGCGCACCGAAGTGCGCAGCAAGTGCGGCGGGCATTTGGGTCACGTCTTCGACGACGGTCCGCCACCCACGGGCCTGCGTTACTGCATGAATGGTCTGGCCCTGCGGTTCATCCCCGATGCTGACGCAGGCACCGGCGCGAAGGTACGAAAGATCAAGTAAGAGTCGATCTATGTGTGGGGGCAGCGGTATACTCCTGGCATGTTTTGGACAGACGCACAGCAGTGGTACGCACAACTCATCAAGCCGCCCTTCGCGCCGCCCGCCTGGCTGTTCGGTCCGGTGTGGAGCGTGCTGTACGTCATCATCGCCGTGTCGTTCGGCTACGTCTTCGTGCAGGTGCTGCGCAAGCGATGGCCCGCGGCGCTGTCCGTGCCGTTCGTCATCAATCTCGCCGCGAACGCGGCGTTCTCGCCCGTGCAGTTCGGCCTGCGCAACAACGCACTGGCGCTGGTCGATATCCTCGTGGTGCTGCTCAGCATTATCTGGATGATGCGTGCGGTATGGGGCAAGGCGCGCTGGGTCGCGTGGGCCCAGGTGCCCTACCTGGCGTGGGTGTCCTTCGCCACGGTGCTGCAGGCGAGCGTCACCTGGTTGAATATGTAAGGGCGAAACTCGCTGCACGTGCAGGCTTGTTTTTTTCTGCTGCCGGTACTAGATTTCGGGTGTCAGCAGTATTTGACATCGCCTTATTTTTGTATTCTTTTATTTTATGGGATACGAAGCGCGCACCGAGGAAGAGCCGCTCTTGATTGAAGAGATGGATAGAGACACGGACGTGTCCTACCCACGACTGATTCATCCGCCGCAGAACATCATCCTCGGAGGATTGCAGGGGGCGGGGAAGGGAACGAACAGCAGCCGGCTGGAGAAGCGCGAGGGCATCACGACGTACGTCTCGAGCGACCAAATGCGCGCGCATCCGTCGTATCCCGAAATCGAAGCGATGATCAAGAACGGCATTCTCGTGCCCGACGAGAAGGTGTTCGTCATCATGCGTGATTTCCTCCACACCCGTTCCGCCATCGCCGCCATGATGAATGGTCATCATGCGCAGGGCCTTCGCACCGTCTTCGACGGCTTGCCGCGGACCAGGGGCCAGAAGGCGGCTTTCGACGCCATGCTGCAAGGCAGCGGCCGCGAGCCGGCCTGGGCAGTGAAGCTGGAGCTCGACAAAGACCCCAAGATCGCCGACGAAATCGCCCGCGCCAGCGTGCGCTACCGCGTCCGCCGCGACGCCGCGAACGGCAAGGCTCGCTCCGATGACACGAATGCCAAGACCGTCGAGCGCCGCATCAAGGGATTCCATGAGCAGACGGAGCCGTTGTTCGATCTCTACGGCGAGGAAGGCCGCCTGCTCGTCGTCGACGCGAAGCCCACGTTCGACTACGACTCACTCGACATCGAGGACGACGATACCTTCGACCGCTCGGCCGAGGTGATCTACCGCCGCCTCGTCGAGGCGCTCAATCACCGCGATCGTTAAGATGCCGACGCCGTGACGAAAAATCCCGCGTTTTTCGTGTACACTCACCGGTGACTTCCCCTCCTTTCATGATCCACGTCATCGCCGTCGCCCAGTACGTGTCGACGCACCTGTTCGGTATCGTCATGGCCATCATCACGTCCATCATGGTGGGATGGGTGTGGCACGGGCTTGTGTTCGGGAAACTGTGGGTGAGGCTCACGCGGCTCGACACAATCAGTAAAGAAGAAGCGATGAAGGGCATGTACCCCGGGCTGGCGGCCAACATCGTGATGGTCTTCGTGCAGGCTGCACTTCTCGGCCGCGCACTGCAGATCCTCACGCTGCGCAACGTCGGCGACGCCTTGATCATCGCCGTGCTTCTCTGGCTGCCGTTCTCCGCGCTCGTCTTGTTGAACACCTACGTGTGGGCGAGGCGCCCGATGCTGCTGTGGGTGCTGGATGCGCTCTACAACCTGGCGTCGATGCTCGCCGTCGCGTCGGTGTTGTACTACACGCTCTGACGCAAAAAGTGCCACCCCGCGAATGGGGGTGGCACTGCTTTCTCTTGCCCCGTCAGGCGTGTCTGAGTGTCCGAAGGATGGCGATGAGCACCATCGCGCCGATGACGGCCATCACGATGGTTCCGAGGGTGCCGTAGGTGGCGATGCCCAAGGCGCGGAACAGCAGTCCGCCCACGAAAGCGCCGACGACGCCGACGATGATGTCGCCGACGACGCCGTATCCGCCGTGGCCCATCAATTCACCTGCGAGCCAGCCGGCGACCAATCCGATCAAAAGAAACCAGAGGAGTTCCATGGCAGTAAGGGGGAAAGATGTCTGTTAAGACTGATTTGAGCGCCAACTCTTTCGCGATCCGGTGGACAGATTTTTCTCTTCGTTGCTTTTTGCTCGTTTAGTTTTCCCGCGGTTCTTCGGGTGAAAACTTTCGCCCGCCAGCACCGTCTTTTATGCTGCAAGCATGCGCATCCCCCTATCCCTCGTCTTCCAGCGTCTCGCACTGGCGTTCACGTTCCTCAGCTTCGGCATATGGGAACTGCGTGCTCCGCAGATTTGGAGCTCGTACGTGCCCCGGTCCATTGCGGCTTTCGGGGATGTGCAGGCGCTCGTCCTCATCCATGGCGCGTCCCTGTGCATCGTCGCGCTGGGCGTCCTTTCCGGCTGGTTCCAGCGTCTTTTCACCACCGTCGGCGCGCTGATGCTGGCACACCTGTGCTTCATCATGTGGTCGGGGGAGGGGTTTTCCGACGTCTTCATCCGTGACGTTGGTCTGTTCCTCTTTGCGTGCGGCTTGTGCGCTGATGCGTGGGTGAACCGCCGCTGATCAACTGCCTCGTTCGGCGAGGATGGCACACCGTACCAGTCGCAGCGTTTCGAATGAGACGGTACCTTCGAGCGTGTGGTACGACGGCGATAGCTGAAGGTTGTTTTCTTCCAGGGTGCTGCGCATCAAGCCGACGTGTTCCACTGTTTCGAGGAGATATTGGAGCGACACACTTACGCCCGCGGCGATGAATTCTTCGATGTACTTCAGTACGCGTTCCTCCTTGATGCCCACCGCGTCGGCGATGTGGTAGAGCGTGGCTTCGTCCTTCAGCATCGTGCGAATGAGGGCGGCACGCTTCAGTTTGGCCGTGTTCTTGCGCTTGGGTCGCTCTTCCGTCTCGTCATCCAGTTCCGCCGCCTCCTTGGGAACGAGCCGTTGCACGAAGAGCGGTCGAGGCGTGTAGGTCTGCATCTCCGCCGCCAGCGAATCGTAGAGGGCAGTCACGAGGGGCTCGCTGCGGATGGCCTGCGGCGTCCACCGCTCGATGTGCACGCCGCCCGCGCTGCGCACGCGGCTGAGCGCCACGTAGGCTTGTCCGGGTTCCCACAGTGCGCCCAAGTCGGCGATGAGCGAATCGACCGATGTGCCTTGCGCTTTATGGATCGTGGTCGCCCAGGCCAACGTGACGGGGAAGTTCCATGCGGCGGCGACTTCCAGGCCGTCACCGTTGAGGTACGAGAATTTCTGCTTCTCCACCTCGATCGTCGGGCCGCTGAGCAATGTGATCGTCAGCGTGTCGTCGCCGATATCGCGCACGCGGCCCAGGCTGCCGTTCACGTAGAGCTGGTCGAGGGACGTGTCGTTCTTTCGCAGCATGACGAGCGCGTCCTCCTTGAGCATCAGCACGTCGGGGATCGGCATGGCTTTCTTCGCCGATTCGATCAACCGCTCTTCGCCTTCGTAGACGGTGTGGAACGACCGTTCCCGCCCCGGGGTGGCGAGGAGCTTGCGCAGATTGTAGTTATCGGCGCTCGAACGGTGCGGATAGAGACGCGTTCCTTCCGGCTCTTCGCCGAAATCGATGGTGCGGCTGTCGAGGAATCTCGTGACGTCCTCGTTCACCGTGCCCGACCGGATGAGATTGAGAATATGGAGAAAATCGCTGTCCTGCGTGCGCATCACCGTCGAGAGGAGTGCGGGCTGGAAGGCGCTGTCTTTCCAGACGTCATGCAAGAAGGCCCAATCCTTCGTATGTCCGTTGGGGGTGACAGGCGGCAGCTGGGCGAAATCGCCGACGACGATGAGTCGCAGCCCGCCCCAGGGCTCGTCGCGGTTGCGCGCCAGGCGGGCGATGCGTTCGGCGGCTGCGAGCGTCGTTCCCGACAGCATCGACACTTCGTCGATGATGAGGCAACAGGCTGTCAGCAGGCGGTACACGAGTTTACGGCTGCGCAGCGCGCGTGCGACCGTCGCGTCGATGCCGCCTTCCATGATTCCCAGAGCGAAGAAGCTGTGGAAGGTCCGGCCTCCGACCAGTACCGCCGCGGCTCCGGTACTCGCGACCACGGGAAAGGCATCCGCCGGCTTGTCCGCCAAATACTGTCCCAGGAGAAAGCTCTTCCCGGTTCCTGCTGCGCCCGTCAGGAACACATTGCCCTCGCGCTGCAGAATATCCAATGCGGCCGTTTGGCAGCTGGTGAGTATCTTTGCTCCCGACTCTGCGAGGGTGACAGGCATGGAGGCTGCGAGTGTATCAACAATAGCCTCGCGGTGGAGTTTCTTCCGTCAGTTTTAGTCGAGGCCCCGGAAGAACGCGACCATGGCTTCTTCGGTCCCGGGCGGCCAGGTATGCGGATAGTACGTTCCGCGGTCGTCGTCGATGGTGTGCGGACAAAACACCACGGGATTGTCCGGGCACCCGCCGAAACGCTGGCACGAGAGGCTCTTGGGTTCCACGTCTGACGTCGCGCGCAGGCACGCGTTCTGTTCCGTACGAACGTCGCGCATCGATTCGGCCGCCGCGTGCGGCGAGAGCGTGTCGTGCGGGTTATTGATGATCATCGCCGCGCTCGGTCCGCTGCAGTTGCGCATCGTCGTCGATCCGCCGACCGTCGCCGATGCCCGGACGATGCCGCCCCGGGCACAGGCCACGGAGTTGGCCATGTAGGCACCGAGGGAATGGCCGACGACGAAGATGCGGTCCATGTCGATGCAGTAGGTGCTGGAGAGCTCCTTCACGATGGCGTCGAAGAATGCATAGTCACGCAGGTTCGACGTCGAATCGCCCGGGTCCGCCCATGAGAAGCTCCCCGGGCTGGCTTCCAGCGCGGCAGGATAGGCGATGTACGCGTCGGTCGCCGTCTTATCCAGTCCGAAGTATTGCCGGACGCGATCGTTCGCATTGGTGCGGCCGTGGAATGCCACGATGAGCGGGGAGGGGACGGAGATATTCGCGCTGCCGGGCGTGGTAAGGAGATAGGTGCGGTCGGTGCCGTTGACGGACAGCGTCAGCGACGCGTCGCGCGCGGCTTTGCCGCAGCCTGCCGACAGGTTGCCGATGAGGCGCTCGTCGTCGTAGCGCTGGTAGCGGGCGATGAGGTCGGCCGCGCGCTCGCGCGTGAGCGGCGCCCAAGGGATGTACGACCAGCTGCCGAGGATCTTCTCCTGGTCCAGCAGGTCCACATACGGCTTGTACCACCGCTCGCCGGCCGGCTCCGTGATCGTCTTTCCGTGCGCCAGTTGCAACATTTTCACAGCTTCGGCGAACACGACCGTTTGCTCAGGCTTGAACATCGAACCGCTCGCGGTGTCGTATCCTTTCACGATGTTGCGGCGCTTGGCGGCACAGACGTAGCGCGCGTACCACGCGTCTGCCGGGACGTCGGCGAAGCAATCGCTGCCGATGGGTTCCACGCTGTTGTGGCTGCGAATGACGAGCTTGAGGAACTCGGCACGGTTCACCGTTGCTGTGGGTTTGAACGTGCCGTCCGGGTATCCGCTGATGGCATCGCGCGCCATGAGATAGCGGACGGCGTCCTGGTAGCCGAACCATGACTTCTCCATGTCGGGAAACGGCGCGCCCGCGGACAGCGCCGCTGGCGATGGTATACCCATGCCGAGAACCAGGATGCACGCGGCGCACAGTCGTTTCGCCATCTGGGGCATGGGGACGATTGTATCGCCTTTTTCCCGGTATTGGCCGTTTTGGCGCCAATATTTGACTGAAAATGGAAATGCTGTACATTGCACGACCCGCTTCGGACTGTCGTCCTGCACGACGGTGTTTTCGGCGGGCGGCTCCTTTTACAACACTGCAATGGTATCTCGCATGCGACAGTGGCTCTCCGTGCATTCCGTGCCCGGGGCGCCATTGTCGGTGCGACATGTACGTAGCACCTCTTCCTCACCATCGGACCGTCATACTGTACGAAACGGATCCTTCGGTTGTCGGGCAATGGTTCACCACTCTTTCTTGGAGATCGTGCTCATGAAGACGAATCTGCTGAATGCCGGGCCGGCGCTGTTTCTGGCCCAGCCCTTCTCCCCCAATCGCGCGGGGTGGAACAGTCTCGAAGCGTGCTGCAAGACCGCCGGTGCGGCCGGTTACCGTGGCGGGATCCAACTCCCGCTCTGGGACGGCCGTCTCATCGACCTCAAGCAAGCCGCCGCGAGCAAGGCCTACTGCGACGACCTGCATGCAAAGGCCATCGCTGCCGGCTGCAAGATCAGCTCGGTCGCGAACCACCTCAATACCAACCTCGTCTGCGTGTCGCCCAGCTACGCGGCGCAACTGTCCCTCTTCGCGCCCGAATCGCTCCACTTCGCCCCCGTCAGCCAACTCCAGAACTGGGCCGACGAACAGGTGAAACTGACGGTGCTCGCGACCAAGAACCTCGGTTTCGACCGCTGTGCGGCGTTCTCCGGCGGCGTGCTCTTCCCCTACGTGTACAAGTGGCCGGCTCAGCCCGGCGGACTCGTCCACAACGGGATGCTGCACCTCGCCCGGCGCTGGATGCCGCACTTCAACTTCGCGCAGCAGCACGGCGTGCGCTGGGGCTTCGAATTGCACCCCGGCATGGACTTGGTCTGCGGCGGCTCGCTGGCGATGTTCCTCGACAACAAGTACGCCAAGAACCACCCGGCGGCGTGCATCAACCTCGACGTGTCCCATTCCGTGCTCATGGGCATGACGCCCAAGAACATCGAAGACCACATCCGGCAGTGCGCTTCCCGCATCGTGATGTGGCACATCAAGGACGCGGAATACCTGCCGAACGGTGAGTGGGGCGTCTACTGCTACCAACCGTGGATCAACTGCCCCGGCCAATTCCGCTCGCTCGGCGACGGCCAAGTGGATTACCCGCGGCTGTTCAGCCTCGCGCGGGAACTCGGCATCGACGTCGTCCCCACCGTCGAATGGGAATGCTCGCGCAAGGGTATCCAACAGGGCATCGTCGAAGAAGGAGCCGCGTACGTCGAAGCGTGCATCACGGGCAAGGCGGTTCCCGCAAAGACCACGCCGCGCGCACACAGCGACGTCTTCGACGCCTTCGCCGGCGGCAACGTCGGCCGCCGCCTCATCGCGAGCATGATCGGCATCCCGGAAGCCCAAGTCGATCTGACCGCGTGATGCATCCATTGCAGTAAAAAGGAGCCATGCCCGGTCCACCTCGGTGGACCGGGTTTGTGCTGCAAAAAAATCCGCGATGCCCTCGAGCATCGCGGATCGCGTTCATTCACGCCATCGTTTCGTGGGTCCATTGCCGCTGTCCTTGTCTTTCTTCGGCCGGAGTTTTTCCGCTATTTCCGCCCTGTGGGCGTCCGCTCGTCCTTTCTTCTCCCGCAGCTCGGCGTCGAAATCGCTTCTTTCGTCCTCGCCGTATGTCTCCAGTTTGAGTGCGCCTCGGACGGCATTCAGTGCCTTCCGCGCGCGGCCGACGTTGCATCGCACCGAGGGATGGTAAGACGGGAAGTCCTCTTCATCCGAACTGATGAGGAATACCTCGCCTTCTCGAAAATAGAATGAGAGCTGGTTTCCCTTCGAGACGATATCAACGCGGTCATTCCGAGCATCCGGTCGGACGGTGATCGTCACTCCGTCGCGTTCGAGCTGGTACTTCGTGGTTTTTCCGGGCAGCGTCTTCCATGCGCCGCCTTTCGCGATCGTGGCTCGCATCAGCGTAATCGCGTCCGCGACGGGATCGCGCCTCCTTCTGCTGCAGAACACGTTCCAGAGGAACCATCCTGCAAAGATCGCGATGAATCCGCCGCCGACGAACCACACATACGTCATACGCTCCTCCCTTCTTGGATGGACCGCTCACACACACCGTGTGAATGAACGATCATCGCATGCTACGCCCGTCCGCCGTCACACTCACTCGACAGAGGCGGTCACTCGTGACGCGCAGGCACATCGAGAATGCGGGCCTCGTGCCCCGTCGCCTTCAGGAATGCGAGGATGCCGTCGTGCGGGATGACGCACGTCGCCGTATTCGTGAGGGGGTGGCACTGCATCGCATCGGCGTTCCACAATTCTTCGTCGATCACCACTTCCACCGCATGGTCGGTGTCGTTGGCCAATCCCAGGAGCGTCACCGATCCCGGCGTCACGCCGAGGTGGCGCATCAATCGCTCGGGGTCCGCGAAGCTCAATTTATCTGCCGCGAGGAGCGGCTTGAGTCCTTTCAGGTCGACGCGCTTTTCGTGGGCGACGACGACCAGGATGTTGCGCGATCCTTTGGCGTCGCGCAGAAAAAGGTTCTTGGTTCCAGCGCCGGGCATGGGCGGCAGTTTGCTCGATTCCTCGACCGTGAAAACGGCGGGATGTTCGATGCGCTCGAACGGAATGTCGTGTTGCCTGAGGAAGACATCGATGTCGATCATTGAAAGCAGCGTAACGATCCAGCACGGCCATTTCCATCTTCATTATTGAGAATGGTTTGCATCAGTGAATTTGCCGCGTACTATCCGTTCATGCGTCACATACGGCTGATCCCTCTTGCACTGCTCTGCCTATTGATGGCGGTTCCGGTATCAGCACAGCCCGCCGAGCCCCATGAGGAATTTTCCACTGCCCGTGTTTTGCAGATCATTCGCGAAGAGCCGCAGAGTGCGTATGGATTCAATCGGTTGGTGCAGACGGTGCGTTTGCAGCTTTTGAATGGTGGCGAGGCAGGGACGTCCATCACCGTTGAAAACGCCGTGCTCGATGGGAGGGCCGACATGCGGCTTACGGCGGGAGAAACCATCGTGGTACACAAAATCACCAACGTGGAGGGTAAAGAAGAATATTTGATTGCGGAGAAGTACCGTCTGACGGGCGTGTACCTGCTCACCGGCATTTTTCTCGTCCTGTGTTTCTTGCTTGGCGGATGGACGGGGCTCGGTTCGCTTGTGGGACTTGCGGTGAGCGTTCTGGTTCTCATCTCCTATGTCGTGCCCCAGATCGTCGCTGGTGCCAATCCGCTTCTGGTCAGCTTTGCTGGTTCGTGCGTGATTGCGGTCACTTCGTTGTATCTGGCGCATGGATTCCATCGTCGCACGACCGTGGCGCTGGGGAGCACGCTTATCACGCTTTCGTTGTCCACCGTGGTCGCCGTCCTTTTTGTGCATGCCACCAAGTTGTTCGGCATGGGCACGGAGGAATCGATGTATCTGCAAATGGGATCTTTGCAGAATGTGAATCTGCAGGGACTACTGCTCGGGGGCATTGTCATCGGTTGTCTCGGAGTGCTTGATGATGTCACTACGGCTCAAACGGCAGCCATAGATGAAATCCGTAAGGCAAATCCCACCCTCACGCGCTTGCAGCTCTGGGCTGCAGGTTTCTCCGTGGGCAAAGAACACATCGCCTCGCTCGTCAATACCCTGGCTTTGGCATACGTCGGTGCGTCTCTGCCGCTCTTGCTCCTCTTCAGTACCAACAGCGAGTACCCCCTGTGGGTCACCCTCAACAGTGAATTCCTGGTCGAAGAAATCGTTCGTACCCTCGTTGGAAGCGTCACGCTCCTTTTGGCAGTGCCTATCTCTACCTGGTGCGCCGCGACATTCCTCGATGGATCGGCGTCCGGGCATGCACATGGGCATACGTTTTCGCATCATCATTGAATTGATCGTCCTCGCCGGACATCGAAAAAGGCCGCGTGAGCGGCCTTTTTTCTTCCGTTTGCGGATGTCTTACGCGGGCAGGATCTTCTTCATCAGTCCGCCGCCCAAGCCGATGCCCATGAGCACCATGCTCAGGAAGAAGAGGGGATTGGCGGAGGGGGAAGCCGCAGCGGCGAGCGACTTGAGGTCGACGCCGGTCTGGGGCAGGTGGCTCAAGATGCGCACCGTGGTGCCGCCGCTCAGCTCGACGTTCGTGGCCCACATGTGGGAATTCACGCGGACGGACGTGCCGTGCGCGACCGTGTCACGGACCTTGGCCGAGAAGCGTACGAGGCGCTGCTCGTTGGCTGCGAAGGCGCCCAGGTTCCAGCGGATGGTGTCACCCGTCACGGTGCCGCCGCCGGAGTTCGTGATCGTCAGGAGGTTCGGGTCGAAGTATCCCTCGACGCGCAGGCCCGAGCGAGCGGTGCCGTTGTTCTGCACGCGGATCGTGTACCAGACCGTGTCGCCCGGCAGGGCTTCGACCAAGTCGGCGTAGGTGGAGAGCGAGATACCGTTCACCTGCGACGGCGTGGAAGTGGCAGTCGTGCGGTACACGGGCTTGGAGCTCGTCGTGTTGGCGACGACCGGATCGCCGTAATTCGGGATGTTCGTGTAGAAGTTGTCGTCGACGTAGTACGCCGTCGTGCCCGGACGGTACTCGCTGTCGTCGAGGTAGGACGAGCAGCCCGTATCGGCGGGGTAATCGACGCGACCATCGCGATCGTTGTCGCGGGTGTCGTTGCACTGCGGGCGAGTACCGGCCTGCGTTGCCGTCGTCTCCGTGCGGTAGCGGCTGTACGAAGCGCCGTTGTAGGCGTCGCCGTCGATGTGGCAGTTCGGATCGTTGCGGTCCGTGCGGCCGTCGCGGTCGTTGTCGACGCCGTCGTTGCATTGGTACGTCTGGGCGATCGTGCTGTTCTCGCGGCGCGAGGGATCGTAGGATGCCCCGTTGCTCACGCGGCCGTCCGTGTGACAATCGGTATCGGACTGGTCGGTGCGGTTGTCTCCGTCATTGTCGAGGTTGTCGTTGCAGGTGCCGACGATGGTGATCGGACCGACGATCTTGTTGGAGAAGGTCACCTGTGCGCATCCGCCGTTCGGAACCGTCACGGTGCCGTTGCTCGGGACGACGTTCAGGAAGCCCCAGCCGGAAGGAACGCGTTCCGTCACGCGGTGCGAACCGATGGACACGCTGTCGAAGCGGGCGCGACCGGCTCCGTTCGTGGTCTCGGAGCGGCGTCCGTCGAGGAACACCGTGAAAGCCGGAGCGTACTCGAGGAGCGAGCCGCCGCGGTCCTGGGCGTTGACCTGGACCTCAATGCATCCGTAGCCGTCCGCGGAGCTGTTGCCCGGGAGGTACGTGAACGGTGCTGCCAAGAAGAGGAGCAGACCGGCCAGGAAAATGGAGCGCATACGCATAGCGTGACGGGGAATGTCTGACATAAACTACTTAATCTGCGGAATTAGTCAAGTTTGGGTCATATCGCCATTTGTAAACGTCAATTGTCAAAAGGACGGGGATTTTTTGTGTAACTGCCCGATCGGTTAAGGATGACGTCTTGTATTCATCCTGCGTGGCGTCTGGTGCCTCTCGGTTTGCGGTTTGCCCTTGCTGGCGGACGATGGCTCCATTACACTCCGTTCACTTTTTCACCGCCCGACCATGTTTGCCGTTGTCTCAATCGCCGGTTTCCAGGAGATTGTCCGTGAGGGCGATACGCTCGACATTCCTCATCAGCAAGCCGATAAAGGCGCGAGCCTGACTTTCGGAGACGTGCTGATGCTCTCTCCGAAGGAGGGGGAAATCGTCCTCGGCGCTCCCTTTGTTTCCGGCGCGTCCATCGAGGCCACCGTCATGGAACATGGCCGCACGGACAAGGTCGCTATCGTCAAATTCCGCCGCCGCAAGCGCTACACGCGCGCCGGCACGCATCGCCAGGGATTCACGACGATCCAGATCAAGAAGATCAACGCGGGCAAGTAATCGTCCGCCGAGTGATTGCTCAAGTGCGTTTATCGCAGCTTTTTACAGTGCATCCGGCTCGACCATCCGCATGTCCAGTGCGGGGATCACGTCGCTCTTCTTGCCCTCCGCGCCTGCCAGCGGGAGAAGCGAGAGGGTCTCTTTGAATGCTTTGGCCGGTTTGAAGCCGTGCACGAGCACCAGTTCATAGTAGAGCAGGTCCGCGAGTGCACTGCCGCCCCAGTCCACGGACGTGGCGTAGCCCGACACGGGGAAGCGAGCGGAAGCCGGCATGCCTTTAAGGATGCGGGTGGCATAATCGCCCTTCATCGTCAGGCAGGAGGCCAGATGCAGGAGTTTGACGTTCGGCGCGTTGCGCAGGGTGTCGGAGAAAACGGAGGGCGATACCGGCGTTTGCATGGCGGAGCCGAAGACTCCCTTTTCCGTGCCGTGGCTCGAGATCACCACCACGGTCGGTTCCACAAGGTAGGAGACCTCCGAGAGCCAGTGGCGCAGCTCTTCTTCGGTGGCGAATCGCCGGTGACGGACGCGGACGGAGGGCGCACGGGCGAAGAACGTTTTGATGATATCGCCGAAGTTGTATTCGCTCTCGGCCATGCTCTCCTCCCAGTTCGCCTCGAGGACGACGAGCCACGTCACTCCCGGCTCGGCCACCACGCGACTGCCGTTCCAGTTCTGCCATGTGCTCGATTTGGCGGAGGTCGAGCGCCACTTGCCGTCGAACGATCGGGCGTCGGGCGAAAGCTCGAACCATCCCTCTCCCTGGGCGGCCTCCTCCTTGTACGTGAAGGTCAGCTTCCGGCCGGTGACCGTTCCTTGAATCGTCGCCTCGCCCCCCGATTCGTACGTTCCCGTCACGGCATCGCCGTCTTGCACCAACCGCACCCGGCCGAAGTTGGTGTCCCAGATGCCGGTGTAGGCCGTCGATTCCTTCTTCGGCCTTTTGCCGATCCAGGTCTCCCAGGCCTGGCTGGATGTTTCGCGCCATTTTCCGGAGAAAGATTGTCGATCGTCATTGAGGACGAATACGCCGCTGCCCGAGACCGCCGGTTCGTGGTAGCTGAATTCCAATGTCTCTCCGTCCGTCATGACACCGTCGATGGCGCTGCGCTCGCCGTCGAAGAGGTAGTAGCCCGTCACATGTTTTCCTTCGCTCTGCAGTTCCATGTAGCCGTAGGAGGTCTCCCACGGTCCGTCGAATCCCGGCGCGTTTTCCCCGCGCGCCCCGGCGATCGCCAAGAGCAGAGCCGCACAAGCGATGCCGAGCACCAGCGGCTTGGGGGCGTATCGCCACACTTCCGATGTCGGAGCGGTTGCGGACGTGACCATCGACACGAAACGTAGCACGTCCGTCGCAGTGCTTCACTTGCGCTTACGCTGCATGGTTGGCTTCTCGTTCAATTTCCTCGCGCAGCGTGCGGATGGCTTGCAGGGTGAGGCCCATGTTCTGCGCGCAGGCGATGGATTCACCGAGGCGCTCTTTGCTGCGCAGCAAATGGCAGAGATAACTGCGCTTGTGCGTGCGGCTCCATGCGACAGGCGACTGCGGGTCGATGGGGGAATGGTCGTGCAGGTAGCGCGCGTTGGTGATGCGGATGGCCGTTCCGTCGGAGAGGTGCAGCGTGCCGTGCCGCGCTTCGCGCATCGGCAGAACACAATCGAACAGGTCGATCCCGCGGCGCACGCACTCACGGTGCTGCTCGCTGCGTCCCACGCCCATCAAGTAGCGGACGCTTTCTTGGGGCAACAACGGACAAACGACATCGATCACGCCCAGCATCTCGTCGTTGCTCTCGCCCACGGCGAGACCGCCGATGGCATAGCCGTCGAAACCGATGGCGATCAGTTCCTGCGCGCATTTCTCACGCAGATCGCGCTCCAAGCCGCCTTGGACGATGCAGAACAACAGCGGGCGTTTGTCGGCCGTCAGCCCGCGTTCCTGGCATAGATCTTCATGCACCTGTTTGCAGCGCTTCGCCCAGCGCAGCGTGCGATCCACCGCTGCCTGGATGACGCGCCGCTTGGCCGTGCTGGGCGGACATTCGTCGAAGACCATGATGATGTCCGATCCCAGCTTGTGCTGGATCTGCATCGCCTCGTCGGGTCCCAGAAAGTGCAGGCTGCCGTCACGGTGGGAGCGGAACTTCACGCCCGCCTCCGTGATCTTGCTCATCTTGCGCAGCGAGAAGACCTGGAAGCCGCCCGAATCGGTGAGGATGGGCTTGTCCCATCCGATGAACGTGTGCAGGCCGCCTGCATCGCGCACGATGTCTTCTCCCGGCTGCAAATGCAGGTGGTAGGTGTTGCAGAGCAACGCCTCCGCACCCAGCTCCAGGAGATCTTCATGCGTCATGCCCTTCATCGCTCCGGCGGTGGCGACCGGGAAGAACAGGGGGGTCGTGACGGTGCCGTGCGGAGTGGTCAGCTCTCCCCGGCGTCCGATCGCGGTGGTGGCGGTAAGGCGGAACATGCGAGTCGGCAGCATAGCGGAAAGCGCTTGCGTCCACCCGCGTTCTGTTCACTCGTGACTTGTGGACCGCAGGGGTTAGCCGCAGAATCGCGTTGTTCTCTTCCCCCTCCGCTATGGCTCTCTTGCCGTGCACCGGGTGCTCCCTCAAACATCTTGCCGCGAAGATCATCCGCGTCAGCTTCGGACTCACCATCCTCCTGGTCGGTCTCGCGTGGTATATCCAGTTCGACAGCTTCGCCATCCAGGTGACCGACGGCCTCGGTCCCCTCAGCTTCATCGGTGCCATTTGGGCATATCTTCTGCCGGGCCTGATGATTCTCGGTGGCGCTCTCTTCGTGACGGGCTTGCTGCCCGATGCAGCCGTGTGGGCCGCCGGAGTCGCGATCGGCTCCATCCCGCCGGGCATGATCCTCAAGACGGTTCTCTCGGACGTCGCCCTCGACGACAACCTCCCGTGGGCCTTCAACATGTGTCTTTGGATGATGATGCTCTACATCGCCGCCAAGTCACTGTCCTGCGGACCGGCGTGCGAGGCAAAGCCCGCGCCCGCTGCGACCAAGAAGAAGTAATTGAGGCCAACATTGGATGAAAAAAAGAGACCCACCAGGGTCTCTTTTTCGTCGGGGCACCAAATCGATTACTTCACGATGCGGTCGATCAGACCGTAGTCCAAGGCCTGGTCGGCCGTGAGGAACTTGTCGCGCTCCGTGTCCAAGGTGACCTGTTCGAGCTTTTTGCCCGTGTGCTTGGCGATGAGCTGGTTGAGCATGCCCTTCATCTTGATGATGTGGTCGGCATGGATGGCGATATCCGTCGCCTGGCCCTCGGTTCCCCCGAGAGGCTGGTGAATCATGATTTCGCTGTGCTCAAGTGCGAAGCGCTTACCCTTGGCTCCTCCCATGAGGATCACTGCGCCGCCGGAAGCAGCCATGCCGAGACAGACGGTGGAGACGTCCGGCTTCACGTGCTGCATCGTGTCGTACATGGCGAGCGTCGAGCTGACTTGTCCGCCCGGGGAGTTCACGTAGAGGGTGATGTCCTTCTTGCTGTCCTGCTTCTCGAGGAAGAGGAGCTGGGCGATGATGGAGTTGGCGACGTCATCGTTGATCGGCGTGCCGAGGAACACGATGCGCTCCTCGAGCATGCGGGAATAGATGTCGTACACGCGCTCGCCGAATTGCGTCTTTTCGATGACGGTCGGGATCACGAAATTCTTCGGCGTGATATGTCCGTTGGTAATGCCTTTATAGATGCTCTGAATTCGAGGGTCCATGAGAGAGGAAAGGGAGTGAGATGTTTCTTTACCATTGTACCGTTTTCGGCTTTTGGGCAGCAGTATGCAGAGAGTCGGTATTATTGTGGGGTAGCAGAAAAACCAGAGGAAATAGTCCGGTACGGTCTCTGGTAGGCTACGGTGCGCTTGTCGCATGGATGATGTTCTGCCCGACCTTTCGGCTTTTCTCGCGGCCTCCCGCAGGCCGTTGCTCGTCGTGCTCGGACCGACGGCGAGTGGCAAAACGGCCCTGTCCGTCGACCTGGCGCTGTGGCTCACGGCAGGGGGCAGACCAGCGGAGGTCATCAATGCAGATTCCCGGCAGCTCTATCGGCTGCTGGATATCGGTACCGCGAAAGTGACCGAGGAGGAGCGGCGCGGCGTTCCTCATCATCTCTTCTCGGTGCTCAATCCGTCGGAGGAGGTGACCATCGCCGAGTATCAGCGCCTCGCTGAGGCTGCCATCGCCGAGGCCCGTTCGCGCGGAGCCATTCCGATTCTCGTGGGAGGATCGATGCTCTACATCAGCGCGGTGATCGATGGCTTGCAGCCCTTGCCCAAGGCGGACCCCGCCGTACGGGCGCGCCTGGAGGCGGAGTACGACGCGGATGACGGTGTAACGTTATTCGCACGCTTGGAAGAGCTCGACCCGGAGGCTGCGATCGGCATCGCGCGGCAGAACAAGCCGTACGTGGTGCGTGCGTTGGAGATCGCAGAGACGCTCGGCACCCGCGCGTCCGTGGCAAAGACGACCGTCGACATCGACCACGATTTGTTCCTCATCGGACTTCGCCGCTCGCGGGAAGACACGGTCGCGCGCATCCACGCCCGCACGCCGCTCCTTCTTGCCGGCGGATGGGTGGAGGAAGTCGCCGCGTTGCTGGATGCCGGATACGACGAAACGGCGCCAGGCATGAAAAGCCACGGTTACCGCGAAGTCATTGCCGCGCTGCGCAGGCACGGTTATCCGTCGGCTGCCGCCATCGAAGCAGCGCGCAATGATGCCGCGCTCCGCGAGGCCATCGACGCGAAAACCCGCCAGTACGCCAAACGACAAATGACGTGGTGGAAGGATGATCCGCGGATTCACTGGATCGACCGTTAGGCCGCGACGGCCGTTTCCAGCGTCGGTGGGATATTCTGCGCCACGGGAGAATCGGAGCGCTGGGCGATCGACTGGGCGAGGGACGCCAACTTGCCCCGTTCTTCCTGCACGAATTCCACGACGGCGGGGTTCACCGCCAATTGCCGCATCGTGTCCGGCTGTTGGATACGCGACTGCAGCTCGGCAAGCTCGGCCTGCGTCGAAGACGACGGCTGCGTTTCCGGTCGCTCGGCGGGAGAGGGGATTGGGGGCATAGACGGGCAGGGGATCAGAATTTGAAGACGTCGCCGTGTTCTTCCAGACGATCGCGCATCGCCCAGAAGTGGTCAATCATGATTTGCAGCTGGGTGCACGCGTTGGGCGTTTTGTCGCTGCGGTAGAAATCCTCGATATGGCGCAGCTGATTTGCCATGGTCGAAAGCGAAAGATCGACCTTGCCGCGGTCTTCCTGCGTCATTTTCTCGTAGACGTCGCGATTGACGAGCGTATCGGGATCGAGCACGTCGATTTCACCGGCATCGGACATACGGATCATTTCTTCGACCCATTGGCGGTGCTTTGGGCTCATGCCGTCGTCGACCGGTTTGCCCATCTCTTTTTGCTTCTTGAGGGGCAGATCGCCCGATTGGCTCGTGATGATGTCGGCGTAGTTCGCCATACGTCGGAAGAGTCTACCACTGCCCTCCGGCACAATCGAGCATGCAAAAAGGCGGAAATGGGCGAGCAGGTGAACGATCGTGCACGACGATGTACACTCGGAGGGTGAAGCTTGAAACGCCGTTGTCCGCCGTACTGCGCACCACCCGGGAGTTCCTGGAGGCGCTGGAGGACATGGACCTTCGCACGGTGCAGGATTTGCTGCTGTATCTGCCGCGTGCGCACGAAGATTTGAGCCAGATGCACACCATCGCCAGCGCGCGCATCGGCGAGAAGGTGACTTTGCGCGGCACGGTGAGCCAAATCAAGCTCGTGCGCTTGCGCGGACGGAAGATGCTCGTGTCGGCCGTGTTCACGGACACGGACGGCGCCACCGTGGAGGTGATCTGGTTCAACCAGCCGCACGTCAAACGGATGCTCAACGACGGCGATGACGTCGTGTTTACCGGCAAACTCTCCGAGAAGGGCTTCAAGCTGCAAATGCAGAGCCCGCAGTTCGAAACGGGCGGTTCGGGTCCTCTCGTGCACGCCGGCCGCCTCGTGCCCGTGTATCCGCAGCACGACATCATCCATACCAAGTGGCTGCGCGAGAAAATGGTTCTCGTGAAGGATGCGATCGATTTGCTGCCGGAGACCTTGCCCGAGGACATCGTGCAGGAGGAGAAGCTCATGAGTCGCAGGGAGATGATCCGCAGCCTGCACTTCCCCGACACGCCGGAAGACGTGCAGCGCGCCAACGAACGGCTGGCGTTCGAGGAGATGTTCGGCGTGCAGCGCGAGGCGTTGCAGCAGAAGAAGGAGTGGCAGGGCGAAGGGCGTGACGAATTGGTTGTGCCGATGGACGCGGCGCTCATCCGTGCGCTGTTCAAATGCCTGAAGTTCACGCCCACGGACGATCAGCGCCGTGCCATCTTCGAGATCCTCCAGGACATGGAGAAGCCGCAGGCGATGTCCCGCCTGCTCGAAGGTGACGTCGGAAGCGGCAAGACGCTGGTTGCGACTGCTGTGATGGCCAACGTCCTGCAGCACGGCGGACAGTGCGCGCTGATGGTGCCGACGGAAGTCCTCGCCCGTCAGCATGCCGACAGCATCGGCCGCATGCTGCTGCAGATGCATGCCTTCATTCATGGTGGGGGGAGCGACGAAGTGACGGACATGCGGTTGCCGACGATTGCCGTCCTCACGGGATCGGTGCCCACAGCAGACGCGAACGACATCCGTCGCCGCTTGGCATCGGGCACGCTCGATCTCGTCATCGGCACGCACGCGCTCATCGAAGACAGCGTGCAGTTCCGGTCGCTGCGTCTCGTCATCGTCGACGAGCAGCACCGTTTCGGCGTCAATCAACGGCAGCGCCTGAAAGAGAAGGGGAGCCCGCACTTTCTCGCCATGACCGCAACGCCGATCCCGCGCACGCTCGCGCTGACCGCCTACGGACACCATGATTTGTCTGTCCTGCTCAGTAAGCCGAATAACCGCAAACCGATCGCCACGAAGGCCGTGTCTCCAAAGGATCGCAAGACGGTGGAGCTCTTCATCGATCAGCAGATCGACCAGGGGCGGCAGGTGTTCGTCATCTGCCCGCTCATCAGCGAGTCGGCGTCGGACGAGATGATGGAAGTGCGCAACGTCGAGCAGGAAGCCGCGCGTTTGCGCGAGGAATTCCCGCGCCGCCGCATCGCCATCTTGCACGGCAAGATGCTCCCTAGGGAGAAAGAGGACGTCATGCGTGCATTCAAAGAAAAGCAGTACGACCTTCTCGTCTCCACGTCCGTCATCGAGGTGGGTATCGACGTCCCCAATGCCACGATCATCATCATCGAGGGCGCGGAACGATTCGGCCTCTCCCAGCTGCACCAGTTCCGTGGCCGCGTCGGACGTGGCGAGCATCAGAGCTACTGCTTCCTTTTCACCACGCAGCCGCAGCAGGCCTCTTCCCCGCGCTTGAAGGCGATGGAGAAGTACGATTCCGGATTCCAACTGGCGGAAATCGATCTCACGCTGCGCGGTCCGGGAGAACTCTTCGGCCTGCGGCAGAGCGGAATGCCCGATTTGCGGGTCTCGTCGCTCATGCAACCGGAATTGGTCGTGCGTGCCCGGCGGGCCGCCGAACGGTTCCTCGGGATGGCCCCCGCGAGGAGTGGCGTATGATGGAAAAACATTGTGTAGACGCGACTATTCGCTACACTGAAGCTGTTTTCCCGCTTTCTCATGGACGATACGACACAGGGCGGTTCCGGCCCGGCCCCGATTCGGCCCGGAGACCCCGTTCCCACGGGTGGAATCGACCCTACGCAGGTCTTTGCCACTCCTCCTCCCCCTCCTCCCCAGAGCGGACAGGGTGACGATGGCGTGCCGCAAGATTCCGGTCCGCCTCCTCCTCCCCCCGGAGTGCAGGCGACCAAGGAAATGGGCTATGACGACGAAGATCTTCGGGTGCTCGCGGAAGTCGGTGATTACCGCTTCGGCAGCATCATGGTGCAGATGAACAACGCGAACATCGTGATTCCGGAGCACCAGTCGATCGTGTTCGACGAAGAGCGCTTTCTCACCCTCCTGCGCGGCAGCATCTCGCTGACGCGCGATGAGAAGTGGCGCATTATCCAGGCCGTTCCGCGCCTGAGCCAATTCCAGATCGACGAATTGCAGAAGATTTTGGAAGAAGAGCAGCGCAAGTTCGGCGAGCTTTCGCCGAAGCACCTCGCGCAACTCCAGCGTCTTGAATACAAGCACGCCGAAGATTGGCGCGACCTGCAGACCGTCTCGCAGCAGTTGGAACAGAAGGCCGAAGACCAGGGCCAGGCGGACGACATCCGCAAGCAGCTCGGTCTTTCCTGAACCGTGAAGCATGGAGCGTCATCCACACGGGTGACGCTTTTTATTATGTATTTGCGACGAAGAGTATCACGCTGCCGAGGCCGATCAGTGCCAGCAGGAAGCCCAGAAACACTCCGCCGCGCAACGCCCGGTGCAAAGTGGTGAGCAAGAGGAAGAGGAACGTGCCGAAGGCGAAGC
>CAYRUZ010000017.1:0-14489 GCA_964427895.1 uncultured Candidatus Peribacteria bacterium
TTCATGCGCTTCATGATCTTCTTCAGCTTCTGTCCGGAGCTCTTCTCGCGCTCCAGCTGCAGGTCCTTTCCGAGCGTGTCGAGGTCGATGCTCATCATCACTTCGCGGAGCGACTCGGCGCCGGTGCCGGCGCGGAACACGTGTCCGAACTTCATGTTCATCTCGCGGAACTTCAGCTCCGAGAGAACGGAGGTCGTGTGGAGGTTCTTGAGGTCCTCGAGCGCCTCGCGGTGGTTGTTCTTAAGAGTCTCGAGACGATCAGCGACTTCCTTATCGAGGGCGTCGAGCTGGGCGCGCGTGGCCTTGCTGGCCTCGAGCTGCTTCTTGGCCTCGTCGTACTCGCGCTGGATCTGCTTCTTGCGCGCATCCATGGCCGTGGAGAGCTCCTTCTCTGCTTCCTTCTTCGCATCCTCGTTCACCGCGATAACGATGTACGCGGCGAAGTAGACGATCTGCTCGAGCGTCTTGATCGGAAGGTCCAGAAGGAGCCCCAGGCGGGACGGGGAGCTGCGGAGGAACCAGATGTGCGTCACCGGCACGGCCAGGTTGATGTGGCCCATGCGCTCGCGGCGGACGATGCTGCGCGTCACTTCGACGCCGCACTTCTCACAGACGACACCCTTGTAGCGGATGCCCTTGTACTTGCCGCAGAAGCACTGGAAGTTCTTCGTCGGTCCGAAGATGCGCTCACAGAAGAGGCCATCCGGCTCGGCGCGCTGGGTGCGGTAGTTGACCGTCTCAGCCTTCGTCACTTCTCCGCGCGACCATCCGAGGATGTCGTCGGGGCTGGCGATGCTGAGGGCAACGGCATCGAAGGAGTCCGTCGCGGATTGGGCAGTCGTGTGACCGGGCATAAGAGAGGAAAGAATGGTGGTGAGCAGAGAGGCAAATTATGGAGAGAAACCACCTTTTCTCACGCATAACGCACCGCAGCTCCCCCACGGCGTTCGTCTCAAACGGGCAGAGGTGCTTCGGTGAATGTGGCGTCAGTATACGAAGATTTTTGATGCATGCAAGAAAAAACTTGAGCCAATTTCCCTTTCTCGCGCATCAGTCATTTTTTGATCAAAAATTGTATTCAATTCTTCGTGATGCACGCGACGAGACAGACGATACCACCGGCAAGCGCCATCGGGAACGTGATCATGCTGAACCAGAACATGATGCCCATGAATGCCAACGGTTCGCCGTAGTCGATCCCGGCGATGACGCACGGATGAACGCCGCTCTCATCCAGCGCGCATCCGAACGTGTTGGCGACGGTAGCTGCTGCGATCGTGAGCAATAACGGAAGGGCGCCCGCGAATACCCACAAAAGCACGGTCCACAGCGGATGCCTGCGCATCCATCGCGAGCACGCCTTTCCGGGACCGGTCCGCGTAAGCAGAACGTACGCCGCTACAAGAACAAGGAGACCGAGGGGGGCAAACATCGTCTCCATTCTAAACTAGGCGCGGGCGCCGCGCCGCACCACGGCCATTACCACAACAATCCCCTCTCCGCCCCGCTTTGCGCTTGCTGCAATTTTTGCATTCCGCTGCCGACGAGCGCCGCATTGTTTTTCATCATCTTTACGGCGCCGCTGATGGCCTGCTGCACATGCTTGCCGTCGTCGATCACTTCGTTGACCGCGCCTTTCGCGCGACCGCCGATGTCCTGCACGCGCTTCGCCGTGTCCTGCACGTCGGAACACGCAGACAAAAGAAGAACGGGGAGCGGAAGCAGGAGGGAGACGATACGACGCATCATTTGTCGTCGAAGAGACGCTTGAACGATCCCCCCGCCTGTTCCAGCTTCGCACGCATGGCGGAGACGTCGTCGTTCTTATCGCAGAGAGCCGAGGACACATTGAGGATGTTGCCCGCCACTCCCTCTTCCATCTTCATGCCCTGAAGGGCCGCATGAAGGACGATGTACGCGTCGCATGCCTTGCATTTCAGTTGCAACAACAGGAAGTCGTCCCCCGTCATGCGGACGGACTCGATTTCGACCGGAACCTTCTCGCCGCACTGGGGACAGCGCAGCTGCTGTTCGATCTTTTGGACGATCTGGTGCAGGGTGTGCGGGTCGAATTCCATACGCAACAGCATAGCAGAGGCAAGCCATCCGACCAAAGGAGTTGCCCGATTTTCTGTGCGAGTTGTCAGCGACAAGATACTCTGGTGAAAAATGACACGGACCGTCCGACTCCTCGCCACCGGCATCCAGCTGTGCATCGCCATCATTACTCTCTTCGTCTTCATCGGCGTGGCGGCCTGGCTGCGCTCGGAAAGAATCAACGCCCCGAACCCACCCGGACCGACGATTGTCTTTCTCGAACACGAAGACCGCACGGCTCTCATCTTGCGTATCAGCCGTCGCGGAAGCGGCGGCGTTCTTGAACTGCAGAACAACGGCACCACAGAGGTGTATTTCAGCGTTCCTGATGCGTGGGAGCGGACGGAAGTGCGGGGCGTCCCCCTCCAAGAGGTGGCCGCGGACACGCCGGCTGCGAATTACACGCGTTGGTCGATCCCCGCCTCCGCACAGGTGCAATGGATTGCGTCGGTTCTTCCGCCTCTCATGTTGCAACACACGGCCGACATCCCCATCGCGCTCACCGTCACGCGCATCAATCTCGATACGAACGCGGCGGAAAATGATACGGTGCTCCTCACCGACGAACAGTACCCGCTCTGATCCATGCTGATTCTCCCCGTTCGCACCCCGCTCCTGTCACCCGGCAGCGACATCGCGGGAGCAATCATCGCCGCCGGCGCGCAACCGCGGGACATCATGGTGGTGTCATCAAAAGCGATGGCAACCATCGAAGGATCGATCGTCTCGCTTAACGACGTCACGCCGAGCATGGAAGCTCAGGGATATGGCGAAAAAACCGGTTTGCAGCCGCACTTCTGCGAAGCGGTCTTGCGTGAAACCACCTACAGAAACGGCAGCGTTCGTGGCCATTGCCCCTTCGCAATTCTCACGGAATTGCAGCCGACGGGAATGACCGGAAGCATCCTCGCCGCGAATGCGGGTATGGATAAGAGCAATACCGCAGCCGGCACCGCGATCGGCTGGCCCAAAGATCCCGTTACAAGCGCGCGCATGCTGCGCGATGCCCTCGGGGGTACCGTCGCGGTGATCGTGAGCGACTCGTGCTGCGTGCCGAGGAGAGACGGAGTGAGCGCCTATGCGCTCGCCGTCGCGGGCATGGATCCGATCATTGATGAGAAAGGCCATGCGGATCTGTTCGGCAAGCCACTGAGCATCACGAAGGAAGCACGAGCAGACCAATTGGCAACGGCCGCGAACGTCCTCATGGGAAACGCCGACCAATCGTGTCCCGCAGCCATCATCAGAGACCACGGATGCGCGATGACCGATTTCGCGGGTTGGGTACCCGGCATGCCGCGAGAGAAAGACCTCTTTACTGGATTGCTCTAGAGCGGCAGCCCGCGGAAGACGGACGCGCCTCAAGGCGCTATGCTGTCGCCCATGCCAGTCCCGACGTACACCGTCACATGCACGCGCAAGGCACTCATCGCCCGCGACACATACGAAGTGGCTTTCGAAAAGCCAGCTGGCTTCACGTTCAAGGGCGGGCAATTCGCGCTGTTTAAAGTGCCTTTGCTCAGCAATCCGAACGACATCCAGACGCGCGCGTACTCGCTGGCATCCGCCCCGGACGAACCGGAATTGATGTTCGTCATCAAACTGAAAAAAGGCGGACGCGCGAGCGAGTGGATGGAAAAGGTGGTCGAACCGGGGTTGCGGGTGGAATTGCAGGGACCGTTCGGCCTTTTCCTGTTAAAGGGTGATCCGACGCGGGAATTGCTCTTTATCGCCACGGGAGCGGGTATCGCGCCTTTCCGGTCGCAAATCCTCGAAGCAACCGCCCGGGGAGATACGCGCCGCATGGACATCATCCTCGGCGTACGCAGCGAGGAAGACGTGTTTTGGAAGGAAGAGCTTGAACGCCTGTCGCAGCGCACCCCAAATGTCTTTACCCACATCGCCCTCAGCCAACCGGGCGAAACGTGGACCGGACACAAAGGCCGTGTGCAAACGCTGGTCCCGCTCGTCGCTCCCGACCTCTCCTCGCGCACGGTGTACATCTGCGGCAATCCCGATATGACGAAAGAGCTCAAAACACTGGCGCTTGAGCAGTGGGGCGTACCGAAAGAGCACCTGCACGTCGAAGGTTTCATTTAACATTCAGCCCAGCAGCAAGGGCTTACTTCGACTTTTTGAGGACGCTGATGAAGGCGTCGAAGAGCGGAGCAGCATCGTCGGGACCTGGCGTCGCCTCCGGGTGGAATTGCACGGAGCAAAACTTGCCGGATTCGTGACGGATACCTTCGACGGTTCCGTCGTTGGCATTGCGGAACCACACCTTCCACCCTGCGGGCAACTCATCCTTCACCGCGAAGCCGTGGTTCTGGCTGGTGATGATGCAGCGCTTCGTGCCCTCTTCCACGCAGGGCTGATTGACCCCGCGGTGTCCGTATTTGAGCTTGTACGTATCCCCGCCGATGGCCAGCGCGAGGAGCTGATTCCCCAGGCAGATACCGAAAGTCGGGATCTGGCGCTCAAGCGCCTTCTTGATGGACGCGATGGTGGGCACACACATCTTGGGATCGCCCGGGCCGTTGCTGATGAACACGCCGTCGAAACTTCCCTTGTACTCGTCGATATCAAAATCCCACGGCACGCGCACGACGCGCACGCCCCTACTGAGGAAGCTACGCAGAATATTGCGTTTCATGCCGCAGTCGTAGGCAAGGACGGTGAGCGGGTTGTCCCCCGCGGCGGGGTGATAGACGTGCACTTCGCGGCAGCTGACTCCGGCGACGAGGTTCTCCGTATTGGGATCGACGATAGTCGGCACATCCGTCTCGTTGTCGCGCTGACGGATGCATCCAAGCATCACACCGTGCTCTCGCAGTTTCTTGGTGAGCGCGCGTGTGTCGATGCCCGTGATTCCGGGGATGCCGTGATGCGTCATCCAGTTCTGCAGCGAACTGACGGCGGCATGATGCGAATAACCTTCGCTCACCTGGGAGACGACGATGCCGCGCACCTGGATGGCTTCACTCTCGAGGTTCTTGGAAAATCCCCATTCGTTGAGCTCTTCGCTGGGCACGCCGTAATTGCCGACGAGCGGATACGTGAAGACGAGCACCTGTCCGCGGAAACTGGGATCGGTCATGCTCTCGGGATATCCGACCATGCCCGTCGAAAACACCACTTCGCCATCGGAGTCCACCGGAGCGCCGAAGCTCTCCCCCTGAAAAACCGTTCCGTCCTGCAAGATGAGCGATGCCATCCCCGGCAGGGTAGCGCACTATCGGCGTTCTGCAACCCGCGGCCGATTAGCGGCGCGGTCGCCCGGCAGGCTGCTGCTGTCGCACGCCGATGAGCTCGGCGGCGATTTCCTCGTAGGAACGGGCAGCGGCACGAATGCCGGCTGTATCCTGCTCGCGGGGTTCACCCGGCAAGTTGACGGGGGCTGCGTCCGTGAAGACGCGCGGGTTGGCAGGCCGCGCATCGTGTCCGGGACTGGTGTCCCAGGTATTCTTCAGCGCGTTCGTCGCTGCCTCCAGGGCCGTTGCTCCGGTGCCGATTTCGTTGTCATCATGGATGCCGAATGCATCAAGCGTAATGGCGCGGCAGGGAGGACCGCCGTTGGGCGGAACAAGATAGACGCACGCAACGTGACCGGCATTGGGGTCGTTCGGCCCCGCACCGGAAACGGTGTACATCTCCAGCGACACGGAGCGGATTCCTTTCCTCGCGGCGATGCGCGCGAAGAGGACGCCCAGCTGCTGGCAGCTGATGGAATTGTTGCGCACGGAATCGATCAAGGGATTGTTCCCGGGCGTGAATCCGAGGGACATCGATTGGCGCCAACCGACATGGAGGGCGAAGATGCGCTCGTTCTCGCTGCCACCAGGGAATGCAGAGGAAAGATACGCAACGACGTCTTCCATCGGCAACGC
Source organism: uncultured Candidatus Peribacteria bacterium (assembly GCA_964427895.1). Classification (GTDB taxonomy): domain Bacteria; phylum Patescibacteriota; class Gracilibacteria; order Peribacterales; family Peribacteraceae; genus CAYRUZ01. Next base: position 5,985 of record CAYRUZ010000017.1, read on the forward strand.
GGCCAATCGGTCGACGAACGCGTCAATGGCCTGGCGCTTCTGCGCTGCGGATTCGTTGGGCCTTGCGGCGGGAGCGATGGTGCTGGGCGGTCCGATGGTCGTGCCGTTGGGCATGCGCAGGAATGTCCCCTGCGCGCCGGCGGGCAGCAGCTGGGAATCGATGCGGGAGCTGGAAGGAATGACGTTGCCCGGCGCATTGACGCGCACGATCATCGAACGTTGATTGCCCGTGCCCTCGCCGTAGTACGCGACGGCGCTCGGCGGATAGCCGACTTCGATGAGGGTGTTGCCGTTAACGCGTTCGTACACACGGCGATCCGCTGTGCGGAAATTACTGCCGGATCCCGTGACGCTCCAAGCAACCTCGGCGCCGGAGGCCGTGTAAACGGTGATGGGTGCCGACTCGCTTCCGTTCGCGATCCTGCCAGGCTCTCCGCGCGGACCGTTTTTGAAGAGCACTTGGCTGCCGGTAGCAAGCGCCGAACGAATGATCTGTCCGGATTCGTTGCGCAATTCGGCCCAGACGCGGATGCCGTCGCACACGTAGGAAACGCGACCGCCCGACAGTCCGGCGGTCCACAGCGCGCGTTCCTCGGGATTTGCGATGTTCGCAAACTCGGCGCCGAGCGCGGAGGCGGCGCGCTCCATGCGCGTCACCCAGTCGCCGACGCGGTTGCCCATTTCCACGCCGCCATCCGGAGCATCGGATGTGACGCTCAACCTGCGCAAGGCAGGGAGCAAATCTTGTGCGTTGGTCACGCGCATTTCGGCTGCAAGCGGGGCAGGCTGCCCGAGCACGTTCAGGCTGGAGATGCGCTGGAAGGCGACTTCGGGCGTCATGTTGTCCACGGTTGCCCGCGGGTTCTGATTCTGGCGCAAACGATCGCCCAATCCGCGCAATCCGTTCGCCGAACCGCGTCCGCGCAGCAAGCTGCGAATGAATTCGATGACGTTGCGGCTGACCGTCGCGAAATTGTTGATCCTTTCCAATCCACCCATGACGCGGTCCTGCGTTGCCTGCCGGAGATTCCCGATATTGAGGGTCCCCGTCTGGGTCTCCTGCAAGGCATCGGTACTCGCCAGTGTCTGTTGTTCGGGGGTTGGCATGGAGTGGATGTTCGAAGGGGGAGAGGAACGTTGCCGTCCCCTCCCCCCGAAGCGATTGAGTCAACGATTAGGCGCGCGATCCGCGGCCGCCGCCGATCGAACCGTGCTGCACGACTTCGGTCTTCACCGTACCGGTGCCTACCGGAGCGCTCGGCTGGGAAGGAACACTCGGCTGAGAGGGGGCGCTGGGCTGGGACGGAGCGCTGGGCTGCAGGCTGACACCCAAGCGAGCGAGAATATTCGTGAGGTTGAGGGCGGTGATATCGACCACGACCGTGTTCGGACCGCGCTCGACACCCGGGATAGCCGTGGTGGCCGGGACGACGTTGCTTCCCATGGTCGCACCCACGAAGTCCTGGTAGCGCTTGAAGTTCTGCTGCTGGACGTCGGTCGGGTTGTTGACGGGGTTGGCGACGAGGAAGTACTTCTGCTGGCCGTTGACCGTGGCGGTCTTGATGTCGAAGACCACGCCCGGGAACTGGCGGTTGAGCGCCTCGACGAGCGAGCGGCGGAGGGCATCCGGGTTGAGGCTCGGAGAGGTTGCAGGACGATTGAGACGATCCTCCAGGCGCTTGGCCAAGGCTTCGTCGTTGTTGCGGCGTGCATCGTCGATGCGCTGGCGCAGGCGAGCGATGTACGCTTCGGAGCGCTGCATGACGCCGTTGTCGACGAGGAAGTCGGAGAGAGTATCGACGAAGTTCGTCCAGAAATCCTGCGAGCGGCGGCGATCAGGATTGCCGCGCAGGCGGACCTTGACCTCATCGGCTTCGATGTACAGCTCGTGACGGTTCAGCTGTCCGGCGGCGTTGAGGTTCTGCAGCACGGCTTGGCGCATGCGAGCGCGTGCGGTCGGATCGGTGCTGGTGGCATTCACCGCCGTGTTGAGGTTGGCGAGGTCGGTGGCGAAGTCCGCCGGCTGGACGTTGTTCGTGTTGAGCTTCGTCTTAAGGGCGGTGATCTTCTCGCGAACCGCGGCCGGGATTTCCTCGGCCGGGCGAACGCGGACCTTGAGCTGACCCGCATCGATGTAGATCTGATGGTTGGTCAGTTCGCCGGCGCGGTTGAGGTCGTTGGCGACTGCCGTGCGCAGAGCGGGGCGGCGATCCTCCGCAACGGCACCGTTTACGGCGGCATTGAGCTCGCCGATTTCGGTGGCGGCGCTCTCCGGCGTGGCGCCGGAAGCATTGAGCTTCGTCTTCACGGCGTTCATCTTCTGGCGGACAGCGTCGGAGATGGTTTCCGTGGTTTCAGTCGGAGCACTCGGGCCGCGGGTGAGGCGCAGCGCGTCGCCCTCGAAGACGGCAACGAGGTTGCGGCCGCGAGCGGCACTGATGATCTGGGCGCGGACCGCTTCCTTTGCGCCCGGGTTGGGGGCACCGGCAACGGTGGCCTGGAGATCCGTGATCACATCGGCGGAAATGGCGCCGGTAGCAGGAACACGGTCGAGAACCGTGCTGATGCGGGCGCGGACGTCTGCCGGAATTTCCGAGCGGGCCTCTGAGCGCTCGAGGGCGACGACCAAGTCAGTCGCAGTCGTTCCGGTAATGGTCGCGGTGTAGCCGCGATCAGCGACCTTCGTTTCAACGTAGGCACGGCCGCGGGCGCGCTGGGCGTCCGTCAGGCCGCGCAGGGCAGTCTGCAGGTTGCCCGCTTCGGCGCCGCCGTTGGCGGCGGCAGGAGGCAGAGCGAGACGACCCACGGCGGCATCAACCGGCCCCGTGAAGGAGACGGGCAAAGCATCGGGGGCGACTTCGGCGGCAGGCAGGGCGCGCGTCATGATGGCCTGCAATTCTGCGTACTGGCTGTTGGCGCGATTGATGAGGGCGATGCCATCCGTCACACCGGCGGCATCGGAGGCGGCCGACATGGCATCGGTTCTCTTGATGGCAGCGGTGCGGAACGCACTGCGCAGCGCGGTGAGGTTGGCAGTCGTGCGTCCGCCCGGAGCCATGTAGCGATCGGCGGCGGCCTGGAGGGCGTTCTTGTCCGTCAGGAAGTTCGCATCGCTGAGGGCATCCACGGTGGCGGCGTCGACAGCAGCGCCGAGAGGCGGAATCTGCGCGGTGAAACCGGCGTCCGTCATCAAGGCATTCAACACGCCGATCTGGCGAGTGAGCTCGGTGATTTCGGCACCGACGGAATGCGACGTCTCATCCCACGAGGGGCCCGAAGTGGAATCCACGCGGTTGCGGATTTCCGTGTAGAGCGCCTCCAGATGCGTGCGTGCGGCACCCGTAAGAGCGGTATTCGCTGCGGCCTCGCCAGGATCCCCGGCGGGGACGTTGCGGCGCAGCGCGATCGCCGCAGTGAGGGATGCGACGCGGCCGGTCGGCGACTCGAACTGTGTACGGAGCGTGTTGACCGCGGGCGTGCTGTTGCGGCGCGTAATCTGTTCATTCAGTCTCGTTGCTGCCGCCAATACTGCAGGGCGATTGGTTGCATCGACACTGCCAACCTGCGTCTGAATGCGGGCAAGCGTGTCGGCAGCGCGCTTCACGGAGCCGGCATCCGGGTTGTGCCGCAGCTCTTCGGCCTGCGCATCCGCCTGGTGGATCAGCTCTTCATGGTTCACGGCGTCCCACAGCAGACGGTGCTCGCGAGACGAGCCGATGTCCGCGAAGGAGAAGGTGAGAAGATGTTTCATATAACTGAAACGAAAAGGATGAAAAACTGATCAACTGAAAGCCGCCTCAAGGGAAGCAAGGGCGGGTTGATCGCTCTGTCGGTCCTGCTCCTCTTTCGCCTTCAGCGCCTCGCGGCGCGACACACGCACTTCCTCCTGCACATCTGCCATGAACTTTTCGAATTCTGCATCGAACTTCGCGTACGCTGCCTCGTAGCGCTTCATGCGCACGGCGCGATCAGCCTCGCTCTCCCCCACGTACTTCGCATCCAGCGTCGGCAGCGTGGCCAACATCAAATCCGGTTCGATCTCGCTCATGAGCGTGTCGTACAGCTGTTCTGCCAACTGCTTGTTTTCGGCCTGTGCTTCGGCTGCTTGAACCATGTATTGATGTGAGTTTTTGTTGTTTCTGCGATCATTATATCATAGATCGTCTTTTCTTACAAGGCGTCAACTCCTCCCCCATCCGAGACTCTCCAGTCCCGCGATGTAGTCGGTCTTCGTTCCGAAACGGCACTGCTCGAAAGCAATCCAGCTCGGCTCGCGCAGCGCATTGAACATCGGAAGATCGATGCAATACACACCACTCTCGCACCGCACATTTTTTTTGTTGCCGAAATGAACGACCGCGACCTCGGCATCAGTATGCTTCGGCAGCTGATAGTCCTTCGCGATCTTGCCCTGCGTGTTCTTCGCGCAGGTGACATCGAAAGCCAGCAAGCGATTGTCTGCGACACGCATCACCGCGTCGTACTCTTCTATCGCATGATGATCTTCCTTATAGAGCGTGCAACTGTGCGGGCTGCGATGGGTCGACCGGAATCGATGTCCGCCGAAGAGCGACAGCAGTTGATGCTCGTCATGGATGGGCTTGTGCGTCGGCCTGCGTTTCACCATGGAGAACGAATCGGCAACGCAGGGCTCTTGCACGAAGCGGTCCATCAATTTGCCGAACACGACTTCCGCCATTTCCGATGTCGTGGAAATGGCCTCCAGATGAGGAGCGGGACCATTCTTTTGGCGCTTGCGGCAGGCCGCTTCCGACACGCGGTCGATGATCTCGTCCCAGTCTGCATCCAGCCAGCGCATCATGTCACGATACGGGACGCTCGCGGTGCAGAAGTCGGCGATGGTGCTCAAGAGAGCGGGCATGTCGCGCTCAAGGCGCTCGGGATTCAACTCAACGCGAAAGCGGCGCATCACGGAATCATCGCGCGACGGCAGCTGCATGTCGTGCACGGTGAGCGATTTCGAACTCAGCACCTCGTGGTCGGAGAGCGCATGGCGCAAGCTCGATACCGTGTCGCTTCGCGCGCTGCGGATATCCCACATCACTACCGCCTGCTTGTTCCGTAAGACTTCGGGGACCAACTCGTCAATGCGTCTGGCTTCCTCATGATCGCCGTTCATGTGCCGCACAAAGACGCTGGGTCTGCCCATATGTTCTTTTATAACATTTTTTATTATTTTGTCAAAATTTGACAAATACGAAAAAGTTGATATTTTGTTCTTCTGCTTCCTTTACAGCACCGCGTACGATCCCCACGCACCCGTCCTCTTGTTAGAGGCGGTCTTCCGGACACGGAAGAGGCTACACTCCCCCACCCTCCACTCCCCTCAACAGGGAGCGATGCTTCGGCATCATGAGGAGAGGCCGGGTGCTCGTGGGGAGCGCCAACAACTGTTCGTGTATCTCAACCAAGACCAAGGAGTTCGACATGTTCCGCAAACTGCTTCCCGCCGCCCTTGTGGTGGCCGCCATCGTGCTGATCGCCAACGCCGCCGCCAAGGCCAGCGACCCGCCGTTCCCCAGCCCGCACCCCACCGCCAAGTTCGTGCAGATCGAAGTGACGAAGGACCCCTTCACCGGCGTCCAGCGCATCACCCTCGATGGCAAGAACTACGCCGTGGTCAACGACTTCGGGCCGGACGGCAAGCCGACGGACGCCCTGCCCCTCCCCGACGGCTACGACAAGAAACACGTCTGGGTCGTCCCCGAAACCGGCCTGCGCGACGGCCACCCCCACCTGCGGGTGTTCTGGAACTGCTTCCCCACGTCGAAGAAGACGACCCGGGGCATGATGCTTATCAAATGACGTGACGGGAGCTACGCCTCCCGACACGGACAGCCGCGCGCTCCCCGCGGTTGTTTTTTTCGCCCAAATGTTTGATTTGAGGCTTTTTTGTTGTATAATATACTTTGCTGATCCTTTCACCACCGGACGTCGGTTTGGGTGAAAAGGACGTAGAAACAACCACTCGTATCAGGAGAAAGAGTCATGTTCAGTCCGCTTTTCGCCATGAGTTTTCCGGAGATCGCTAGCCCCATCGTCCTGCTGGGCATCATGTTCATCATCCTCTGGCTGCTCCCCAACAAGGGATCGGAAGCCGGGAAGGTGGACAGCGGTGTCGCCAGCACCGGCGGGTTCGTGATCGTGGGAATCTTCATCGGCATCGTGCTGGCGTTCAACCCCGCGTGGCACGATTCGTTTAAGGAATGGGGGTTCATCAAGTGGGTGTGGAACGACAAGTCTGCTGCCGGTACGGCTTCTGCTGCATCTACGAAGCAGACCCTCACCCTGCCGAAAAACCCGACCTACAACCCCAAGACCGGCGAGGTCACCGTCGAAGACGCACCCCCCGCGGGCAGCGTGATGGTGGTCTACTGGAAAGGCGGCCTCACCATTCAGGACAAAAACGGTGGCAGCCGCTTCCCGGGCAAGTCGGGCAACATCGGCACGGGCGCCAGTGAAGTCTTCGTGCGCTTCTACAACGAAGGAAGCGGAGAAATGTCACAGCCCGTTGCCGTCAAATGACGTTCGGAGGGCCGGATCAGCCCGGGGCGGAGCGACACACCAGTCGTTCCGCCCTTTCCCTATGCAAATACTTGACTGTTAAGTCAAATTGTCCTATTTTATATAATGCTGATCCTCGACACCATCGCAGTGTGTGCGTGGAAAGAATGTCGAGGTCGCATCCGCAACTCGTATCAAGAGAGGTGTTTCGTGAGCAAGGTTCGCAACTACTGGGACAGTCTGGACGACGGCACGAAGAACAAGGTCAAGCAGCGCGGCATCGCCTACGGTCTCGTGGGTCTGGTGCTGTGTGTGCTGGCGCTCATCTTCGTCAGCAAGACGGCCGGTCTGTTCCTCGGGCTCGTGGCCCTCGTGGTGGTCGGTCTGTCCATCGCCGACGTGCTCGTGTCCGACCAGACGGAAGACGCCGCGGTCGCCATCGCCGACGGCCTGTACTACGAAAAGGACGACGGCACCATGGCCAACGACACGGAAATCCAAGCCCATCTCGCTGACCCGACGGCTAACCCCCTGACGGTCGTGAAGGTGAAGGCCGGAGATCCGCTGCCGGAAAGCATCGGGCGCAGCCAACTGCAGGCCAACTTCCCCGGTCAGGTGTTCGAACACGTCAAGGCGGCGGCCATGTTCCTGTGCGGAGCCATCGTGCTGGCAGCGCTCCTGTACCGCGGCGGGGATGTCCCCCCGACGCCTCTGCAGGAGTATCTGGACAGCTTCGTCGGCTACGTGCAGCAAAAGAAGACCGTCGTGGACACCAGCGTCAAGCCGCAGCAACCCGTTCCCCCGATCGACGCGGCCCCGGAAATCACCGCGGACATGAAGACGCAGATCACCCGCGTGAGCGACACCGAAGCCTCGGTCCCAAAGGCCAAGGACCTCCGGTGGGTGCTCATTCACGAAGGCAAGGCGCGGTACATCGAAGTGGGCCGGGCGGGCGTGCTGGAACGCGGCGATAAGCTGCACTTCAGCGCCTCGACCTCCCTCAACGGTGGACGCGTCTACGTGGTGAACGCGGCGGGTGTCACGTCCGAAACGATTCCGCTGCCGACCAAATGACTTTCTGCTACTAACAACGCACCACTGATCGGTGACTAGATCAGCGAAACGGGTAGGCTCTCCAGCCTGCCCGTTTTGTCGTGGCTTTGGGGAATACGCGTGAAGCATATTGACTTTATGGCAATTTTGTTTTAATTTATTGAGTGGGCTCCTTTGACACCATCGTACGTACCGGGAGCCACAACGAACCTTTTTTGGAGGCATCACATGATGCGTTTGCTGTCTGCTGCTGTTCTCGCCACCCTCATCCTTTCCGCCGCCGCCACGGCCCAAGACGTTCCGCCCCTGCCGAAGGACGCGGACGCCCTCAAGAAGGCCGGCGTGCTGCCTAAGGACCCGCCGAAGGCCACCGACCTCCTGACGCTGGGCGACGACCTCGTCCTCCTGCAGGAAAAGATGGCCGAAGTCGGAACCCCGAAGCACTGCGTCCACAACAAGTACTCCTTCTCGGCCTACATCGCCGCCGACCGTCTGGGTCAAGCCACGACCGACAAGGCGTTCGCGATGGCCGAAGCGCAGGGCAAGAAGGACAAGGCCAAGAAGCTGGTGGGTGCGACGTTCAGCTGTTACAAAGTGGGGACGCATTTCACGCACGTCATCTTCCACTTCGAAGGCACGACCGCCGGAGGGCCTCTGGGCGAACCTGCCGAATTCTCGGCTGGCGTCGTCCAGAACTACCTTCTATCGGTGAACGATGACGGCGCACGGCGGGCCCCGGGTACTACGATCCCTGGCGACAAGAAATGACATCCCTGCTACCGGCACAACCGGCAAGCAACGGAGCTAGGGCACCTCGTCAAAGGAGCCCTAGTTTAACGTGTCAGATGGGCGGTACCGGCGACAGCGGAGGCGGCGGATTGAGCGGCGGTACCGGGTTCACCGGGTTGATGGGCGGGACAGGACCGA
>CAYRUZ010000017.1:14499-28331 GCA_964427895.1 uncultured Candidatus Peribacteria bacterium
CCAGCGGAATGCACACTTCTGACTCCAGGCCCTTCAGGGTATCGATTAAGCGCAGGTAGTCCTGATCCGCCTTGTCATATTCGATTTCCTCCCGAACCACCGCCGTTTCGGTGCGCAACAAGGTCCTCGGGCACTCGCTCTCCGGCGTCCTGCTGGCGCAGGGGGGGGAGGGTGAAAAAGGCGGGCAGATCGACCTCCTCGGAGATCAGGTGGCGTTGATGGGACAGGCCGTAGTGGATGCCAGCGGCGGCACCGTCGGCGATCCGAGGGTATTCACAACTCCGGGCAACGGCTGGCCGTCGACGGCGAACATGTTGCGCGTCTCGGCGGTATTGTTCTGGGCCCACTGCTGGTGAGCCTGGAAAATTTCGAGCGCCTCGTACTGGAGCAACTGATGGAACGGCACCTCGGCTTCATGCGTCGTTCCGCGGATTTCTTGCGAAGATTTCACCCCGACGCGGCCGAGCGGCAGAAAGCGCAGAGTCCACGGGCGGGCATTCAACGCTTGGGGATTTTCAACCGTGTCGATGGAATCGAGGTCTCGCTGGATTGCCTGGCGCGCTTCATCCCTCCAACGCTCAAGAAGCTGCGTGCCAGACATGGCCAGGATTTCGGATCGCGGTCGTGAGAAGGCGAACGGTCGATCCGGCCGACGCGGATTATTGAAGAAGATGGTGATATTGCCACCCTCGCGTCGCGCAGCAAGACCGCGGAAGTTCGGCGCGATTTCCAGGTCCGCGACCATGCGGATGAGCGCATCGATGCGCTCTTCTTCGCTCAAACTCGGGCCGCTGTTGAGGGGCGGGACCGGATTATTCGAACCGCTGTTGAGCGGCGGAACCGGATTCAACGGATTGGGGTTCAACGGCGGCACAGGATTCGTCGTCGGGTTTAAGGGCGGGACAGTGGTGCTGCCGCCATTCACGGACGAACCGGACTGGAAGCCCTGCACCGTTTCCACCCACTGACGCAAGCGTTCGGCCTGTTCGCGGCTCATCTCTACGCCGCCGCTTCCGGACAATCCGATGGAGCTGCGGTTAAGGATCTGGGCGATTCCTTGGTCGTGCACGGCACGCCAGATGCGCCAGTCGCCGCGGAACGTGATGGTCTGAGCATCGCCCGGCGCAGCGCCGAAATCTTGCATGAAGGACGTGAGCCAACCGTTGATGTCGGCATTGCCGACACCCTCCTGCAGACGTTGGTATTCGAGGAACACGGCGAGGCGATACGCTTCATTGGCGGTGATGCGATAGCCTTCACGCGCCTGCTCCGCGGACCAGCCGAGGACGTCGCGCATGATGCGCCCCACGGTGGTGTTGTCGCCGAACCATACGACGGCGTTTACGCCGCGCTGACCAACGGCTTTCAACTCGCTGATGGCAGCCTGCACGCGGGGGCCCTGACGCTGGATGGCCGGCCATACATGCTCGCGCCAGTAGCGCGGCACGTCGCCGGTGAAGAAGTTCACTACGCCCGAACCGAGATCGAGGGCCGCATTGAATGCACCGACTGCCGCGTCGCGCGTGCCGCGGACGAGGTCGCGTGCCGCCTGCTCGGATGGACCTCCAAAGCGGGCGATGTTGTCCCAGTCCGCATCAGACAAATGATCAATCATCACGTACAGCATGTTGTAGCTGCGGTTCTGATTCGCACGCTGCGTGGCCAGTCGCATCTGCGGCACGCCGCGCGTCATCACGCTGGCGCGGGCGAGCGACTGCGGCACTCCATTCACCGTTCCAACCTGCGTCTCGGCGGTGGTCGTGACGAACCACTGGCCGGTCACGTAGCGGTCGCCGACGTAGGCCAGCGCTTCATCGCGGCTATTGAAGGGCAAGGCACGGAGGAACTTCTCACCGACCGAACGGAATAAGCGCATCTGCTCGGTTGCATCGAGCGCTTCAAGACGGCCGGCAATCTCGCGGTTATTGCGCATACGGTTGAGCTCCGCGCGAAGTTCCGGCGGTACAAAAGGAGGAGCGCTCAAGGAACCAGCCTGATTGGCCGTGTTCATCAAATTGAAGAACACGTTTGGCGGCATGCCGAGGATAACGTCACCCATCGCTTCTTCCGCGGGCCCGCGCAGTTGCAGCTTATTGCGCATGAGGTAGGCGCGCGCAGATCCTTGTTCGTTGCCATCGCGCATGCGGAACGGATCGGTGACGGTATCGCGGAAGTTGCGCAGCCACTGAGCGGCTCCCGGCGCACCCCAACGCTCAAGCGGACGAGCGAACAGATCCTCGACGATCTCGACGCCGTACTTATCACGCAGGAAGCAGATAACTGCGGTAAGGCCGATGCCGACTTTCATCACCTTGCCGAGCGGCGTGCGACCTAAGCGACCGAAGATCAAGCTGTAGACAGCCATTCCTCCACCGAAGAGGAGCAATCCGCTGGTGACAGGATGGTCGGCCATTTCGTGCCACGTGTAGTCCCAGAAATCTCCTCCTGCACGTTCAAGGAAGTTGGTCGCCCGCTGCTGACGGTCGGAACGCAGATGCTCGATCGTCCGCTGGCTCGTATTCAGGTAGGCGATCATCTGGGGATGCAGCTGACTCCAGCGCTGGCGGGTGGCGACCACTTGGGGATCGGTGGAATTTTCCCAGAGTGAGACGAGATGATTCTGATCAACCTGATTCCCGGAGAGCCCATGCCAATGCTGCAAAACCGCCATCATAGGACTGCCTGCCGAGAAGAGCGTGCGGGCGAGGAAGGGGTACGCCAACCACGGCTGGCGCGCCCAGTTTTGACTGACATCCAAGAAATCGACACGGTCAGGATTACCCTGGGGGAGATCGATCGCCTGACGCAGCGCCTGTCCGATCGCCCCGCGCGTGACGTTTTCGAGCGTCATCGACTGCACTTCGCGCTGGGTCAAACCCTGGCCTGGAAGACGGGTCGGCAGCGAGACAGGGATGTTCACCTGGGCGAATGCCCGGGTGAATTGATCGGGGCCGTTGACGGGATTTTGTGTGGTCATTGATCGTCTCTATTAATGGCCTCCGCCTTCTCCTTGGGGAGTAATCCACCATTTAAGGAATCGGCCGGGCGCGCTAGTGATTTTTTCCACAGTGCCATGCGGGTGATCTCCGGAGAAGCCCTTGTACAAGCCGGAAATCGCGCGCGTGGGGGCGGTCCAGACGCTCTGCACGAAGCCTTCGGGCTCTTCGTGGGTGAAAATCTTGCGAATGCCTTCGACGGAATTCAGGGCAACCTTTCCGGGCAGTGCAAAGACGTGCTCGAGGCCGCGGATGCGGTCGTGCCATCCGGGAACGAATCCCTTTGTGAGACCCGTCACAGGACTCAGTGCCCAGTTGAACGGATTCCATCCGCTCGCCTCTCCGGTAATAACATCCTTGATCTGATTGGCGCTGAAGTACGCAGCCAATCCCGCCGCACCCAATGCGCCCGCACCGACGACGAGGGGGCTGGCCAAACTGAGAGACGCGCCACCGATGGCAGCGTAGGTGAGGTATGTCGAGAGAGCCGTCCCTGTCGCAAGGCCCAGCATGGGATGGCCCAATTTGCCGCCGAGGTAGTATCCGGCGAGAGTACCAGCCACCGGGAAGAGCAAGGGCCATGCCGGTGCGCTTGTTGCCCCGAGGGCATTGAGCGCGAGCATGGAGCCACCGGCACCGGTAAGACCGCCGAGGGCCATGCCGGTCATCGGACGGTTATAGCCTTTGCCCAGCATGTATCCGAGTGAGGCGCCAAGGGCAGGTAACGCAGGAACGAGAGCAGCCCCTGCGCCCATCGTGGTGAACAGAGGCGCATTGGATACTCCGGGGAAGACCGCTTGTGATGCCAAGGCAGTACCTGTGCCGACGGCAGCGATTCCAGCGCCTTCGGCAAACGCTTCCCTGTTCGATTGCGGGAGGACCGGACGAAGCATCTGCGGCTGCCAGGATCCTTCGTGGCCGTGCCCATGACCATGATCCTCGTGCGCGACATGCGGCACGTGCACGCGCTGGGGACGAGCGTGACTCGCCGCTTCCTGCATCTGATGCATTCGATCATTCAACTCCTTAATTTTGGCTTGCTGCTCGGCTCCTTCGCGGCGACCGGCACGCAGAATATTAAATAACGCATGCCGCTCGGCATCTGCCATATGCTCAACGTTATGTCTGAGAGTGTCTGGCATCTCATGCAGCAGCTGATCATCGGTGATTTCCGGCGCACGCGAAGTCATCAAAATATTGTACCATTTTTCGCCTTTTGGCTCAATGGCTTATTCCGACGGCCTTAGGCGGTGGCACGCGCTCCGAAAAGGCGCGAAATCGCGCCCGAAATATCCCAGGCAACACCCGCCGGAATGGTCACGGGCGATACCAGCGAGCGCAGGAATCGTCCGCCGAAATGCACGCCATAGGCCTGTCCCCAGAGCTTCTCATGCAGGCACACCAGGAGACCCAGTGGCACGAGGATCGGTCCCGCGATGCCGCGGAATACCGTCGAAAGGATGCCGTACGAGCGCTTGCCGCCCCAACACTTCTCGATGATGGAGCCCATCAGGTAGAGCAAAATGAAGCCCACGGCTACGAGAATCATCGTCTGCACGCCATAGGTGAGCAGCAAGGCTGGGGCTTGAGAAAGGCCTAAACCGATTCCCATCACGATGGCCCCCAGTACGGCGCCGAGGAACACCGAGTCGAACAGGCCACGCAGGAAAGACACACTTCTCTGCTCCTGGCGCTTCTGCTCTAGCACCATCTCGAGCCTTCTACTTACGTCCGATTCCGTCACGGGCAGCTTTGGATCGGGGCCGCCGGGCGGCGTCCACTGGATCATTTTTTCAGGCGCGATGGATACTGCAGGCACGGGCTGAGGCGCCGCTACGTTGACCGAGACATTTAGTGGCGACGGAGGTACGGGCGTCGTGTTCGGGGGCACTCCTGCGAACGGGAGGTTCGCACTCACCGCGGCAAGCCCAACCGGCATGTTCATCTGGATAGGAGGTGGCGGTGGCGGGGAGGGCGGTTGCGACGAAACCGCAGGCGCGGTCGGAAACGACGAATTGACCGGATAGGCTGGGTTTTGCGTAAATGGAATTTCCGCGCCGGCACGCAATGCGAACTCCTCGCGCAGCTTATTCCTCTGCTCCGCAGTGAGCGGAACGCTGTCCATTGCCGCTTCGAGTGCGGCCATGGCTGCCTGCGAGAGGTTCGAGGTCATCAAGACATTGTACCAGATTCAAGGGTGTAACGCGAGGCTTCATCTCCAACGGTACAACCACGCTGCACCACCCCCCGTGGCAGGTAAGGCAAAAAGCACCATCCACACCGCAGGCGGGAAGTGTGGAAATCCGCCAGCAGCTGAGGCGCTGTCGTCGGACCCCGACGAGGGCAAAAGCGTCGCAGCAGTTAATTTAAGGCTCGGAACTGCGACGGACGTCGTTCGTCGAGTAACAGCGGCCGTAGTGGAAACGGTCCTCTTTTTTGACGAAGAACTCGCCGTCGCCGAGACAGATTTGCGACTTGCTGCGACGGCTGCGGCTTGATCGGGCATGCCCCAGAGGCCCTTTTCATCCGCTTTGGCGAGAGACTCAAACACATCGTACGCATCGGCAAGATCGTCGTCATTGACGGAATCGGCGATGGCCAAACCTTCGCTGAGAAGGACATCCTGTACCTCGCGACCGGCGACGAAAATGCGCGCTTCTGTCGCGTCTGAATTTTCCAAGAAAAAATGTGTATTTTTGTTTTGCATTAGGGCTCTAATAGAATCAGTAAATAGCATTCTTCCCTCATCCCATGGAAGCGGCCATTCCGCAGAAAACGGCGTACGAATACCCGCAAGACTCACTGCCAGTTGCTCCCCATTTTCATCGAGGAGGATTGTGCCGTCCTCCTGCAGGGAAACAAAACGTGCGCTGCGCGTCTGGGGAATGACCAACGCCGCGACGGGCGCCGCCTCCGCAGCATTTGACCATGCAGCGACGCCGACCACCGTGCCATCGGGTGCGATAAGCCGCACCACTCCGTCTGTGTCGCGTAATTTTATCGTCGTTCCGGAGAGCTGGAGCGTCTCGCCCGCAGCAATCAAACCCCTCAGTGATGCCTGCCGTTTGGTTCCCGTGTCCAAGAGCCAGCCGGAAAGACTGCGAGGGGCGGCGGCCAATGACCGAAGCTCAATCCATTCATTCTCAGCCCCAGATGGGTGGGGCATCACACGAATCAACTCCACTTCATCCGCCGATGCGGATGGAAGAACGCCGGCGGGAGCATTGGCCAGTGTGGCGAATTGCTGGCTGGAGGCTTCCCAGTCGTATGATCCATCCAGCAAGCGGACGAGCCACACTCCCCTTTCGGCATGCTGATATGCGACGTCTGCGACGAGTAATTGGCCGTCTTGGACCGGAGCAAAGAGGCGTACGCTATCGCCGTCATCGTTCCAATGGATACCGCTCTCATCGGCGCTAACTTCAAGTGTTGCATGAGCCGGTATCGCCTTGCCGTCGAGGCGGAACCCACGACTTCCCCCGTCGGCGTCGTCGACACTCCACTTGCATAGATCAATGGCGGCATCGCTGACATTACGAAGGACCACCCGTTCTTCATCGTCGGTCTCCGGTCGTGGCAACAACCGCTCAATGACCACACCGGACTGGGCGGATGGCACGCAGCTTTCTTCGCCCTGGTCCTGCGACGAGGCAGAAAGCGAACGACCGGGTGACGACGAGATTTGCATCTGAACATTGATTGGAAGAGTGCGTATCACCGTATTACCACAGTATGACTTCATGCTGAGAATGACGCTATAGGTACCGGATTGTCGAAAGGTATGCGATGGAGGGTTGCAACTGCTGGCGTGGGTACCGTCCGCATAATCCCATTCGCAGGTAACGGTCTCGATCGACGCATTGGTCACCTGTGCCTCGACATTGAGTGCAACGGACCCGTCGTCGTGCACGACAAGGGTTTGAGTGGCGATCTGCGGATCCAGGGGGAGGTCCGTATTCGGCTGAGCCTCGGTGGGTACGCAGTACGGCTGGCGCGTAAGAAGTTCTCCGAGCGGACGACCAACGCTCACGCCTTCGTCTGTTTTGTCATAACGCAGGGCATCTAAAAATTCCCCGTTCCACCGCAGGACGATGTCGGCACCTTCGTTATCGAGAGTGATGCCGGACACGTCACGGTGAATGGAGAGATACCCTCCTGCCGGCAAGACGACGCCGGTACCAGCCAGCGGGAACTGATAGCTTGTGCTCGAGCCCACTTTTTCAATCGAGAGTCCCGCTAGAGACACATCCCTCTCCTCGGCATTCCATAACTCAATCCACTCTCCTGCATCCGTACCAATGGGATCAGCAAGTACCTCTGTAATGTAGATATGTGGAACACTGATTATTGGCTCAATAATGGGCTCTTCTTGAATAGATGAAACAGAAGAAGAAAGGTCGCTACCTGTAGCAAGTACCCCCGTTGCTGCCAGAGTTTGTCCCGATGAGGAATTGGCTGACACGGTTTCCTCCGAAGAGACGGCGGAAGAGACCGAGCTGCTCGTTACAGGCTCTTGAGCACTGAGAATGACAACAACCCCAGGCGTACCGAAGATGGACACCCCAGGATCGAAATTCTGCGAGTCCTCGGCTGTGCGCCAATTGCCGGCGCCAGTACCACTTGCGAGCAGATCGACACGTTCCATGCTCGCCTTGCCTGCTCCGGAAGGATTCGCGCCCGCAAGCGGCGCGCCGCTGCCGTCGTCCACGACATCAACGACTACCCCGTCTTGATCGCGCAATCGCACGAGCAATTTCGTATTAGGCAAAGATACGGCGGTGGTCACGATATCGGCATCTATGGACAACCTACTGTTATCCGCATGGTCATTGGCGATCAGAAGGATGTCTCCATCCTCAAGGATGACGCCCGAGCCGAAACGAACCATCACCTGCTCGGCGTCCGATGCCAGCGTCGTAAGCGTCCAACCGCTCATCGATTGCTGCTGCGCTTCACCATCCTCGCGCAGGTAGACGAGCTCGACCCATTCATCGGCCGTGCTGCGATCGCTGCCGGCCCACATCAATTCGGTCACGATAACCCTCGCATGCAGTCGCAGGGGGGCGAGAAGGATAAGAACAAAAAGGAAAAAGGAGAGAACGCGGTGCATGTATGTATCGAAGCAGCACACACGGTTGCACGGACCGACGATGCGCTCCGTACAGAGGTGGCGGAATGCCGCTACACGCGCCGCTACGCCATGAAACCGTGTTCATTTTCCACACAGAACCGCATCTCTGCATGCATGGCAAAAACGCGCAATATTACCAATGCGCCGTCAATTCACGTTTTGCGCTAGCCATCGTGAAGAGGGCAGAGATAAGCCACTTCCACGAGTCTCGCAGCGGGAGGAACACACTGGTATACTCCTTGCGCTTCGATCTCCCACCGCTCGCCGACGGTCGCCGTCGCGCAGCCTTCCTCATGATTCGACTCCTCACTAGCATCGCATTGCTCTGCCTGCCGCTCATCGCGGCGGCGGTGTCGTTTGTCCGGAGGACGACGGGAGAATCGGGGCCTTCCGCTCTGCGGAATTCCCTGTCCCGCTCCCCGTCCCCCCAGACTTTATGGTCATCGTCTACATTCTTATCGGACTTGTCTGCGGCGTTGTCGTCGCTCTTCTCGCCGGTCCGTCTCTCTTTGGTAAAGGTAAAGGCATCAGCCGCTCGCTCCAGCAGCAGATCTCAAATGAGGAGCAGCAGCTTGCCGCGCTGAAAGGCCAAGTCGCCGAAGCCCGCGGCCAGATCAAGACCGCCGAAGCCGAGGCAAAGGCAAAGGCCACGGAAATCCTGACCGAGGCCAAGCTCCATGCCAACGAATTGGAAGCCCAGTTCGCCAAGGACCAAGCGCGCGTCGAAGAGAAGGAGAGAGGCCTCGACGAAAAGGTAAAAGAGGTCGAGCGACAGCGCACCAATCTCGCCAATCAACAGAACGCCGTGCAGGCTCTTAAGGCAGAGCTCTCCGAAGCCGCCGAGAAGCACCGCACCGCTTTGGAACAGGTGGCGAAGCTGACCACCGAAGAGGCGAAAGAAAACTTGAACAAGGCATTGCAGGAAGAGATCAGCGGCTACTTCGCGGCGCAGATCAAGGCAACGAAGGAACACGTTGAAGAGGAAGCCGAGGACCGTGCCAAGGATCTGCTCGCCCAGGCCATGCAGCGTTACGCGTCCGAAGTGGCGACGGAATCGACGGCCACCGTCGTGCAACTGCCGAGCGACGACGTGAAGGGAAAGATCATCGGAAAGGAAGGCCGCAACATCAACGCCTTCGAACAAGCCACGGGCGTCGACGTGATTATCGACGATACGCCAGGAGCCATCGTCATCTCGGGATACGATCTCGCCCGTCGCTACGTCGCCAAGCTCTCAATGGAAAAGCTCGTGCAAGACGGACGCATCCAACCGGCTCGTATCGAAGAGATCGTCGCAAAGCAGAAAGAGCAGGTGGGCAAAATGATGTTGGAATTCGGCAAGCGCGCCACCGAGGAACTGGGCATCACCGGCTACAGCCAAGACCTCCTGAAAATCATCGGCCGCTTGCGGTTCCGCACCAGCTACGGACAAAACGTCCTCAAGCACAGCGTCGAGATGGCACACATCGGACGCATGCTGGCAGAGGAGATCGGCGCCGATGCACGCGTCGTCGTGGAAGGATGCCTCCTGCACGACATCGGCAAGGCCCTCGATCATGAAGTGAGCGGCACCCACGTCGAGATCGGCGTCGAAATCTGCAAGCGCTTCAAGATCCGCCCGGAGGTGATCCACTGCGTGGCGGCGCACCACGAAGATATTCCAATGGAGTCGCCGGAGGCCTTCATTGTCGCCGCCGCAGACGCCATTTCGGGGGCTCGCCCCGGGGCTCGGCGTGAATCGATCGAAGACTACTTCAAGCGCCTGCGTGAACTGGAGGAAGTGGCCAAGAGTTTCCCGGGCGTCATGCGCGCCTTCGCCGTATCGGCAGGCCGCGAGATCCGCATCTACGTCGATACCCAGAAGATCGACGACCTCCAACAGCAAGTGCTGGCCAAGGACATCGCCAAGAAAGTCGAGAACGAGCTCACCTACCCTGGCGTCATTAAAGTGAACGTCATCCGCGAGCGACGCATCGAAGAATTGGCGAAGTAAATAATTAGGATGCAGTGTTGAGAGCCAGGCAAGCGCAGCTTGCCTGGCTCTCTCACGATGAGGCTATACTCGCCCCATGAATAAGACCTACGCCGTCGTGTCCATCCTCGCAGCGCTCATCCTGGGCGCGGCTCCTGCATACGAATTGAGCAGGGGCATCACCGCTGCCGTCACACCGACCACTGTCAAACTAACTCGATCGCAAGTGCAGGAAATTCAGCGCCAGGAGAAACAAAACCCCAAAGGAAAAAAGGAAGTGATGCCCAGGAATGCTCAAAGCTCCTCAAGGAGATCACTGTCAGCCTGCGGGAACAACAAGTGTGAAACCGGAGAAGCTGGTTGTGGAGCGGTACCCCGCAGGGGAGAAAACCTCAATTGCGGTTCGTGCCCTCAGGATTGTCCTCCTGCGCTTTGATCACGAGAGCAGATAGCGTTCGTTTTCTCTACAGATGAGGCCATCGCGTTCGAGACCCGACAGGATGTCTGCAAGCCATTTCATATGCTCGGACGCGTTCCAATCGATGCTGGAGAGCGGGCCAAGTTCCTCGAGCGCGAGGCCTTTCGGGTGATCGCGCAACGCTTCCACCACTCGACCGCGCACGATGCGGTTGGGCGTGTACGTTCCCGCAATCACTCGCCCGGGCTCACGCTTTTCGCGCTCTTTCGCCGTGCCCCGCTTGACTACAGGAACACGGAACGCACTCGCGCATGAGCGGTTGAGCGGACAGATATCGCACTTGGGCGAACGCTTGGTGCAAACGAGCGAGCCGAAATCCATCAGCGCCGCGTGCCAGTCCTGCGGGGCTTCGATGTCGAGGAGGATTTTCTCCGCCAGGGGGACAAGCGCCGAATCTTTCGCGCTCCACTCTCCCAGCCCATTCTCGGGGCCGATGAACACGCGATGCAGAATCCGCCGAATATTGGTGTCGATGCAGGGCTGCGGAATATGGAACGCAAAATTGCAGATGGCCGCCGCGGTATACGGTCCTATGCCTTTGATCTCCAGCAGGGATGCCATATCCCGTGGGAAACGCCCGCCATGTTCTTCGACGACGCACTTTGCCGCATCGCGAAGGCGCAAGGCACGCGAGTTGTAGCCCATGCCGCGCCACGCCAGTATGACCTGCGCGTTCGTCGCGGCGGCAAGCGCCACCGCCGTCGGAAAAGTTTCGAGGAAATTACGGAAAATGATGATGACGCGCGATACCTGTGTCTGCTGCAGCATCACCTCGGAAACAAGCACCATGTACGCCTTTTGATCGTCATCCACGCCAACGATATCGCGCCAGGGCAACGTGCGCTTGTGGCGCGAGAACCACTCTTCGATCGACGCGATGAAGGAGGATACGTCGGGCGTCGGCATCGCATCGAGTATAGAGCATGGGAGAAAACCGACTCTTCATTCGCCCACGAAGCGAGAGAGGGCTACCATCTGCTCTCTTCATGGCACTCCTATTCACCGTTCTTCGGCGCAGCCTGGCGAACCACAGACGCTACGTCCTTTTCTATGTGCCGACGGTGATGTTGCTGGTGACCCTTTGGGTGACGGAGCCGTTGTACGGACGGTACGTCATCGATTCCGTCACCACGGCGGGGCGCGACCTCACACGCGAACAATTCTTCCGGTTGCTCGGCGGATGGCTCCTCATTTACCTATGCATCAACGCAACGCAGGCGACCAACAAGCTCCTGCGTTGGAAGATGCTGCGGTATGTGCTCGTTGAGACGCGGCAGCGATACTACAACCACCTTTTGCAGCTCGACGTGGCGTACCACGTCCGCGCCAAAACCGGCGAATTGATGAAGCGTATCGACAACGCCGCTGATGCGGCGCATGACCTGACGAGTCAGCTGCTGCTGGAGTTGGCACCGGCGTTCGTCTCGTCGATCGTCTTCTTTTCCGTGAGCTTCTGGGTGAGTTGGCAACTGGCCACCATCGCCCTGGCAATGGTGCCGGTGTACATCATCATCCTCACCTTCTACGTCCGATGGACGAAGCCACACTGGCAAAAGGTGCACGGGCTGTGGGTGCAATCGGTCGGTCGCGGGTACGACGCCGTCACGAACATCTTCACAGTAAAGAGCAGCGGTCAGGAAGAGCTTGAGATCCAACGCATGCGCGACGTCGACGCGAAGGGCATCGCGGAACTCAACGGCGTGGACAAGATCTGGGCGATCTTGGAAGGAATAGGCTACTTCATGTTGATGCGCATACTGATCATCGGCGCCGGCATCTGGTTGTTCGTGCGCGGAGACATCAGTCTCGGATCGCTCTTCTTCTTCCAATTCTCGTTCTTCCGCACGATCGTTCCGTTCGAAATGCTCGGCGGGATGCTGCCGCAGTTCAACGACAAAATGGAGAAGCTGCGCATGGGCGAAGAGTTGTACCGCACGGCCGTGAAGGTGAAGAACGGCGAACACCCGCACACGATTGAACCGCTGTCCGGCGCCATTTCCCTGAAAGACGTTTCCTTCTCGTACGGCGACGCACAAGCACTCTCCCACGTTTCGCTCGACATCCGTCCGGGCGAACACGTCGCCATCGTGGGCCACTCAGGCGCAGGCAAATCGACACTCGCGATGCTTCTCAACCGATTCTATGACGTCACGGACGGAGCCATCGTCGTCGACGGCATGGACCTGCGCGATCTGGACATGCACTGGTGGCGGCGGCAGATCGGACTCGTGCTGCAGGAGAACATCACGTTCAACGACTCGGTGCTGGAGAACATACGCTACGCCCGCCCGAACGCGACGCTCCAGGAGGTGATGGATGCGGCGAAGCGCGCATCGGCGCATGACTTCATCAGCAAGCTGCCCAACGGGTATGACACGCTGGTCGGCGAGCGCGGCATCAGGCTGTCCGGCGGCGAGCGCCAACGCGTCGCCATCGCGCGGGCCATCCTGAAACGCCCGACGATCGTCATCCTCGACGAAGCGACGAGCGCACTCGACTCGATTACCGAACGCGACGTGCAGCAAGGCATTAAGGAATTGATTGCCGACCGCACCGCAGTAGTCATCGCGCACCGCCTCTCGACGGTCCGATCCGTCGACCGTATCGCCGTGTTCGAAAACGGTCGACTGACGGCGTGCGCACCGCATGCCGCATTGATGGATATCAGCCCCGTGTACCGTCGGATGGTCGAACTGCAGCGGGAGGGCGTGCTCTTTGAGAGCGGCAACGAGGAAAACGAGGAAAAATGATCGTTTTGGCGCGCATTGGGGCTCTTTGCGTTCGTCGAAATTTTTGAAGACCCCCGCAACACGGGTCTTCCGTGCCGGAAGCCTAAATTCTCGCCACATCTGGTGTTGACTCCTGAGTAGGATGCCCTAGACTCTGCGGGCTGTCGCAGGGTATCCTGCACGCGATTTTCGCCTCTTTTTTCCCTACCCCTGTTTATGGCTGAAGCCAAGAAGTTCAATCGTAACAAGGTGCACGTCAACGTCGGCACCATCGGTCACGTCGACCATGGCAAGACCACGCTGACAGCTGCCCTGTCCATCAACTTCTCTCCCGAAGGGGAAAAGAAGGATTACTCGCAGATCGACAATGCTCCGGAAGAGCGCGAGCGCGGAATCACCATCAACACCGCGCACGTTGAGTACGAGACGGAGAAGCGCCACTACGCGCACGTCGACTGTCCGGGTCACGCTGACTACGTCAAGAACATGATCACCGGCGCCGCCCAGATGGACGGAGCCATCCTCG
>CAYRUZ010000018.1:0-26858 GCA_964427895.1 uncultured Candidatus Peribacteria bacterium
TCATTGCCGGCCGCAAAGCCTTCCAGAAATCGCACGACGACGGCGTGGCTCTGCGGCATGCCATCCAGGACGTGTACCTCTGCGACGAGGTCACGATCGCCTGATCACGTATCGCCCGTCCCTCCGCCTCGGAGAAACGAAAAAAGGTCGGCGCGGACGACGTTCCGGTTGTGGTCCAGGAACTCGGCGATTTGCCAGAGCGCGGCGAAGTTGACGTCGTGGATCGTGGTCTTAATCATGGCCGGCTCGATCGGCACATTCCTTCCTCCAACGAGCACGGCCGCGGGACGCTGTTGGCGCGTGCCGGAGGCCACGTAGAGCTTTCCATCGACTTCCACGACGTACACGCTGTCCGTGCCATGGAATTTGGTCGGAATGCCGTCGTGCGGATCGTCGTGGCGGGTGATCCCCATAGAGGATCATCTTACTGCCATTTCTTGTTCACAACGAGCTGCTGACCGATGGCGAAGACCGTGGACATGCCGTAATAGAGGGCCACGGCCGCGGGGAACTTGAAGGCGAAGAACGCGATCATCGCGGGCAACGCGTACACCATCACCTGCTGCTGGATCTCTTCCGGCGACTTTTCGGGCTTCTCTTCTTTGCCCGTCTTCGCGTCGACGACCTTCTTGGCATTCTCCTTTTTCTTCCGGGCAAAGCTGAGCTTCATCTGCCAAAACTGCAGCGCGAAGAGGAGTACCGGCATCACGTAGATTTCGGGCTTCGTGAGATCCATGCCAAGGAAACGCGTGCTGAACGCCCACGGCAGATTGTCGTACATCGGGTAGAGGTATTCCTGCGAGAGCGCCAAGTGCGTGCCGTCTTGGATGACGTAGAAGAGACCGATGAGCACCGGGAGCTGGAAGAGGATGGGCAGGCACGACGCGAAGGGATTCACGTTATGTTCCTTCCAGAGCTTCATCGTCTCCTGATGGAGCGTGGTCTGGTCGCCCTTGTGCTTCTTCTTCAACTCGTCGAGCTTGGGCTGGATCACCTGCATTTTGCGCTGACCCTCGAGGGACTTCTGCGTCGGGTAGTACAGGATGAGTTTGACGATAAGGGTAAGCAGGAGGATCGCGAAGCCGAGGCTGTGGCCCGGCGTGATATCGGCGATGAAGACGAGAAAATTGAGGAACGGCTTCGTGATGATCGTGCGGAAGAGTTTGACGAAGACGCCCGGCTCGTAGACGGTCAGGCGGGTGACGGTGGGATCGACGGTCGTGGTGGCCGCAACCGTTCCGCTGCCCGCAAGGACCGCACCCGTCCCCTTTTTGACGCCGAGGGCGGCACCGCTGCCCTGCGCGGCTTTCATGGCGGCATTATCGGCCGCCTTCTTCACGCCATTGGGCAGGCGCAGCTCGTAGGTGCCGATGTCCCAGAAGAGCGAGTACTTCCACGGGGACAAATTGACTGCCCGCTTTTCTCCGGCTGTGACCGGCTGTTCGTCGACACAATCGACCGCCTCTTTCGTTTTAAGGGGGACCAAGTTTTCTGTCTTCTGCCCGGGGTTATCGACCCGGAACACCTCGAACGGCGGCATGGGGCACCCGCCCGGCAGTTTGAGCGCGGAATCGGTGTTGTTCTCGATGGTGACGGTGGCGGTGTTGCCCTGCCGGATACTCTGCTCCGCCGGCACGACGGCGACCGGCACGAGCGACGCATTGGGCGTCTGCGACGGGAAGAACGTCTTCATCAAGACCTGCGAGAGCAGATAGGCAATGACGAACAGCGCCACGAATTCCAAGGTTCTCGATTTCTTCTGCTCTTTGGTCATGCGGACAGGGACAGGGAGGAAAAAAACTGGCGAACATCGGCTTCGATATCGCCAAAGCCGCACGTCAGACTAGGGGAGCGCGGGCTGAGTAACAACTGCAGGGGGCCCATTCCACCGCTTTTCTGTAAGTGCAGACGAAGGGCCTCGCGACACCTACGACGCATCCGGTTGCGCTCCACGGCCTTCTTGCTGAGACCCGTCGGCGCGAAGGTGCCCACGTAGACGGCTTTCGCCTGCGGATCGACCGCGGGATGCCAGGGGGCGGTCGGGAGCCAGAAAATGGTCATCGTCTTTCCTCTCCACACGCGGCCTTTGGCGCGCAGTGCTGCGCAGATTTTTCGGCCGGACAGGCGTGACGTGTTCACGGGCGGGGGATTGGCACCAGTATACGGGATCCCCGGCGGCGCGCATCCGCTTCCCCCGGAGCGGTCATTTCTCTATGCTCTCCCACCGAATGCCCTCCCTTTCCGCAGACGACGTCCGGCACATCGCGAAACTCGCCCGTCTCACCCTGACGGACGAGGAGGTGACGCGCTTCAGCACGGAGCTGACGAACATCCTCACGTACATCGACATGCTGCAGAAGGTGGATACGAGCGGCGTTGAGGGTGGTGCGCAGGTGACGGGACTGACGAATGCGCTGCGGCCAGATGAGATCAAAACACCGGTGGCGACGCGCGAGGAGCTCCTTGCGACGAGCCCCCTGCCCATCATCGACGATCAGATCCAAACTCCCTCCGCGCACGGATGACAATCAACACGCTCACCATCGCGCAGGCGAACGAGAAGCTCCGCAAAAAGGAGGCGACCTCCGAGGAGTTGGTACGCGCATGCATCGCGCGGATTGAGGAGGTGGACAAGCGCGTGAACGCGATCGTCGCACGCCGGTTCGACGAAGCGATCGCGGAGGCAAAGGCCGTTGATGCCAAAGGCGATTTCTCGCATCCTCTTGCGGGAATCCCCTATCTGACAAAGGACGTGTACGACGAGAAGGGCGTGCCGACGACGGCGTGCAGCAACATGCTGCGGAATAAGGACTACGTGCCCCCGTTCGACTGCACCACGGTCGCGCGCCTAAAAGACAAAGGCGCGATCAGCATCGGCAAGGCGAACACGGATGAGTTCACGATGGGCAGTTCCACCGAGACGTCCTGCTACGGCGTGACGCGCTGCCCGTGGGACACCACCCGTGTAGCGGGCGGAAGCAGCGGCGGTTCCGCGGCGGGAGTGGCGGCGCACGAGTGCATCTTCTCGCTCGGCACGGATACCGGCGGATCGATCCGCCTGCCCGCGGGGTACTGCGGCATCACCGGCATCCGGCCGACCTACGGACGCACCAGCCGCTACGGCGTCATGAGCATGGCCAGCTCGCTCGATACGATCGGGCCGATGTGCAAGAACGTGGAGGATTTGGCCATCGTGTTGCAGGCGATCGCAGGCAAAGACCCGCTCGACGGGACGACCTCCGATGTGGCCGTGCCGGACTACCGCGCAGGTTTGAAGAAGGACGTGAAAGGACTGAAGATCGGCTTGCCGAAGGAGTACTTCGCGAGTGGCATCCATCCGGAAGTGGAGCAGGCGGTCCGCCAGGCGGCGTCCGTCTTGCAGAGCCTCGGCGCGGAATTGGTGGATATCTCGCTACCGTACACGCAGTACGGCGTCGCCACGTACTACGTGATCTGCCCCTGTGAGGTGAGCTCGAACATGGCGCGTTACGACGGCATCCGCTTCGGACACACCGTGCCGAGCGCCAGCAGCTTGATCGATTACTATGAACGCGTGCGCAGCGAGGGATTCGGCCCCGAAGTGAAGCGCCGCATCATGATCGGCACCTACGCGCTCTCCGCCGGATACTTCGACGCGTACTACCGCCAAGCGCAAAAAGTCCGCTCGTTGCTGACGAAGGATTTCGCGGACGCGTTCAAGACGGTGGACGTCATCCTGGCGCCCGTCTCGCCCTCACCGACCTTCGTCGTGGGCGCACACGAGAACGACCCCATCGCCATGTACCTGGAAGATATCTTCATGGTCGCACAACCGATGGCCGGCATCCCAGCCTTGTCGGTGCCGTGCGGCTTCTCGAAAGAGAATCTGCCGATCGGCCTGCAATTGATGGGTCCGCAGTGGGGAGAGGAAACGATCCTCCGCACCGCCTACGCCTACGAACAAGCGACGGACTGGCACGCCAAAATCGCGCCCCTTTGAGGCGCTTCACTCTTGTATTCCCGCGACGGGCGATTATCATGCCCGGGCCATGGCGCTGCCCCCCATCACCCGTGTTTATGCGTTCTCGGATACGTACGGACGCAGTAAAAACCCATTCATTCAAGACGACGCGGACGCGATTATCTGTACGGACTTCCGCAGCTTCCCGCACATGTCCGTGCGTCGCGAATTCGACATCTACGGACGCGAGTCGGTGACGGAGCATGTTGTGCGTCTCGTGTTCCGCCTGCATGAGAGCATCGGGGAAAACCAGTACATGAGCGCCGACGTGAAGCAGGCCTTCGCCGAGACGACGACCGGCATTTTCATCAACGCCGCCCCCCGCACCGATACCAAGCAGAACGGCGCGCCGTTCTACGTCGTGGACGCCGACGGCATCCGCATCGTCACGACGGACCTGAAGGGCCTCTCTACGGTGAAGAAGCACTTGAAGAGCATCGCTGTGCTGCCCAACGAAGGAAACAACATCTACGGCCCAACGGAGCAGTTCCGCAGCTCGTACACGGCCTTCCTGCTGCACCACAACCACGGCCAGCAGCTCGTCGAGCAATCCCTCGACCTCATCCCCGATCCGGATCCCACAGCGTGGACGCTGTCGTACGTTGACCGCTTCGGCAACCTGATGACGTACTGCGAGAACCCCGAAGAGCGCTGGCAGGAAATCCAGAAGCTCGGCGAGAAGAGCGGCGGCCAGCTGAAGTTCATCATCGGCAACGTGAGCCAAGATGTGAGCATCGGATCGTCACTGAAGGAGACCGCGCCGGGCGCGCTCGTCATCTACCTCAACGGAGACCTCGACTTCACACGTAAGTGGGAGAGCGGCGAAGACAGCTTCGCTCGCCTCTTCAAGTCGGCGTTCTTCCAATTCTCCAAGCCGTCGATCGGCTCGGAGATCAAGGTGGCCATCTGAGCATTTTCCGCATCAGGAAAAGCCCGCACACGTTTGGTTTGTCGTGTGCGGGGCAGATCCTTGCCTGCCGATCGGTGTCATCAACCGCTGACGACGTAGCGGGCGCATTCATACAGCAAGAGCGCCAGTTCATTGAGGTACTGCGACGCGTTGAGCGTTTCCGGCGGCGGGTAGCCGACCGCGTAGACATTGCTGCCGGCGGGCAGCTTCGCCTGCACGATCCGCTCGAAGCGGTCGAACGACGGTCCCGACGTGGCGACGATGGCGTTGCAGGCCTGCACCGGAATGCCCATGCGCTTGCGGAGAGCGAGCCACGCATCGACCGTCCCGTCGAAGCCGGGTTCGGGCCGGTACTTCTTTAGCGTGTCGTAGGGGGCGTCGGCCGCCGGGCGGGGTTTGTTGCAGGCAACCACCTTATCGCAGTCCGCCGGGAAATCCCGGAAGCTGGTCAGGGTCGGTTGCATGGTCCGGTAGACGAGGTAGCCCATGTCGGCTTCGGTCTGGGGATACATGAACGTCATGGGAAGGCCGAAATGCACGCTGGCATCCTGCTGCACGCCATCAGGCGAGTCGAATTCATCGATTTCCTTCTGCGTGAGCTGGCGGATGGATCCGAGCACGGCAGCGCGTTGGAACGGCCGGGGGTACTGGATGCCGCCCGCGAAAACGATGCGCTTGGTCATGGCCGCCTTGGTCGCGCCGGCGAGCAGGAATTCCATCGGCAGGTCGTTGTCCGCGATCTGCGTGTACTGATCCGTGCGCAGCACGCGAGCTCGGGTGAGACCCAGCGTGTCGAACAGCGGCATCAGCGCGGCGCGCAGGCCGGGGTGGCGTTCTTGGACGTCCTTCTGGAAGTCGCCGGTGACCCACGTCTGAGCGGCGGCCGCGACGCTGACCATGCTGCCGTCGTTCTGGGGCGTTCCGGGGACCTGTTTGACGATGGCGAGCACAGCCTCAGTCGGCTGTCCGCCATTCCGATCGGTGTTGGCAAGGATCGTAGAAAAGCATGCGGGAACCACGGGAAACCTCCTTCATTTGGCATGAGAAACGGATTCGGGCGATGCTCTATATTTATTACATAAATCTGTAATAAATCAAGATCTCACTTCCAGATTTTCTCCATGTCCTGTTTGCAGCTGGCCGTGTAGCCGTAGGTGCACGACGGCCGCGTGTGCGTGAGGAAATTGAGGATATTGCTCGCGGCGGCACACTGTTTGACATCGCTTCTTTCGCACACGTTGCGCGCATGAGTGGCAAATTGATCGCGGCATGCCCCCCACAGGAAACACTCGGGACGCACGTTGGTTCCGCTGATTAAGTCGCTCGCCGTCTGCTGCGCTGCGGTCCAGCACAACGTATCCCTATCGTCACAAGTCATGCGGCGCGGCTCGGTGCTGGCGATCTTGTCGACACCGATGAGCGTGCTGCACGCCGCCATATCGGAGCCGCGGCATGTGCTCGCCTTTTCGGTGTAGAGCGCGTCGATTTTCTTCATGTCCGCGCACCATTTCCAACCGTCACATTTCTTGTCTTCCAGCACCGCACCGAGCGCGTCGAGACACGGCTCGTAGCGGCGGCAGGAGAAATCCCCGCGCCGGAAGTTGGCGAGAAGCTCGCGGCACAGGCCGTCTCCCAGACACGCCTTAAGCGCGCCGGGCGCCGACGTGGACTCGAAATACTGCACGCTGTCGGCGCACTCGGAATTCGTGCTCGATACGCACGACGGCATGAAGGCATTGATGAACCACACGTTGATCCTCTTCTCCCTGCAGTTGCTTTCTCCGTGGCAATTGACGAGCGCCTTGTAACACTTGTCCTCTTTGTAGCAGAAGAAATTTCCATTGATGACCGCGTCCGCCTTTCTCGTGCATTCGAAAGAATAGAGTGATTCGCATTCTTTACCGTCGAGCAATGACGAGGACGTTTTGGACGACGCAGAGAAGGAGACCGCGGATGACGACGCTCGGGAGGACGACGTCACGCTGGTGCGGGACGATGAGCTGGCCGTCGAACCGGCGGACGACGAAGGAGCCGCATTATGGAAAGAGGCACTCGACGACGAGCGGCTACTCGAGCGACGCCAGATGGAATTGCGCGTCGGTGAAACAGGAGAGGTCTTGGGGATGGAGCCGTACACCGGCGTGGCCTGGCCGCGGAACGGCAATACACCGGATGTCTCGACTGCGGCGAACACCGCGACGAATGCCGCCGCAACGGCGACGATGCTGACTGCGGGATACTTGTGCACAAGTGATTGATCGCGTCGCATGTGTAGTGTGTGTATTAATGATTATTATAAAATAATTTGTATATTTTAACAATATCGCTCACGCTAGCCTGGAAGCGACGAGAATGATGAATACACCCACGAAATTCAATCCCAAAGACAGAGTAGCAAACGCGCGTGGGCGCAGCGCGGAGAGACCGCCGAGGAGTGACACGCCGATCTCGTCGGGCAGAGGCGACGCGATGATGACACCCGCGATCGTAAGCAAAATCCAATGGCGCACCGCGTGCGGAACCCGTTCGTGATTGAGCGCCGCACGCAGCTTGCGAAGCGCGTAGGTCGACTGCAGGCGGACGAATTCGCGTTCGAATGCCGGCATGCGCACGAGATCGAAAATACAGATGTCACTGACGAGTGCGCCGACGGCGGCAAGCGGCGCAGCCAAAAACGGATTCACCGCTGGAGCGATTTCGATGAAAATCGCGATGGCGAACGGCGTGGTGAACCCGAAACTGAACATCAGACCGGCGATCAATACCGACGCATACCCATATCCATGAAGGTGCGCGATCCAATCGAACGCTCCCGCGTGATACAGCGCGTATGCCAGCAGGTAGCTCGCTGCGAGGAGGCACAGGCGGGGATAGTTCTTCACATATATATTATACAATAAATTTGTTTTATTGTCTTCTACCAGAAAACGAAGTAAACAGGAGAAACCATGGGGCGAAGGAGGATGGCGCGACAGCTGAGCGTATACTCGGTGCATGCACCGCCTCCGCACGCTGTCCACTCTCACGCTCTGCGCCGCCCTATTCTGCGCCGCGATTGCCACGACCCACGCGACGGTGGGATGCAACGCCATCGGCTGGGATGAACCGCACGGCGTGACCGGGTGCGAACTGTATTACCCGGCGATCCACTGGATCTATGGCGAGGACATCGCGAGCGGCGACGGCGACACGGGCACGTACCATCCGGAACGTTTCATCAATCGCGCGGAATTCACCAAGATCACGCTGCTGGCCAGCGGCATAACCGCCGTCCAGCGATGCACGGAAGCACCCTTCCCCGACGTGCCGAAAGACGCCTGGTTCGCGCAGTACGTGTGCGCGGCGAAAGAGCGCGGCATCATCAGCGGATTCCCGGACGGCACCTTTAAGCCCGACCAATTCGTGAATTACGCCAACGGCGCGAAGATCC
Source organism: uncultured Candidatus Peribacteria bacterium (assembly GCA_964427895.1). Lineage (GTDB taxonomy): Bacteria > Patescibacteriota > Gracilibacteria > Peribacterales > Peribacteraceae > CAYRUZ01. Next base: position 8,341 of record CAYRUZ010000018.1, read on the forward strand.
TCGCCAAGACGTTCAATATTCCCATCGATTACGATGACGCGCAGTTCGATGAAACGCAGAACATCTGGTTCCGACCGTACACGATGGCATTGCTGAACCGCGGCGCGACACCCGAGACGATCGACGCGTTCGACCAGTCGCTCACGCGCGGGGAAATGGCGGAAATGCTCTACCGGCTGAAGACGGGGCAATCCTCCATCACCAAGCAGCAACCACCCAAAGGGAGCGAGAGCTACCCCGACGACAGCGGCATGGGGTACGAAATGCACAAGATCGAAGAGGGTATCGGGGGCCTGTATCTGAACAATGAGCCGGATCCTCCATTCGTCTTCACGGCCGAAAAACGCCGGCTCTACGGACCGCGCAACTCCACTATGCTCCTGGAAGGATTCCGCTTCTCGCACGTGTTGCAGCACGAACGCTGCGGCGCTTCGGGATTGTACGAGCACTGTTCGCCGACATTCGCGGATTGGGCCGTCGGCATCTACACGACGTTCACGGCACCCAAGACGATCGAGGGGCTCTTCCTCGGGGATGACCGCTTCACGCGGTATTTCGGCGGAAAGGACGCGACCTGCTCGCGACTCGGCATCGAGGGTGAATACACCGAAATCTGCATCGTGCACTGGAGCGGGAAGAAAACGCTCGTGGTAACCTACGACTACATCGATACGACGGTCGCCTACGCCGATCTCCCGGGCATCACGCCGACCTTCTTCGCGGACGCCATGTACGCCCGCATCCGGCGGGCGATGCAGTTTGCGGAGTGACCGCGGACTGATTCAGCACAGGAACCGGACGGCATTCTTCACAACGGCCAGGCTGTGGGTCTTCTGCCCCGGTTCCAGGGGAATGAAATCACCGTCCAGGTGGAGATTCCAGGAAGGATGCGCTTCGATTTCCACCGTATCCGCGGACGACAGGTGCGTCATGTGCTTCGTCGACGTGCTCTGCAGCAGATACAAATCCCACAGCGTGCGGACGAAGCCGAAAATCGTCAGATTGTGAAACACGAGGGCGTGCAGACCGTCGTCGTTCACTTTGAGGGATGGAACGAGCGCACGGGCCGGCGCGCGCAGGAAGAAGAGCGTGCTGTGCGCGAGCATGCTGTGGCCCGTGTTGGGAACGCGACGGCGAAGCGACACCAGCGTGCGGGGGAACGCGAAGAGATTGCGCGCACCCGCGGCGACGTAGGCCCAAAAACCCACCGTCTGCTTGAAGTACACGTCCGCATCAATCGATACCTGCGCAAGTTGGCCGTAGCAGGCAGAAAGCAGGAAGACATGCCGGTCGTCGAGCACGCCCAGCGTCATGCCGCGCGGCTTGGCTTTCACCGCAAAGCTCAAGGCATCCTGCAGGCGCAGCGGGATGCCCAGAACGCGCGCAAGCACATTGGCCGATCCCACGGGCAGGATGCCGATTGGGCGGGCAATATCCATGCGGAACACGCACTCCGCCACGGACCGTACCGTCCCGTCGCCGCCTGCGACGAGGATGCGCTCGGCGCCGGATGCGCGGATCTTCTCGGCGATGTCGCGCTGCGTCTCCGGCTGATTCGTCGAACGGCGGACCGTCACGATCTCGTGCTGCAGATGTCTTTCCTCGAAGAACCGCGAAATGATCGCGCGTTCGTTCTGCCACTTCGCGCCGCCCGCTCCATGCCCCATGATGACGAGAAACGTCGGGGTGCCCCGGCGACGGCGGATCATGCTTCGATGATAGTTGCGCGTACTGCCCTAATCCAGGAAATAGGCGTTTGCCTGTTCATCGAACATCAAACGGCTGTCCGCCTCGGATTCCAACAATCTGATGACATGGGCCGAAATATCGGCGGGGCTGCGCATCATCGGCCGCTTGCGGTCCAGCCCCTCCGGCGTCTCTCCTTCACGCGAAAGCGGCGTATCGACCGGTCCGGGGCAGAGCACTTTGATGGAGAATTGCGGGTAGGTCTTGGCGACGATCTCCATCATGTCCATGACGCAACGCTTAGTGAGACCGTACAGCGACGGATTGGCCGGCAATCCCAGCGCATGCCGTGAAGACATCTGCACGATCGTCGCATCCGGGCGCAGGTGCGGCAGAGCGTACTTGAGCACCAACCATGCCCCTCTGACGTGCGTGTCCATGAGCAGATCGAATTCTTCGACGGTGTGTTCGAGCAGCGACGCGCGACGCATTACTCCTGCGTTGTTGATGAGGATATCGACGGGACGGTCGATGGACGCGCACGCCGCACGCACTTCGTCCTCGATACGGATATCGGCTTGCAGGGCTTTCCACCGCGGAGAAGTCGTTTCGACGGCGCGGCGTTCCACGGAAGTGACGCTTGCCCCCCGCTCGAGGAGATCGAGCGCCAGCTGCCGACCGATGCCGCTGCTCGCCCCCGTGAGGAGAACGTGCGATTCCGCTAATCGCATGGATCGATTGTATCCGGCTCATGGCCGTCCGCCAGCAAGCTTGCTACGATTTGGGCATGACGCTCCCGAACCTGCTCACCATCAGCCGCTTCATCCTGGCATGCATCGGGTGTGTATTTTTGCTCCTGCCGATCCCCTACCATTACACCGTCGCGGGGGCGTTGTTCGTCGTCGCCGCGTTGACCGACTACTTCGACGGCTATATCGCTCGGCAGTACCAATCCTTCTCGCAGCTTGGCACCTTCATGGACCCGTTGGCAGACAAACTTCTCGTCTTTCTCTACTTCACGCACTTCACGCTGATCGGCATGTATCCCGAATGGCTATTTTTGGTCGTGTTGGCCCGCGATCTGTTCGTCGACGGACTGCGCAGTTACGCCGCTTCGCGCCAAATCATCGGCGGAGCGAATTCCTGGAGTAAGTGGAAGACCGCATTCCAAATGACATCGCTGGTATTGGGCATCGCGGCGCTGGGGCTGCTGGAATTCGACATCGATCCCCAGACGCTGCGCTGGATGCCGGCCACCATCGTGTGGACGATGCTCGCGGCATTCATCTTCGGACTCATCGGCGCTGTCGCCTATTTGCGCCACTACAATTTCGTCCTGACGCGCGGCGAATGAGCATCCTGCAGACGCTCTACGTCTTCCTGCCCGCCCTGACGGCGAACGCCGCCCCCGTGCTGTTGTCGAACGTCACACTCGTTCGGCGGTACAACCGCCCGCTGTGGACGGCCGCCTTCGGATCGCACAAAACCTGGATCGGCTTCATCGGAGGAACGATCGTTGGCGCAGCTACCGCCCTCCTTCAGTTTTTTGTGCACGGAGCACCGTTGCTGGCCGACTTCACTGCGCCGTACGCCTCAGTGGCATCGTCCGTGGCGTGGGGAGCACTTCTGGGGGTGGGCGCGTTGACCGGAGACACCGTCAAGAGCTATTTCAAACGCCGGCTGCGTATTCCTCCCGGAGGTGCCCTGCCCGTCATCGACGGCATGGACCACATGATCGGGGCCCTGCTGTTCACCTGGCCGCTGTACGCGCCGCCCGTTTGGCACGTCGTCGTCTTACTTGCGCTCAGCCCGCTGCTCAGCCTCGCGGCGAATTCGTTCTCGTACCTCGTCGGCTGGAAGGACAGGTGGTATTGAACTCAGCGGGAGCGCTGCACCGACGCTGCGATGCGCGCGGCCATCATGCGCGGAATCAACCGCGTGCAGAACGTGCCGATCTTGTTCGTGAGCCCCGCTGTGACGAGGGGCCGGCCACGGAGGCAAGCGCGTATGCCCGTTCGCACAACGGAAGCCGCGTCCATCACCCCGAACCGGAACAACTGCGTCTTTTGCATGTGTGCGCGTTCGGCGAAGCCCGTGCGTGTCGGCCCGGGGCAGAGGCAGGTGACGGTGACACCGGTACCGCGCGTCTCCTCGCTGAGCGCGAGGGAGAACGAGAGCACGTAGGCCTTGGTGGCGTAATACACCGCCATCAGCGGACCCGGTTGGAACGCGGCGGTGGACGCGACGTTGAGGATGCGGCCGTTCTTCGCGCGCAGCATGGACGGGAGCACGAGGCGCGTGAGTTCGGTGAGGGTTGTAACGTTCACCTGAATCATCTGACGCTGATCCTCGAGCGACAGATCGGTGCACGGACCGAGGGCGCCGAAACCCGCGTTATTCACGAGAAGCGACAGCGACACTCTGCGTTTTTGCAATTCATTGTAGAGTGATTGCGCGGCATGGGGCTGCGAAAGATCACACGCGAGGACGATGCTCTGCGCCCCGTGTTTCTGCTGCAGTTCATCGGCAAGCGCCTGCAATGCATCCGTCGAACGCGCGACCAGCACCAGATCGTAGTTCATGGCGGCCAACTGCCGCGCAAACTCCGCGCCGAGTCCGCTCGAGGCGCCGGTGACGAGGGCGATGTCTTTCACGGCGAAAGTGTACACCACACTGTCTCTCGCTTCTGTTATTGATGGCGGGACCGACGGGACTTGAACCCGCGACCTCCCGCGTGACAGGCGGGCGCTCTAACCATTGAGCTACGGTCCCAACGTGGTGGTGATAAAGGTTCTCTGGGGTGAGCGCGGCGTTCTTTTGATTGTTCGCCCCGTCGAGACGGGGCTCAACCCATTGAGCTACGGTCCCAAAAAAAGCGTCACATGCTCCGGCCGTGCCGAAGCGGACCCCACCGTACCAGGGCGCGGGACGCGCTGCAAATGCCTTATGCCACGATTTGGGCCTCAACCGCCAAAGCCTGTGCGACCATCAGGAACAAGCCCCCGACGATGACCCACAGAAAGGCTGCAATCCACAAATCGCGGCTTCGCTGGTGGGGCAACGGGGCACTGGTGGGGCTGCGCATACGTTGAATATATTATAACATATTTCCTATTTTTATCAATATCCTGCTACTGCAAGTAAAGCAGCGGATTACGCTTCGTGCCGTTGACGATCACTTCGAAGTGGACGTGGATGCCGGTCGGTCCGTGCACGCGTCCGGTATTGCCCATCCACGCGATTTTCTGACCGCGCGTGACGCTGTCGCCCACGGCGACGTAGAACTCCTTGTTGTGACCGTAGAGCGTGACGAGGCCGTTGCCGTGATCGATTTCGAGCACGTTGCCGTAGCCGCCGTTCCACCCGGTATCCGCGCGGATGACGACGCCGTCCTCGGCGGCGAAGATGGGGCCGCCGCCGCGCGTCTGAATGTCGAGCGCGAGGTGGCCGTTGTGGAAGCCCTGGGTGATCTGACAATCGGCACACGGCCACTGGAGCGCGCCGTCCGTGGGTTCATCCGTGTACGAGGGCGTGCCGGTGTACGAGGGCGAAATCACATCGGGGCGTCCCGTAGTTCCGCCTCCCGCGGGGCTCGGCGGGGTGGGGAAGGCAGGCGGACGCATCGCCAGATCGGCGCGGCCGAGGATGGGCTTGGCACCCGGAATGATCAGCTCCTGTCCGGCGAGGATGAAATCTCCCTCCAGGTGGTTCTGTTCGGCGATCACATCCGGCTCCACGCCGTAGAGTTCCGCGATGCGGGCAACCGTCTGTCCGCGGCTGACCGTGTGCAACACGCCGTTGACCGGGAGGATGACCAACTCCTGCCCCTCGGCGGGCTGCTTGTTCGGTTCGATCTTGTTCGCCCAACGGATCGTGTCCGCGCTGATGCCGTACTTCTGGGCCAACGCCTCGACCGTATCCCCTTTCGCCGCCTTGATGACAGATCCCTGCGCGAACGCGCGGCGGGACCCCTGTTTGGTGAGGGAAGAGGATTTCATGAGGAACCCGTCCTCCACGAGCAAGAACTGCGGCGTGGTCGGGGTGATGAGCTGTTCGTCCTGCGCGTACGCCTCGCGCGGAATGAAGGGCGGAAGCAGCGTGCTGCCGCAGAACATCACCACGCACATGATGCGCATGCGCAGTGAGATCCACTGGAGGGGCGGCACATACTCCGTCATATGTCGCGGGAAGCGGAAAGCGCGGACAGAACCGCGCGCATGTCAGCGTAGCGATCGGCGGAATTGAGCAACACCGTGACGTAGGTCCGCTTATTCAGGCGAACGATGGACAGCAGGCACTGGCCGGCTTCGTCCGTCGTCCCGGTTTTTCCCGCAATCACCGAACTTCCGTCATGGAGCATCTGATGTGTGTGCGTGAGATCCACCACTACGCCGGACTGGCTGGTGATGGACGCCTTATTGGTCGACATGCGCGATTTGATTTCGGGCTTGCGCAAGACGTACATCGCGAGCCAAGCGAGATCCCGCGCGGACGATTTTTGATCCGGGTCGTCGAAGCCCGTGGGATTGGCGTAGGTCGTATGCGTCAGGCCCAACTCCTGTGCGCGCTCGTTCATCTCCTCGACGAATGCGTCCACCGAACCGCTGTGGAAAATGGCGAGTGAATTGGCGGCCTCGTTGGATGAACCGATCAGCAACGCCTTGAGCAAATCCCCGACACGGAACTCGTTGCCGGGCGGCAAGTGCAGCATCGTCACTTCGGGGTCATACACGTCCTCGGGAACATGCACCCACTCGTTCATGTCATGCCCCTCGACAATCAGGAGCGCGGTCATCAATTTCGTGAGGCTCGCCATCGCGCGCTTCTCGTCGGGTTGCTTGGAATACAACGTCTGTCCGCTGTCCAAATCCATGACGACCAATCCCGACGCGGAGAGCGGGGACTGAATATCGAGCACCGGCGAACGCGCGACGTCCGCGCCGATCTGGAGCGGAGCAGCGACCGGGATTTGTGCGGGCAGAATACTCTGCGAACGCCCGAACCCCGACACCGGAAGCATCCCCATCAGGAGGACGGAGAGGAGTGACCCAACCATTACGGAGAGTGTAGTGAAAGCCCCTTGAGCGACCAAGACTTTTCGCCCGAAAATCCCTCGGAAGTCACGCGAAATTTCGCTCTGTTTTGCTCTTGCTGATGGCAAGATCGTTCTCAGTGTACTTTTTAAAAAAGTATTGTCTGATATTTAGCGATATACCACTCTGTCCGCGAGTCGCAGATCGACATAGCGCGCGGCGGCACCCTTGCCCATCGCCTGCAGGAACAGCCGGTACCGTTCGAGTTGCTGCTGAAGAGGGCTGCGCAAGTCGAACCACAGTTCGTATTCCTTTGTTTTCAGATGGAATTCGCGCGCCCGGACATAGACCGTGCGTTCCAACACCGGTTGACCGAACTGCTCGCTGATCGCTTTCGCGGCATCGGGCAGCACCGTCAGAATCTGCCGATCGAAGGGGAACGTGCCGACGACCGGACGCACGCCCCAATCCACCAGGCGAATAAGGGGCAACGCGGTACCCGTGCCGACCTGCGCGGGAGCGTACGTGACGTATACGCCTTCGCTCGTGAGGTAATCGGCCAGCGTGGATCCCGTCGCTGCCGCGGCCCCTCCCGGCTCGACGATGTCCAAGCGCGCGACGAGGGGATCGAAGCCGATTTTCAGCTCGAGGGAATCGGGATACGTCTTGCTCACATCGACGGATGCGAGGTCGGGAATCTGCTCCTGGAGGAGCGGAATCACTTCTTTCGCCGACAGGAAGAACAGCCGTTTGCCGAAGAGCGGCGAGAGCGTGCGTACGACCTGTTCGACATTCACGCGCGGATTGCCGCGATCGACGCTGATCTTTTGCAGGCGCAGTACCGGTGAGAAAATGATGACGATAATCAGAATGGGGATGCAGCCGAGCAAGCCGAAGAGGAAGGCCCGTCCCAGCTGACGGCGCATGCCCGAAAATTTCCGCTGCAGGCGGAGCAGCGAACGTTTCCACCGCTCGAAGGTGTAGCGGCGTTGGTTCTCGCGTCGGCCGCGCAGGATCGCGCGCGTCTGCGAGGAGATGGGCCGGTTGTACCGTCTGGGAAGACGCCGCGGGCGCAGCAGCACGGCGATCATCATACGAGATTTTCGGCGGTTTCCCTACTGGCATCGCCGGAAAACGGCGGACGGACTATGATGCCCCTCACTTGATGAAGATCGCCCTTGTCGCCGATTGGTTGACCACGTTCGGAGGCGCGGAACACGTGCTGGCCGAACTCGTCGACCTCTGGCCCGATGCACCGCTCTACACGACGGTGGCGCGCCACGGGAAGCTCGGACCGCTCGATGCGCACGACATCCGTCCGTCACGCGGGCTGCAGAGAATCTACGACGTGATCCATGTGCACCAGATCCTGTTGCCGTGGATGCCCAACGCCATCGAAGCCATCGACTTGAGCGGCTACGACGTCGTGCTTTCCTCTTCTCACGCGGTCGCGAAGGCGGTCGTGGTTCCGCCGTCCTGTGTGCACGTTTGCTATTGCCACACGCCCATGCGCTACGCATGGGAGATGGAAGAGCAGTATCTCAACGATTTCCGCGTCCCGCAGTGGATGCGCCCGCGCATCCGCAAAATCCTCAAGCACCTGCGGCGTTGGGACAATTCGACGGCAAAGCGGGTGGATGCCTTCATCGCCAATTCCACGACGATCGCCGAACGCATACAGCGGATCTACGGACGGGCGAGCGTCGTGATTCCGCCCCCGGTCGCAGATCACTTTTTCGCCACGCCGCTCATCCCCGCCGCACAACGGGGAGAACCGTACTATCTCGCGGTCGGCCGGCTGGTGCCGTACAAGCGGTTCGATCTTCTCATCGAGAGCGCCAACGCCCTCAAATTCCCGCTGTGGATCGCCGGAAAAGGACAGGAGGAAGAACGACTGCGCGCCATGGCCGGACCCACGGTGCGGTTTTTGGGCTTCGTACCCGACGCGGATTTGCCTGGGCTGTACGCGCATGCGAAGGCCCTGCTCTTCCCGCAGTTCGAAGACGCGGGACTCGTGCTGCTAGAAGGCATCGCCTCGGGCACCCCGGTCATCGCGTACCGCGAAGGCGGGGCACGCGACGCGGTGGAGGAGGGTGTGACGGGCGTGTTCCTCGACGAGCAGACGAGCGCAAGCATGGAACAGGCGATGCGACGCTTCAACGAGGTGCAGTGGGACGCGTCCCGCATCCGTGAAAGAGCCCAGCGTTTTACGCGCGAGCGGTTCCGCACGCATGTGCAAGCGTCCGTGACGGAGGCCGTCGCGCAGTTCGGGCGAAACGCATGATGCGCCATCCATTTCTCCTTCTGGCGACGCATGCGGACCGCATATCGGTGATGTTCCTCGAGAAAGCCGACGACGTGCACGACGACGAACGGACAGCCGCGCTCTGCGGCGGCGAACCGCATGCAACAGCGAAGCAAGTGCACGGCGGGCTCACGGTCACCGTCACTGGACCCGGCCGTGACGGGCGTGATGCCGATGGTCTCGTCACGCGTACGCCGGGGCTGCTGCTTTCCAGCCGCAGCGCGGATTGCCAGACATTCGTCGCCTATGACCCCGCAACGCACACCGCGGGCGTACTGCACGCGGGATGGCGGGGACTGCTGGCCCATGCCATCGCGCATTTCGTCGCAACGCTGCATGACGAACACGGCGTTGCGCCCGAGAATCTGCTCGTGGGTGCCGCCCCATCGCTCTGCCAGGCCTGCAGTGAATTCACCGACCCGCAGGGAGAGCTGCCGGGCATCGATCCGCATTTCTTCCGGCAACGCCTGGTCGATCTTCGCGGCATCGCCGACGCACAGTTCGCGGATGCGGGCGTGACAAAGGTGGAGCGAGACGCGCGGTGCACGCGCTGCATGAGCGACGTGTTGTGGTCCTACCGCGGCCCCGACCGCGATGCTGTGGCTAAGGGAAGCGCCCGCAACGTCCTCGCGTGCCGTCTTCTCTGAGGCGACGCGATTCGACCACAGCGGACAATCCCCCGCAATGGCGAATTGACAAATCCACTCTACACTGTGAAGTCATAGCTCGCCGCTCGCGCTCCACGCCGTCGTTGATTCCACACGCCTTCGTCGCGGGGGGTGTGTGCGGATTGTTCGTCGGAGCGATGGTGTTGCATCAATCGGGCAAAGCCTTGCCGCCGAATCCGATCCCGGTGGCGGCAGTCAGCGCACAAACGCCGATATTCACGGAACAGGAAGATCCCGTCATTCGCTGCGCCAACGAAGTGGAGACGGAAGGATGGGTGCGCTATCGCAATACGAAGCTCTCCATCGAATTCCTGCATCCCGATACCTACTCGGTCGTCGACTCCGGCCGCACGCTGACGCTCGTCCCGAACGACACGGACGCTGAACTGCAGCCGATCACGTTCACCTACCTTCGCGACACGCTCCCGCACCAGTGGACGGAGGGAATGGAGTACGCGTCGTGGAAGGTATCCGATCGCGCGACGTTCGCTTTCACGACGCCCGCCATGAAAGGGGACGACGATCTGTTCCACTGGGATTACCTCTTCGTTCGCAACTTCCCGATGCGCGGCGAGGGCAGCTACTACTCGATGATCCGCGCGGCGGTGACCGAGTCGAAGAGTGCCTTTAAGGCAGCGCAGAAGGCCGGCCTCGCCGACCTGCACAGCGCCCTGACGCCATCCGAGAAAATCCTCTCAACTTTCCGCTTTTTGACCATCGAGGAGGTCATGGATCACGAGTGAAAACTCGCCAACCTACTCGACGATGAAACGTGCGTGTTTTAGGATGCAGCCAGTCTCGACGACAAGTTAGTGCGGTCTACGTTTCTTCTCTAATCGCTTACTCGGGAGGCTTACATCGCTCCTCACCGTGGTGACGGGCTGCGGCCACCCACCTGGTTATCCAGGGATTAAGCGTTTATCCGCACGACGGTCGTTGGGCATGTCCGCGATACGCGGGACAGATATGGCCATCTTGCGCTATACTGTGCCCTCTTATGACGCCTCTCGCGGATCGCCTCGCGGCCCAACACAGCCTGCTTTCGCCCCTCGCGGTGCCCCTCATCGGGCGCCTGGGACGAGCGTATCCCGACGGAGAAGATGACACGCGCGGGCCATTCCAACGCGATCGGGACCGCATTTTCCACTCGCAGGCCTTCCGACGGCTCCTCGGCAAAACACAGCTCTTCGTGGCGGGGGAAGGCGACCACTACCGCACGCGCCTGACGCACACGCTGGAGGTGGCGCAAATCGCGCGCGACATCGCCCGCACGCTGCTGCTGAATGAAGATCTCGCCGAGTGCATCGCCCTGACGCACGACCTCGGACATCCGCCGTTCGGTCATTCGGGAGAAGAGGCGATCCACGCGTGGTTGCAGCAGCACGGCATGGAGTTCGAACACAATCAACAGAGCCATCGCATCGTCACCATCCTCGAGCAGCATTCGACGCATTACCCGGGGTTGAATCTCAACCTGGAAGTGCTCACCGGCATCCTCAAGCACACGCGGCCGGCCGTGGACGGGCGCACCCTGAATCACACGCTGGAAGCGCAGGTGGTGAACATGGCCGACGAAATCGCTTACATGAGCGCCGACTGCGATGACGGACTGCGCGCCGGACTGTTTTCCCAGAAGGATTTGGCGACAACCGTCGTCGGCAAGCGCGCGGTGGACAAAGCCAAGCAGAAAGGCAGTCAGATCCGCGGGGCGATACTGGATCAGCTCGTCGACGATTTGTACGCGGCATCGACCGCGGCAATCGCCCAATCCGGCGTCTCGACGCTCGAAGACGTCGAGAACTGCCCGGAGACGCTCATACGCCTCTCGTCCGCCATGCGAGGGGAGCTGGATGAATTGCGGCGATTCACCTGGGAGAACGTCATCACGCATCCGCTGGTGCGCAGCAAAGTGCAACCGGGTCAGCGGTTGGTCGCTGCGCTCTGTGAAGCGCTCTACCGGCACCCGACGGATAAAGTGCAATCCTTGATGGCACGCACCGGCAGCAGCCTGGAAGAAGCCGTGAAAGACTGGGTTGCGGGCATGACGGATGATTTCGCCCGCCTGCAGGCCGCGGAATTAGGCATCGACCTGGAGTGATCACGCTCCCAGGTTGCGGCGCGGGAGCAGGTCGATCGGATTGACGTGCTCGCCGTTCTCGAAGACCTCGAAGTGCACGTGCGGCCCCGTCGACAGCAATCCCGCCCCCGGCGTGTGCGGCGCGCCACCCGATTTGCCGATGGGATCACCCCGGCGGACGGTGTCGCCCGCTTTCACGAGGAATTCGCTCACGTGGCCGTAGAGCGTGGCGTAGCCGTCGTTATGTGAGATGGTGATGGAGTTGTATCCCATGCCGTGGTCCGTCGCTTTCTCGACCACGCCGTCGGCCGCTGCGTAAATCGTCGAGCCTTGATCGACGGGAATGTCGATGGCGTTGTGCGGCACCCCGAAGCGCGCAAGATAGTCGGCATCGTGGTACCACGCGGAAATCCCGAGCATCGGTTCCACGGGCCAAGAGAATGCCACGGGGCCGCTGCCGCGCCGCGTACGGCTGACGGCGCGTGCATCGTCCTCGGCATCCTGCATTTCGAGCAACGCTTCGGTGAGCTCGTCTTCGGCGGCACGCTCGTCGCTGAGCAGCGACATCAGCGCTTCGCGCCGGTCTTCCCATGCCTTCTGCGCGGCCTCGTCGCCGGGATGCGCTTCGCGTTCACGCTCAAGCAATTCGAGCTGGTACCGCAGGATATCGGCGCGGTGGGAGAGAAGATCCGCTTGCCCGCGCAGTGCCACGATACGGCCCGTCATGGCGCGTTTCTCGGCAGGCGTCGGCTCTTTGCGGCCTCCTACCGCCTCTTCGGACTTCTGTACGTCTTCCTGCTGGGCGGCAGGGGCAGTGCGCACCACGGCGGCATCGCTTTCTGCGGGGGCATTCAGCCACCGCACCCAGAACACGCCCGCGACAATGAGCGCGATCCAGAAGAGGAGCATCTTCGGCCGAGGGATGATGATCTCCACCTGCAGCACCACAACAGTATAGCGCAAAACGTGGTTTTACGGCCAGCAGACGACCTGGATCTTATCGTTGAAGCGCTGCCGGTTGCACCGGGCCGACGACGGACACGACGGGCTGGGAAGGCGCGAGGTACCTGCGTGCCATCCGCATCACGTCCTCCGCGTCGACGGCGTCGATCTCTTTCCGATAATCGAAGAAGAATGACGCGTCGCCCGGCAGGAGCGCGTACGTCGCGAGAATGTCCGCTTGTTCGGCATTCGACTGCCGCGACTGGAGGATGGCACCGCGAACGTACCCTTTGGCGTCCTCCACCTCCTGATCGGTCACGCCGTCTTGGAGCAATTCATCGATCTGTGCGCGGATGGCGGCGATCGCCGCGTCGGTCTTCGGCGCGTCGCAGCTCATGTACACCGCGTAGTAGCCGCGCGAGCGGTACCCGTCGTCCGTCTCGCTGTAGATGCTGTACGCAAGCGAACCGTCATCGCGCAGACGATGGAAGAGCCTGCCGCTCGTTCCTGCGAAGATCTGGTCGAAGACCAGGAATGCGGCGATGTCCCGATCATCGGCATGCGACCCCGGAAACGCCACGTAGATATGGGATTGCCCGCTGCGCGCCTTGTCGTAGACCAAGGTCGGCTTCTTGGGGAAGGTATCTGCCGGAATCTCGAATGCCGGTGCGGCGCGCCCCGACCAACGGCCGAAGAGTTCGCTCACGTCGTTCACGACGTCGTCGGTGCGCACATCACCCACCACGGTCAGGACCATGTTCCTGGGCGTGAAATGCGCGCGGGCATAGTCGCGCACCGCGGAACGATCGATGCCCCGCAGACTGTCGAGCGTGCCGATGTCGGGCAAAGCGTACGGCCCTTCGCGGAAGAGCGCCGCCACCATCTGATCGAAAGCGCGCACGTCCGGTTCGTCTTCCTTGTAGCGCACTTCGTCCATCAGCCAATCACGCTCCGCATCGATATCCTCCGGACTGAAGGTGCTGCCGATCAGGACGTCAGCCATGAGCGACAAAAGATCACGACGCGTCGTCGACAGGCCGTACACGCTCAATCCCATTTCGTTCATGGTCCGGAAAGGCTGGAACGTCGCGCCGAGCGCGTCGACCTTGTCCATGATTTCCGCCGCGCTGTACCTGTCCGTCCCGGACAGAAGCAGGTCGCTCGCCATGGTGGAGATGCCGTTGGTTTTTTTCGTCTCACTCAGCTGGCCGCCCAGGAAATCGGCCGTCGCTGCGAATGTCGGCAAGCCGCGCCGCTCCAGCACGAGCATCGTCATGCCGTTGCTCCAGCGCACCGTCGTGAGGCCTGTGTCGGGATCGGTCGACCGCTTCGTCACGGTCGCCATGCGGTCGACGCGTCCGTCTTCGGTCCGAATGATGTCGCGCACATCCTTCTCGCTCAAGCGGTTCTTCGCGTCGTCCGGGTACAGAACGGACACGGTAAGCGCATTAGCAAGCAGATACGTGCGCGCAACTTGCTGCAGGCGTTCGCGGGTCATTCCTTCCACCGCGGCGCGATATGCCTCGTCCTTCTCCATGCCGCCGCCCACGACTTCGAACGATCCGATCCAATCCGCCAATTCATCCGCGTGTTCCTGCTGCTGAATCCGCGCCGCGAGGATGGCATTCTTCGCCGCGGCAAGCTCCTTCTCCGTCACCTGCTCCTCGCGCAAACGGAACGCCTGCCGCAGCGTGGACGCGACCACATCGCCGAGATCGGCGGGCGTGGCCACTTCCAATTGGATAATGCCCGCACCGGCATCTTCGTTGGGATAGTTGGCCGCATAGGCGTCCGTCGCGATGCTGGCGTTCTGGACCAATGCGCGGACAAGGCGCGAATTGTCGCCGCCGCCGAGCACGTGGAACAACACGTCGAGCGCGGGAATATCGGCCGACGACAAACCGGGGGTACGGAAGCCCATCTCCACCTTCGTGTACCCGAACGGCCCCTCGGTGATGACGGCGCGCGATTCCGTCTGCACCGCGGGTGGCGGAACATCACGTTTGGGATTTTCCCGCGCCGGCTCGGCTCCGAAAGCCTTGGCGATCATCGCGCGGATGTTCGGATCGATTTTCCCGGCGACGACCACCGTCATGTTTTGCGGAACGTACCACCGATCGTGAAACGCCTGCGCGTCCGCGGGCTGGATCGCGCGGATGGTCTTCTCGTAGCCAAGGATGGGCTGGGCGTAGGTATGCCCGCTGAACATGGTCGCATAGAGCGCTTCGTCCACGGCGTCTTCCGGGCTGTCTTTCGACTCGTTGAATTCCTCCATCACCACTTCGAGCTCCTTGTCCATCAGCCTCTTCTCGAAGCGCGGCCGGAACATCATGCTTGCGAGAATGTTCAATCCGGTACCCGTCGCCTCGGGCGGCGCCACGAATTGGTAGACCGTTTGATCGTAATACGTATACGCGTTGAAATCCGCGCCGGCGCTCTCTGCTTCGCGCGTCGTCTCGCCGAACGCGTAATCGTCGGTCTTTTGGAACAGCACATGCTCCTGAATGTGCGCCAATCCGCGCGTCTCGTCCGTTTCGTCTTTGCTTCCCACATGCACCCACACGTTGATAGCCGTCAGGCTGGCGTTCTCCTGGGGGTACAGCAACACCGATACGCCGTTCTCCAGCTTGTACCGCCCCGCGCGCGTCGTGTCCGTCGAGGGAGCCGCGGCGATCAGCACCGCCGCGCAGACGGCGGCCGTGATGATGGAACGTGCACGCACGACGCGACACTACCGATTCCGCAGGAGGAACTGCAATTGACGCTCTTCGGCGATGTTTGAGTGGCAGGCGCTGTAGGGATCGAACCTACGACCGCACGGTGATGCGTGAGAGAACACCTTCCAGGTTTTCTCTCGCGAGCTCTCTTTCCGGAGAAGTGCGCCTTCAGCACGGCAAAGCCGCGCTTCGGCGATTGTTGTATGAGTGGCAGGCGCTGTAGGGATCGAACCTACGACCTTCGGTTTTGGAGACCGACGCGCTGCGCGCAGAGTTCTTTTTATTGCGCGGCTCGTAAACTCGCCGCGGCCAACTGAGCTAAGCGCCTAAAGGGGTGTTTGTGAGTGGCAGGCGCTGTAGGGATCGAACCTACGACCTTCGGTTTTGGAGACCGACGCTCTACCAACTGAGCTAAGCGCCTAGGGATGCGGTGATTCTAGGGAATTTCAACCGCGCTTGCGACCTTTCCAGCGGGAAGGCGGCGCATTGCGCTTCTTATCGAGCAACGCAGCGGCTTCCTCGAAGGTGATGGTGGCGGGATCCATGTCTTTCTTGAGCGACGCGTTCGTCACGCCGTCGGTGACGTACGGGCCGTAGCGGCCCGCCTTCACGAGCACCGGCTTTCCGGAAACGGGATCGTTGCCGAAACTCTGCAGGGGCTCAGCAGCCTTCTTGCGCAACGCGGCGGCATCGGCGATCCACGCGGTCGCCTGCTCGATCGTGACGGTCACCGGATCGGCATCCTTCGGCAGCGCAAGCGTGTTCTTCTCGCCCCAGCTCATGTATGGGCCGTAACGGCCGAGCAGCACCTTCACCTCGCTGTTCTCGTACTTGCCGATGACACGCGGGAATTGCAGCAGCGCCAATGCCTGCTCGAGCGTGACGGCATCCGTCGTGACGGTCTTCGGCAATGACGCGGTCTTGAGGTCAGACGATTTCTTCGCCTTGGCCTTGCCCTTCTTTCCCTTCTCCTTCGGCTCGTCTTCGGCTGGCTTCTCCACGACGCCGAGCTGCACGTACGGACCGAAACGTCCGGTCTTCACCACGACCGGCAAGCCCGTGGCAGGATCGTTGCCGAGTACTCGCTCTTTCATCACGTCTTCTTTCTTCACCTCCTTGTTCTTCGTATCGATACGATCTTTAAACGGCTGGTAGAAGCCACCGAGGAAGTCGTTCGCCTGCTTCTCGCCCTCCGCGATGTCGTCGAGCGACTGCTCCATGTTCGCGGTGAACGCGAGGTCGACGATGTCGGGGAAATGCTCGGCGAGGAGATCGGTGACGGTGAAGGCAACGCTCGCGGGCACTAGCTGCTTTCCCTCCTTCGTAATGTATCCGCGCTGCTGGATCGTGGAGATCGTCGGCGCGTACGTGCTCGGACGGCCGATGCCTTCCTCTTCCATCTTTTTCACGAGGCTCGCTTCCGTGTAGCGGGGCGGCGGTTTGGTGAAGTGCTGCTGGGGCTTGAGATCATTGCAGCCGAGCGACTGGCCTTCGGTGAGCGCCGGCAAAATCTTCTCGTCGTCGTCTTCCTCCTGATTCGGGGTGCGCTCGTCGCGTTCGTCCTTTCCTTCGGAGTACACGCGCATGAATCCGTCGAACGTGACGGTCTGACCCGTTGCGCGGAACGTGTACTCGCCCGCGGCGATGTCGGCACCGATGCGGCGGAACTCCGCAGACGGCATCTGCGTGGCCATCGTGCGGTTCCAGATGAGCGTGTAGAGCTTCAGCTGCTGGTGATCGAGCACGCCTTCGAGCGACGCCGGCGTGCGATCCATCTCCGTCGGACGGATGGCTTCGTGCGCTTCCTGTGCGCCCTTCGCGCGCGTCTTGAACGTGCGTGGTTCGGCGAGAACGTACTCGCGGCCGTACTGCTCCTGGATGACGCGGGCCGTGTCCTCGAGTGCCTTCTTACTGAGGTTCACGGAGTCGGTACGCATGTAGGTGATGAGTCCCGACGCACCCTCGCCTTTGCCGAGCGTAACGCCTTCGTAGAGCTGCTGCGCGACGACCATCGTCTGCTTCACCGAGAAGCCGAGCTTGCGGGCGGCTTCCTGCTGCAGCGTCGACGTCGTGAACGGCGCCGGGGGATTCTTCTTCACGTCCTTCTCCTCAAGCGACGAGACGGAGAACGGTTTGCCGTCGATGCCGGCGAGAGCCGCGTCGACTTCGTCGCGCGAGGTGGGAACGAACTTCTCGCCTTGCTTCTTCTGGAGGAGCGCGGAGAACGTTTCCTTCTTCTCAGTCTCAAGCAACGCTTCCACCGTCCAGTATTCCTCCGCCTTGAACGCCTGAATCTCGCGCTCGCGATCGACGATGATGCGCACGGCGACGGATTGCACGCGCCCCGCGGAGAGTCCGCGGTACACCTTCTTCCACAGGAACGGGGAAAGCGTGTAACCCACGAGACGATCGAGGATACGGCGCGCCTGCTGCGCGTCGATGAGGCGATGATCGAGCGTGCGCGGGTGCTGCACGGCCTCCTTAATGGCGCCTTCCGTGATTTCGTGGAACACAATGCGGCGCACCTTGTCCTGATTCTTCACCCCGAGCACTTGCAACAAGTGCCATCCAATCGCTTCGCCCTCGCGGTCTTCGTCTGTCGCGATCCACACGTCTTCCGCATTTTTGAGTGCCGCCTTGAGATGCTTCACCACCGTCTGCTTCTCGTCTGGCACTTCGTACTCGGGAACGAATCCCGCCTCCACATCCACGCCCAACGTCGACGACGGAAGGTCGCGGACATGCCCCATGCTCGCCTCGACCACGTACTCTTTTCCGAGGAAACGTTTAATGGTCTTGGCCTTCGCGGGGCTCTCGACGATGACGAGATGCGTCATGTGACAGAGAGCCTAGGGAGCCCCGGAGTCGATGTCAAAAATCTCGCGGAAACAGCGCCGGAGAGGCGTTTTATACTGAAAAAGGCCCTTATGTGAGTAGATTTAGTACTCAGGGTTTTAGGCTGCGGCAAGCCATGGGATGTCTGTTTGGCTGTACGTCAATGGCAAAGGGGCGTTTTTGTGGCTTGCGCAAGCGAAACGCCCGATTAGACTTTTTGCAGTCTCCTTCATTTCTTTTCCTCCTCCCAGTATG
>CAYRUZ010000019.1:0-20982 GCA_964427895.1 uncultured Candidatus Peribacteria bacterium
TCGGCCGGGATAAAGCGGTGTCGGGCGTATCGGGCGGAGCCGTCGTCAGCCGCAGCCCACAGATCAGCGAACACCTGAAGACGATCGAGCGCGAAGCTCCGGGCGTGCCCGACGGCACGATCGCACGACTCCTCCTCTACCCGATCATCTACGCCAAGGCCCGCCTGCTCTACCGTCTCGGACTGGGACGGTACTACCTGTACGCATGCAAGGTGTTGCACCTCCTGGTACCGATCGTCAGCATGGATGAAAAAAACGGCAAGCAGTCACAACCCGTCCGACGCATCGCCGGGGCCTGTGCGCGCCTGGCTCTCGACCAATGGCGCAACCGCCGCTGGATCAACGATCACCGGCGGCGCCTGACGGCGCTGTACTTGGCCCATGCGCGCAACAAGGGTTGGGTCAGCAGCGACGCACCGCCCGCCTGTCCGTCCATCATTACGAGCGATTTGCCGCTGCAGAAATTCCCCCTCTTCGTCCGAGATGCCAAGCGCGTCCGGACCCAGCTGGAAGCGCAGAACATCTTCCTCGATGATGGCTGGACCGGCTGCGTCGTGTGTCCCGCCAGCGTCAAAATGGACCAACTGACATATGAGAGCGGCAGCGATCCGGAGGCCGAAGCCGCCTGCCAGGCTATCCTCTCTCTGCCGACACACCCCGGCACGTCCGATGAGGACGCGCGCCGGGTGCTAACCGCCCTCGATCCCCTTCTCTCGTGATGCCGACCGTCACTCTCGCCACCGACGCCGCCGACTGGGACCGCTTCCTCGCAGCGCAACCGTTCCGACCGTTTCTCCAGAGCTGGACCATGGGCGAGGTGTATCGCGAGACGAAGCAGGAACCCGTACGATTCGTTCTGCGCGATGGAGACCGCACGACCGGCATCTGCCTCGCTTTGCACGTCCCGGCGCGCCGTGGACGCCATTTAAGCGTGCCATATGGCCCTCTGGTCGAACGACCGGACGACCTGCCGCTCGTTCTGCAGGCATTGGCCGACGAAGCCCGCAAGCGCCAGTGCACGTTCCTGCGGCTCAGCCCGTTCTGGCCGCTGAGTGTCGACTGGCCGGAGATCGCGCCGTTCCGCCAACTGAACGCGCCGCTCCACCTGCTCGCCGAACATCTGTGGTACCTGCCGTTGAAAGAGCATGATTCGTGGGCATCAGCAAGCCAGCCATCCGGCGCGCCCCTCACCGAAGAAACGCTGATGGCGAACCTGCGCAAGACCACCCGTAACCTCGTGCGCCGCGCGCAGAAGGACGGCGTGACCGTGGAAGCCTCCGCGGATCCGCTGGGCGACCTGGAAGCGCACTTCATCCGCCTGCACGACGAAACGCGCAAGCGGCACAAATTCACGCCGTACACGAACAGCTTCTTCCGCGCACAGGTGAAACACTTCGCTCCGCGCGGAGAGGCAACGGTGTACTTGGCGCGCCATCAGGGCGAGGTGATCGCGGCGTCGGTGCACATGCACGCCTTCGGGGAAACGAGCTACCACCACGGCGCCAGCTCATCGGCCCACGCCAAGATCCCGGCGAGCTATCTGCTGCAATGGACGGCCATTTGCGACGCCCTCAAGCGCGGCGACCACGTCTACAATTTCTGGGGTATCGCGCCGACGGCGACGGATGAGGAAGGCGCACGGCGCGTGGCCGACCCGCGTCATCCCTTCGCCGGCGTCACGTTGTTCAAAACCGGCTTCGGCGGACAGCTGCTCGACCTGACCCATTGCACGGACATCCCGCTCTCGCCGCTGTATCGCCTGACGCGCGCATTCGAGTTCGCGCGCAAGTGGAAGCGCGGGTTCTAAGACGCGGCTGTGCTACACTCTGCGCCGATGGAGAAGCGCATCGACAACATCGTCATTCCCGATCGCAAACAGATGCCCGCCGCGCAACCGGCTGCCACTTCTTCCATGGAGGATACGCTGGAGGAGATCCGCCTTATTTTGCACCGCATGGACCGACGGGACCATTGGCGAACCGTCTGGGGAACCGTCCGCGCGATGATCGCGCTTGTGCCGATGTTCTTCTTCGTGGCGAGCATGTGGTACGTGTACGCCTACGGCGACCAGCTCATCGAGCAGATCGCGGGGGCCGCAGCCAGCAAAGCCGCGTCGATGACCACCGGCAAAGTAATGGGGTCTTCCGGCACGGGCGTGGGCGACATCCAAGAATACATCCGCCAGAAGTTGAATCTCCCGAGCAGCTACGAGACGCGATAAAAAAAGCCGCCCCCGTCCTGGCGAGGCGGCTTTTCCGCAGTATGTGTATTGGTTTTGAGTGGAATCTTGGTGATCGTGAGAGGGAAACCTGCTTCCAGAGTGGAAACGTTGAGGTTTCCCCCTCAACGCTTGGGTGGCTTATCCTTTGGCGATACGAACGATGTCGTCCGCCGACATGGCCGGTGAGATGGCGTAACTGGGCAAGCTGAGCAGCTGGTTGCGGGTGAAGGAACGATCGGGCACTCCTCCGACGCCAAGCAGGTATCCGGCCCCGTCCGCAGCCTGCGACACGCGGTCGTTCACGCCGCCTTGCGGGTAACCGATCGCGAACACCGGCTTGCCGGTCGCCTCCTCAAGAAGTTTGCGGCTCTGGCGCACCTCCAATTCGAGCTGTGAATTGGTGAGGGCGCGCAGGTCATCACCGGTGTGACCCTGCGATTCGATGTCCATCCCGGCAGCCACGAGCGACGACATGCTCTTCTGCGTGATGCCGCTCAGGCCGAGATTTTTGGTCTGAATGAAGACGGTGGCGTGCACGCCCAGTTTGACCAGCGCATCACCCACTTCCTTGATGTTCTTTCCATCCACGCTGTCGATGGCGAGCACGACGGTCGAATCCGGCAGGCGCGCGTCCTGGCTCTCCTGCTTCAGCAGCAAGTCATAGAACTCGCGGAGCGACCAGATGTTCACGCCTTTGGCCTTCAATTCGTTCACGTGCGTCGCGAGCGCGTCGCCGATGCCCGTCTGGCCCCAGTGATACACGAGGATCGGCATGGTATACGTGTTCTGTCGAGCGATGTAGTTGGGCTGGAACGGCGCGAGATACTGCGTCGAAACGTACGCATCCTTACCCTCGAATTTGATCTTCGCAAAGCCATCCGTAATGCTTGCGGGGCGCACGAAAGATTGCCCGGGCAATTGCCCCAACTTCTCGCTGTTGCTGTCCGGCGCGCTGCGCACGTTCACGAAGGCATAGTTCACGAAGTAGACGTTCTCATATTTCTTCTTCTCCGCAGCCAGCGCGTCGAGACTCGTCATCTTGGCGATGTACTTACTCGAGACGAATCCTTCCTTGCCCGAGTTCGTCTTGATCTTCGCCCATGCCGCATCGACGAAATCGATGAGCGTCATCGTGTCTCCGCTATTGAGTTTTTCCACCAAGGCGGCGGTGATGGACGGCTCGGAACGGATGTTCACGTACGCGTTGGTGACGCGGAAAACATTATCTCCGCTCGCCACGGGGCCGGTACGCACGGCCTTGTACGTCTGCGCCATCGAAAGATCCAATTCCGTGACGGCGCCGGTACCGAGATCGAGGTTCATCGCGGGAACCTGCGATCCGCTTCCATCCTCTACCGTCGCACCCGACTCGGACGATGCTTCGACTCCTTCTGCCTGACGCGCCAATTCGCGGAAGCGAGCGGCGTCCTCGGCGGTGAAGACGAAATCGTTGTCGTTCGGCCGTTGCGGGCTGCACCCGGCGAAGAGGATGCCAAAGCTGGCAATGAGCAGGAACAGGACGATGGGCCTGTAGCTCTGCGTCGTGCGGCGGACAGAACGGGCGTACATGGGAATGAAGGAAGAGAGGAGAGAAGAGAAGATGAGCGTTACATACGCTCGGGAAGCCGAAGGGTGAGGAGAGCCGCCCCGCTGCGCAGCACGTCGCGGGTCAGGCGGGTCAGCGCGAGGCGCAAGCTGCGCGCGGGCTGTTCCGCTTGAAGAATTGGCTCGCTGTTGTAGAAGCCATTAAAGGCTTGTGCGAGCGAAAAAAGGTAGTTCGCCAGTTTGTGCGGGAGTCGCTCCGTGCGGGCCTGCTCCAGCACCTGCGGGTATTGCGCCAGGGTGCGGATCATCTCGCGCTCCTTCTCGGTGAGCTGCCTGATGGCGGGCATATCTTCATCCACCTCGCCGGCCTTGCGCAGAACCGAGCACGCGCGAGCATGCGTGTACTGGAGGTACGGCGCACTGTTGCCGTCGAAGCTGAGGAATTTCCCCCAATCGAACACAATATCCATCTTCCGGTTCTGACTGAGGATGCCGTACGACACGCTCCCCACCCCCATCATCTCCGCCAAATCCGCGGGATCGTCGGTCTGGATGGCATCCCCGCGCTCATCGATCACCTCTTTCGCCCGGGCCACGGCTTCATCCAGCACTTCTTCAAGCTTGAGGATGTTGCCTTTGCGCGTGCTCATTTTCTTGTCGGCGAAACGCATGCGGCCCGTCAGGACGTTTTCGAACTCCGGCAACGCCCAACCGAGTTGCTCGCACGTCGCGACGAGCTGTTCGAAGTGCAACTTCTGCGCGACGTCGGTAACGATGTAAATGGCTCCGGGATCGCATTCATCCATGCGGTAACGCATCTGTGCGAGGTCACGCGTGGAGTAGAGCGTGGCTCCGTCTCCTTTGCGGATGAGATACGGGGGTAGATTGCTCTCCTCGGGGAATTCGGCGATCAGGGCCCCCTCTTTCCCCTCCTTGAACACGCCCTTGTCGATCCCCTCCTCTATCACCGGCTCCATCTTGTCGCTGTAGAAGCTCTCGCCTTTGTCTGTGTCGAACGCGACATGCAGTCGCTTGTAGAGCGGCGCGAGCGCGGACTTCGTCACATCGACCACCTGCTCCCAGAACGCATGCATGGCGGCATCACCGTCTTCTAACTTGCGGAACGCCTCGCGGGCGGCGTCTTCGAGCGTCGCGTCCTTTTCGGCTTCGTCATGGAAGCGGACGTACAGCTGGAGCATGCCGTCCAAGCCCAAATCGGCAGGCGTCTTGTCGGCCGCCCACTTCTGCACGGCGATGGCGAGCTTGCCGAACTGCGTCCCCCAATCTCCCAGGTAGTTCCAGCGTAGGACGTTCGCTCCGTCGTGCTCGTAGAGATTGCTGATCGCCTGACCGATGGTCGTCGTCAGCAAGTGATGCGCCCCCAGCGGCTTGGCGATGTTCGGCTGCGAGTACTCGACGATCACCGGCTTTTCCGCGCGCTTCACTTTCGCGGTGCACGCTGCACGGGTCGCCTTCAACGTATCAAGCAAGGCCTCGGGCGTAAGACGCACGTTCACATACCCCGGTCCCGCCACCTCCACCGTCTCCACTTCCTTCAAGGAAGACAAACCGGCCACGAGCGCATCGGCGATCTCGCGCGGCTTTTTCTTCAGGCGGGATGCCGCTTGCAGGGCGACCGCGGTCGCCAAATCACCGTGCTGTGGATCTTCGGGCGGGGACCATTCCGCGCGCACGTCCGTCAGTCCGAACGAATCGGACAAGATGCGAGCCGTCGTTGAGATAAGGAGAGCAGACATGATCGGCGAAGCCGAACACAAGGAGTACTCAACGGACGGAAATATAGCATCGGAAGAATGGAAAACGAGGTGTATCAAAAATTTGATCTTGCTCACAATTTGTCTCCATGTTGCTGAACACATTTTGTATCTGAGTTTTTCCCCTACTGATTGAGACATTCAAAGAGACATGTTGCATGAATGGAACGACGGAGAGATGCGATGAAACGATTGTTCCAATTCTTCACTTCCGCCGAACAATTCGCGTGCAATTGCCTCATTTTCCCAAAAATTATATAATTGTGTGAGTGCGACGTTCTTCTTCCGCCGCCGCGTCTGCCTTCCTCACGTGCAGCTTGCTCGTTCTTTCGGGCTGTTCGGGACAGCAAGCAACAGGCGTCGTGCCGAAAGCAGCAACGGAAGGTGCCTTTGCCATCACCGTCCTTCTCTTCGAGAGCAGCGAGCCCCTCTCGAATACCCCGCGTGCTCCGTTGATCGGGGTGCATGCCGCCACGTTCCTCGGAACCGAGGCCACGAATCTCATTCACGGATCGCTCGACGGCATCACGGCGGTCGATACGCTGCAGGGTCGCGCGCCGACGTCCAACGGCAACGAAACGTTCGCCCTCCTCGAGCGTTTTGGACAGTTGCTGTCGGTGGACGTGATGGACGTGCTCAACCGTTCGACGAACCGGGCCGAGACGCTGACGGCGTACCTCAAGGAATTGACGGATACGACGACGCAGGCGGAACAGCGCAAGGAATTGATCGAGGGGGAGGTAGATGCGCTCAACGACGTGCGGCGCGAGCAGAACAGGACGGTGACCACACTCGAACGCGACGGGCGAAACGCACTGCGAAACAATGAGTTCGAAAAGGCCGGCCGGAATCAGCAGGACCTGCAGACCGCCCGGACAAACTTGGAGACGACGGAGGCGAAGATCGATGAACGAGAAGAGATCATCACGCTGTTCGAGCGCTTGATTCCCGTGGCCAAGGAGCGCATCGACGCCATCGACAAAAACCGCGAGGTGCTCATCGCCGGACTCAAGGTGGTGGATGTGCCGGGAATCGAAGACCTGGGCCTCATTCAAGACACCCGTACCACGAGAACGTCGACGTTCCGCTGACGCTCAGCGAGGATAGAGGAGGAACTCGGCATTGATGGTGCCGAGATACGCCATGAGCAACGACAGATGGATGATGGCCGCCGTGCGCCAACGCGGATAGCGGCGCAGGAATTGCGAGACCCCCACGCCGATGGTCAGCCACAGCATCGCGATGGTCGGCGGGGAGAACAGGATGTTGAACCACGGACAGAAGACCACCATGAGGAAGTGGCGCATGCCGAGCACGAGGATCGCGACGGCCAGGACCAATTGCTGTTTTTTGGTGGCATGCCGCCAACCGAGCAACGCGACGGCCAGCGCCGCGAGAAGCAGGCCGTAGTACGGAAGATTCATGTGCCACAGAGGGCTGAATTCCTCGTAGCTGTATGTGGCAATGTCCAGAGGCTGCGCCACGACCGACATGACCGGCGCGGTGACGAGCGGTCGGACGACGTCGTGGACGGAGCCCAGGAGCGACGTGCCCCCGGAAAACACGCGCCAGAAGCTGGCGAGGCTTTGCATCGTATCCGTCGGGGACCAGTCTTCCGGAATGAAATAGAACCGTACACCGATGGCTGCCCGGCCCGCCGTGAGGACACAGTAATAACTCGCGAACGCCACGAATGCAGCGAAGGAGCCATGCCCAAGGATGGTCTTCATTTTCCGCGTAGAGAGAAGGACCACGCCCACACACACGAAGAAGTAGATGTTCTCCTGGCTCACGCACAATGCGAATGCGCAGAGCAGGCCCATCATCGTCACGGCCCAGACGGAGCGCTCGCCCGTGACGTAGCGCCACAGCACGATGAACAGTTGCAGGAGAATGAAGACCGAAATGGAGTACGACTCAAGCAAGCTCGAAAACGTCCAGTACGCGAGGGAAACGCCGAGCGTGTACGACAACAGGACGGACGTGATTTTCTCGCCGCCCAACGACCGCAGCAGCAGGTAGAAGGACCCGACGCCCAACATGCCGATGAGAGCCAATTCGGCGTAGAGGTATTCCTTCACCCAGACGCTCCACACGCCCCCGTCCAGCACAGCCATGATGGGGCGGATGAAAAGCAGCGTCGGCCAGACGGCATGGCGGGATTCCGCCCCCCAACCGCCGGTGAGTTCGAGATACCGGATCGTGTCGGAATTGAAGACGTAGTCGAACGCCTCGGGGACGTGGCGACTGAAGAAGAACGTGAAGTAGTAGAGGAAGAACAGCGGGAAGATCCACAGCACTCCCCTTTCGCCGCGCGACTGGACGACGAAGAATCCGATCAGGCCGATCCAAAACACCACGTGGGCGAGGAGGACGCCGATGGCGGCGATGTTCAGCCACGTATAGGTGGAAAAAATGGCGACGAGAACGAACGCCAGGAACTGCGCGGCCAAACGCGACTGCCGTTCCCCGGAAGGAACTGTGGCATGGCCGGTGCTGGTGCGGCGCAGGAACATCAGACGAACAACATGACGGCCAGGACGAGTGCCCCGAACAGATACGAACCGGGATGCTTGGCCACGGCGATGAGCGGGTCACCGCGAAGCGTGCCGCGATGCGCGAGCAACCACAGGCCGTTGACGATGTAGAAGAGCATGCCGAAGACCAGCCACAGGAGTTCCGGCCGGGCATAGAGGGCCGGACCCGCCTCCTCCACGTACAGCGCGAAGACGAGCAGGGACAGATAGCCGCTGCTGATCCCGAGCATTTCGAGGAGCACTGTGTCGTCCAACGTGTAGGAACGGCTTGCGATACCCGTTTCGCCGTTTTTCTGGCAGGCGCGCAATTCCGCGACGCGCTTGATGAGCGCGAGACTGACGAAGAAGAACAACGAGAAGATGAGCAGCCACGAGGAGACCACGACGCTGATTGCCATTGCGCCGGCGAAGATGCGCAGCGTGTACAGGCACGCCAGCGTGAGCACGTCGACGATCGGCATGCGCTTGAGCATCAACGAATACAGCGAGCTGATGCAGAAATACGCGACGAGCAAGAGCCGGAACGGCACCGGAAGCGATGCTGACAAAGCCACGCTCGAAAGCAGCAGCGCGGGAGCCAGGAACAGCCCGACGAAGGGCGACAGCGCACCACTCGCGAAGGGGCGGCGGCTCTTGATCGCATTGCGGCGGTCGGACGGCGCATCGAGCAGGTCATTGCTGACGTATACCGCCGAAGCGCAGAGCGAGAAGGACGCGACGGCCGTAACAGAGGCCACAAACGCATCGAGATTCAGGAAGAGATGCGACGTGAGCAGCGGAACGAACACGAGCAGGTTCTTCAACCACTGATGCGGGCGAATGCTCTTCAGCACCGCCGTGAAGAATCCCCTCTGTCGGGGGAATACCCGCGCGCCCGGATAGCGGGCCGCAAGATGGGCCATGCTCAGAAGCGGGGGTTGCACCATCACGCGCTCGCCCGCGGCGTCCCACACCACGCGGTCACCCAGGCTGTTACCGGCGTAGGCGAACTGTCCGTCGCCGAAGTGCGACCGCAGGACGTCCGCCTTCGTTCGGGGACTGAGGTTCACGTCATCCGTCGTACTGAACACCTGCGAGAAGAGACCGAGATGTTCCGCGATGGCCTGGGCGATGGTCTCATGGGCGCCGGTCGCCAGGTACAGCGGGCGGCCGTTGTCGCGCTCTGCACGGAGGAATGAGAGCAGGCTCTGGTTGTAGGGAAGCGCCGTGGCGTCGAGCGTCACGCGCTTGGCGACTTGCGACTTCAAGAAAGCCTTGCCGCGGCTGAACCACACCGGAAGAAGCAGGACGTACCCGACGTTCTTCTTGAGGAGTTGGAGGCACGATTCGACGAGCGTATCGGTCGCGACGAGCGTGCCGTCCAAGTCGACGCACAGAGGCAGCACGCCGAAACCGAACGGAGAGACGGCCGGTGCAGATGTCGGTTGTTCAAACTGCATCATATTATTATACATTTTTCTTGCATACATGTCTATATTCGTATGTCGTAAATTCTTAAAAAGAGAAAACGCACCCAATACCCAGCCAGCCGCACCCTTAATGGAAGCAATGGGCGACCAAGCCTGGCCGCGTGGCCAGGAATTGCGAGAAAACGAGTTTTTTGCTAGAATAAAGAGATTTCACCGTCATGGACCAACAGACACCCGCAACGCCGGCAAAACCCGCTCCCCTGCTCGAGGCATTCGATGAGATCCTCGGCTTGAGCCAGGACGCGGAAGATCTGCTCAAGCGAAAGGACGGAGACGCGTTCACCGATGATGAGAAAGCGATCCTCAAGCACTACGAGGAGGGCGTGCAGAAAATGCTCGACATCATCGCCCCGGCGGGCATGGAGGTGAAGCACAAGGAGCTGATCATCAACGATGTCTACGCCCGCACGCTCTACGCCTACAACTGGCCGAACTTCATCTACCCCAACTGGTTGGCGCAGCTCGTGAACCTAGGTGCCACGCTCGAGTTTTCGCACTTCATTTACCCGAGCAGCAACAAGGCCATCATGAAGATGCTCCGCAAGAAGGTCGCGGAACTGCGCTCAAGCATCCGCATGTTGGAACAGCGCGGCATCGTCCGTGATCCAACGCTCGAAGCAGCCCTGCAAGACGCCGAAGAACTGCGCGATCTCTTGGCTCGCGGCCAGGAGAAGCTGTTCCAGTTCGGCATGTACCTGACGATCTACGCGGAGGACGAGGAGCGCCTGAAGAAGCTGCAGACGGACATCGAATCCATCCTCGGCGGAAAGCTCGTGCTCACCAAGCCCGCGATGTTCCAGATGGAGCACGCCTGGACGGGCACGCTGCCGCTGTGTCTCGACGAAATCGAGATCAACCGCAACATGAACACGTCGCCGCTTGCGACGAGTTTCCCCTTCTCCAGCTCGGACCTGACCGATGACCACGGCATCCTCTACGGCATCAACCGCCACAACGAGTCGCTGGTGATCTTCGACCGCTTCGACCTCCCCAACGCCAACAGCGACATCTTCGCCACCTCCGCAGCCGGTAAATCCTTCACGGCGGAGCTGGAACTGCTGCGCCACATGATGATCGGCACGGACGTGTTCGTCATCGACCCAGAAAACGAATACACCAACCTCTGCGAAGCCGTCGGCGGGGCCTTCATTCCGGTCTCCATCCAGAGCAGCTTCCGCATCAATCCGTTCGACCTGCCGCGCGCGGTGCGCGGCGAGGAAGCGGCCATGGGCGAAGTGCTTCGCGCAGCCATCATCAACCTGCACGGATTGCTGCGCCTCATGCTCGGCGCCATCACGCCTGCGGAAGACGGCATCCTCGATAAAGCGATCCTCGATACGTACGCCCTCAACGGCATCACGCTCGACTCGCCGGACCCCGGTGCCAACGAAGTGCCCACCCTCGGACAACTCGTTGACGTGCTTTCCACCACCGAAGGAGGAGAGCAGATGGCCCAGACGCTCATGAAATACACGAAGGGATCCTTCGCCGGACTGTTCGATCAGAAGACGAACGTCGACCTCGACAAGCAGATGGTCGTCTTCCAGATCCGCGACCTGGAGGAGCAGCTTCGCCCGATCGCCATCTACATCGTGCTCAACTTCCTGTGGAACCGTATTCGCAGCGAGCTGAAGAAGCGCATCCTCGTCATCGACGAAGCGTGGAACTTGATGCAGTACGAGGATTCCGCCCGCTTCCTGTACGGCATCGTGAAGCGCGCACGCAAATACTTCCTGGGAGTCACGACCATCACGCAGGACATCGACGACTTCGTCGAATCACAGTACGGCAAGCCGATCATCACGAACTCGTCGCTGCAATTCCTGCTGAAACAATCTCCCGCCACCGTCGACGCGCTGCAGAAGCTCTTCTACCTGACGGACGGAGAGAAGTACGCTCTGCTCAACTCGGACGTCGGACAAGGAGTGCTCTTCGCGGGATACAAGCACGTCGCCATCCAGGTGATCGCCAGTCCCGAGGAAGCACAACTCGTCACCACCAACCCGCAGGAAGTCCTCGAACAGCAGAAAGCGAAGCGTGACGCCCGCGTGACGGTGGTTACGCCGAAGCCGGAGAAGAAGCCCGAGGAGCCGGCCCCGTCGACTCCGACGGACCAGGCGCCGCCCCCGGAGCAGCCGGCGGCGTGAGGCCGGGCCCATCCACGACCTTCCAGCGGATTTCGGGCTGAAGCTTTCCCGAAAGGGCGAAACCGGCGGCCTTGCGGTGACCTCCTCCACTGAACTTGCCGGCCATAGCAGCAACGTCCACGTCTTCGCGCAGCGTACGCAACGATCCTTTCACTTTGCCGTCTCGCTCCGAAAGGATGAGCGAAAAGCGCATGCCAGGCACGGCATTCACGTAGTCGATGGCGCCGGTGAGTTCGCTGTAGTCCGCACCCGTCGCGCGGAAATCCCCTTCCGTGACGGCGGAGATGGCACCTCCTTCATCCGTGATCGAGATCTTCTCCAGCACGCGTCCCCACAGCTTAAGGGTGGAGAGCTTGGCCGTGCGGAAGACCGACGCGATGATGAGATGTTGGCGAGCGCCAGCCCGCAACAATCGGGCGACGGTGCGGTACACCTCGGGCGTCGTGTTGCTGTGGAGCAATCCCCCGGTATCCGTGTACACGCCCGTGAGCAAACAGGTGGCGGCGTCATTCGTGATCGTCCACCCGGCGTTGTCCGCCAGCTTCACCACGATCTCCGCGGCAGATGCCGCAGCAGGCAGGATGATATTGGCCGCGCCCCATGCCGGGTTGCCGGGATGATGGTCGATGACGATCGTGGACACGGAACCGTCGAACAGCTGCGGATGCGTCGCCTGCAGCTCGGTCATTTTCGGCTCTGCGCAGTCCAAAAAGACGACCACGTCGCCCGGTTGGGACGGCCCGGGCGGCGGCAAAACGCGCTGCGCGGCAGGAAGGAAGAGGAACGTTTCGGGAACGGGATCCTTGCAGTGTGCCGTGACCGGCAGATGCGGGAATGCCGTCTCGAGGATATGCAGCATGCCCAGGAGCGAACCGATGGCGTCGCCGTCGGGACTGCGGTGGCAGATGCACTGCACGCGCTTGGCGCCTGCCAGCATCGCTGCTGCGGGGACGAAATCCTGCGGAGTCTGCGCGGGGTTCAGAGACGTGAAGGTAAAGGGGAATATGGTACGAGCGTTTCGAGAGTCGCATCAATGCAAACACCTTGCGGCATATCACATCCTGTCTTCTGAAAGTATTTTGTCGTCTCGGCTTGCTGCGAGAGCGCGCTACACTGCTCTCGTGAAGAGATTCTCCGTCGTGTTCTGCGGCACTCCCGATGCAGCCGTCCCCAGTCTGCGGGCGTTGCTCGATGATCACGCATTCGACGTGCGCCTCGTCGTGGCGCAACCCGACCGGCCGTCCGGGCGCGGGCACGTCCTCACTCCCCCACCCGTGAAGACGCTGGCGACGGAACGAGGGATTCGGCTGCTGCAACACGAAAAATTGAATGCCGCTTTTGCGGATATTCAAGCATCGCTCACGGAACGCCCCGATTTCCTGGTGGTCGTCGCGTACGGCCAGATCCTTTCGGAGGCCGTCCTGGCATGGCCGACGATCGCTCCGGTGAACGTGCACTTCTCCTTGCTACCCCGCTGGCGGGGAGCGGCGCCGGTGGAATTCGCTATTCTCCAAGGTGACGCGGAGACCGGTGTGGCCGTGCAAGTGATGGAACGCGGGCTCGATACGGGCCCTTTGCTCGCCGTCGAGCGCACGCCGATCGGCGTTGCCGAAACGACGACGCAACTGCGTGCCCGCCTCGCGGTGAGCGGCGCCATCCTCTTGCGAGAGACGCTCAAGAACCCGCTGCTGCCCATCGAGCAATCGACTGACGGCGTCACGCTTTCCCGCAAGCTGACGAAGGAAGACGGGGAGATGAATACGTCCACGCACACGGCAATCGCCATCGACCGCGCTGTCCGGGCGCTGACGCCGCGACCCGGCGTGACCCTCGATGTGTCGGGCGAACGCGTGAAAATCCTCGAGACGAGCATGGAAGCCGCCGACGGATCTTTCGCCGTCGCCTGCGCGCAAGGAACGACCCTGCATGTCATGACGGTTGTACCTCCGGGAAAAAAACCGATGAAAGCGGCCGACTGGCAACGCGGTCTGAGGAAAACGTGATATATAGTCTGCGCCCTATGCGACGACTTGCCGTCCTGTGCGTCGGCCTTCTGGCACTCCAGCTCACGCCGGTAACAGCACTGGCGCAGGCGGATTTGGATCCCGACGGCGACGATCTCACTAACGCGCAGGAAGACGTGAACGGCAACGGCGTCGTCGATGCCGCGGAGACCGACCCGCTCCGCGCAGATACGGATTCCGGGGGCGAAGCCGACGGTTCGGAAGTGAAGAACAACCGCAACCCGCGCGATCCTCGCGATGATTTCACCGCGGACCCCGACGGCGACGGACTCACCAACGGCCGCGAAACGACGTTGGGCACGGACCCGAACAAATCCGATACCGACGGCGACGGCGTGAACGACAAGGAAGACCCGTTCCCGATGGAGAAGGCGTTCAAGCAGGATACGAATCGCAACGGCATAGCGGATGAATGGGAAGCGGCCCATTCCACCAGCTCCAAGCCCGCGACAGATCCGGTCGCGGACAATGATAACGACGGGCTGAACAACCGGGACGAGTTCATCCATAACACGGACCCCAACGCATCCGACACCGACCGGGACGGAATGAGCGACACCGATGAAATCGCCAACGGGACGGACCCCGAGGAGAGCGCCTGTTTGTCCGCCGGCGAGCGGCATGTATTCGCCGACACCGCCGAACACTGGGCATTGCCGTATGTGACGGCCCTGGCGCAAACCAACGCCTTCGAAAAGGCCATCATTCGCGGGTACGACATGGGCGGGAAAACCACCTTCCTTCCGGACCGCTCCATCACGCGCTTCGAGCTGCTGAAGATCGCCCTGCTGTCTTCCTGCGTCGCCCTCAAGTCGATCGATCAAAAGCCCTTTAAGGATCTGTCCGATGACGTGATCGACGCCGAGCAGCGGCGCAACGTTATCGGCACGGCATCGCAACTAGGTATCGTGCAGGGCTACGACGACGGCACCTTCCGCCCGGACGCCCCGGTGACGCGTGCAGAGGCGCTCAAGATGCTGCTCAATGCCTCGCGCATCGATCAGACGGTGCCGATGGATACGACGTCGATGGCTGCCATGCAATTCAGCGACGTCTCCCCCGCCGATTGGTTCTACGACATCGTGGGCAAAGGCGTGGCCTACGACCTCGTCGACGGATATCCGGACGGATCGTTCCGTCCGCAGAATCCCATCACGCGCGCGGAGGCGACGAAGATCGCAGTACTCATCATGCTGGGCAACCCGACGGTGAACGGCGAGGTGATGCCGGAGATCGCGGAATAAAAAAACCGCGGCACGGAGCCGCGGCTTTTCGCTTTCACTGCGATTAGACCAACTTGGTCTTCATCTCCTGGAACGCCGTGATGAACTGGTCGAGATCCTCGGAGTCGAACATGATGGTCGTCTTCTGGCCGCCGCGGGACTTCTCGGAGACCTTGAAGAACTTGCCGTTGCCGGACTGCTTGAGGTCGACGTAGAACGTGCGCTGGCGTGCGTGGATCGTGATCGAGTGCAGATCCTGCGCGAAGGACCGTCCGCCTCCTCCGCCTCCACCGTGGTGGTGATGGCGCGGGGGCATCGCGGGTGCGGCACCGTCATCCATCGATGACGAACCACCCGTCAGCTCTGCCATTGGATCAAACATAGAGAGGGTTGAAATGAAGTAAGCTGCTCCCCTCGCCGCATCTTCTCAGCATCGCTGGACTGTCGGTGTGAGAGCGGCGGAATAGTAGCACAGCACCGCCCTATTCAACAGGCGCAAAGAGGATGGACGGCTGGCCCACGGAAGCCCAGCCGGAGACTCCCCAGGCCTTCAGTTCGTCGGTCGCGACGAATGCCCGGTCGGTCATTTTCTCGCCATACGGCACGTTGAGTTGCCGCGCGATGGCCGCACCCGTCTGCGGGATGATCGGCAACAAGAGCAGCGAGACATGGCGCAGCTGCTCAGCGAACGCAGAGAGGGTAGCACGCTTGGCCTCACCCTCCATCTTCCACGGCTGCACCTCGTTCATGCGTGCGTTCATGCTATCGACGAGCTTCATCACGACTTGGGCAGCTTGGGCGATTTCGAAACGGTCCATGTGGGCGGCGTAGGCGTCCCACGTCGCGCGCACGTCTGTGGCCTCGGGGGCATCAGCCGCCAATGCCAAGGCTCCGCCATCCTTGTGCAACAAGACGAGGATGCGGTTGAGCAGGTTGCCCAACTGGTTACGCAGCTTGCTGTCGTAGATCTCGGCGAAGCGCTTCCAGGTGAAGTCGCCATCGTTACCGACGGGCACTTCGTGCAACAGGAAGAACCGCAACGCGTCGACCGGGTACTTCGCCAGCACGTCGACCGGGTTGATGACGTTGCCGAGGGACTTGCTCATCTTCTGACCTTCGCTGGTAAGGAACCCGTGAATGAGCAGCCGGTGCGGCGGCGGTACGTCCATGCCCGCGCTCTTGAGCATCGCGGGCCACAGCAGGGCGTGGAAACGCGCGATGTCCTTGCCGATAACGTGCGTCACTTCCGCGTCCTTCCACCACTGCGCGCCGCGCTCGTCCGTGAGCATGCCGAGCGTGGAGACGTAATTGGTCAGGGCGTCGCACCACACGTACATGGTCTGCTCGCTCTCTTCGCCGGGTACCGGGACGCCCCATGCCAAGCTGCTCATTGGACGGGAGAACGAGACATCCTCCAATCCCTGTTCGATCAGCTGCAACGTCTCCGGCGCGCGGAAATCCGGCACGATGCGGTATCCGCCCTCGCGCGTCAGCAAGTCTTTCACCCAGGTCTGGTACCGGCTGAGAAGGAAGAACCAATTCTGCTCGCTCACCTCCTCGGGGACGCGCTGGTGGATCTCGCACTTTCCGTCGACCAGGTCTTTGGCGGTGATGAAGCGCTCGCAGCCGCTGCAGTACAGTCCGGTGTAGGTGCGCTTCTCCATGTCGCCGTTGGCGGCGATGCGCTTCCACAGTTCACGGACCGTCGGCCAATGCGTCTCCTGGTCACTCGTGCGGACGAAATAGTCGGCGGAAATATTCAGCTGCTCGTAGAGCTTCACGAACAACGGCGTATTGCGATCGACCAGCTCGCGCGGTGACATTCCCTCCTTCTTCGCCGTCTGCTGGATCTTGATCCCATGCTCGTCGGTGCCGATCTGCAAACGCACCTCGTGTCCGGATAGGCGCCACCAGCGGGCGATTGCGTCGGCGAGGACCTTCTCGAGGACGTGGCCCATATGCGGGGCCGCGTTTGGATAATCGATGGCTGTCGTGAGGTATTTGCGCACGACGAACAGTCTAGGGGCAGCTCCTCGCTCTGTCAGCGGCATTACGCGCCCAAAATACGCGGCAGAAGGTCGTTACCGATGAAGAGGACCACCGTGCGAGCGACCAGGGCTGCCAGAAGGCCGACCACGACCCAGATGATGGTGGTGCGAGCTTCGGTGATGCGCTGCTCGTCACCAGCCGAGGTGACCAGGCGAATGCCCGCCCAGATGATAATGATGATGGCCACGCCGACGATGATGCTGAAGACAAAGTTCGTGATCTTATCCAGAAAGAACTGCGGTGCGGAACTGCCGACGTCACAGAACGGCAACGTCGTGCAGATAGTGTTCCACATCCCCGCGACTCCTGCGCCTTCGTCCACGCCTGCCGTGTCGATGGTCGCGGCGCGGGCCGTGGGGACGAAGATGCCGGTGAGCAGGAAGAGCAGGGTCGTCATACGCCGAAGAGGGTGGAAACGGCCATGATGAGAGCTCCCGCCAGGTTCACCACGATGGCGCCGACGATGGCCCAGGTCACCGTGCTCTGCCCCTTCTTGAAGTCGTCGGGTTTGCCTTGGGCGATGAGCATGCGCAGGCCGCCGTACGCGATGATGACGAGGAAGAATCCGTTCATGATCGCCAGCAGGATCTCGCGGATGCCGACGAGCACGTCCACCTCATTCTGCGCGTTGATGAGGGACGGCTCGGTGATGACGCCCGAGACGATGATCTGCGACACGATCGCGAGCGCCAGTCCCATCATGGCGTTCATCACGCCCCACTTGGCCGTGGCGATTTTCCCGTCGTCGCCGCGCGCCCACATCATCTGGTATCCGGCGATGATGACGAAGATCACCGCGCCGCCCGCCGTGATGCGCAGGAGAATGGTCGAGAGCTCCGGCAGAACCGTATCGGCGATGACGTTGGTGGCGGCACCGCCCCCACCGCATCCCGGCAAATTGCCGCACGGCAGAACGGGGGGCGTCTGCGCGAGCACGCGCGTGCCGAGGACGGACAGCAGGCCGACGGCAAGAGCGATAAAGCGCTTCATTGGTAGAACAGCGGATTGAGCGTGCGCAGGATGAAGCCCGCGAGAATCAGCATGATCAGACCGACGATGGCCCACATCAGATGCTCTTTCGCTTCACCGATGTCCCCTCCCCTCGACGTCATGATCTGCACGCCGGCGATGAGCACGCGCAGCACAGCGATGCCGGCGGCGGTACCAAGCGCCCAGGGCCAGATCGTATTGAAGTACTCGAAGAAGATTTCAATGCCGTTGGAAGGCTGCAGCTCCGTCTGGCCGGTAAAGGGCTGCAACAACACGATCGGACGGGCCTCGAGGACCATGTTATCGTCACTGTCCTGGGCAAATGCCATGGCCGGGGCGAAAGCCACGGAACACAGCACGGCGAGGGCCAAAAGGCACGATCGGGACATATCGCATTATTGTAGCAGAAAACGGCCCAAAAGGCGAGGTTGCGCGCTGGGCCGGTTCTCCCTAGGATAGGCCAGCTCAAGCGGATGTAGCTCAATTGGCTAGAGCGACACCTTGCCATGGTGTAGGTTGCGGGTTCGAGTCCCGTCATCCGCTCCACTTCACGACATTTGCCCCGCTGCGTTAGAATGACGCGGCTCTTCCCTGAGCGGGATTAGTACAGTGGTAGTACGCGAGCTTCCCAAGCTTGAGAGGCGGGTTCGATTCCCGTATCCCGCTCCACTAAATTGACAAAAAACCGAAAATAAGTAGCGTCCACCCATGCTAGGCAAGAAGCAGTTTGAAGACATCGCTGGTGAAATCGCCAACCACCCACTGCTTACTTCCGCGGCGGAGGGCTCGTTACCACTGGAAACGTGGCGGCGATACTTCTCGGCCCGCCTGCAAGCCGGCGGCGCGTTCGTCGATTTCCTGCGGGATCTCACCGAACAGGCGGAGCAACAGGGGGAGCATGACATCGCGGCGGCGGCGCGAAAAAACTTGCACGAAGAACTGGGTATCGTGGACGACGAAGTGGTGCCCGCCCGCGCGCACGCGACCTGGCGCGCGTGGTTCCGCACCGGCATGCACCGGGTGATGGAGCGACGGCACATGCCGATCGACTTCACCACGCCGGAGAATTTCCCCGAAGTAGAGGGATACCCCGCTGCCTTCCGGGCCCTCAACGAAGAGGGCGACGTGTTGCAGACGGCCGGAGCGTTCGCCGTCTTCGAAATCGGCCTGGGAAGGGAGTACGAACGCATCCTGGCAGGCATGGATATCGTCTTCCCCGACGAACTGACCGCGCAAGAACGAACGTACCTCGTCAGTCACGCTCATCACGAACAACGCCACTTCGAAGAAGTGTTCGATCCCCTTTCGCGCGCATGCAAGACGCCTGCTCACCGTGATCGCATTCTGGCTGGAGCCCAACGTGCCAAACGGACAAAGCTCGCTTTTCTCGACGGCGCGCTGCGCAAAGCCTGAACGCCGCACATGAAGAAGCGGCCCTGTACCGTACGGTACAGGGCCAGTCCTCTGGCAGTTGGCAGGTGTATCGAGACGACGGCATGGCCGTCACTTACGGACGCAGATACAGATCGGTGTAGCCATCAACGCTCGGGCTCCAGTCGCTGCGGGAACCGGCGGTGAGATCGAACGCCTTGGCGATTTGGAGGAGCCGCGTGCGAGCGACGGCACGTGCGCCCTCGTCCGATGCGCGGCCGCCGTAGAACCGTACGCGGACGCGATCTCCGTAGACCTCGACGTGGGTGAGGATCACGGACTTGTCATTCTTCTCGCGAGTCCACGCCACGTACCACGTGGAGACCGCTTCTGTGGGATTGTCGGAAAATTCCCAGCGATCGTTGATGCGCTTGGCACCCTGCAGCAGCACGCGCTTCTCCAACTTGGTGCCGGTTTCTTGGTAGAGCGCGTTCACCGCTTCGAGGATGGCATCGGCCGGTTTCTCCCGCGGCTCACGCCACTCGAGAAAGAGCGCCAGATGCTTCCGGTCACCCCGTTCGACGGTGAGCGGACCCGTCGACTCGAAGGCGATGGTGAACACCGGCGTCTCGCCTTCGGCCAGCGGTGGGAAGCGCAGGGCCGTCAATTGCCGCTCGAGGGCGGCAACCTTGGCCACATTCGCCTCGCCGCCCGCCCGAACGTTCGCTGCCACCTCGGACACCTTCGCCTGCAATCCCCGCAGCGCGTCATCGAGCCCATCGTCGCGTTTGCGCACGTTCTCCAGCTGCTTGCGCAGCTCCTCGATCCGACGCTGGGCATCCGCATGTTCGTCGCTGCGCTTCTTCTCGGCAGCCGCTGCCTGCTTGGCGACGACGGCAGCGTCGTTCTGCTCGCGTTGCACGCGTGCCTTGTCGTCGGCGTCGCGGCGCTGCTGCTCCTCCTCGCGTTGTTGCTTCATCGTGGCGTCGAAGTGCGCCTGCTGCGCGTCCACGCGTTGCTGCACCTTCTCGAATGCACGGTGCCCCAGCAGCGTAACGCCGCCGAGAGCGACCAGGCCGATAACGGCCAGAATGATCGTACGGGTCATCGGTACTCCAGAGTGCGGTTTATGAATCGCATTCGTCATCTTTCAGCCTGCCAGTGCTTCCAGAGAACGAATCCTCGTCTGTCCTGCGAACATCGCAGATGCCTCCGAAACGGAAGGCCGTACAGGCAAGGCACGGGATTCTAGGGACCAGACGGCGAAGGTCAATCATTTTGGCTCAATAGAGGCGCGAAACTCGATTGCACCCCTCGGCAGGCGGCGGCTACCATAGGACGGTATGCCGACCGACACCGCCCAGAAGAAAGAGGAAACCTTCGCCGCACGCATCAGCCGCGCCCTGCAGAGTCCCGAGACCCCGCTCTCGGTGAAGTGGTTCGCCTTCGCGACGGTGCTGTATCCCTTCTCGCCGCTCAACGTCATCCCGGAGCGCATCTTGCTCCTCGGTTGGCTGGATGACTTGTTCCTCCTCACCTTCGCCGCACTCGCCCTCTACCACGTCGCGTCGGTAACGCCGGTGAAGCGCGCGACGCGCGCAAAAACAGCGAGCAAGGCCGTGCGGAAGTAA
>CAYRUZ010000020.1:0-20380 GCA_964427895.1 uncultured Candidatus Peribacteria bacterium
CTGGCGCGTCTGCCATTTCGCCACCTCGGCATGCCGAAAGTGTACACTGGGAACGTTTCCTTCCCAGACCCCAATGAAGCACGAAATCCTCGCAAAGCCGTCCTACTCCGCCCTGCGATGCGTCATGAGCAAGGGCGAGACCATCCACGCCGAGTCCGGCGCCATGCTCGCCATGGACGCGACGGCGGAAATCGCCGGCACCATGAAGGGTGGATTGTGGAGCGGCATCAAGCGCGCCGTCCTCACGAGCGAGAGCTTCTTCGTCAGCACCATCACGTCGAAGGCCGACGACACCGAGGTGTACTTGGCACCGCGCGCGCCGGGCGACCTGCAGGCCATCGAACTGAAGGGCTCGGAGTACATCGTCCAGGGCGGATCGTTCCTCGCGTCGACCGAGGGCGTGGAGACCGACGCGAAGTTCAGCGGCTGGAAGGGATTCCTCAGCGGCGAAGGCCTCTTTATGATCAAGGCGACGGGAACGGGCACCATCTTCGTCTCCAGCTTCGGCGGCATCCTCAGCCGCGAGGTGAAGGCGGGCGAGAAATTCGTCGTCGATAACGGCCACATCGTCGCGTTCGACGCGTCGATGCGCTACGACATCGAGTCGGTCGGCAGCGGCACGTTCGGTTTCGTCACGACGGGCGAGGGACTGGCGTGCATCTTCGAGGGCCCCGGCACGGTGTACCTCCAGACGCGCAACCTCGCGACGTTCGCCGAGACGCTCAACCCGTTCCTGCCGGACCGCAACAAGAGCCAGGGCGCGAGCAACATCCTCGGCCAGATCATGGGTGGCTGAGCTACGGTAGCACCGTCGCGGGATCGACGAACGCGTCGATTTCCTCCTTCGTCTGCACGTAGCCGAGCGATTCATTCCCCCAGCCTTTCAGGATGCCGAGGTGGAGATGTTTGCGATTGCCATCCGTGTCATGGCTGCGCGCCGCGCCGAGCACGCCGATGCGCTGCCCTCCGCTGGCGGTCTGCCCTGCCGGGATGAGCGAGTCGAGCGCCAAATGCCCGTAGAGCACCGTCACTTTTTGATCGTCGATGACGCAGTGCTGTCGCACGAGTCCACCGTACCCCTCGACCCAGGCGCTCGTGACGATCTCGCCGTCGCATAGGGCGGTGACGGGAATCTCGGCATCCTCTTCCCCCGGGAGAATTTCGAAATCCTCGCCGACGTGGAATCCCATGAACCGCTCGGGCGGATCGATGGGATTTTGCGCCGGATCGGGCGTGACGTAGAGGCCGAAGTGCAACGGCGTCGGGCGCGAGGAAGCATCCGGCAAGGGAATGTTGCCCTGCGCTGACGCGCTGCACCCGCTCAGAACAAGAAAGCAAAAGACAACGACGATGTCGCGTGAGTGCTTCATACTTCTCCGTTGACGGACCCTCGCGGAAAAAATGACAGGCTATTTCTCCAAATGCGCGCGCACCTTCTCCAGCAACTCCGGCAGATCCACTCCGCTTTTGACGATGAAATCGGCCGCACCGAGTTCCGCGCATTCCTCGCGGTCGATTTTCTGACTGAGGTTGGTGAGCACCACGATGGGCACCGCGTACGCATGCTCCTTGGCATGCGCCAGCACGCCGAATCCGTTCACTTCGGGCGTCAGCAGATCGAGCAGCACGAGATCAAGCTCTTGCGATTCCATGAGCCGAATGGCTTCGTCTCCGTCAAAGGCGGAGAGCACGTCGTAGCCGGCTTTCTCCAACATGCCTTTGTTGAGATTGTGCAGTTTCTTATTGTCTTCGACGACGAGAATGCGCTGCATAGATGCGTACCAGTGTAACGCACGGCACCAT
This sequence comes from uncultured Candidatus Peribacteria bacterium, assembly GCA_964427895.1. Taxonomy (GTDB): domain Bacteria; phylum Patescibacteriota; class Gracilibacteria; order Peribacterales; family Peribacteraceae; genus CAYRUZ01. The sequence goes on from CAYRUZ010000020.1 coordinate 1,804, forward strand.
ACCTGGACAGCGCGGCCTTCAAGCCAACTTGTCTATAGCCTTTAAGATAGTAACCCCCTGCGACGCTTTCCGGACGGGAAAACTTGCCCTAGTGTACGAAGGTTATGTCTTTTTATCGTTCGAAACTCTACAGTGAAGAACGGTGTTTGGAGTACCTCTTTCAGCTGCGGTACCCGAATATTCAATGCAAGGCGTGCAACAGGAAAAAATCGTTCCACCGCGACAGGAAGAAGCAGAGTTTCACGTGCAATTGCGGCAAAACGCACATCTTCCCGCGCAAAGGCACGATCTTCGGCTCGTCCCACCTGCCGCTGCTCACCTGGATCCACGCGATCTTCCTCCTCTCGCGCACCAAGGGGCGCATGCCGGCCCAGGAGTTAGGCGTCTACCTCAACGTCTCCTATCCCACGGCGTGGCGCATGAAAAACATCATCATGAAGACGCTCGAACTGGATGCCGAAACGAGCCCCGCGCGTTGGACATTCCAAACCATCATGAAGAAAAGCGCAACGACAGATATGCGGTGATCGAACTATCCTAAAACAGACACTACGCACTATTCGCAGCAGACCGCATGACTCTTCGTAATAAAATCGCCGTCGGGTCCCTGCTGATCGCGCTGGCAATGGTCATCGGTCGTGCGTCCGTGCTCTTGTCGGTTCAGACCATCAGCCGCGCGACGGAGCGCCAGAAGGTTGCCGCTCAATACTACGGCATGTCGTTGCGACGTTCGCTCATCCGCACGGAGTATATGGTTGCCCCTTCGGAAGACGTGAAACGTCAGTGGATAGAACAATACGAGGAGCAAATGTCCTTACTGCAAAAAAACGTGGATCTATTCAAGGACTCCACGTCGTTGCCCATCTTGCAGAACATTCTGGCATCGCTGCGAGAAGCGAAGGGTCAATTCCTGCAACTGAGCGATGCGGAGCGGCAAGGGAAAAATCTCGCCGCACTGAGCAACGCAATGTCAGCGGGTACGGTGCAGCGCATCAAATGGGCGAACGAACTGTTCGACCTCAGCGTTAAAGACACTCAGTGGGCCATCACCACGCTTTACAGCACGGTCGTGATCGGAACGTCGCTGGCGTTCCTCGTGGTGATTGCCGGATTCGTGTTCGGCAGAAGGATCGCCGTGTCTCTCGGACAACTGGCCGACGGCGCACAGCGCATCGCCAACGGCCAAGTGGGCTTTCAGTTCCCGATTCCGAAAAACACCGAGTTCGCCGACGTCGCGCGATCCTTCAATCACATGGGCTTCGAATTGCGCCGAGCCCATGAGATAGCGGAAAAACGCATCGAGGAACGAACGGCCCAATTGCGCGAATCGAACCTCTTTTTGGACGCCATCCTCGAAAACATTCCGAACATGGTGTTCGTCAAAGACGCCGAGCAACTGCGCTTCGTGTTGTTCAACCGCGCAGCGGAATCGTTGCTCGGATACAAGCGCGAAGAAATGATCGGCAAGAGCGATGCGGATTTCTTCCCGAAAGAACAAGCGGAGTTCTTCATCAACAAAGACCGGCAAGTGCTCGGCGCCACGGGCATCGTCGACATCCCGGAGGAGCCGATCAAGACGCGCGAGGGCGAAACGCGCTGGCTGCACACCCGGAAAATCAGCGTGCGCGACGAGAAAGGCAATCCCCGGTTCTTGCTGGGAATTTCGGAGGACATCACGGACCTGCGCAAGCGCGAATCCGAAATCAAAGCCACGTTCGAGGCACTTAACCAGACGGCGCTCGTGTCCATCACCGACGCCAAAGGCAACATCATGTACGCCAACGACAAATTCGTGCGCGTGTCCCAGTATTCCATGGACGAACTGCTGGGCAATAACCACCGCATGCTGAAATCCGGCCATCAACCCCAGTCGCTTTTCGAGGAACTGTGGCGCACCATCAGCAGCGGCAAGGCCTGGCGAGGAGAAATCAAAAATCGAGCGAAGGACGGATCGTACTATTGGGTGGATACCGCGATCGCTCCGCTCATGAATCCGCAGGGGCGTCCCGAGCGGTACATCGCCATCCGCTTCCTCGTCACGGAGCAGAAAAAAGCCCTGGCGGAGATTCAAAAATTCCAGCTCGCGGTGGACGCCTCGACCGAGGCCGTCTCGATCGTCTCGAGCGACCATCGGACCATCGTGTACGTCAACGACGCCTGGTGCCGCGTGTCGGGATTCTCGCCCGAAGACGCCCTCGGCAAAAATCTCTTCGCGGTGCGCAGCAAAAAAACGGATGAAAAATTACTGGCGGCCATCGATCAGGCGATGAAGGACGGCACGTCCTTCTACTCGGACGCCTTCGTGTTGCAACGCAAAGACGGATCGACGTACGACGCCGAAATCCGCATGTTCCCCGTCACTCTTAAGGCAGAGGAAACGACGGAAAATCCGGCATCGTTCTTCGTGCTCATGCACGCGGACATCACGGAACGAAAGAAATCCGAGCGCGCCAAGACGGCGTTCGTGTCGCTCGCCTCGCACCAGCTGCGCACGCCGCTCACCGAAATCCGCTGGGCGCTTTCGTCTCTGCGCCGCGAACACCTGGATCACGAGCAGGAGGAAATGGTGCGGTCCGCGCATGCCGCTTCCAGCCACATGGCGGAGACGATTAAGGCGATGCTCACGCTCTCGCACATCGAGTCCGGCGAAGTCGATCCCGAGCCCACCACCGTGAATGTCCGCGACGTGATCGAAGAGATCGTGGGCCTCAACGGCGCAGAGATACGCGGAAAAAACCTCACCGTCTCTGTCGACTGCGCGACGGACGCATCGCTCGTCACCGACGAACAACTGCTGAAGGAAATCCTCGGAAACCTCATCGCCAACGCGTGCAAGTACAGCAAGAACGGCGGCGCCGTGAGCGTCTCCGTGGCGACGAAAAACAAGACGATGAATATCGTCGTGCAAGATGACGGCTGCGGCATTCCCATCGCCGACCAGCAAAAAATTTCGCAAAAATTCTTCCGCGCCTCCAACGCGATGGAGACGGGCGCGGAGGGGAGCGGATTGGGTTTGCACATTGCCTACTCTTTGGTGCATCTTCTCCATGGAAAGATTTCGTTCGTCTCCAAAGAGAGCGCCGGCACGCGCTTCACCCTCACCTTCCCGCTCGCCGCATGACTGCACGAAAAAAACACGTTCTGATCGTCGAGGACAACACCTTCCTGTCGCGCATCCTCGTGCGTGCGCTGACCGCGCAAAAATTGAAGGTGACCGTGGCCCAGAACGGCGAGGAGGCGATCGCGATCATCGATGATGACACCCCCGACCTCTTGCTGCTCGATCTTCTTTTGCCGCGCGTCGACGGCTTCGGCGTGTTGGAACACCGCAAACAGAAAGGCATGACATTTCCCGTCATCGTCTGCACGAACATCAGCGACAAAGTGAGCAAGGACCGCTGCAAGAAATTGGGGACAAAGGAGTACCTGGTGAAAAGCGACATCGACGATGAACAGCTTCTGCCGGTTCTTACGAAGGCACTCCAAGGACGATGACAACCGTTTTGCTGCTTAACGGCGCGGTTCTTGCGGCCCTCTTGGCCCTCATGATTCGGGAAGAAATCCGCTTCCGCAGTTTCAAAAAAACAGTCGCGGCGGCGAAGGAGGAATTGACGAGCGTGGCGTACCAACTGCGCACGCCGCTCGGCAATCTTTCGAAATATTCTTCGCTCCTCCAATCCAAGGAATTTGGCATCCTGACGCTGTCGCAGCAGGAGGCGCTGAGCAACATGCAGGCGTCGTTGGGCGAATCGCTCATCGTGCTCGACCGGCTGCTCGCTCGCTCGCATCTTGAGGAGGAGAAAGTTTCCATGCAGCGCTCGCGGCTGAATCTCTCGGCCATCATCCAAGGAGCATTGATTGCACTGCATCCAGTAGCCGAAAAAATGGAGCACTCTGTCGTGGTGAAGGGTGACCGCGACGTCATGCTCACCTCGGATCCCATCCTGCTCCACGGCATTTTCGACGAGCTGTTGGCGAACGCGTTGTACTACACCCCGGAGGGGGGAAAAGTGACGGTCACCGTCAGTGAACAACGGGGAAAAATTCTCGTCGAAATTCAGGACACCGGAATCGGCATCACGGCGGCGGAAAAAAAACGTCTCTTCGAGAAGTTCTTCCGTGGCGAGCGAGCGAAGACAATGCATGCCGGGAATGGCTTGGGTCTGACGTTCGCAAAGCAGTTCTGCGAGGAGCTGGGGGCCACTTTGGCCTACCGGCCGGGTCGTCAAAAGGGCAGCATTTTCGCGGTGTATTTGCCAAAGTGAATGTTATATAGTTTAAACTAGTAATCTTGTCTGATTTGTGATAAAATCAGATTGTTGAAAAATACACAAAAAATCACTCACATACTGTTGTGCACTTTGTGTGTCTCGGCACTGCTGCATCCCGAGATTTTCGCGTACGCGTACGCGCAGGCACACGCGCAAAGTTTTCAGCTCGATTTTGATAGCCTCCAGGAAGACGCCATGCCGCTCGAAGGCGGCGACTTCGCGCTCGAAGGCGGACTGACGCAACAGGACACATTCGGCCAAGCGACCGACTGGAAAGAGCAGCCGCAGTGGCTGGCGAACGGCACGTGCGGCAACGGTATTCGCGAGGCCTTCGAGCGCTGCGACGACACGGACCTGGGCGGCAAAGATTGCACCGATCTGGGCTACGCCGGCGGCACGCTGACATGCAGTGCAAGCTGCACGTTCGTCGCCGACGAATGCATTGCTGCCAGCAGCTCGAGCAGCGTCAGCAGCAGCGCCTCTGTTCCGGGAGGCGACCTGACCAATCCCCCGTCCGGCGGCACGCGACCCGTGATCGTGCAGTACAGCTCGTCGGCACACAGCGCGAGTGCGCGCAGCAGCAAGACAAGCAATGCGGGCAGTACCGGCGTGACGAGCTCCATGGTGGCTACAGTGTCGAGCCGCGCATCGACCAGCGCATCAGCGGGACAGAGTGATTCGAGTGCGTCGACGGACGCGTCTTCGACGGCAGTCGCAAGCGGCGAAACGCATGGTGCAAACGGCGCGGACGTGCCATCGGGTACGCACAATGCCGCCCCGGGCGAAGCCGGCGGCGAGCAGCAGCTGACGCCGGAGGAATGGCTCGCCGCGAACGACATGCGGACGACTGGCAATCGCGCCGTGGCGCAGGTGGAATCCGCCGCCATCGGCGGAGCCAGCGTCGTGGAACTCGGTATCTTCGGCCGCCTCTCCTGGATCGCCCGTTTCCGCAACATCTACGCCGCCATCCCCGCCTATGAATCGGCAAGTGCCCCGTTCTCGGGATTGTTCTCCGGCATGCAACCGGGCGCCGTGAGCGTCTCGGCGCTCTTACCGCCCTTCTGGTTGCCTGGCCGCCGCAAACGTAAGCGTATTCCCTCTTCCGTCTCGTGAAGCGATCCTTCGCCACACGACTGGCCTGCGTACTCGTCCTGCTGCTCACAGCGGGACGTGCCGTTGCATCCAGCGTGGCGCCGACGTTGCTGTACGAGGGGCGCCTGCTCAACACGCTCGGCGCGCCGGTAACGAGCGCCGTCGTGTTCCGCTTCTCGTTCTGGAAGAGCGCGGACTGGGGCGCGGGCGACGCGTCCGCGGGCAGCATCAACACTGGCGCAGGCAACTACGGTCAGTGGCAGGAGACGCAGACGATCACCCCGAACGCCGACGGCTTGTTCCGCGTCGACCTCGGCGCCGTGAACGCTCTGCCGCAGCTTGATGCCTCGGTACAGAAATACCTGCAGGTGGAAGTGAAGAACGACGGCGCGCCGGACACGAGCTTCGTCCTGCTCGACCCGACGGGTGACGCGGGCGCGGATGCCGACGACCGCAAACTCGTGAACTCCATGGCCTATGCGCAGAACGCACAGAGTCTCGACGGGCACGTCGTGGGCACCGCGTCCGGCAACGTGCTCATCCTCGGCGCCGACGGGCGCATCAGCCCGGCGCAGATGGGTACGGGCACCACCTCGCAAAACTTCACCATCAACACGGGCGACACCGCGGGCGACACCACGCTCACGTTCGGCACGTCGCTGGGCGACGAGACCATTACGTACTCCGCCGGCAACGACTGGTTCGCCTTCTCCGACGACGTGCGCATCGAGGGTGATGCCGATGTCGCGGGCAACGTGGACGCAGGAGGCGACGTGCAGGCCCAGGGCAACGTCATCATCAACGGTGACAACGACGCGGCGGATGCCGTGCTCACCTTCGGCAACGATCTCGGTGCACAAAGCCTCGTCTACTCGTCGACGAACGACCGCTTCGAATTCTCCACCGACGTGCACATCGCCGGAAACCTGACGGTCGAAGGTACGATTAACGGAGTCGACGTCACGGCACTTGGCGCTGAAGGCGCCCTAAAGGTCACCGACGACGGAGGTTTGAACATCGCGATTTCCGAAGGAACGTACCGTTTGGGCGGGGAGTTGACGCACTTCGTCGCCGTGACCGGCGTGGCGATGCATGCCAACGCCATCAACTACGTCTTCTTCGGCTCGGGCGGGCTCACCGTGCAGAACGACACGTTCCCGACGGACGAAGCGTTCATCCCGCTGGCACGCGTGACGACGAACGGCAGCGACATCACGAGCATCGACGATTGGCGCGTCGCACAGAGCGACGACCGCGAGTCGGACGACGTCGTGAAGATCACGCCGGAATACGACAAGTCGAGCTACCAGGGAGATGGAGCCGACAACGTCGGCCGCCTCTCGCTGTCGCAGGACAACATCAACAAGCGAAACTACTACCAGTGGACGACCACTGAAGCCACGCTCCAGGACTACGACATCTTCGTGCACTACCAGCTGCCGAAGGACTTCGTGGGCTGGGATGACACCGGCACGCCGGCCTTCTCGGTGCAGTACCGTTCCACCTCCGCGAGCACCGCGGATAACGAGCTGAGCATCACGGTGTACGACACCAACGGCGCCCCTGTCAGCTTGGTCGGCGGCGGCACGCATTTGGCCTCCACATCGTGGACGTCTGCCGACCTCGGATTCGCCGACGGATCGACGTGGACGGCAGGAAACGAAATAATGATCAAGCTGACGGTTTCGGCGAAGAATTCCCAACAAATGCATCTCGGTTCCATCCAGCTCCATTATAGGAAGCTGCAACCGTGATTGACTTGTAAACTTTAAGATAGTATAATAGTTACGTACCACACACATATATGAAAAACCGTTCCCGTATCGCGAAGGCCCTCGCGGCCGCCGGCACCACAGCCGCGCTTCTCGCAACCCACGGTACCGCACTCGCGGTGTCGTCGTGGAACCCGACCCTCCTGGTCAACACGGAGTCGTTCCAGATCATCGACGAAGGGAACGGGACGTCCAACGTCTACATCCAGTTCGGACAGACGCTGAACAAGACGCTCACGTACAACCGTACGACGAGCCGCTTCGAGTTCAACGACAACTTGTCCGTCACGGGCAACATCCGTGCGACGGGCAGCGTGTCCGGTTCGACCCTCACGGTGGACGGTACATCCACCTTCGGCGGAGTAGCCACTCATAACAATAACGTGAAGGTACGTGGCAACCTCTCCGGTTCCACCTTGAACGTCGACGGCAATTCCATTATCCGCGGATCGCTCTCCACGACGGGTGCCATCTCGACGAACGGCAACCTCACCATCAACAGCGACCTCGATAGCAACAACGCGGTGTTGAGCTTCGGTAACAACGCCACGACGAAGACACTCCAGTACAACAACTCCACCAGCCGCTTTGAATTCAGCACGAACGTGTCCGTCACTGGCAACTTGCGTACGACGGGCAACCTCTCCGGTTCCACCCTCACGGTCGACGGCAACCTCACGTTGCACGGCGTGACGTACTCCGGACCGAGCGCACAGGGCGCTGCCAACACGTTCTTGAAGAACGACGGAGCGGGCAACCTGACGTGGGCAACCACCAGCGTCGCCAACGGAAGCGGCAACATCGTCTCCATGCACCCGGAATTCCCGAACGCCACGTACTTCGCCTCCGGCTCTACGGCCGTGGGAACGATGGCTCTCTCCTACGATGCCACGAACAGGCAGAACTACTACGAGTGGACGACCACGCAGGCGACATTGCAGGATTACTGGACGGCCGTGCGTCTGCAGATTCCGAAGAACTTCTCGCACTTCGAGACCGCATCGGGCATGGTGGTCCGCCTCCGCACGACCAGCACGAACACCGCAAACAACTACATCAGCATCCGCATGCTCGACACGGCTGGCTCCCTCGTCTCGCTCACGAGCAACCACGTTCAGGCAAGCACCAGCGCGAACACCTGGCGCGCACTGAGCATCGGCGGCGTGACGAGCGGCACGTACACCCCGGGCGGCTACATCACCCTGCTGATTAAGACGGCCGCAAAAACGGGCAACGTCACCGACCTCGGCAGCATCGACTTCAACTGGGCCAACACCACCCCGTGAGGCTGATCGCCCCCTGATCCTCGCAACCCTACCAGCCCCTTCCCGGGGCTGGTTTTTTATGTCGATGAAAACAGAGTTTTACTGTGCATGAAGCGGTTTTTTTGCTATAATGGTGGGAAACCATGAAGCGGAATCGCGTCCTCCTCTCGGCCACCGTGACCCTCGTCACCCTGGGGTGCATTGTCACGCAGGCATTCGCCGCAAGTTCGTGGTCGCCCACCCTCCTGGTGAACACCGAAGCGTTCCAGGTGATCGACGATCTCAACACCACGTCGGACGTGTCGATCAAGTTCGGCAACTCCCTCAACAAGAGCCTCATCTACGAACGCAATAACCTGCGCTTCAAGTTCGACGCGCCGTTGTTCGTCCAAGGCAACCTCGGCGCCACCGGCACGCTCTCGGGCAAGAGTCTCTACGTGGGACAGTCGTTCTCCGGGGCGGGACTCACCACGTGCAGCAACGGATCGACGGACAAGTTGTTGTGGGACAGCGCGACGCAGCGCTTCTCCTGCGGCAGCGACCAAGGCGGAGGTGGCGGAGGCATTACCCAGACTGCCGCGGACGCGCGCTACGTGAATCAATCAGGTGACACGATGACGGGTAATCTTGTCATTAGCAACGGCGGCAGCCTCAACGCCTCCGGCGCCATCCTCACGAACGGCAACCTGACGATCAACAGCGATAATGGCGGACAGGACGCCATTCTCACGTTCGGCAACACCGTTGCGGAAACACTCAGACTCAACACTGCCGCCGACCGCTTCGAGTTCAGCGACGACGTGCGCGTCACCGGCAGCATCACGGCCACGGGCAACCTCTCGGGTAACACGCTGACGGTCTCCGGCATCTCCGGCAACACGTTCGTCCTCGACGGCAACTCGGTGGTGTTCGACGCCACGAACAACCGCCTCGGCATTCTCAACGCCGCACCGGAGACGACGCTGGAAGCAACGGGCACCATATCCGGTTCGGTGCTGCGCGCGCAGAACAAGATCGAAGCATCCGGCTCGCTCGTGGTGGGCGGCATTACCATCAACAAAGCCTCGGCCACCCAGAGCATCACCGCAGCCAGCAACACCATCCTCGCGAATGCGACGGTCGTCGTCGTTGACCCGAATGCCGACTACACCATGACCTCTGCCCCGACCATTGCAGACGGCATCCCGGGGCAGGTGGTTATCGTCACTGCGGGCAACGGCGAGACGAACAAGGTCATCCTGCAAGACCAAGACACGCTACCGTCATCAAACCTCCAGCTTGGCAGCACAGTTCGTGAAATTTCCGGAAGGAAAGCGATTACCCTTCGGTTCGACGGCACGGACTGGGTGGAGCGCGGATATACCACGCCAGCAGTCGACGTCCAGTCATTCACGTCGACGGGCGCAAATACGTGGACCAAGCCCACCGGCGCCCGCGTCGTGTACGTCGTCTGCGTCGGCGGAGGAGGAGGCGGAGGAGGAGGCACTGGCGGTGCGGCCGCGACGGCCCGCATCGGCGGCGGGGGGGGCGGAGGCGGAGCAAAAGCGGAGAAATGGTTCGTCGCCTCCGACCTCGGGGCAACCGAAACCGCCACCGTCGCCAACAGCGGATACGGCGGTAACGGCGGATCGAGCGGCGCAGGAAGCAACGGCACGGCGGGAGGAAACTCCACGTTCGGGTCGTACCTCACCTGCTACGGCGGCGGCTACGGCAAAGGCGGCATCGCCGCCACCGTTTCAGCTGGAGGCGGAGGCGGCGGAACGGCCGGCGCCGGCACCAACGGCGCGGCGGCCACCAACCTCGGCGGGTTGCCGGCGGCCACCGCGGGCGCCAACGGCATTGCCGGCCAAGGCGGCGGAGGAAACATCGCTGCCGCCGCGGGTAACGCGGAATACGGCGGTGGCGGAGGCAACGGGTCGAGTGCCACCCCGGGCGCCGCGGGTGCGGGCGGCAGTTCCATCTACGGCGCGGGCGGAGGGGGCGGAGGGGGCGGCATCACCACGGCGAACGCGGCGCAAACCGCAGGAGCGGGAGGAAACGTCGCCTCGTTTGCCAACGGAGGTGGTGGTGCAGCCGGCACCGGAGGCGCATCATGCACCGTAGGAACGGCCGGAACTGCCGGAACGTCCACGAAGATGGGCACAGGTGGCGGAGGAGGCGGAGCGAACACGGCGTCGACAGGCTGCGTCGGTGGCGACGGCGGTGCGCTGGGAGGTGGAGGAGGTGGAGGCGGGGCCGGAACCACGGTTGGTGGAAAAGGGGGGAAAGGCGGACGCGGCGAGATTCGCGTCTACACATTCTTCTAAAGGTGCAATAGAAGTCATTTTTCCGCGTCTGTACTATCTCCAACTGTATATGACGCGCTCTCTCGCCACTGTCGTGTGCTCGATCTTCACGAGCACCATCCTCATCACCCCTGTTTCGGCCCAGCAAGCCGGATTTTCCGACGTTTCGACGACTCACCCGGCGTACAACGCCATCGTCTATCTGCAGGCGCAGGGACTCATCAAGGGGTATTCCGACGGTACCTTCAAGCCCAACCAGGAAGTCGACCGCGCCGCGGCGCTGAAGATGGTCTTGGCGGGCCGCGTGTCCGACGACCAAGTAGCCGGCCTCTCCAATCCCGGCTTCACCGACGTCCCGTCGGACGCCTGGTACAAGGGATATCTGGCGAAAGCGGTGGAGATGGGCGTCATCGACGGCCCACAGAAGAATCCGTCGTTCAAGGCGAGCCGCGCCGTCATTTTGGCCGAACTGCTCAAGCTGTTGCTCTTGGCGCAGCAGATGAATCCGAACAACTACAGCGAAATCTCCTCCCCCTTGGCCAACGACGTGGCCAACACGGGCGAGTGGTTCTACCCGTACTTCCGCTTGGGACTGGCGACGGCCATCGTCGATATCGACGCACAGGGCATGCTGCATCCCGATAAGCACATGACCCGCGGCGATGTCGCGCGCCTGGTGTACCTGCTGCTCATGTACAAGCAGAACAAGCGCACGCAGGCGCTGCTCTCCACGACGGAAACGGAACTGGCGGGCAATGTGATTCCCAACCTCACGGCACAGGGCCTGAGCGTGGCACGCATGGCGCAGACACGCGCGCTGGTGAAAGTACGCGGCGCGCTCACGAGCCGCCCGGACAGCGCCATCGTGAAAGGCGCGGTGAAGGTGACCGAAGGCTTCGGCGCGCTCATCGACGCGTACCAAGCGGGCGTCGACGGCGATCCGGATACGACCATCGCCATGAGCGGCAAGGCGTACGAACTCTCCAATAAGGCGTTGGAGTTCGACACCAGCCTGCAGACCATCGCGTCCAACATTCAGACCATCGCCCACAACATGGCTGAACAGGCACGCGAGATTAAGGCCAAGGCGCAGCAGTAAAAGCGGCATTTGACGATTTTCGATTAAGACGTACCATTAGTTTTGCGTTCATTCCGTTCCCCGAAGGAGAAAGCCAATGTTTTCTGTACAACGAGATTTGCCTGATGTGATTATTGCAGTGGTGGTGATTCTTGGAATCGCCGCTCTCTGCCTCGTTGAGCCCGCCGATACGTCGATCATCATCCGCACCACCGACGACGAAAGCACGGTGAAGCACTGGGTGTCCGCGGACGTGCTGGCGACCACCGAAGGCGTGCGGCAGAACGACGACGGATCCGTGTGCTACCGCGTCTACGGTGACGACCCGGCGGCCGTGCGCGACGCCTTCCAACGCGGCGGCTGCTCTGCGACTCTCGTCCATCCCGACACGCTGGAGACGATCGCAAGCGAACACGCCACCGCCGACGCCTGCGTGCGCGTGCGACGCGACGGTCCGCTGCCCGTCCGGGTGGGCATACGCAAGGGCGTGCTGATTGCCAGCTTCGCCGACCCACCGCCCCGCAGCCGGTACCGGGAAACACGGGAGTTCCTCAAGGCGTTCAAGGACTCCCTCGAGGGACAACAGTGAACGCGCTCGCTCGTCCTCTCCCCTGCGGGGGGCGAGCTTTTTTGCTTATGCCTTGGGTTTCTTCGCCTCGGTCTTGCGTGCAAGCAAGCGCACGTGATCCGTCAGCTCTGCCAGCCAATCGCGCTTGCCGGCGCTCTTGAGCAATTCGGCTTCCGGGATGCGCACCGTCATGCTGGAGATCTTCCACTGCGGATGCTGCGCGATGAGCTGCATGATCTGCTCGGCGCCGACCCGCGGGCTGAGCGTCAGCACGATGTCGCGCTCCTTGCCGCGGTCTTCCATCTTCACGCGGATGACGCCGACCTTGCGGCACGCCATCTTAAGGCGCAACACAGAGAACAGCGCGACCACCTGCTTGGGCGGTTCGCCGTATTCCTCGCGCAGGTCCGACTCGAATTCGGCGAGCAGTTGTTCGTCTTCCGACGACGCGAGCTTCTGGTAGACGGAAATTTTCTCGCCCGAATCGGGAATGTAGAAACTCGGGATGAGCGCCTCCACGGGTACGAGGATTTCTGTGTCCTGCTCCTCTTCCACCACCTCGCCGCCGGCTTTGAGTTCCTGCATGGCGTTCTTCAACATGCGCAGGTAGTGGCTGACGCCGACGGTGTTCATGGTGCCGCTCTGGGACACCCCCAGGATTTCCCCCGCTCCGCGGATCTCGAGGTCGCGCATGGCCACCTGGAACCCGGACCCCAGTTCACATGCCTCCACAATGGCCCGCAAACGCTTCTTGGCGTCGTCTTTGAGCTTCTGACTATGGTAGAGCAGGTACGCGAACGCCTGCACCTTCCCGCGGCCTACGCGGCCGCGCAGCTGGTAGAGCTGAGAGAGGCCGAACCGCTCCGCCTCGTTGACGACCAACGTGTTGGCGCGCGGAAGGTCGATGCCGTTCTCGATGATGGTCGAACTCACGAGCACGTCGTACTTGCCGTCCTTGAAGGCGATGATGCGCTCTTCCAAGTCCTCCGGCTTGAGTTGTCCGTGCGCAACGACGAAGGTGACGCCCTTCACGAGCGTGCGCAGTTTGTCCGCGAACGCGTCGATGGTCTCCACTCGGTTGTGGAGCACGAAGCACTGGCCGCCGCGCTTCACTTCCGTGCTGATCGCCTGGCGGATCAGCTCGTCGCTGTACTTGCGCACCTCCGTGATGATCGGGAGGCGGCCGGGAGGCGGAGTTGTGATCGTGGTGATGTCGCGCAGCTTGTGTAAGCCAAGATTCAGCGTTCGCGGAATCGGCGTGGCCGTGAGCGTGAGGATGTCGACGGATGCTCGCATCTCCTTGAATTTCTCCTTCTGCTTCACGCCGAAACGCTGCTCTTCATCAATGATGAGCAATCCCAAGTTCCAGAACGCCACGTCGTCTTGGAGGAGGCGGTGCGTGCCGATGACGATGTCGACATCGCCCTTCTTGAGGCGTTCGAGGATCACCTTCTGCTCCTTCGCGGAACGGAAGCGGCTGAGCATCTCGATGGAGATGGGGAAGCCCTTCATGCGCTCGACGAAGTTGCGGAAGTGCTGATCGGCCAAGATGGTGATCGGTGCGATGACGGCGACCTGCTTGCCGCTCTGCACGGCCTTGAACGCGGCGCGCATGGCCACTTCGGTCTTGCCGAATCCCACGTCTCCGCAGACGAGGCGGTCCATTGGGTGGTCGTCCTCCATGTCCTCGGTCAGGTCTTCGATGGCTTTCTTCTGCCCCGGCGTCAGCACGTAGGGGAATGCCTCGGCGAAGCGCTGTTCGGCGTCCGTGTCTTCATGGAACGCGAATCCCTTCGCTGCGGCGCGCTTGGCGTACAGACCGAGCAATTCGCGTGCCACCTCTTTCGTCTCCGCTTTGATCTTCTCCATGGTGCGCTTCCACTCCTGCGTTCCTAGGCGCGTTAAAACGGGTTCGTCACCTTCCTCGTGGACGTACTTGCTCAGCTTGTCGGCCTGGTCGACCGGAATGAAGAGCTTGTCGCCCTCCGCGTAGCTCAATTCGAGATACTCGCGGGTCGTGTCGTCGATCACCTTCTGCGTCATCCCCTCGAAGCGGCCGATGCCGTGCTCCATGTGCACAACGTAATCGCCGGGCGTGAGGCTAGTGAGGAAGTCCAGCGCCAGCTTTTGGATGGACCGCTGTTTTCCGGCTTTCTTCAGCGAAAAAATCTCGCGGTCGGTCAGCAGCGCGCACTGGAGATCGGGGTTCTGGATGCTGTGCGGAAGGAGATCGCCCTCATCCGCCGCGATGATCGTGACGGCTCCTGGGCGGTGCGTATCCTCGCGCTCGAAGGGGATGTGCTCTTCTTCGAAGATCCCCGCAAGCTCCTCTGCGCGGCGCGTGACGATGAGCAGCGTCCACTCCTGCTGCAGTTTGTCCTTCAGGTCGTTGAGGAAGTCGGTGAGCGTGTAGAACTTGAGGATCGACAGGTACCGCAGGTGCACGTGGTTCTTCGCGGCCTCAGGAAACGACGTGAAGCGCAGGTAATGCGCGCCGACGGGCGGCTGGATGTCATCCTGGTCATCGAGCACCAAAAGACTCCTCTTGGGCACTTGGCGTGCCAGCGGCGCGGTCTGCTCGTAGCGCACGGGGAGCAATTCCACCCTATCGCCGAACGGGCGGGTCTGCGACAGGTCGTCGCCATCCACCGCCAGGATTTTCTCGATCTTGTCGAACGAGAATTGAATGCGCAGCGGATGGTTGAGTTGGATGGGGTAGATGTCGAGCGTGTCACCGGTGCGGCGATACTCGCCGGGCGCCAGATACAGGTCGTTGCCGTGGCTGTATCCACGGTCGAGCAGTTCTTCAACGAACTGCGTGAATGCCAACTCATCACCCTCGGCCAAGGTAAGCGTTCGATCAAGCAGTTCTTTGTAGAGCGGGAACGGGTAATCCCACGCCTCACGCGGCGCGAGGAACACGTCGTGCTCGCCGCGCATGAAGAGATGGAACCCCTGCAGCAGGGCGCTGCTCATCCCTTCGCCCTCGGCGGGCAACGACGGCAGCATCGATGCTGGGTGCTCGAAGAAGTGCAACCAATGGGAAAGCGACTCCACTTCTTCCTGTTCCGTAAGCACCAAAGTCGGATGGCGGTCGAACGAGAGGACGTGACTCAAAATGAGCGCCTTCGCCGTCTCGTTTCCGGCGCCGGATACTGTCAGTTGACCCTGAGCCTTCAGAAGCTCGGCCAATTCCCGATGGGTCTCCTTCTTAATCAGGAGAGAAGGTTTCATACGCGATAGTGTCTCCGTCGGCGCACAGCCACGGTCATTCGGCAATCACGGATACTTTCCGTCTATGGCGCCATTATCCCTTATTCCTCCTGCATGCGCAACGGCATGATGAGGTGCAAAAACGCCTCGTTGCCGGGCAGGCGGAAGAGGGCGGGATGCATGCTGTCGGCGATTTCCATGGCCAGATTGTCCCCGGAGAGGTGGCTGAGGAAATCGAGGAGGTAGGTGGAAGACAGGGCGATCTTCGCCTCATCTCCGCTCATCTCCGCCTGTACCGATGCCTCGTCGCGTCCAAGCTGCGTCACTGGCGTACGGATGCCGATTTCGCCGTTCGCCGCGGTGAAGGTGAGGGTGTTGTTCACTTCCTTGGCGAAGTAGTGCATGCGCTTGATCGTCGTGAGGAGTTCGCCCGCCGACACCGTCACCTTGGTCGGGGACGATTGCGGGATGATCTGCTGGTAGGGCGGGAATTTCCCTTCGATCAGGCGCGAGAGCAGCCGCGTGTGGCCGATTTGAATCTCCACCTGCTGGGCCGACAGGGTGACGTCGATGGTGGGGGCTTTCTTTTCTTTCTTCTCCTTTGCACCCTCCTCGCCGTCGTCATCGTCCTTGCTGCGCTTGGACGACCCCAGCGCCATCTTCACTTCTTCCAAGACCTTCATCGGAATGATGCACGTAACGTCGGAGACGCCGCTGACGGGAATGCGGTACTCCGAAAGGCGATAGCTGTCGGTCGCGGCGAGAACGAGCATGTCGTTCTGCGTGTAGACGTACACGCCGGCCAACACGGGGCGCAGGGTCGTCTTCGCGCAGGTGAACGTGACGAGGTTGAGCGCTTCGAGCAACGGCGCGGCCTCCAGGGTGAGCACCGTCTTTTTTTCGATACTGGCGATCTTCGGATAATCGTTCGCCGCCTCGCCGGCGATCATGGTTTTTCCGCGGCGGGACGTGCATTTCAGCTGCGTGCCTTCCGCGGATTCAATAAGGACCTCAGGGTCCGTGTTGTACTGTGCAAAGTTCAAAATCGCCTTTGCGGGAACGGTGATGGACCCCTCGTTTTCGATCGTCGCGGGGAACGATGTGACGATCGACAATTCCAAATCCGTGGCGGTCACCGTGCAGCGGCGCCCCTCGGCCTCCACGAGCACGTTCTGCAAAATCGGCAGCGCCTGTTGTCCGCTGATGGCCCGACTCACGAGCTGCAGCGCTGACAGAAGGTCATTCGTTTTGCAGGAGAATTTCATGTGGGGTGGGAGTGAGAGTAAGAGAAAAAAATGTTTTCTAAAAATTCATCATCATCAGACACTATTCATTTCATTCGGTGATACCAGTCTATTCTGTGGAAACATGTTGGCAAGAAATGTCCAAGACAGAGAGAACCGCCATTTCAAGCCGTTTGTGCACTTTTTGTATGTGAGGAGGATGTGGAAAACTCGTGGAAAAGGCGACATGCGGGGCTTCAGAAAGCCGAAAGAGATTTTTTGGCTTCATACAGCGAAAAAGAGAAAGTCCTGTGCACAACCCCCAGCAACGTCGGGCTATCCCTCTCCGCACATATCCACACGAGGTGTGGAAAACCCCACCCCACCAAGGGGCTGTGGAGAACGCTGTGGAAACGCCTGGATATCTCCGTTTCAGGCGTGTTTGTTCGGGCGGATTTCCAGTTGCGCGGCCCCCACTTTGACGAAGCTCCCATCGGGGATGTCTTGTGCGATCACAGCCCCTCCACTGACGAAACATCGGCTGCCGATTTTCATGCCGGGATTAATCGCCGTGCGGATGCCGATCTTCGTTTCGTCCCCCACCGCGGTGCCGAACTTCGAGAGGCCGGTGGAGATGCGATCGTCCCCCACGGCGGAGTGCACCATCTCGCCGTCGAGGCGGAGATTGCCCGTCACGCAGCCAGCGCCGAACGACGCGCCACGACCGATCACGCTGTCGCCGGTGTAGGTCATGTGGGTCCACACGCCGTCGTGCCACGCGCTGCGGCACACCTCAGTGGAGTAGCCCACCACGCAGTCGGCGCCGATGGATGACTGACGGACGAGGGCGTTGTTGCCGACGATCGTACGCTTGCCGATGTACGCCGGGCCCGTGATGGTCGCGTGGGGCAGAATGCGGGCGCCCTCGTCGATGATGACCGGTCCGTCGATGACCGCACTCGGGTGGACGTCCGCCGTTTTGTGGATGTGCGGCTTCTCGATGCCGCTCAGCAGGTGATGCAGCAGCGAGAGGATGTGCCAAGGGTACTTCACCGCTTGCCAGAGCCCCGTATAGGCAACGGCGACGTACGTGCTGCTTTTGAAAAGGGCGTCGAGCGTCACTTCGTATCCGTCGTCTTTTGTACTCTTCGTCTCCTCCAGAGCCTTCAGCAGTACGCTCGCGCTTTTATGCGCGTGCACCACGATGTTCACGAGGTCGCTGGGCTCTTTGCCCGCGCCCGGCTTTTCGACGATGCCCACAATGCGCTCGTCCTTCACGGTCAGGTATCCGCCCGGGAAGTACTGGTCCACCTGGCGGGCCAGAAGCACGCCGTCGCAATCCCCCTCCTCGAGCCGCTCCATCACGCGCTTGTAGGCGACGGGGTCGACCACGTCGTTGCCGTGCGTCAGCAGCACCGCCTCGTCTCCGCAAAGCGGGAGCGCGTCGAGGAACGCTTCGCGCATGCCCTGCGCGGCGCGCGTCTGCTCGATAACAGTGATGTCGGGAAAGAGTGCCGCAACCGCTTCGCGGTTGCCCGGGCTGGCCACGAGAATGATGTCCGTGCATCCCGCGCTGCGCAGCCGCTCCACTTGGTGCTCGATAATCGTCTTGCCGAGGAGTGGGTACAGCGGCTTCTCGCTCAGCGGCCAGAACCGCTTGCTTGCGCCGCCGATGATGAGGACGGTCTTCATTGGTGCTGCAGTATAACGCCGGGGGCCAAAAACCGGCAGTGCCCAAAACCCCACTGTATCGTCCGTGAGATCTCTTGACAAGAGTAGTATAATAGTATATGCAGTTCTTTCACAGTGT
>CAYRUZ010000021.1:0-18217 GCA_964427895.1 uncultured Candidatus Peribacteria bacterium
GGGACATCGACGAGCGACTCGCGCTGCACAATGCCGGCAAAGCATCGAAGTACACGCGCAGCCGCCTGCCGGTGCGGGTGGCATACGTCGAAACATGCGACACTTGGTCGGCCGCGCTCAGGCGGGAAGCGGCGCTGAAGAGACTCGGCAAACCCCAGAAGGAAAAACTCGCCTCAGCTCCGCACTGACGGTCTGTATACTCACGGCGTTATGTCCGCCCCGCGCGTCGCCATCGTCCACGAGCTGCTCACGCAGCGCGGCGGAGCCGAGCGCGTCGCCAAGCGACTCGCGGACATGTATCCCGAGGCTCCGGTGTACACGTTGCTCTACGACGAAACGAAGCTTGGAGCATGGTTTCCACGCGAGCGCGTGCGGACGAGCGACGCGCAGAAGTGGGCGGGATGGAGCATGAACCACCATCTCTACTTGAAGAAGTTCCCAGCCGCAGTCGAAGCCTGGGATTTTTCAGGATTCGATGTCGTGCTCTCCAGTTCCTCGGCCTTCGCGCACGGCATCATCACCAACGGACGACCGCGGCACATCAGCTACGTCCACTCCCCCGCCCGCTACCTGTGGGACAGCACACACGACGTGCGAGAACGCGCGGGGCACGGCCTTTTGGGACCGTTGAAGCAGTGGTACCTCGACTGCACGTTCCATCGCCTGCGCATCTGGGACTCGGAAGCGGCAGAGCGCGCGGACGTGCTGCTCGCACCCTCGCGCGAAGTGCAGCGGCGCATCCAACTCTACTGGCGCCGCAACAGCGAGGTACTGACGCCACCCATTGATGACCAGTGGTTCGCCGCTCCCCCACGCGGCGACAAGGAGGACTACCTGCTCGTCGTCTCCACGCTCAGCGCATACAAGCGCATCGAACTCGCAATCACCGCATCCGAGAAGTGCGGCAAAAAGCTGAAGATCGTCGGCGAGGGGCCGCATCTGTCTGCCCTCCAATCAATCGTCGGACCGCACACGGAATTCCTGGGCTACGTCGATCACGACGGGCTCATCGATCTCTACGGCAAAGCCCGCGCGACCATCTTCCCGGGCCACGAGGACTTCGGGCTGGTGCCGCTGGAATCGCTCGCCTGCGGCACGCCGGTGATCGCCTTCGCCGCGGGCGGCGCGCTCGAGACCGTCACGCCGGACACGGGTGTGTTCTTCCGTGACGCGACGGCGGAGTCGCTGACGGGCGCGATCGACGAGCTCGACCGGCGCGCATTCGATGCATCGGCCTGCCGCGCACAGGCGGAACGATTCCGCGCCGCGGCATTCGAGCAACGCATCCGCACAATCGTCGGAGCGTGATCAGATGAGCGTGGCCTGCGCCTGCTCCGGCAAGGAGCGGCCGAGCTTTTCGTACGCCCGCTTCGTCGCCATGCGGCCCTTCGACGTACGCTGGATGTACCCCTGCTGCAGCAGGTACGGCTCGTACACGTCCTCGATGGTTTCTTCTTCCTCGGCGAGGATCGCCGCAAGCGTGGAGAGACCCACGGGCCCGCCTGTGAAGGTGTCGATGATGGTGCTGAGGATGAGGCGGTCGGTCGCATCGAGACCATCCTCGTTGATGTCGAGCGAGGAGAGCGTCTCTTCGACGCACGCGTTGCTGATGGTCGTCTCACCACGCATATGCGCGAAGTCGCGCACGGCGCGGACCAGGCGGTTGCCGATGCGGGGAGTGGCGCGGCTGGCGGCGGCGATGCTTCGCGCGGCGCCGTCGGCGAGGGGCGTTTCCAGAATGGAGGCGGAACGCGAGACGATCTGCGTCATGTCTTCAAGCTCGTAGAAACCGAGCTTGAACGCATGGAGGAAGCGGTCGCGCAACGGAGCGGAAATGGATCCCGCTTTCGTCGTCGCACCGACGAGCGTGAACGGCTGCAGATTCAAACGCACCGATCGCGCGGTCGGCCCTTTGCCGATCATGATGTCGAGGACGCAATCCTCCATCGCCCCGTACAGCACCTCTTCGATGGCGGGACGAAGACGATGCATCTCGTCGATGAACAGGACATCATCCTTCTGGAGGTTGGTCAGCAATGAGGCGAGATCGCCGGCCTTCTCGATCGCAGGACCGCTCGTCACGCGCACCTGCGCGCCCATCTCCACGGCGATGATGTGCGCGAGCGTCGTCTTGCCGAGTCCGGGAGGACCGTGCAGGAGCGTGTGTCCCAAGGGCTCGCCGCGCGACCGCGCGGCCTTGATGTGGATCTGAAGATGCTCCTTCACCTTCGACTGCCCGACGTATTCGGCCAAGGTCTTGGGGCGCAATCCCACGTCGATCTCTTCCGTCTGGGCAGAAGGCTGCTCCGTTGGCTGCACGATGGGCTGTTTTCGCTGACGGACGATGGCCATGGAGCGCAGTGTATCAGACCGCTCGTACACCCGCAGGATGTATTTGACATAAAACTAATTTTTCACTATAAATATATACCTTGGAAAATGGGCGTCCGATCGCCTCCGTTCACGCTTCGCGCTACACTCTCCCCGCATGTCCGCACTCGCCAAGCTCTCAGCAACGGTGCTCCTGCTCCTCGTCATCGTGGGGCTGGGAACGGCCGATGCCGTCTACCATGGCGAAAACCTGCCGGCCTTCCTCCGCTCGCCCATCCGCACCGAGACGGTGGTGAGCCAGGGCGTGGCGAAGAAGCGCGGACCGGATGTGCTGGCGACGCTCACGCAGCAAGACTTCGAAATCCGCGCCGAGCCGGAGACGAACATCATCCAGCAAGTGATCGGCAGCGGGGTCCCGGCGCAGTACCGCGTGCTGCTCAAGGACGGCGAACGCGCAGGCTACATCGTGTGGGTCGACACGCCCGCGGCCAAGACGTACTTCGCAGCCATCAAAGAGGCGCTGCTCGTGACGCTCTCCGACGAAGGCGTGAAGGATTTGAAGGACGAGACGTACCACGACGAAGGCCAACCGGTGGTGAACGTCGTGTCGTTCCGCGACCCGGACATCAGCGACGAGAATATCGTCCTCATCCGCGTGCAGGAGCGCATCTACGAAATCCATCAGGCTGCCGATAAACAGACGGAAACGCGTGACTTGATCGAGAGCCTCGTCCGCCGGTGAACCGTTGACAGCACAGAACGAGCGAACGATGCTGGTCGGCCACCTGCATGCCTTCCGAGACGCCAGAACCGGCAGACGTTCCGTCCGATGCGTCGACACCACCGGACGTTGAAGGACGGCGGGCGGAGATAGCGGAGCAACAGACATACATTTCCTGGAAATTGATGCTCTTGATGATGGAGCCGCATGCCATGTCGTGCCGATTCGCGACGGACATCATCCGCGAAGAGTGCGAAGACGATCAGCGTGTCGACCATCTGGAATATTTGATGTCGGCCTTCTTTCCCAACGACCTCCAACTGCTGTCGTCGCAGTACGCAAAGTACCGGCGGGTCGTCGGTGAATTGAACCGCCTGAATGAACAGGAGTTTTCCAGCGGCCCCTATGAGGGGCAGCGCTCAAAAATCCTCGCCGCCATCCGCCGGCTGGCGAACAAAGGCACCCAGCAAACCGCGCCGATCTACCATAAGATCGCGGCCCTGATGGCGATGCCCAACGATTGGGACATCGAGAGGGAGGAGGAGAAATACGACCAAAAGCGGCGGCGGTACCAGCGGCGCTTGGACGAACCGACGAAGCGCTTGAGCGACCTCATCGACCTCCTCGGCATCATCTATCCATTCGGCATCGACCTGCTCGCCCCCAACATGCCGATGGGCAAATACTCGACGCTCGATGCAAGCCACTTCATCAACGTGCAATTCGGCGATGACTCGAGGACGAGGAACCAACTGACCATCATGCCTTCGCGCAGCGAGCAGGCATCCGTGATCACGCACGTGTGCGAGGACGAGGGATACAACGAAATCATCCAGACCACGATGAAGGACGGCGAAGTCTGCGTCGTGGGACACGACAAGCAGTTCCCCACCTTCGCCGGAAAGTCCCTCGAGGACAAACCCGTGCTCTATCCGCACGTGAACACCGGCGACAACGAAAAAGTTGGAATGGCCACCCTTGTTCTCGCCCGCCTCAACGATCGCATCGCCCTGATGACCAAACGCAGCTGGGAGCGCATCTATGTCCGCCAGGGCGACACCGGATACCGTTTCAGCCCCCAGAAGAAGCGCGGGGAGGTCTATGGCCATACATTCGTCGCCCACGCGGAAAAAGAGGGGGAAGAGGCAAATGTAGACGGAGACGGCGAAACGGATGGTGAAACGAATTGACAAACGGCCTCAAACAGTCAAAACTGGCCCGCACCTCGTTTCCCCGATTCGTCATGGCCAAGAAAGTGAAGAAAATCATCAAGGCGCAGGCCCGCGGCGGCCAGGCGAACCCGGCCCCTCCTTTGGGCCCGGTGCTCGGACAGGCCGGTATTGATATCGCCGGATTCTGCACGCAGTTCAACGCTCGCACCAAGGACCGCATGGGACAGATCGTCCCGATGGAGATCACGGTGTACGAGGACCGCAGTTTCAGCTTCATCCTCAAGCAGCCGCCCGCCTCCGCTCTCATCATGGAAAAGGCGAAGTTGCAGAAGGGCAGCGGCGAGCCGAACAAGAACAAGGTCGGCACGATCACGAAGGCGCAGTTGAAGGAAATTGCGCAGACGAAGATGCCGGACTTGAACACGACGGACCTCGAGCAGGCCATGCACAGCATCGCCGGCACGGCGCGCAGCATGGGCGTCACCGTCGAATAAGCTCGTTCTAGCCAGAGCATCACCGCAGCAGTCGTGCAATGCGTTTCGCGTGCCAAGAAGCCGCGTTCTGCTTATCCTGCTGCCCACCGACGCATGCTCACGCTCCTCTCGCAGAACAGTAGTTCCCTGTATCTCCTCGCACTGCCCGTCATCATCGGGCAGGTTTTGGCGTTGCTCTTCGTACCGAGCATGCTCAAACAGGGGGCGCAGGTGCAATCAGTCGGGCGCGCGGTATACAGCTACATCGGACAGAGCATCGGCATCCTGCTGATGGCCGTTTCCGCGTTGCCGGCGCTGTACGCCGTCCTCGCCAGACTCGCCTACCCGAATTCCACCTTCACCGCCCTGCTGTTCGTGTTCGCCTTCGGCGGCATGACGTTCCTGTGGCACGACTACCTGTCGTCGACGGTCGACCCCGCGTCGCGGCAAGTCCCCTTTCTCATCCATTTCTACACGTGGAAGCTGATGGGATTGCTGTTGATCTTGCTCTCGTCGCTCTCCCTCGTCCTCCAGCTCGTGTTCGTCCAGGGCGGCCTCCTCGACGCGGCCTCGTGGGAATTGCACACGGTCCTCATCCTGTTCGGACTCGCGCTCTGCTGGTGCACGGCCCTGCCGCGCAACGCCTTCCAGCGCGTGTCGATGGATGGCCAAATCCGCAAGAAAAGCACCAAAAAGACCCGATAATCCGGTTGCAGCCCGTACGGGATTAAGGCAGGATACGCGGGCTTAATTCTTCGTGGGAGCCCCATACCAGGGCGTTTGTACCACGTTCCCCCAATCCCTATGCCGGATAAACGCGCTCCGGGCGTAAGCCCGCGACTCAAGCGAGACGCCTCAGGGCAAGCTCGCGGAAAGAAGTACAAGGAAAAGGCCAAATTGGTCGAGAAGAAGCCCTACCCCGCCGCCGAGGCGTGCGAGATGCTCACGAAGGTGAGCACCGCCACGTTCGACGCGACAGCCGAGGCGCACATCCGCATCAACGCCGATACCACGCAGGCCGACCAGCTCGTCCGCACGACGGTCGATCTTCCGCACGGCACCGGCAAGCAAGTGCGCGTCGCCGCCTTCGTCACCGATTACCTCATCGACGAAGCCAAAAAGGCCGGAGCCGAGATGGCCGGCAGCGTCGAACTCATCAAGGAGATCGAAGCGGGCAACATCAACTTCGATGTCGCCATCGCCGTCCCCCGCATCATGAAGGACCTGGGAAAGATCGCGAAGATCCTGGGACAGAAGGGACTGATGCCGAACCCCAAGGCCGGCACCGTCACCGAGAACGTGAAGAAGACCATCGAAGCCCTCAAGCGCGGACGCATCGAGTGC
Organism: uncultured Candidatus Peribacteria bacterium; assembly: GCA_964427895.1. GTDB lineage: Bacteria > Patescibacteriota > Gracilibacteria > Peribacterales > Peribacteraceae > CAYRUZ01. The sequence continues at coordinate 6,042 of CAYRUZ010000021.1, forward strand.
AAGATGGACAAGTTCGGCATCATCCACGTGCCGTTCGGCAAGGTGTCGTTCGGCGGCGCCAAGCTGAAGGAGAACCTCGACGCACTGCTTGCCGCCATCAACGAGGCGCGCCCGTCGGGCATCAAGACGACGTACATCCTCACGGTGAACATCGCTCCGACGATGGGACCGAGCGTGCGCGTCGCAATCTAAGACGTTCGATCAAGGGCGGCGTACTGCCGCCCTTTTTCATGTCCAGTAAAATTGACAAATGAGCGGAAATATGTAGTGTATGCCCGATGGCAAAAACGCGCCCCGGCATCGTCATCGGCGGACTGAACGGGTGTGAGCGGAAGACGGGAACGACGGCGGGCGGACACCGCTACGCAGCAGCAAGCGACGCGGGATTCGGCTACAAAGGGGGTGCGGGCGGCAACGAAGACCGGGCCGTCGTGTCCGAAGACGACGATTTCTTCGCGGTCGTCGATGCGATGGGTGGCGGACTGCACGGAGAGAAGATCGCGCAGGGCGTGGCCAAGCTGCTGGCGCAAACACCGCGACAGATGCAGATTGCCCTCAAAGCCGCGCAAGCGGCGATCCAACAGCTGCCCTCCGGACCGAACACCGGTGCCTGCCTCACGACCGCGCGTATCCTCGAAACCGACCGGGGCGGAAAGAACCTCACCAGCTTCCACATCGGCGACACCCAGCGCGACATCGTCCGACACCGCACATTGGGCCAGTGGTTGTTGCGGCGGCAACCGACGGTACTATCGTCGGTAACGCAAAACGTCGCTGACGAATTGATACGTTTAGGCACGATGACCGCCAAGGAAGCACGCAAGAGCCCCTACCGGGGCGTCGTGTCGAACTCCCTGTCCGCGGAACGCTGCGAACCCGTGCATGAGGTGGTGCCCGTCGGCAAAAAAGATCGGCTGCTCCTGTACAGCGACGGCGTCTCGGAAAACGTATCGCGCGCGGAACTGATCACCGCCGCCACGAAGTTGTCGGTGATCGACCTGTTGGACTGGGTGTGGGAACAGACGGAGCGACAGATGCGCCACTATGATGCCATCCGCGCCGCGGGAGGCGACGCGAAGAAGGACAACCGGACATTCATTGCCGTCGACATCGCCTGACTATGGAACAACGCACCATCGATGACCGGAACGAGAGATTGACCGCCTTCACGGCGGACTACAAAGCCGCGTGGGAAGCCAGCGGACAGCCGTCTCGCTGGCAAACCGCGGAACTGTTCGTCGACGTGTTGGGGCACGACGAAGCGCAGCACGATGTCGCGCTGCACCCGCTCATGGTGTTCTTCCGGGCGTCGTTGCAGCGCAATGAGATTCCGCTCAACTGGTACGGCAAAGAAGGCCTCGATGCGTTGTTCCCGCCGAAGCCTCAGTCGGTATTCCGCGTCAGGTTCGGACGGCTGTTCATGCCGTGAGGATCGCCCGCACGTCGGAGACTTTTTCGACGCGCACGAGTCTGCTGCGAAGATCGGCGGCACCGTCGAATCCCTTCACGTAGCTCGCCAAGTGGCGGCGCATTTCCAACATGCCGCGGGTCTCCCCTTTCGTCCGCACGGCCAACTCGCAGTGCTCGAGGATGAACGGAATCTTCTGCTCGAAGCTGAGCGTCTTCACCGTCGGGACGGCATCGGCTTTGCCGGTGCGAAGCGCTTCGACGATATCGCGCATCACCCAGGGATTTCCGAAGGTCCCACGGCCGATCATCACGCCGTCCAGGTTCTGGATTTTCGCCAGGGCATCAGCGGCGCTCATGATGTCGCCGTTGCCGATGACGGGCACCGAAACGTTGCGCTTCAGTTCGTAGATCGGCTCCCAATCCGCGGCACCGGTGAACTTGTCACAGTAGCGGCGGCCGTGAATGGCGAGGGCGGATGCGCCCGCCTCCACGAGGCCCGTACAGAAGGAGATGAGCTTGTCCTTGTCCTCCCAGCCGAGACGCGTCTTCACACTGACGGGAATCGACACTTCTTTCACCGTGGCATGCACCAGTTCCTGCGCGAGCTGCGGATCGCGCAGCAGCGCCGAGCCGTGACAGGACGAAACGACCTTGGCCGCGGGGCAGCCCATGTTGATATCGATGCCGTCCGCCCCCATCTGCTCGATCACCTTCGCAGCGGTGAGGAAGTGGTCGGGATCCTTGCCGAACACCTGGACGATGAACGGGCGCTCGATGCTTGGATCGAAGGACATCATCTCCATCGTCTTCTTGCCGCCGTAGTGGATGGCGTCGGTGCTCAAAAATTCGGTGTACACCACCGTCTCGGGAGCGATGCGCTTGATGAGTTGGCGGTATGACGCGTCGGTCACCCCGGCCATCGGAGCCAGGGCGACGATCGGTTTCGCAGCCGTTTGCCAGGAAAAACCCGTTGCCACGGGCATAGAATAGCTGCTGGGAGCTTCCGGGAAAGCCAAAAATACGCTAGAATAGAGGGGTTCATGCGCACAGCCCACATCAGAACCGCCCTGCTGACCCCCTTCGTGGCACTGGCTCTGGCTGCGCCGTCGACCGCCTTCGCGCAGTTCGGCCTCATCACCAGCGGCATCGAAGGCTGCGATTTCCAAACGGGCGAGCTCGAAGCCAGCTGCATTCCAAGCTTTGTGGGACATCTCGTGCAACTCGTGTTCACCTTCGCGGGCGTCATTTGTCTCATCATCATCATGTATAGTGGATACGAGATCGCCATCGGCGGCGTCACGGGCGATACGACTGGCGGCAAGCAGAACCTCATGCACGCCCTCATCGGACTCGCCGTCTGCATCTCCGCCTTCCTCATCGTCGACTTCGTCATTTCCGCCCTCCTCGGACAATGAGTTCCAAGAAACAATCCTCGGCATTCCAGTCCTTCCGCGTCATCGGAAAAAAGGCGCAGGAGCTGATTAACAAGGCCCGGGCTCAGCGCGAGAAGCGGATGACAGAAGAAGAGGACATCGATCTCCTCCCGCCCCCGCAGCAGGATGCCGTGGTGGTGAAGTTCTCCATCACGAACGTGGTTCAGGCGGCGCTCGCCATCGTCGGCATCATCGCCGGCGTGTGGCTGCTCATCCGCCTCACCGACATCCTCATCATCCTTCTGCTCTCGTTCTTCGTCGCGGCGATCATCGATCCCGGCGTGCGCAAGCTCGAATCGTGGAAGATTCCGCGCGGTGTGGCGATCCTCATTCACTATTTCGGCGCCATCTTCATCTTCCTGCTGCTCGTCGTCTCGCTCATTCCGATCATGGGGCAGCAGCTGCACGACCTGCTCAACATCATCACCCTGAAGATCACCAGCTTCATCCTCCAGCCGGAGGTGCACCTGCCGCTCGTCAGCGAGGGCGTGAATGCGCGCCTCACCGACATGGCCAAGGAGTTGCTGAAAGGCAGCTCCCCCAACGAACTGCTGCTGACGGTGCAGAACCTTTCGAGCAACCTGACCGCCATCGCCCAGACCTTGGCCCGCTTCGCTCAGAGCGTGGCGGGATCGGTCCTGAGCTTCTTCGTGCAGTCGATCGTGGTGCTGGTCCTGGCGTTCTTCATTCAGATCGAGCGCGAGAGCATCCGCCACTGGGTGCGCGGTTTCCTTCCCTACCACATCCGCGGATACCTGGACGACAAGTCCGACGCGATCCACTACAAGATCGCGCAGTGGGTGCAGGGCCAGGTGATGCTCTGCATCAGCATCGCCGCCCTGACGTTCGTCGCGCTCTCCATTTTGCGCATGGACTTCGCCCTCACGCTGGCGGCGCTCGCGGGCTTCACGGAATTCATCCCGTACATCGGACCGCTCATCGGTGCCGTTCCCGCCGTCATCATCGCGCTCACGCAGCACGGCCTGGGTTGGGCGCTGGTCGTGGCACTCGTCTTCTACATCATCCAGTGGTGCGAGAATAACCTCCTGGTGCCGCTCATCATGAAGCGCGCTGTGGGACTGTCCCCCGTCGTCATCATCGTCGCGATGCTTGTCGGCGTGAGCTTCTCGGATTACATCCATCCGATCCTCGGCATCCTGCTGTCCGTGCCAGCGGCAACTATCGTCACGCTGTTCGTCGAAGACTGGCGGCATCACCGCCAGAGCAAGAACTGATACGGCGCACCGAGTCCAATCTGCCGCGCAAGCGGATCTATTTTGAACAACTTTGGTGTTCGCGTATTGTCGGAAGTCGATACAAGACCACACTCCGCTCTTTGTGCACTCGGTCGGGACGAAAATCTCTGCTATTCTGTCCTGACAGCATTGACCATTAGCACTCGGCAAAATAGAGTGCCAATTCATTCCTCTCATCCCCTCTCACATGCATCCGTTCGACCGGTTCACACCAAACGCCAAACTTGCTCTGCAGATTGCCGAGCAGGAAGCCAAGAACATGGGCAGCCCGTATATCGGGACTGAGCACCTCTTACTGGGATTGCTCAGCATTCCAAAGTCGCTGGGCTTCTCCATCTTCACGGGAGCAGGAGTCACGCTGGAGAACGTCCGCATTCTCCTGAAGGCGAGCAAGACCGTGAACATCGAAGGCAAGCACGTAAAGCACGGACTCTCGGTGTTCCTCCACACCGTCATCGAGCAGGCCGTCACCACGGCCCAGAAGTTCCGCCACGCCAACGTCGGCACGGAGCACCTGCTCTATGCCCTCGTCTCCACGGGCAAGAATGCGGCCACCATCCTGTTGGAGAACATGCAGGTGGAGCCGGAGGATTTGAAGACGCACGTCGAGGAGATGTTCGGACAGATCAGCAGCTTCCGCCAGCAGAACCGCAACGTCGAGCAGTCGCTCGAGGCGTTCTTCCACGGCCTGCAGGGTGCCATCGCCGGCATGCAGAACGGCCCGGGCGGACAGCCCGCAGCCGGTGAAGGCGGCGAGACGCTCAAGCGCCGCCGCGGAGACAAGGACAGCAAGACGCCGGCCTTGGATTACTTCACCGACGACCTGGTCGCGCGCGCCAAGGAGAAGAAAATCGATCCGATCATCGGACGCGACAAGGAGATCGAGCGCGTCATCCACATCCTCAACCGCAAGACGAAGAACAACCCCGTGCTCATCGGAGAGCCGGGCGTGGGTAAGACCGCCATCGTGGAAGGTCTCGCCCAGCGCATCGCCCAGGGAACGGTCCCCAGCGCCCTGCGCAACAAGCGCGTGCTCATCCTTAACATGGGTTCGCTCGTCGCCGGCACCAAGTACCGCGGCGAATTCGAACAGCGTTTCGAGGACATCATCAAAGAGGCTACCCAAAGCGAAAAATCGGTGATTCTCTTCATCGACGAAATGCACACGGTCGTCGGAGCGGGTTCTGCCGAGGGCTCCCTCGACGCCGCGAACATCCTCAAGCCGGCCCTCTCGCGCAGCGCCATCCAAGTGATCGGCGCCACGACACTCGACGAGTACCGCACCATCGAGAAGGACCGCGCGCTCGAGCGCCGCTTCCAGTCGGTCATCGTCGAAGAGCCCAGCGCGGAGGACGCCCTCACGATCCTCAAGGGTCTCAAGGAGTCGTTCGAGCAGTTCCACCACCTCACCATCACCGACGACGCCCTCGAGGCCGCCGTCACGCTGTCCAAGCGCTACATCAGCGAGCGCTTCCTGCCGGACAAAGCCATCGACGTGCTCGACGAAGCGTCCGCCGGACGCAGCTTGCAACGCAGCGAGGTGAACCCGGACCTCCAGGACCTTGAGACGAAGCTCGAGAAGCTCGTGCTCAAGCAGCAGGCAGCCGTGAAGGAGCAGAAGTACCACATGGCGCTCAAGCTGAAGCAGGAGCAACAGGAATTGAAGGAAAAGCGCGAGCAGTTGCTGAAAAACGTGGACGGCGACAAGCGCTCCCCCATCCAAATCAACGGCGACGACATCGCCGAAGTGGTGGCCCGCATGACGGGCGTGCCGGTGACCAAGCTGCTCAAACCGGAAGTGAAGCGCCTGGCAAACATGGAGCACATCCTCCGCCAGCACGTCGTGGGTCAGGACGACGCCATCACGAAGGTCGCGCGCGCCATCCGTCGCAGCCGTGTGGGCATCGCCGACCAGCGCCGTCCCATCGGCAGCTTCCTCTTCCTCGGCCCGACCGGCGTGGGAAAGACGGAACTCGTCCGCACGTTGGCTCAGGAGGTGTTCAACCGCGAGGACGCGCTCATCAAGATCGACATGTCGGAGTTCATGGAGCGCCACAACGTGAGCCGCCTCATCGGCACCACAGCCGGCTACGTCGGCTACGAGGAGGGCGGACAGCTCACCGAAGCCGTACGTCGCAAGCCGTACTCCGTCGTCCTCTTCGACGAAGTGGAGAAGGCGCACCCCGAGTTCTTCAACCTGCTGCTGCAGATTCTGGAGGACGGCGTGCTCACCGACGGCCAGGGCAAGCAGGTCGACTTCCGCAACACGATCATCGTCATGACGAGCAACGTCGGAGCCGCGAAGCTGACGCAGCAGGCCGCCAAGATCGGCTTCAAGCTCGAAGATGAAGCGAAGAGCGAAGAGCACGAGTACGAGGCGAAGAAAGAAGAAGTGATCAAGGAACTGAAGGAGCACGTTCGCCCAGAGTTCCTCAACCGCATCGACCACGTCGTCGTCTTCAACGCCCTCAACCAGCAGCACATCCGCAAGATCGTGAAGCTGCACCTGGAGGAATTGGAGAAGCGCATGAAGGACCAGGGCTACACGCTCGACGTCGACTCGAAGGTGATCGCCGACCTCGCCACCTGGGGCTTCGACCCCGAATACGGCGCCCGCCCCGTCCGCCGCACCATCCAGGAGAAGATCGAGGACGAGGTCGCCGAGAGCATCCTCAAGGGCATCTACCAGCCGGGCGACGTCATCCGCGTCACCAAGGGCGAAGGCGACACCCTGAAGTTCGAACACGGCGAGAAAAAGGCCAAAAAGCCGGTAAAAGAGCTAGCTGAAGCCAATATTTGATACTTTCATCATCCATCCGAATCGGGGGGTCCGTACGCAACTGGCCCCCTTTTCGGATGAGCGACGGACCTTTAACCAAAGCCAAATTCGTGATATAATAGTCAGATTATGGCTATCGAACCGGTCAAGATCCCGCAGAACGTCTACATCGAGGACCGCATCGTCGGTCCCCTGACGCTGCGCCAGATTTTGATCGTGGCCATCGGCTGCGGATTCTCGTACGCGATGTGGGCCAGCTTGAACAAGGCCTACGGACATATCGGCATCCTGCCCACGATCGTCCTGTTCATCCCGGGCGCGCTCTCGTTCCTGTTCGCGTTCGTGACGATCAACGATCTCAGCTTGATGCGCCTGCTGCTCCTCACCTTCGAGAAGTGGAGTAAGCCGAACGTGCGCACGTGGTCGCCGCGGGAAGGGCTGCACATCCACATCCGCACCTTCACGCCGGACAAGGAGGACAAGAAGAACAACAAGCCGGAGCAGCCGACGAAGCTGGAAGACCTGACGGGCGTGCTCGACAGTCCTATCCGCGCTTTGCCACGCTCGACGATGGACGGCATCGCTTCGCCGCAGAAGAAGATCCCCGCACCGTCCATCGAGACGGTGGACATCGATGATACCTCCCTCCCGCCGCTTCGCCCTGCCGACCGCAGTGCGGTCTCCGCGGACCCGCTGAATCCCGGAATGGTTGTGGACGGCATGCGCCCCGCAACGAACGGACCGGTGTTCCGTGACCTCTCCCCTGCCTGACCCTTATGGCCGAAACACAACCCAAAAGCACCGTGCGTCAGCGCAAGAAGGGTAGCGGAACATCCACCCAGCGATTCGTCCCGATCGCGGAAATCCGCAACGACACCGTGCTGCTCAAGAACGGCGGCATGCGCGCGATCCTGCAGGTGGAAGCACTCAACTTCAACCTCAAGAGCGAAACGGAACAGCAGGGAATCATCGCCGGCTACGGGCAGTTCGTGAACACCCTCACGTTCCCCCTCCAGGTGGTGATGCGTTCCACCAAGACGAACATCGACCCGTATCTGGAATCGCTGCTCGATACCGCAGACAAGCAGACGAACGAGCTGCTGAAGAAGCAGACGGTCACCTACGTCGCCTTCATCCAGCGCCTGCTCGACGTCGCGGACATCATGCAGAAACGCTTCCTCGTGATCGTCCCGCTCGACCGCACCTTGCGCAAAAAGACGCTGCTCGAGCAATTCCTCGACTGGCTCAATCCGGGCGATTCGTCCGCCAAGGCATCCGCCCGCAACAGGGAGTTCGCCCAGTACAGCAAGGAACTGAATGAGCGCGTCGATCTCGTGCAGGCGGGCATCCTCAACATCGGATTGCACAGCAAGCGCCTCACCACCCGCGAATTGTTGGAGTTGTACTACCAGATCTACAACCCCAAGACCTCGCAGCGCGAGAAGATCCCGCAGGACACCAAAAAGCTGAATTTGGACCAATCCGTGCTGTAAAACGCCCGTCGAACCGATTTGACTTCGCCAAGCGGGTCTTTAGAATGCGTCCGACCCGCTGTCGCTCGTGCAAGGACGGCGGACCCTTTATTCCTCTCCCCTTGCACCGCTACTTCCGTATGGCAACGAAAAGCAAAAGCTCCTCTGGGAGCGCGACGGTCCACATGATGGACGAACTGATGAAGTCTTCGCCCCCCTTGTTCAAGGCGAAGCCAGGTGAATTGGTGGAAGGCATCATCGTCTTCCGCGGAAAGAACAAGATGCTCCTCGATCTCAACGGCGTGGCCACGGGTATCATCTCGGGCCGCGAACTGCGCGATTCTTTCAACACGTTCCGTGACCTGAAGGAGGGCGACCCCTGCAGCGCGTTGGTGCTGGAAGACGAGAACGACGAAGGACTCGTCGTCCTCTCGCTGCGCATGGCGAGCCAGAAGAAGGCGTGGGACCGCTTCCACAAGCTCGTCGACGCCGACACGACCATGAAGTTCACGGCCCAGGAGGCCAACAAGGGCGGACTCATCGCCAACATCGACGGCATCCGCGCCTTCCTCCCGGTCTCCCAGCTCGCTCCGGTCAACTACCCGCGCGTCAACAACGCGGACTCCGGCGAGATTATCTCCCGCCTCGCGAAGTTCGTCGGTCATACCTTCACGGTGAAGATCGTCACGATGGACGAGGAGGCAGGCAAGATCGTCGTCTCCGAGCGCGACGCGATGGCCGAGGAGCGCGCCAAGGCCCTCGAGCACCTCAGGATCGGCGAGGAGCGCGACGGTATCGTCAGCGGCGTGGTGAAGTTCGGTCTCTTCGTGACCTTCGACGGCCTTGAAGGCTTGGTCCACATCTCCGAGATCGCATGGGGCCATGTGAAGAACCCGTCCGAGCACGCCGAAGTGGGCGACAAGGTGAAGGTGAAGATCATCGGCGTCGACGGCGACAAGCTGAGCCTCTCGATGAAGCAGCTCACGGCGGACCCGTGGGAGGAGGTCGCACAGCGCTACCCGGTCGGAGCCAAGGTATCCGGCACGGTCGTGCGCTTCGCCGACTACGGCGCCTTCCTCCGCCTGGAGAAGGATATCAACGGTCTCGTGCATGTCACGGAACTCGCTCACCAGAAGGTGACCGACCCGTCCGAGGTTCTCACCATCGGCCAGAAGGTCGAGGCCCAGGTGATCAACATCGACGTCGACGAGCGCCGCATCGGACTCTCCATCAAGGCTCTCAAGCCGATCGACAAGGAGACGCTGGCCAAGTTGAAGGCCGAGCGCGAGGCCGCTGAGGCCGAGGGCGAAGAGGCTCCCGCCGAGGAGTCGTCCGACGAGGAGAAGCCGAAGAAAAAGGCTGCCAAGAAGGAAGAGAAAGACGACGGCGAGGACGAGAAGGAGGAGAAGAAGCCGGCCGCGAAGAAGGCCAAGAAGTGATCCGCTAGCACCGCAGGAGAACGGCCCGAAAGGGCCGTTTTTCGTTGTACCGACTTTCTTCATCAATTCTTAAGGAATCCCCGGTAGACTGCGGTCACATGAAAGCGTTCATCTTCGATTTTGACGGCGTCATCATCGACAGCCAGCGGCATTGGGACGACCTTTCCGTGGTACACCTGGGGAAAATCCTGCCCGATTGGACGCGTGAGAAAGACAGCCAATTGAAAGGACAAAGCGCGAAGGACAACCATGCCTTCCTGGTGAAGACGTACGGTCTCACCTTGAGCCTGGAGGAATACCTCGCGCACGTCGAGGAGATCGCCTTGGAGATCTACCGGACGCATGCCAACATCACGCCGGGCTTGGCGGCCCTGCTGGACCGTCTCGAGACGTGCTTTCCCGCCCCGTCCATCGCTTCTGCGTCGTACCGCAAATGGATCGACGAAGCGCTGCTGCGCGTCAACCTCGCCCACCGATTCGCGCACATCACCACCACGGAAGAAGTGACGAAGGGGAAGCCGGATCCGGAAATCTACCTGAAAGCCGCGCAGAAGATCGGCGTGGAACCGCGCGACTGCATCGTCGTCGAGGATACGAACCCCGGTATCACCGCGGGCAAAAACGCGGGCATGTTCTGCATCGGCCTGCACCCCGAAGGCCACGACTACCAGTCGCTCGAGGTCGCGGACGTCCACATCGACTCGTTCGACGAACTGACGGACGACGTGCTGCGCACGCTGCTCTCCTGAAGGTCACACCTTCTTTTCCACGAGCAGGTGGAGGTGGAGGTAGGGCACTTCCTGGCCGCCTTCTTTGCCGACGTGGTAGGTGAGCTTGTAGCCCGGAATCCCCTTCTCCGCCGCCCACTGCTGGGCCTTGAGAATGAGCATGCCGGGAATGTGGGCCGTGTCCGGCGTCACGTGCGCGATCGACTCGAGGAAATGCTTCGGAATGAAAAGCACGTGCGTCGGCGCCTTGGGATGGATGTCCCGGAAACCCAGGACCTCTTCGTCTTCGTAGACGACATCCGCGGGGATCTCTTTTGCCAGGATTTTATGGAAGACGGTTTGAGCCATAGAAAGCGGGTGGAAATGCGATACGGAGGATACCAGAATTTGCCACAAAACATTGCATTTTAGGCCAAAATAAGGGAAAATAGAGGAGATGGTGAATGCCGCACCGGACAAAGGCCCCGTCAGTGCCCCCTCCATCGAAACGAAAGCCCTCATCGTCAGTCAGCCCAAGCGACTTGAAGGCATTCTTCAGGAGATCGGCAACTTGCAGACGGAAACGATCAGCGAGACGTCAGCCGGCGGACCGAGCAACAGCTGGTCCGGATCGGATGACGGTGCCAAGCCAGTGCGCGCGGCGGGACCGAGCCCGCGCGACCAGGCCATCGCCCGCATCCCGGCTGAACCCATCTTGCGCACGACGCTTCGAACGCATATCGAAAAGGAAATCGTTTCACTGCGAACCGAGGCACGACGGATCGTCCGTATCAGCCGCCCGGGCCACGCATACCAGCTCAATGAGATCTACGCCAAAATCCGCCGCCTCAACGCCCTGCTCACCGAACTGCTCACGGCGATGGGAGACATGGTGAAGCGCATCTACATCCGCGTCTTCATCGACCGCCAACCGGTGCTGCAGGATCAGTGATTCTTCTTGTGCTCCTGCGTGTGGACGGCGTTGTGCTTTTTTCCTGATTGCTGGAGGTACTCCATCACCCACTCGACCCCTTGCTCGGCCACCGAAAGAGGCGCGGCGACCATGGCCTCGAAACGATCCGACAACTCGCTCATCTTGCGCGTCACCTTGCGAAGGTCGACGGCAACGAAGAGCAGGTTGTACAGGATGGCCACCAGCAAAAGCCCCACGAGGGAGTAGATGCCGGCGATGATGTGGGTGGTCGTGATGACCATGTCGCTTGGGGGAGTCACGGGGAAAGACTACAATCATCGCTCGCCCATGCGCAATCTCCTTCGCCACATCCTTCTCCTGCCCCGCAAGGCCATTATCGGGCTCATCTGGTGCTACCAACACACCCTTTCGCCCGATCATGGCCCGCTGAAAGGCCTGTGGCCCTACGGCTACTGCCGGCATGAACCGACCTGTTCGACGTTCGCGCAGCAGGCATTTCGCGAGCGCGGGGTGATCGTCGGCGGATGGCTGGCATTGCGCCGTTTGGCCAGTTGCAACCCCTGGACCCCCCTGAGCGAGGAGAAATTGCGGTCACTCACCTCTTCTCAGCTGCGCTGAATTTGTCTATTCTGCGGCGCGCGCCCGGATAGAGCGCCGCATTCACAGCATCGCGGGTATCGTACAATGGTAGTACATCAGCCTTCCAAGCTGAGGACACGGGTTCGATTCCCGTTACCCGCTCCACC
>CAYRUZ010000022.1:0-4775 GCA_964427895.1 uncultured Candidatus Peribacteria bacterium
GAGCGTTCGATTCACATTCGAAAGGTCCTCGGTTCGAATCCGAGATCGTCCACCACTTACTTCCGTCATTCCGCGATGATGCGTACGCCGCCCAACGAGCCGTACTCGAATTTGTGCGTGTGATGGATGGTACCTATGAGCACTCTGTTCGTGCGGATGTCCAGCTCCTCCGCGACACGGTGGATGATATCCGGTCCGAACGGCTCGTCTTTGTGCAGGAGAGAGATTTTGAAATACGGGTACAGCCCTGCTTTCTGCAGTACGGGGATCATCTCTTTCAATTCCTCGTGCGTTCGTTCGCCATCTTTGTCACACGTAACCAACGTGATATCCCATCCCGTTTCGTTGCGGTCAATGTAGCGCAGGAGATTGTGGAGCTTGCTGGTGCGATGGATGAAGGCGGCGAATTTACCGTGCGTCAGATCGCTGAAATGGTGGTTGATATAGGAGTGCAGCCGCGGGAGTCGGTCCTTGGTCACCCGCAGCAAAAACTTGAAGAAGTAATCCTGATAGATGACGAACGCCACGACGATCATGCACGGGAAGAAGTACAGCTCGAAGAACTGCAGGTTGTTCGGGTCGATGCGGATGTTGCCCATCACCCCGAAGATCGTCGCGAAGAATGCCAGCAGCACGGCGAAAACCGGCGCGCGGTACGTGCGTTTGAGTTCCGAGCGCGACTCTTTGAGGATCAAATTGCCCAAGGCGAACATGCTCATCACGCACAGGAACGCGATGGTGTAGACGCCCGCGAGGGACAGCAGATCTCCTCCCGTGAGGACGAGGATGGAACTGCATAGCAGGAAAAAGCCCAGGATGATGCGCGGGAACGATCCGCGTGAGTTCTCCTTCGCGAAGAAGCGCGGAATGCATGCGTCGGCACTCATGCGGAAAAGCAGTCCCGAGACGCCGACATAGGCCGTCAGCACCGCGCCGCAGAGCACGAGGAATGCATCGATGGAGACGATGGTGCGCAATGCCAGGCCGCCGAGCGCGTCGGCTGCGTCGGCCAAGACGAAGTCCTTGCTGGCGACGATCGTTTCGTACGGCAGCGCGTGCAGCACGATGAGGGCGATGAGCGGATTGAAGATGACCACGCCGAGAAGCATGTTCCGCAGGGTGAGGCGGAAGACGCCCTTCTCCTGTTCCTCGACGAAGTTCGCCGAACTCTCGAATCCGGAGACCCCCAGCAAGCAGGCGGAGAAGCCGAGATACATCATCGTCGCGAATCCACCGTGCTGCGCGATCAGCGTCCCGGTGGTGTGCGCCGCACTGAGGAATTCGCCCATCGGGTCATGCGCGATGGAGATCACTCCCATCACCAGGAAACCAATGAGCGTGACGATGTGCGTGACGAAAATGGCGAAAGCCACCCGGGCGGAATCCTTCACGCCGGAGATCACCAACAACGCGAAAACGAATAAGACGCCGATGGTGAGCGGCACCGTCGGCAGGGCGATTTCCGCCTGATAGAAGGTCGTCGCCCATTGGCTGACGCCGCTGGCCAGATACTCCACGCCCACCTTCGCCGAAATCACCGCCGTTGCGATATAGGAGAGGAAGGTCATCACTCCGGCCGTCGCGGCGATGTTCTTGGAGGTGCTGTTCAGGAGGCAGTTGTACGCTCCTCCGTTCACCGGCAAGGCTTCGACCACTTCGGTGTAGGCCAGCTTGTAGAGGTAGAGCACTCCGCCGATGGCGAGCAGCACGAGCGGCGCGTAGATACCGGCGAACAGCACCGCAATGCCCGATACGTAGAGGCAGGAACTCAAGATGTCGTTCCCGCAAATGGCGGTGGCGAATGCCTGGCCGAGTTTGGTGTGCGCGCGGCGTTGCATCTGATAGTGCATCAGTGCCTCAGCTGCCAGAAATTTTCAAGGGTCGTCCTTCGTGTTCCTCCTGCTTTAGAGCCCCGTACGTCATCGGTTTTCATGCAAAGTTAAGTATATTTTAGTTAACATTAATATTTGAAATGTGAATGTTCATTCGTTTTTTATTTCATAAAATAAGCAAAATAATGATTATTGACCATTTATAAAATTCATACTATTTTGTTATTAACGCAAATTGTTTGCGCGATTCTTCTCAGTATCGGATCAGTCACACAAGCATAAGGAGTTCGGATGAACGCAACGCAAATTGTGATCGCGGGATGCATCACCGAAGACAAGCGCGTCCTGCTGGTGCCCACGACTTCGGGGTGGGTGCTGCCGTACGAGAAAGTCCATGATGCCACGGACGTGTTCGAGGCATACGACGCTCTCGCCGCGGTGGTCGACCGGACGGCTCGTCTCGTCTGCCGGCCGCAAGACCGCTTCGAAGTCCCGCACCGCATCGATGGGTACACCGCGATGCTCTACTGCTGCGACATCGGCATGCCCGTCGAAACGGCGCAGGGCTGCCACTACATTCAAAACGCAGCGCAGATCTCGCTTGCGCCCGTCATGGAACAGTTCCTACGCCCGCTCTTGGATATTCTCTCCATCCTGACGGACCCCGTCATCAAGCCGAACGAATATCCCGACGATGTCCTGCCGGTCGAAGGCATCTTCCTATCGGACAACGGCGAGGCCTTCTATCAGGAGACGGCGCGCGGCCGTTACGAGCACCCTCGTTTGCGCGCCTGAAGGACGTTCGACTGATCTCCTGGGAAGACGGCCCGCCTTCTGGCGGGCTTTCTCCTGTACACTTGGTCCGTGGATCGGCGACTCATCATCAACGCAGATGATCTCGGAATGAACCCCCCGCGTTCGCACGGCATCTTCCAGGCGTTCGAGCAGGGAGCGGTCACCAGCGCGACGTTGGTCGTGAACGGCAGCGACAGCGACTCCGCTGCGCGCAACGCAAAGCACAGAAAACTTCCGACGGGGTTGCACCTCAACTTGACGGAAGGGGAGCCGCTCTCACCCGCGAAGTCCATCTCGACGCTCGTGGAAGCACACGGGGGATTTTTCGATCGTCATACCCTGCGACGGCTCCTCGATGAAGGAAGAGTCGACTTGCAGCATGTCGAGCGCGAAGTCCGCGCGCAGATCGAATGGTTCCTTGAGCATCACGGCGGACCCACGCACCTCGACGGCCACCATCACATTCATATCCATCCGGTCGTCGCCGGCGTGCTGCCGGACATCCTCATCAGGTACGGCATCCTCGCGGTGCGCATTCCCTGCGAGACGCTTCCGCCTTTCGGCTATGAAGTGAGCGATGACCAACTCGCCCACGTGAGGGCCATCAACGACGCCGCGACCAACGCGCGTGCCCATTATGTCGCCAATGGTATCACTTCCACCGATCACTTCCGCGGCCTTACGCTCGTGGGTCGCGCATCGGCGAAGAACCTTCGCCATGTCCTGGGACGATTGCCCGAGGGAACGACGGAGTTGATGGTGCATCCGGGGAGCATGACGCCCATCGGCACCCCCTTCGACATCGACCCGCAGCGGCAGACCGAGTTGGCCATGCTGACCGACCCGGCTTTGCAGGGTTTCTTGGCGGAAAAGAAGGTTCAGCTTTGTTCGTTTGGCGATTTGAGCGCCTAAACAGCAGAAAATCGACGAGTTTTTTCTCCCCAAGACGTAACACCGAGCATACATTGCCCGTTACTCCGTTTACGTATGCCGCGAGTATCGCACCGCCAAGTACTCGGCTTTCTTTGGATCTATGCGCGTCGGCAGTTGCCGATGCTCGGCGCCATGCTCGTGCTGCTTGTCGTCTCGACGGGGTGTTTCCTCGCGCAGCCGTTCTTCTACAAGCAGGCCATCGATGCCATCTCCGCCGGTCATGCCGGCGATGCCTCCGTTTGGCGTGCCTCGACGGCGAGCATCCTGATCGGCATCGGCATTGCCGGCATCGGCCTCCTTCTCGAGCAGATCGCCGCGCTCATGCTTGCCCGCGTGGAGTCGCGCCTCATGCGCCAGATGCATGCAGACGTGACGCACCACGTACAGCAGCTTTCCACCGATTTCCATGTGAACAGCTTCGCGGGTTCCACCGCGCGCAAGATCGGCCGTGGCGTCGAGGCCATGGAGAACGTGCTCGACCGAGTGTGGTTCAACTTCCTGCCGACCCTTGCGATCATGATCGGGTACCTCGTCGTACTCGGTCACTACGCGCCGGTGATGGCCCTCACCATCCTCGTCGGCATGATCGTTTCCATCGTGCTCGGCGTCATCCTCAACACCGTTCTCGCCCGCTATCAGACTTGGACGGACGAGCAGGACACCGCCCTCAGCGGCAATCTCGTCGACACCCTCACCGGTAATCCGCTCGTGAAGTCCTACGCTGCCGAGAAGCGCGAAGACGAACGTCACGGCCGCTTCCTCGCCGAGTGGCAGCACCGCGTGTGGACCACGTGGTCGGTCGCCACGTTCACCACCATCCTGCAGTTCACCGCGCTGGTCGCGCTTGAGGCGATTCTGCTCTGCCTGGCCGTGTGGCTGTGGTACGTCGGCACGTTCACGCCGGGAGACTTCATCGTCATCATGCTCTACGTCGGCCAGTTATGGGGGCGCCTCTGGGACATCGGTCGTAACATCCGCGACTACATGAAGTCCATCGCGCATTGCGAGGAGATGGTGGAGGTCGCGCTGCAGCCGGTCGTCGTTTCCGACAAGCCAGACGCGAAGCCGCTCGTCATCACGAAGGGCGCCGTGTCGATCCGTGACGTGACGTTTCATTACGAGAAGAAGCCGAAGCCCGTGTTCGACCACTTCAGCCTCGACATCGCCCCGGGCGAAAAGGTGGCGCTCGTCGGCCACTCCGGCGGCGGTAAGAGC
>CAYRUZ010000022.1:4785-17586 GCA_964427895.1 uncultured Candidatus Peribacteria bacterium
CGCGCATGGTTGCTTATTCAGGCGCTGCATGGGCCGGCGGCGATAAGAGCACGTTCGTGAAACTGCTCATGCGCCTCTACGACGTGCAGCAAGGAACCGTCGAGATCGACGGGCAGGACATTGCGCACGTCACGCAGCAGAGCCTGCGCAGCACCTTCGCCCTCGTGCCCCAAGATCCCATCTTGTTCCATCGCACCATCGCGGAGAACATCGCCTACGCCAAACCCGACGCCACGCTCGAGGACATTCGCCGCGCCGCGAGCCTCGCCCATGCCAGCGAGTTCATCGAGAAGCTCCCCCAGACGTACGAGACCTTGGTGGGCGAACGCGGCGTGAAGCTCTCCGGCGGCGAACGCCAGCGCGTCGCCATCGCCCGCGCCATTCTCGCCGACCGTCCCATCCTTATCCTCGACGAGGCGACCAGCAGCTTGGACTCCCAGTCCGAGTCGCTCATCCAGGACGCCCTGGGCCCGCTCATGGAAGGACGCACCACCGTGGTCATTGCGCACCGCCTTTCGACGATCAAGCGCGTCGACCGCATCGTGGTCATCGAGCACGGAGCCGTCGCGGAGCAGGGGACGCACGCCGAATTGCTCAAGAAAGAGGGCGGCATTTACCGCGGTCTCTACGAGCTGCAGGCGGGCGGATTCATCGGCGAATAGCCAAACACCCCGGCCGCCATCCACGGCCGGGACTTTTTGCTGTACTCTGCCGCCATGCCCATCGATAAAGGTCGCATCCTCTACGTCGACGACGCCCTGCTCGCGGTCCATAAGCTCAGCGGCGAGTTGTCCGTTCGCGGCAAAGGAGCTGTCGGGCGCCTTCCGCTCTTCGACTTCATTCGCAAGGACTACCCGGGCATCCGCCCGCTCAATCGCCTCGATTTCGAAACGTCGGGCATCGTCCTCTTCGCCAGGCGCAAGGACGTGATGGAGCAGATCATCGAGAGCCGCTTCAAAGGGTGGCAGAAGACCTACCGCACCATCACGGCCGGGCGCATCGCCCAGCCGAGCGGCATCATCAAGAAGCCGCTTCCGGGTCGTGAGACCAAGGAACTCGTTCCCGCCGAGACGCGCTACCGCTGCATCGAGCGGTTTGACGATTGCAGCTACGTCGAGGCGATGATCGAGCACGGACGCCATCACCAGATCCGCCGCCACTTCGCGTCCATCCACCATGCCATCGCTCTTGATACGATGTACGGCGACCGTTCGTTCAACCGGCATTTCAGCAAGCGCTACGGGTTCCACAAGTTCTTCCTCCATGCCTATAGTGTTGATTTCATGCACCCGCTGACGGGGGAAAAGGTGCACATCGAAGCGCCTCTGCCCGCTGTCTTCGACCGGGCCCTCGAGCGCATCCGCCGCGGGGGAGAAAGACCAGAGTGACGAACGGGAAGGGGATTGCTAGTCTGGCGCCATGCGCGTCCTTTCCGCGATGCAACCATCGGGCCAGCTCCATCTGGGCAATTACTTCGGATCCATGCGCCCGAACCTGGAGCAGGTGGGCAACGTCGACGAGAGTTTCTTCTTCATCGTCGATCTCCATGCACTCACCACCGTGCAGGACGCCAACCTCCTGCGGCAGCTGCGAAGAGATATCGTGCTCGACTATCTCGCCGTCGGTTTTGACCCGTCGAAAGTCTCGATTTTCTACCAGTCGTCCGTCCCGGAGCACACAGAGCTGATGTGGGTTCTCTCCACAGTCACCCCCATGGGCTTGCTCGAGCGTGCCGTGAGCTACAAGGAGAAGGTCGAGAAGGGGATCCCAGCTTCTGCTGGCCTCTTCAATTACCCGGTGCTGATGGCGGCGGATATCCTGCTGTACGACATCGACGTCGTGCCCGTTGGCAAAGACCAGAAGCAGCACGTCGAGATTGCTCGCGACCTCGCTATCAAGTTCAACAACACGTATGGCGAGACGCTCGTCGTGCCCGAACCGAAGATTGCCGAGACCACCGCGGTCGTCCCCGGCGTCGACGGACAGAAGATGAGTAAGAGCTATGGCAATACGATCCCGTTGTTCGGTGACGAGGCGGCAGCCCGCAAGGCGATCATGGGCATCGTTACCGATTCGCGTGGCATGAACGATCCGAAGGATCCCGATACGTGCGTCATCTACCAGATCCATAAGCTCTTCCTGTCCGCGGCGGATGCCTCCGCCTTGGCTGACGAATACCGCAACGGTCTGCCCTACGGTGAAGCCAAGAAGCGGCTTTTCGACACGTACGCGGATTACTTCTCGCCATTCCGCAAGAAGCGTGAGCAGCTGGAAAACGACCCGGAAATGGTCCTGGCGGCCTTGGAGAAGGGGACGGAGCGCGCCCGTGAGGTTGCGGGGGCCACGATGGAGAAGGTGCGGGTGGCCGTCGGATTGTCGTAAGGGCTCAAATCTGCTATACTGGAGAGATTTCTTCACTCTCCATGTCCAAGAAACACATCTCTCCCTGCGACGCCTCCTCGACGACCATGAGTCGCCGTATGACGCTCGTCGTCGCGTTGCTCGGGCTACCCCTCGCATTGCAGACGTTACTGCCCGGCATTGTCGTGAGCGGATCGAGCCTCACCGGCTCGCTTTCGCCGATGAATTTCATGCAGGAGGGCAGCCGCTCTTGGACCACCCAGCGCACCCGCGATTACTACCAGGCGCTCGAGCTGTGCCAGACGCACATCGATGCAGGCGAAGACGTGACGTGTCCCGGCCCCAATGACCTTGAAGGCATTCAGAAGATGCTGGACGGTATCTTTCAGGGTGATGAGGACGCCGTGGTTCTCCCCACGTCCGACACCCTGACCGTTCAGGAGCTCAACGATGTCGAGCGTTCCCTTCTGCGCAATTACCAGAACGCCGGCACCTGTCCGGAGTCGCTCAAGGATTTCACGCCGGGCTTCTACGAGCTCTGCAAGACGATGGTCACCCCGGGAACGCGCAGCCTGTACAAGAAGCAGGTCGACATCCGTGCGCGCCAGCACATCCTCACGTATCCCACCCAGTCCCGGTGAGGTAGAGTGCGCGCATGGAGCGCACACTCATTCTCGCGTCCGAGAGTCCCCAGCGTCGAAAATTTCTTGAGGAGTTAGGTTGGCCGTTCGTCGTCATGCCCAGCCATTTCGACGAAGACGGTCATCCGGAAAGCGATCCTCCAACGCGGGCTCTCACCTTAGCCCGGCACAAGGCGGAGACCATTGCCCGCGAGCACCCCGACAGCGTGGTCATCGGGTGCGACACGCTCGTCCAGGCGCCGGATGGGAGCGTGCTGGAGAAGCCCAGGGATGCCGCCGATGCTCGGCGCATGCTCGACCTGCACAGCGGGCGAGTAAGCGTGGTGCATTCCGGGTTGTTCATCGTCCATGGCGAACGGTCGGTCGACGGGCTTTCAAGCTCCTCCGTCCATTTTGCGGAACTCAGTGAGGAGACGAAACAGTGGTGGATCGATTCGGGCTTATGGAAGTCTCGGGCCGGGGGATTCCAAATCGACGGGCCCGGTCAACTCATGATCCGACGGCTCGAGGGCGATTGGACCTCTGTCGTTGGTTTGCCCGTGTACCTGCTCGGTACCCTGCTTACGCAGATCGGCTGGCATCAGCCCCGCTGATTACATCTGACTGTCGTCGGGGTGCGTCTCTCCGACGCGAGCTCCGATGTCGTCCGGCAGTTCCTCGTCGCCGGGAACCGTCGTGGAAGGATTGTCCTCGTCTTCGTTTCCGTCGTGCATGATGAACATGTCCTCATCCTACTAGGGTGCGTGCGTTCACGAAACACACAAGTCCCTGAATTAGAGCGGCGGCAACCGGTAGCAGTGCAACTCGTCGTATGCCCTGCGGTAGCTGGGCAAAGCCGCCGCGACGAGATCCCAGTAGCGGGAAGAGTGATTGGCGATGCGGCGATGGGCAAGCTCGTGCACGACCACGTACTGCAGCAGCGGGACGGGCACGAAGAGCAACGCGGCATTGATCATGATCACTCCGCGGGGCGAACAGCTGCCCCATTGCGTGGAAGCGAAAGCGCAACGCACGGACGAGACACGCTCATTATAGGTGCGTTCGTTGAGACGCCGGACGTATGCTTCCATCCACGGTTGTTCCGCCTTGCCGATAAGGGACCACAAGAGACGGTGCAACTGCCGACGGCGAACCGCCGGTGCCACGACGATCTTCCATCCGTCACTCGTTTTGCGGACGCGCGTTTTCGGTCCCGGCTCGAGCACGAACCGGTAACTGTGTCCGTTGGAGAGCGTGACGGTCTGTGAACTTCCGTCCGCCAGCAGGTGATTGAACGGTGAAATGAGTTGCTTGCGTTTCTCCTGCAGCAACACCTGCGTCATGCGGCGCAAAAGATTCTGGATGTGCTCGCGCTGCTCGTTCGGCGTGAGGTTTCGCGCGAGGCGAATGATGATGGTGTCTCCGCGGCAAATCGCACGCGAATGCTTGTTGCGCGTGTGCTCGACGCGGTGGCGGATGCGATGAGTCGCCATAGGATCGGGTATTCTATACCTGGCTTGCCTGAGCCATGCCGCCTATTATTGCGAGATAATAATTTTGTTCTGAAATAGTAAAATTTCCGGGGCTCTCTTGCTGGTTCAAACCCGTCCGAATCGGCTGTTATTCCGCCGCCGTCGTGCCCGTTTGACCGGCAGCGTCCCTCAGTGCGGGATTGCACGAACGGAGGGTTGTGAGTGCTTGACTATATAAATCTTTTGTTTTTTTATAATCATTTTCATCCATTACGCTCAGGAGGTCGTCGGCACCCCGGGCCAAGCATTCTGCCGCCGTGTAGAGCACCCCCGTCCGCGTCGAGTCGGACTGCTGGCGCGCGAGCATCTCGAGATCGTCCGTGAGGATCGCCAACCAGCCAAGCGCGCGGTCCGCGCGAGCCTGCGTATCGGTCGCCCACAGCGGCCGCAGATACAGCTCGAGCAGTTTGTGCTTCGCGTCGAGCAGTTGTTCTTGCGTACCATAAATGCCGCCGTCGACTCCATCCATCAGTGTCGCTTGAGCATCGACGAGGTCTTCGAGTTTCGATTCAAGGCGGATGCGTGCTTTCTCCGAAAGCGAGACGTCGTCCGAGATCGATTCCAGTCGCCGGTCGTAATACGATTTGTCGAGTGCGAGATCATCACGGAAGCAGCGGGCCAGGGTCTGGAAGCGGCGGGAGGTGATGGTTACATCCAGCTGTTCGCGGCATCGCTCGCGCGCCTCGGCTTTGCGCTTGCGCCACAAATCTTCGATCCGCTTTGTCTCGGCCTTCGCCGTCGCATCCCCCTGGAGCTGCGTTTTTTCGGTGAATTGATACAACAGAAGATCACGGTGCAGGCGGGTGAAGGTGTCCTGCAACAGCGCACCCGTGTCCGTCGGTGCGGTGGCTCCCGATCCGGTCTCGGCGGCCAACGCCGTCGGCACAAGGAAGAAGATGGCCATGACGGCGATGGAACAGGGGAGTGCGCGGTTCATGGCAGCCAGTTTATCACGTCCGCGGTTCACTCGCGCTTGCGCGACAGTTCGGCTTCTTTCTGGATGTAGGCCAGGATGGTTTCTACGAATGTGGCATGGCTCCAGGTCAGCGGTGCGACCGACAGGGGTGCTCCCGTGAGCGAGTTGACCTGCTCCGGCAGAATCCCCGAAGGCGATGCCAGCTTCTGCACCCACTCCAGCTCCGCGCGGGCACGAGAGAGATCGTCCTTGGTCTTGGCTTGGGCGATCGTCCATTGGGCGTCCCACAGTGTGGTGATGATCCACGGGTTGCCGGGGATTTCCGCCGTCGGCTGTACCGCGCAGTGGTAGAAGTCATTGGCATAGCGGGCGATGCCGCCGACGGGGGTGCGGACACCAAGCACCTCCCGGATCTGTCGCATCGTCGAGACGATGCGGGGATCGTCGACGGGAAGCACCCCCAGCTTCCAGAGGAAGCAGAGTGATGCATCCACGGTGGCATCACGGTCGACGGTCTTGCCGCCTTTGCGTTCGATCTTCTTCAAGAATCGGCCGAGTTTTTCGTCGTATAGATGAAAGAGGAGCGCCTGGTGCATTTCGTCCGCCACGGTCTGGTAGCGCTCGCTGTGCTTGTAGTGCCCCAGGATGTGGCAGATGCGCGCGGCCGCATGCAGGCCCGCGATGGTGCAGGCCGTGGTATAGCTGAACACGCCACGGTGCTCCTCCCACGGGTCGTAGCTGGGCAGCGGGAGTCCGGTTTCCGGTTCGCGGAATTCACTGAGGAACTTGGCGGCCTTGTTCACGAATCGCTCGTACATCTCCTGCAGGAACTCAAAGTCCTGATTGATTTCGAAGTGCTTCCAGATGGCGTAGATCGGCAGGGCCGTCTCGTCGCATTGGATCGGCAGTTGGGCTTCGCCGTTCTTGCACCACGGGTGCCAGGACGATCCGATGGACGCGTCCGGGTTGTACTTGTGGAGCATGTATCCGTCCGGAGATTGCGACCGGCAGGTGAAATCGTAGAAGCGTCGGGCGACTTCGCCGTATCCCGCCTGGTCGAGCGCGCACGATACCAATGCGCCGTCACGGTGCCACACGTAGGTGTACGTGTCGCGATTGAACGCCATGATGTCCGAGTCCGCAGCAGCCAGGATTCCGCCGTTGTTGTCGGCGTGCAGCCGAATCATGAAGAGGCTGCGCTTGTAGAGATCGACGAGCTCCGGCGAAAGGCTGCCGAAGTCATGGGTCGTCTTGTTCACCCAGCTCCGCCAGTAGTTCGCGCAGTTGCGGTACAGGCGCTCGGGCGTTTCATCCATGATCGTCTGCTGCAGATTCACGACGTCATCCAGGGTCTTGCCGATGCATACCCAGAGCAATGCCTCCGTCGGCTTGTCTCCTTCCACGAGACAGTGGAGCCCGACCGTCGAGTCGACCGAGCCCTGCTCGATCGGATTACGCGAGAGATCGCCGTCTTCCGCATCGCGCCACGTTCCCTCCAGTCCGCGGTAATTGCTCTTGCCCACCGTATACGAGGAAATGCCGCAGCTCGTCAGCTTCTTCCGGCTGTGAAGGATGGACGCGTAGGCTTCGCCTGACCGTCCCGTCGTGCATTCCTGCGGATTGTCCGTCTCGCCTCCTATAAGGAAGTACCGTTTCTCGCGGAAGTGGATGACGCTGTTTGTATATGGCTCGTAGAACGCCGTGTCCTTCTGCTTGTCCCCGTAAATGTAGAAGTCGTGGTTGAAGAATAGGCGCACGACCTTCGGCTGCTTATCGAGGCTGTGAATGGTGAACTTGCGAAGCAAGATGTTGCAGACCGGCGGTACGAAATCCTCCACGTCCAAGGCGATGCCCAGCTGTTCGTTCGTCAGGCGTGCCGAGCCCACGAGGGTTTCGAGGCGGTAGTGGATGTCCACTTTCCATGATGCGTCGCTGAACCAGGCGAAGCCACGGCCTTCCACCCAGACACCGACGCGGTGCACTTTGCCGAAGGTCGTATGGTCTTCCAGTCCGACGTACGGGTAGTACAGGTCGCGCAGTTGCAGACGATCGTCGAACGTCGCGAGCATGTTGCCGTTACCGAGAACGAGAGAGCGAGGCACGTTTCAGGCGGGGAGATGGTCGGAAAGACGCAGGCGTAAATCCCACAATGCGTGGCTGAATCTGCGGTAGGCTTCGTACGGCGAATCGTACGGGGAGAAGTATTTGTGGACGTCGCCGTCCGCCCAGTACTTCGTGCACATGTAATACAAGTGATCGGACGTCTGCAGCTTGCGCCACGTGTCGAGCAATGCCGCGTCGCCCGTCGCTTTCACGGCGTCCTCGAGCGCGTACAGCGACCGCAATGCAGCGTGCTGAATTTCGTTGCCCTGCCACGCCGACAAATCACGCTCGGTGTCCGCCCACGAAACGATGCGATGGGCGTCGTAGACTTGTTCGCGCTTAGTCGTCCACCCGTCGATCACCTGGGACGGCGTCTTGCACACGATGCCCCGTTCCTCCCAGACGCGGGGAAGGGTCCGCAGGAAATCGAAGATGCCCGTCGACGCCCACTGGTGCTCGCCGAACGTCTCATAATCCATGAACAGGTTCACGCAGGCGCCTCCGCTGCTCATCAGCCAGTCCGTGAAACGGTTGGCATCGAGCGGGAATCCCACCCAGCTGCGGTCGGAGAAGCGGAACGCGACGTCATCCGACAGGCGGTAGTTTTTCAACAGTACGTGGATCTCTTCGCTGCGTTCGGGAAGAGGACGGTGCGCGGCGACCGTCTGTTCAAGCTTGCGCGGCAGGCGGAAGCGGGGAGGAACGAACGGGTGGTTCGGTGATCGTGTGCCGAGGAGTTCGTCCGTTCCTTCCGCCAGGATCCCGCGGAATCCCATGAGGCGGGCGACCTGCGCGAACTCGTTGCTGTAAATCAGCTCGGTGTTGCGGAAGACGCTTGGGGTTTGTCCAAACAACTCCTTCACGGCGTCGACATGCTTGCGCACTTGGTCGCAGAATTCGGCGGGCGAGGCCAGCGACGAAAGCGAGTGGTAGTACGTCTCCGCGAGGAACTCCACGCGTCCCGTGGCCGCGAGCTTCTGGAAGGACGTGAGCACGTCCGGCCCGTATTCGCGGCATTGATCCAGGAAGGTTCCGGACAGCGAGTAGGAGATGCGGAACGTGGGGTGTTTTTCCAGCAATTCGAGCATTAACGCGTTCGCGGGCAAGTAGCATTTCTGGGCGACTTTCTGGAAGATCGCCCTGTTGCTCACGTCGTCGAAGTACGTCGTCTGTTCGGCGCCGATTTCGGTGACCCGCAGGTCGCGGAGGCGGTACGGTTGATGCACCTGGAAGTAGAAGCAGACCGCGGGACCGTTGCCGGCCGTGGCAGGAGTGCGGACCGCGCGCGTCCGGCGGGTCTTCGGTGCTGAGGGGCGTGAGCGTTTCATCAGGACTGGAGGAGGGATCGGTAAACGGATTGGATGGCGTGTGCTTGGTTCTTCCACGTCAGAGTTCGCAGCAGCCGGGGAGCTTCCGAGCGGAGTTGGCGTGCGAGAGGTTCTTCACGCAAGACAGTCAGGATGCAATCGCTCATTTTGTCGGTGTCCCAGAAGTCGACTTTGAATCCGTGGTGCACGACCTCACTCACGCCGGATTGTTTGCTGAGGATGACCGGGACCCCGTGTGCGATCGCTTCGAGCGCCACCAGCCCGAACGGCTCCGAGAGCGAGGGCATCACGAAGCAGTCCGCGGAAGCGTAGAGCGCGAGCGCCTCGCGTCGGCTCACTTTGCCGGTGAAGCGAACAACTTCGCTGAGGCCCATGGCGCACGACGTGTCGACCAGTTCCTGAAGCATCGGGCCGTCGCCGGCCATGACGAACTGCACGTCGCCGCGCAGGCGGTGGACCCGCTCGGCGACCTCCAGGAATTGGCGGGGATTCTTCTGTACCGTCAGTCGGCCGAGGAAGAGCACCAGCGGCGCGGGTTTTCGTCCGTTCTTGCGGGCGATGGCGGGTTGGCGGCTGACTGCGGCATGGTCGTGCGCGTTGTGCACCACGGCGATTTTTGAGGAAGGCACGCCGTACTGGTTGATCAGGATGTCCTTCGTGAAATTGCTGACGGCGATGACCTTGTCGGCAGCGCGCATGCCTTGCTGCTCCTTGCGGAAGATCCACTCGTCGGGCTGGCCGTTGGTGCGGTCCAACTCGGTCGCATGAATGTGCGCGACCATCGGAATGTGGTGATGGTGGGCGGCGCGCGCGCCGGCTCCGAATGTCATCCAGTCATGGCAGTGCACCATGTCCGCGTTCACGTCCTTAGTCATGGATACTGCCTGACCCGTGAATTGCTCCACCGCCGCGCCGAGGTCTGGCCCGTAGAGTTCGCTGAGGGTATTGGGTTGGCCGTTCACCGTCGTCGTCAGTCGCGAGGTATATTCCCGCCATCCGTCATACGGACGGAGCATGCTCTCGACCGTGATCACCTCGCATGTCGTTTCGTCGGTAGGGAAGACCACCCGTACTCCGTCTCCCGCTCCGCCCGGATCATGCGGCAGCACCAATGTCACCCGGGTTCCGGCCTGCACCAGGCCGCGGACCAATCCCTCGCACGCGATGCCGAGTCCGCCAGAGTGAAGGGGCGGGAATTCCCAGCCGAACATGAGGGTATGCAACGACACGGCAGGCGTGATTGATGTGTGTGTTCCGCGCGCGTGCGCGAAATCTTTGAATTATAGCAGAAATTAGCCATTTTTTCCAGCCTGACATTGGGGGCGAAAGAGTGCTGGCATTCGTGGCGTGCCGTAGCCATAAATCGCAGACGTCGATACCGATTCCGCGATCGTGCAGTACGTGGCGGATGTCCTTTCGGCTGCTACAGTTGCGCCGTTTTCTTCCATCCCATGCGTCGCCGCCTCGCTCTCGTCTTCCTTCTCGTGCCGCTCTGCGGTTGCAATGTCCAACAGATGTTCGGCTTCGGCGGGCCCGCCGACGAACAACCCGCCGTCGAAGACGTGACGGGCGAAGAGACCGTCGACGGTGCTCCGGCGGACGAATCGTCATCCGCCGCAGAGGAGGAATCGTCGGATGGCTCCGCAGGTGACCAGGCCGCAGGGGATCACGCAGATCATTCCGTCCCCGCCGAGCAGGCGGACGCGCAGGCTTCGCAGGCCGTCGACGAACCGACGGGCGTGCGCAAGGGCCAGAAGGTGGGTGTGAAGAAGGGGAGCAAGCGCGAAGCGCAGGCCGACACGACAAGCCAGCCGGCGACTCAGGGCGATGCCGTCGCACCTGTGCAACAGTCATCTGCCGCGCTGAACGCGGAACCCGTGTCCTACGGTGGATTCACGTCCGACGTGATCGGCAACGGCCAGAAATCTTTGCTCTTCTTCTACGCTCCCTGGTGTCCCTATTGCCAAGATGATGACGTCATCCTTACGCGTATGTACCAAGCGGGCACCCCCAACATTTCCACCTACAAGGTTGATTTCGATACCGCCTTTGACCTCCGCGACAAGTACGGCGTCGTGTCGCAGCATACGTTCGTCCTCATCGACGGCAACGGAGAGACAATCGATTCCTATTACAATCCCAGCACCGCGGACTTCGCGGTGTATTTGAAACAGTAACCATCCCCGTATGCTCGGTATCGTCGTCACACTCTTTCTTGCGGGCATCCTCACCATCTTCTTGCCCTGCATTTTACCGTTGGTTCCCATCGTGGTTGGGGCCAGCATTGCCGACCGCAACAAGTGGCGGCCACTGATCACTTGCGCAGGCCTCGTCGTCGGTTTCGTCGGGTCGACGTTCGTGCTGCAAGTCTTCCTCCGGCACTTCTCTTTGGTTGCCGACACCATCCGCATCGCGACGTTCTACATACTGCTTCTGCTGGGGATGGGGTTCCTCACCCACTCGAGAATTGCACGATGGACAGGAGTCGTATTCGGTGCTTTTTTCTTTTTGAGTAGAGGTCTTATAGCTGTTTTTATCGCTGCAATATCAGGAATTATTGCAATGGAAATTGGTGCTTTAATCGCATCCAAACTTCAATCAGCTGGAGCGTCCTTTCAATCCTCGGCCCGTGAAGAGTTGGGAGCGCAGTCACATGTGACGTCGTTTATCATCGGACTCACTCTCGGGTTGGTCTGGGTTCCGTGCGCGGGGCCGGCTCTCGCTTTCGCGCTCGTGCTGGTGCGGGACCGTCCGGGATTGGAGGCGTTTATGGCTCTCACCGCCTATGCCGCAGGCGCCGCGGTGCCGCTCCTCGCCGTCGGGTATGGCGGACAAGCTGCTGTGCATTCGGTGCGTGCCGTCGCGCCGTACACGGAGCGCATCAAGCAGGCCGCGGGAGCGCTCATGGTGCTTTGTGCCGTCGCGCTGTATTCCGGTTCGTTCGTCGCCTTGCAGACCTGGGTCGTCGAGCACACGTCATTCGGACGCTTCGCTGACCGCCTCGAGCAGAAGCTTGTGGAAGGAGGGGATTCTTCGAATCAGGACATCGAAGGGGAGTTGCCCGTTCTGGGGCAGGCCCCCTCCCTTGTCGCAGAGGGGCCTTGGCACAATTCCTCACCCCTGACCGACGAGGAGCTTCGTGGCAAAGTCGTTCTCGTCGATTTCTGGACCTACAGCTGTATCAATTGCATCCGGACGCTGCCCTATGTTCAGGGGTATTGGGAAAAGTACAAGGCGACGCCGTTTGTGTTGCTCGGCGTGCATACGCCGGAGTTCGCATTCGAACAGGAGGCGCAGAACGTCGCGGATGCCATCAAGAAATACCACCTCACGTATCCCGTCGTGCAGGATAACGACTTTGCCATCTGGCGTTCGTATTCGAACCGCTACTGGCCAGCCAAGTATCTCGTCGATGCACAGGGGCGCATACGGTACGTCCACTTCGGTGAGGGGGGATATGCGGAGACGGACGCCGCCATCACTTCGCTCCTCGCCGAGATGGGCGAGTCCGTTGCTGCGAGCTCGATGAGCGAAGAGGAGTCCGCAGGACGTCCGCAGACCCCCGAGACATACTTCTCCGCCCGCAGCGGCGCGTCGTTCGGCAATGCCCCCGCCGATCCCTCTCGGCCACAGCCGTACGCGGTCCCGGAGAAACGGGAGTTCGACCAATACTATCTCGGCGGTACATGGCAGCTCGTGCAGGATGAACGTCAGGTGCTTCGCTCGCAGACCGGCAGCATCGTGCTGTCATTCCTTGGCGCGGAGTGCAACATCGTGCTGGGGCCCGAAAAAGACGCGGCGCCGACGCAGGCACAGGTATATATCGACGGCAAAATGACAAGCTCTTTCTCCATTGACCATCACGATCTGTATCCGCTTTTCCGGGGCGAATACGGACGGCACGACGTGCGTCTCGAATTGCGCGGAACGGACGTCGGCGC
>CAYRUZ010000023.1:0-14917 GCA_964427895.1 uncultured Candidatus Peribacteria bacterium
CCTTCGTCTCGGCGCTGCGCCTGCTCGCCGGACCGTACGATTCTCACGGACTTTCCTCCTTAGCGCTCTTCCTCGGATTTGTGCTCCCAGCTACGCTGTGGGTCACGACGGACATGGTCCGCCGACGCCGTTTAGAATTCCTTCCGACGGCGACGCTCGCCTTCCTGCTGATGATGCTCGCAATGCCGGGATTCATCTGGGGATCAATCACGAGCATCGGCCGCGTCATCACCCCCGTCTATCCGCTGTTCATCCTCACCGCCGCGACGCGACGCTCGGCCCTGTCCGTTGGACTCCAGTACTGCCTCATTGCGCTGGGACTGCTCGCGACCGCCGGATTGATTCTCACCGTCCACGCCTACACGCTCTCCGCATGACTCCGCTGCTCTCCATCATCGTCCCCGTCTACAATGAGGAACGCACGATTGCATCGGTCATGGAAACGCTCGCACGCGTATGCGCCGACGCCCAGCTGGTGTACGTGGATGACGGATCGCACGACCGCTCCCTCGAAATCCTGCGGCAGCATGCGCGTCCGGAGGATATCGTCCTGACCAAGCCCAACGGCGGAAAGGGATCAGCTATTCGCCTGGGTCTGGAGCATGCCAGCGGTGAATACACCGTCATTCAGGATGCGGATCTGGAGTACGACCCGGCGGATATCGCCCTGCTTCTGGCCGAAGCCGTGGCGCATCCGGGCGAGGCCGTTTTCGGTTCCCGTTTCCTGCGCAAAAACCCTAACCTCTACAAGCGGTATCTCCTGGGAAACAAGGCGATCACGCTGGTGGTCAATGTGCTGTACGGTTCACGCCTGACGGATTCCTATACGTGCTACAAGTTGTTCCCGACGCACCTGATGAAAGAACTGCCGCTCAGCGCCCGGGGATTCGAACTTGAGGCGGAGCTGTGCGCCTACCCCCTCAAACGGGGTATCGTGATCCGCGAAATTCCCATTTCGTACAAGCCTCGCACGCTGGAAGAAGGCAAGAAAATCCGCTGGAAAGACGCCGTTGTCGGTACCCGCACCCTTTTGCGCATCCGTTTCACAGGGTGAACTGCGGAAATTGCCGTATGATGGGAGTGGATGCTCCTCGATTTATTCTGGCGCACGCTGCGCATCCCCTTCGTTCGCGATATCGCCACGATGCAGGTGGGGCGGGTGGTATACATGGGCCTGACGCTGGCGAGTTCGGTCTTCTTCGTCCGTTTGCTGGGCGAGGAACAGTATGGCGTCTACGCCGTCGCTTTGGCGTACGCGAGTACCTTCAAAGTCTTTCTCAATTTCGGCCAAGCCACATCGCTCCAAGTCTTCTTCGCCGAAGCGCGGGGGCGAGCAGATCGACACGGTGAACGCATCGTGCTTGCAACGTACCTGCAGTTAACAGCATTAACATCCGTTCTCCTGTTGGCACTCGCCTGCGTCTCGCCCCTCATCACGGACGCGCTCTATGCCGACCAGAGCATCGGCGTGCTCGGGGCATGCCTCTTCGTGAATAGCATTCTTGATCTCTTCAACGGCGGATTGCTGTGCATTCTGCAGGCACTCCGCCACATCCGCACCAAAGTGTGGATGGAACAATCGGCAACGGCACTTTTCATCGTATCATCGATCATCGCACTGTTCTGGGGATTCGGCCCCATTGCTATCTTCCTCTGCCAACTGACAGTCAGTGCTATTTTCGTGGTCATTTCCGCGGTGATATACCACCGCCTGGTAAGAGACGAAAACCTCCCTCCGTTGTATTCCCTTGTATGGATTCCCTTGGAGCAAACGTGGGGATACATCAAGCAGAGCATGCTGTTCTCCGTCGATAAGAACGCCGCGAACCTCTTTCCATCGAGCATCCTCTTCGCTCTGAGCATCGTCGCACCAGCCACCGTAGTCGGTGTCGTGCGCTTGGCCCTGCAGCTCGCGGCAGTCCCGACGTCCTTCCTGCTGCCACAGGTGAGCGAGCTATCCACAAGCGTCCTCGCCGCGATGAACCCGGCCAGGATCCGCGAAAAAACCATGATGCTCCTCAAGCACGCCACGCTCCTGCACGTCGGCATCAGCCTTGCGGCCATGATCGTCATGCCGCCATTGGTACCGCTCGTGTATGGCTCCGCCGCGCAGGCCGCGGTCGCCCCCATGCTCATCTTCATTGCCTTGTCGCTCCTCACGCCGCTCACGATCGTCAATGCCGCCATTCTGCGCCTGCACCGCCGCACGATTATTTCCACGATCCTCTCAATCGTGACCCTCGGCGTGATGTGGGGTGCTGTGTTCGTCTTGCAACCCATTGTCGGCGATCTGCCCGCGTTTTACGGCGCATACGCTATCGAACAATGTTCCCTGCTGCTGCTAGCGGCCTACATCCTGACGCATCTGATCTCGAAAGAGCCGCCCGCGCGCCCCTCTATGGCCGTCATTGAGGCAACAGTGAACGATTGAGCCTGACTTAGACGGGAACGCACCGGTACGTCGTCCCGTGGCCGAAGTTACGCAGAAACGGCACACCGGCGAAACGTTCGAGGAACCGACTTAATGGCAGGAAGAGCGAGCAATACGGGAAGATGACGGCACTGCAACGGTACGACGTAACACGCAGGCCGCCTCCTTCGATTCTCTTCTTCCCTTTCCACGGGAAGCGCCAGATGTGGATGAGTTCCATGTTCCCCTCGTACCCCTCATTCACGCCCTCCTGATTCGTGATGAGCGCAAACAGCACGCGGAGCATGCCATAAGGGACGGCGTACAGACTTTTGCGCGAGAGAACCCAGTACCGATCGCCTCCGAGGAGAGCACAAGCGCCCAAACTCAGACACGTCGGGATCGCGATGAAGACTTCTTTGCGGGCCAGGCGACCGAGCTCACGCGCACCTTGCTCGAAATCCGGCACATGCTCAAGGACGTGACTCGATACAACGTAATCGAATGACTTATCGGGCAGCGGAATATGCTCGATATCCGTCTGCAGAAACGTCGCGGTCACCCCTTCGGACGCAGCGTATTCCTTGGCCGCCGCGATGTTCGGCTCGGAAATATCGATGCCAGTCACGATGCAGCCTTTCCTCGCGAGGAGGATGCTCAAAGCGCCATCTCCACAACCGGCGTCGAGGACCGTCGCCCCCGCAGGGACGAGATCAACGAAGGCTTGGTACTGCATGTGGTGCGCATGATGTCGGATCGGAAACGGCGACGAGAACCGTTTCTCGACAATACGATCATGAAGACCGGTGTAAATTTCTTTATTGCGGGCAGCGTCGGCAATCGCCATGGGTCAGTGGGAAAGGAGTCGAGTATAAATTGCGATGTACTGTTTGGCGATGGTGTCCCATCCGTACTCCCGCAGAACGTAGTCGCGAGCATCTGCCCCTCGTTTTTCGAACGGAGTCGGATTCTCAAGATACGAAAGAATGGCATTCGCAAGGGGCTGCAAACGCTCTTGCGGAAGACGATCCGGCGGATCGTACGTGCACGCTTCGCTGTCGTAGATGGAGACCAGCGTGCCGTAGGCGTTGTCCCTGCCGATCAAATCGATAAGGCCGCCGACTTTGCTAGCAATGAGAGGCTTGGCCATACCCATCGCTTCGATACAGGAAATCGAGCGCGCTTCAGCACTGCTAGGAACCAAGAGCAGATCGGCGTGCTGATAATACGGAAGCAACGTGTCGTTCGTCCGTTTCCCCAGCAGGGTGACACGATCCTCCAAGTGAAGCTCCTGGATGAGCGAGCGAATGAAGGACTCCATTCTCCCTTCGCCAATTGCGAAATAGTGGAAGTTCGGATTTTTCTCAGCAACAAGGGCTAACGCCTGCACCAGAATGTGAATGCCGTTCTTCGGCACCAGACGGCGAACGGTGAGAAGACGCTTCACACCAGATGCCGTGGCTGAAAATTCCGGAGGGACCGCCAACGATGGATTCGGCGTGAAGAGCGTCGCATCGTAGCCGTTGCTAATGAGCGTAATTTTGGAGCGCGGGACGAAGGCTGCCGTTAGGTCGGTGATTTCATCGCTCGTTGACGTGATGTACGTCGCCCCCTTCATAGACACGTACTGGCAGAGCAAGAAGAAGAACGACCCGAGTGCGGTTGGATGGGCTTCTGGCACGATACCTCTTCCCTGCTGCGTGAGGAGCATCGGCTTGCGACGCAGCATGCAGAGAACCGCACAAATGGCGGCAATGCGATGGCTGTACTGGCAGTGGACGATATCCGCCTCGCCGATGAGCTTCCATAAGACGCGCACGTGCCGCCAGAGGGCGGTCGGCCGAAATCTCCATCGCTCGCGATACACGCCGTCTTCATCCGCTGTCTGGGCCGTTGTGTTGGTGAAGACCGTTACCGTATGACCTTCGCGCTGAAAGATCGTCCGTAAATTAGCGACACAGACCTCTGCGCCTCCGACGTGGGGATAGTAATCCTCACACGTGAGGAGAATCTTCAACATAGTTATACATGTGAGAACAGTTCCTCATACTGCTTCAGCCATTCATACGTCTTGAGCAGCTGTGGCTCAAAATCGATGACAGGGCTGTAGCCGAGTTCCTGCTGTGTCTTCGAGATGTCCGCCCGTCGATTTTTAATGGAGTCCCACACGCGGTACGGCTTAAATTCGATGCCCGCAGAGTTCTCGGCGATACGATTGATCATCTCTGCGAGCTGCACAATACGAATCTCATTGCCGGAACCGACGTTATAAATTTTGCCGTTGGCGATCTCTTTTTCGCAGGCAAGAAGGGATCCCTGAACCGTGTTCTCCATGTAATTGAAATCACGACTGGTCGTCTCATCGCCTGTAATCTGCAGGACATCTCCGCGCATCGCCCGCTGGAAGAAATTGGGGATGACATTGCGGTATCGCCCCGGCAATTCCCCAGGACCGAAAGAGTTGAAGTATCGAAGGATCGTCGTGTTCATCCCGTGATGCTCGTGATAGAAATTCACGAGATATTCGCCATGAAGCTTGTTGATGGCGTACGGAGTATCGAGATGATAATCGGTGTTGTCGACGGAGTAACTTTTTGCGTTGCCGTACACGCAGGAAGAGGAGGCGAACACGAACTTCTGCACTCCTGCACGGTGGGCATATTCGAGGACCTTTGCCGTTCCGAGACTGTTCACCTCGCAATCGGTAATGGGATGCTCGAGCGAGCTTTGATGGGCGAAATTCGCAGCTAAGTGAAAAACGACATGCTGCGGGCGATCGAGAAAGGCATGCCGGAGACACTCGTCGCTGACGATCGAGCGGCGCAGGTGCGTCACGCGTTTGTCGTGCAGGATGTCTTGAACGACAGACGGCGAGGAGGAACTGAAATCATCAATGATCGTCAGACTCTCAACATTTTTTGAGAGAACGGACCGACTCAATGCCGAACCGATCGCTCCCAAACCGCCGGTGATCACTACGTGTTTACCTTCAAACATACGTCGCAAAACTGACAGCGAGAGCATAGCAGGTCTCAGAGGCTCAGTCTCCCAGAAAGCAACCACACTCAAATGAGCAATAAAGGTATATTTTGGTTTACATCGACAAAAGAATATCGACGATGCGCTCCCCTGCTTTGCCGTCCCAGAGTGGCGGGATTGTCCCCACGGGGACGTTAGCCTCCTTCGCGGCAGCGATGATCAGGGTTCTATCGACAGGCTTCGTCAGGTCGACGAGTGTATTGGATCCAAGATCGATCGTGATCGGCCGCTCCGTGTTGGGACGAGCCGTGAAGCAGCGCTTGCGCAGGTACGTCGTCTCTTCCTGAATGCCGCCGGAATCCGTGAGGACGAACGCGCTGTCCATCACGAGACGGAGGAACGGCATGTACGGGAGCGGGTCGATCACATGCACGGCCGCTGACGAGGGGGCGAGGCCGAACTCTGCCATGCGCTGGCGCGTGCGCACGTGCAGCGGGAGGACGACGGGAATGTGGCTGGCGAGTTCGTCGAGGAACAAAAAGAGTGACGCCAATGCATCGCGCGCATCGACGTTCGAGGGACGATGGAACGTGCCGATCACGAAGCGCTCGGGGGCTTCTGGACGGGGCAATGCCTCGATCGTCGGGAGCATGCGGATGAGGGTGTCGATCATCGTGTTGCCGACGAGGTGCGCCGCCCCCGGGGCCCCCTCCTTTTGGAGATGATCCATGCCAGACTGCTCGGTGCAGAAGAGGACGTCGGCGATGGCATCGATGGCGATGCGGTTGTTCTCCTCCGGCATGGAGAGATCGCCGGAGCGCAGGCCCGCTTCGACGTGCGCGAGACGCAACCCGGCGGCCGTCGCGGCGCGGGCGGTCGCCGCTGCGCCGTTGACGTCTCCGTACACGAGCACCCAATCGGGGCGCTGTGTTTCGAGAACCTTCTTCATCTCCGCTTCGACGCGCACCTGCTGTTCGTCGTTCGCCCCCCCGTGGATGCCAAGGTTCACCTGCGGTACAGGGATGGCGAGCTCTTGGAAGAACACGTCGGAGAACAATGGATCGAAGTGTTGGCCCGTGTGGACGATGACGTGCTCGACGCCCGCTCGGCCGGCGAGTGCGTGATGCACAGCCGCCAGTTTGACGAAGTTGGGACGGGCCGATGCGACGCTGAGGATCTTCATGCGAGACGGGACACGATGCGTTCCATGCGGGATGTCCAAGCATAGCGATCGCACGTCTGACGCGCACGGCGTGCCCGTTCGCCTGCGGATGCCTCATCCATGAAGCACCAGCTGATGCCGCCGGCGAGGCTTTGGACATCCCCCGGGCGATAGAAGACGGCGGTGTCTGCATCGAGGATATCGTGCAAAGGCGGAAGATCCGCGCAGACGATGGGGCGCCCCGCAGCCATGTACTCGAAGATCTTCAGGGGAGAGGTATCACGCCGGAAATAGGGATGATCTGATGCGGGTGCGGTGTAGACCAGCACGTCCGCGGCGGCGTAGACGCGCGGCACTTCTCCAAATGGGAGTTGACCAAGGACATGGACGTTCGCCGGAGCCTCCTCCCTCAATCGACGCGCGACATCATCGGGCCCGCCGGCAATCAGCACATGCAGGTTTTGGAACTGCGCCGACACGAGACGCGCGGCATCGAGTAATTGCTCGGGCCCCTTGGAGTGTCCCATCGTCGTGAGCGAGCCGGCGTACGCGACGACGCGCGCATCTTCCGGCAGGCCGCATGAAGACCGCGCCGCAGCACGATCGGGGAGGGCGGCGAACGACGCGAGATCCACGCCGTCGGGCTCGACGACGATGCGCTCGGGGGGCACGCCGAGATCGACGAGCTCGTCCTTCTGCGGGGACGTCAGGCACACGATAAGCGCGCACTGCTCGAGCTGACGCGCGAAGCGGCCTTTGAAAAAACGTGGGATCGCATGCAGTTCGACGACTACGGGGATCTTCGTCTTGAGAAGCGCGCCGACGATCGCCGGACTGCGGGTGTAGAGGACGTCGATGTCCGCGGGACGCAATAGCGCAAGCAGATGGCGGACATAGCTTGCGACGTGGAGTTTCAATCCCACCACACCCGGCGTGTACCACGCGGCGATGCCGTCGAATGCTGGCACGTACGTGAGCGCAACTCCACGATCGACATCATGATATCTCCAAAAATCCTCCGTGATCGGATTCTTCCTCGTCGGAACGTACAGGTGCACGGCATGCCCGAGCGCGTGCAACGCCTCGGCGACGGCAGAGACCTGCCGGCCGTAGGCCCGCTCGCTGGGCAAACGCAAAGGGGTGCAATACGCGATGCGCACGCGGTCAGTATAGGCTAAAACGGCCAAAAGGGCCTCAAACGCCGATTCAGGCATTGTCGGCGGATTTCTGCTACCCTAAGGCGCAATGTCCGCGACCCGCGTCGCCATTATCGGCTTGGGCTACTGGGGCCCGAACCTCCTGCGCAACTTCTCGCGCACGTCTGGAGTCGATGTGGCATACGCCTGCGATCTGCGGGCGGAGCTGCGGGAGAAGATGGCACCGCAGTATCCCAGCGTGCAATTCACCGACTCCTACGAAAAGGTGCTTGGCGATACGTCCGTCGACGGCGTCATCATCGCCACGCCGCTCAGCACGCACTACACCCTCGTGAAGCAGGCGCTGGAGGCGGGCAAGCACGTACTGGTGGAGAAGCCGCTCGCGGGTTCCACCGCGCAAGCGCAGGAGTTGGTGGATCTCGCCAAAGCCAAGAACAAAGTCCTCATGGTCGACCTCACGTTCGTGTACGAGGACGCCGTGCAGAAGATGGCGGCGTACGTGAAGGAGGGGGCCATCGGCAAACTGCTCTACTTCGACTCGACCCGCATCAACCTCGGCATCATCCAGAAGGACATCAACGTGCTGTGGGATTTGGCCGTCCACGACCTCTCCATCCTCGGCGCGCTGCGACCGCTCGATGACATCACGTCGATCCACGCGGTCGGCCAGAAGGCGCACACGGACAAGGAGGAAATCGCGCACCTCCACCTGACGTTCAACGATGGTATGACGGCGCACATCCACGTCAGTTGGCTCTCGCCGGTGAAAATCCGCCGCACGCTCGTCGGCGGAACGGACAAAATGATCGAGTACGACGACAACGAGCCGTCGGAAAAAATCCGCCTCTATGACAAAGGTGTGACGGTGACGAAGGAGGAACAAACCTTCGCCCTGCCGGTGTACCGCTCGGGTGACATCCTCATCCCCCGCCTGACCCCTCGCGAGCCCCTTGGGGAGCTGGCGCGTCATTTCGCCGCATGCATCCGGGGAGAAGAGCAGCCGATGACGCCGGGCAGCGGCAGCGTGCAAATCGTCCGCATCCTCGAGCGGGCATCCGAATCCCTCAAAACCGGTTCCGCCGTGACGTTGTGATCATCCCCTTCGTCGACCTGCAGGCCCAGTATCGCGCGCTCCAGAAGGAGATCGACCCCGTTATCGCCGACGTGTTGCAGAATGCCCAATTCATCCTCGGTCCGAAGGTGAAAGCCTTCGAGGAAGCCTTCGCCGCGTACTGCGGGGCCAAACACTGCGTGGGGCTCAATTCCGGAACGGCGGCCCTGCAGCTGCTGCTCTTGGCGCACGGCATCGGTCCAGGGGACGAATGCATCCTGCAAGCCAATACGTTTTTCGCGACGGCGGAAGCGGTGTTGCAAGTCGGGGCCACTCCCGTGCTCGTGGACTGCGAGGAAGATTCGGCACTCATCGACGTCGCGGCACTCGCCGCGGCCATCACCCCGAAGACGCGCGCCATCCTGCCCGTACATCTTTTCGGGCAGGTCGCCGACATGGACGAAATCAACGCTCTGGCGAAGGACAAAAACATCGTCGTCATCGAGGATGCCTGCCAAGCGCACGGGGCAACGTACAAAGGCCGGACGGCTGGTTCACTCGCGGACGGCGCAGCCTTCAGCTTCTATCCCGGCAAGAACCTGGGCGCGTACGGCGATGCGGGCGCGGTGACGACCGACGACGATCGCATCGCGGATCTCATCGGCATGCTGCGCGAGCATGGCATGCGCGTGCGCTATCACCACGAACACGTGGGATGGAACGAGCGCATGGACGGCATTCAGGGGGCGGTCCTTGGCGTGAAGCTGCCGCATCTCTCCTCGTGGAACGAGCGGCGGCGCACCTTGGCGGCGATGTACCGCCGCGAACTCGCGGACGTGACCGACGTGCGGTTCATCGCCGAGAAGGAAGACCGTTCGTCCGTGTATCACCTCTGCATCATGCGCACGGCCAAGCGTGACGCGCTGCAAAAGTATCTCGCCGAACTGAGCATCCAGACGGGTATCCACTACCCCATCCCGCTGCATCTGCAGAAGCCGCTGATGTCTTTCGGTTACGCGAAGGGCACGTTCCCGCACAGCGAACTGCTCAGCGAGGAAATGATCTCGTTGCCGATGTACGCCGAACTGAGCGAAGACCAGGTGCGCGAGGTCTGCGGTGCCATCCGGGCGTTCTTCACTGCCTAGGTCCGCGATACCAAAGCGGACAGGTGCGGATCACGATCTGCCAGGGGTACCACAGGTGCAGCCATTCGTAGGCGAGCGGCAGGCAGTCGCTCGGTTTGTGGGTCAGACGATCGCGGATGATGCGCAGCACGCGCAATGCGATGCGCGTCGTTTTGTTCCAGAGAAGGCGCAACCAATCCCCCCACCCCCTGCCGCCGGCATACCGCGTCTCGAGATCGAGATACCGCAGGAACTTCCGGCGCATGTCCGCGGGGGGCTCGAGGGGAACGTACTGGACGCCCGGAAGGACGGTCGGCCTGACGCCCGGCCGAAGCTTGGGGCGCTCGTGGATGAACTTGATGAAACCGTCGATACAGTCCGCATGCCACAGGCGGATCTGTACGTTGGGATACGTTGACGCAGCGCGGATGACGCGGCCATCGATCGTGTAGAGGCGCCGGACGTAATACGCACCGCGGCGATCCTGGCGCACCGCCTCCTTCATCGCCTCGACGAGTGCGTCGTCGAGGTATT
This sequence comes from uncultured Candidatus Peribacteria bacterium, assembly GCA_964427895.1. GTDB lineage: Bacteria > Patescibacteriota > Gracilibacteria > Peribacterales > Peribacteraceae > CAYRUZ01. Next base: position 10,418 of record CAYRUZ010000023.1, read on the forward strand.
CATCAGAATCGACGATGGTGATCCACGGATGGGTCGCGAGCGCGATCCCCTGGTTGGTGATACCCGCGTAGTCGATGATCCGCCCCTCGGGATTGAGGTACCGTCCGTCCTGGAGCACCACGCGGCAGCCGTAGCGCGCGGCCAATTCGAGCGTGCCGTCCGTCGACCCGCCGTCGAGCAGCAGATGCTCCGCGCAGAACGAGCCGGACAGCAAGCAGCGCTCCAGCGTGGCGGCGCTGTTTTTTGTAAAGGTGAGTGCCGTGCAGGGAAGATCTCCGCGAGTCATATGCCGGGGGTAATGTACGTATCCATCTTGGCGATCAGACCGTCGAGACTGTGCCGGTCACGCACGATGGCAAACAGACGATCGGCATCGGCTCCGGGGAAGTCGGTGACAAACCGGGCAATCGCTTCGGCCGTGTCCTCTTGCGGCGCGAGGTCGATACCGATGGCACCGGCGTTCCCCGCCGTCGTAAGGGGATAACAGCCGCAGGTCATGGCTTCAAGCATCGTCTTGTCGATGGTCTCCGAGGCCATGTTGAGGATCAGGCGATGCGATGTGTAGAGCGCGGCCAGGCCGTCGCTCGCCATCGATCCATGGAACACCACACGATCGGTCAAGCCGAGCTCCGCTGTGAGCGCGCGCAATTCGGCGGCGTAATCTGGTTCGACCTCCTGGCCGTAGATGTCCAGCGTGTACCCGGGCAGCAGAGTGAGCGCGCGCAGCGTGAGTTCGACGCGCTTGCTCCGTGCCAGGCGATGCACCATCAGTAGCTTCGTCGGATCGGCCGCGGTATTCGACCGTTTCGGCCAGGCGGCCATATCGATACCGTGCCCCGTCACCACCTTCTTCGCTTCGGGATGCTGCTCATCGACGGCCTGGTACTGCGGCAGGCTCTGCGGCGTGGCGCAGAAGAAACGTTTGCCGTAGAAGCCGAGCAGCCACAAACCCGCCTGCATCTTGTAGTGCGTGTACCAGAGATAGACTCGCGTGCGACGAGGAATCCACCACCAAGCGCCGAAGAGTCCCCAGACCGGGGTCATGTGGATGAAGACGCGGTCGTACTGCAACGTCGTGATCAGTTTCCAGAAACGCAGGATCTGGCCGATCTTGCCTGTGCCCTTCTCCTTTCCAAGGGAATAGATCGGATACGGCTGGGGAGAGACGCGGTCCTCCAAACACAGGACCATAACGTCGTACCCCTTACGCATGAAAGCTTCCACCCAGAGGCGGGTGAAGGCGTCTTGGCCGTGCAGCTTCTGCGTGATGAAGAGGAGGCGCATGGATTACGGGCAAGGGCGGCGGAGCACGTACGTCGTGGGAGCGTCGCTGGTCTCAAACACGATTGTACCGGAGGAGGCTTGCTGGCTTATGAGGTAGGAAGGGCAGGTGATGCGTCCGGTGATCTCCTGCTCGTCAACGACATGCATGTCCGGACGGAAGAGTTCCCGCCACACCGTCGCATCCCACGGTGCATGCACGACCAATGTCGCGCCGCTCTCGGCAGTGGCATTCAATCGAGCGCGGGCGATGTTCCAGGCATAGAAACCCTCCGTACTCAGACCGAGGTACCGTGGCACGACGCCGATTGTACGGTCGACGTACGCGTTGCATGCACCATAGGTGTAGAGGCACAACGCGGCTCCGTCGGTCGCCACCGTGGTGAGCGCCAGAGCAATCGCCAATGAGGGCGCGGCGCGCGGGAAGCGCCGGGTAATGTCGATCAATCCCGCGGCAGCGAAGCCGAAGAGAATGGGGAAACCCGGGAAGAGGAATCGCAAACCCTGCGTAGTCCACACGAAGCTGATGCTCCACACGGCAAGAACGCACAGCAAAACGAACGCGCGGCGCGACCCGTAAAGCCATAGCCCCCACAGTGCTCCGACGAGCGGGATGAAAAGGATCGTGTGCAGCGGGTTGAGGTAATAACGGACGTTCGAGAAGAGCTGCAGGAAGAATCCCGGCGTCGTCTCGGAGTACTCGCGGTTGTAGTCGGTATGGAAAGGACTGCCGAACGTGAGCGTGTTGCGCGCAAACCAGATGGAGATGAGACCCACGGCTAGGACGCCGCCGGCCCACAGCCATTTCGACCGGAGGTGCGAGGGGCGGCGCAGGCACGTCCACACGGCCATGAAGAGCGCGACGGGATAGCCGTTGTACCGCGTAAGGCAGGAGAGCCCCAGCGCGGCACCGACGGCGAGGTACCACCGTTGGTCGTCCCCAGCGCGCTCGTACGCGAAGATGCTGAGCAAAAAGAGGAAGGCAAACAGGAGCTCGCCCGACCCTTGGAGCATGATCAGGACGAAGCCATGATGCAGCGTGAGGAGCACGACGGCCACCATCGCGACCGCGGGCGAGAAGAGCCGGCGCAACAAGACGAAAGTGACGCAGAGCACGCCGATGCCGGCGGCGAGAGAAGCCGCCTTCATCCCCCACAGGTATCCGAGCGCATGAGCGAAGGGATAGGAGAGCAACGCATGGAGCGGCAAGTGGCGCGAGTACGGCGCACCGAACAGCATGTAGTCACCATGGAGCCACAGCCGCTCGCCGAGGACAGCGTAGATCGCCGTGTCGCTCCACGCCGGGAAGTCGGCGCCGAGGACGCAGAAAAGACACAGCACGGCGATGCACAGAGGGAGCACGGCGAGGAACCGCTTCTCTCCCGTACGGGACGTCATGGACGCACTATACAGGCCTCAAGAGGCCAAAGCGACGCTCTGGAGGAACTCCGCGTAGCGTTTAACGGTCTCCTCGCGCTCAAACAGGTCGAGGACGGACCGGGCCTGTGTACCCAGTCGGGCACGCAAACCCTCGTCCAAAAGCAGACGGTCGATGGTCTTGGCGAGGTGGGCCGGCGTGCCATCGGTGAAGAATCCGTTCTGGCCGTCACGGACCACGTCGGGCATCACGCCCACCTTGGTGACGACGACCGGCAATCCGAGCGCCATGGCTTCGAGCGCGGTGCGGGGACCCCCTTCGCTGCGGGAATTCATCACGAAGACTTTTGCCGAGCGCATAGCCTGCACGACGTCCGATTGTTCGCGCAACCAACCGAGGAACCGCACGCGATGATCGATACCGAGCTGATTCGCCAAGCGCATCGCCTGCGGCTTCAACGGACCGTCGCCAACGACCAGCAAAGAGGCGCCGGGGAGCAGCGTCATCGCCTTCAGCAGGTCAGGCAGACCTTTGTTGGCTACGAGACGGCTGACGAACACGACGTCATAGGTCTGCGCGGCAGTAGGCGTCGCGGCAAGCGCGTTGGCATCGAGGTAGAACGAGGGCACGACGGAGATCTTCTCTTCCGGCACGCCCCACCGCACGAGAATGTCGCGCACCTCGCCGTTCACGGTACGCACGGCCGCTGCCGTATGCGCGTCGGATCGCAGATAGAATCGCGACAGCAAAAAACCTGCGCGCTCCGAAGGAGACGACGGCACCGGATGACCGACGATGTGATGGATTTCGAGGACGTATGGGACGCCCGTGATGCGATGGAGGTTGCGTGCCCCGCGGCCGTTGTAGAAGGGCGGAAACTCCTGCACGGTCATCGTCCACGGACCGGATTGCGCGAGGATGCGCTGCCCCTCCTGGGCGATCCATTTGGGCTGTCGCAGCAACGACCACGGTGACGGATGGAACGTCACACCGGGAATGGAGACCGGTGTTCCCGTCACACGCGGCGTGATGACATGGATGGCATCGAAGTGCTTCGTCAGTTCTCGCAATGTGTAGTAAAACGCACCCTGCTTTCCCGAGGCCGCGCTGCGATCGCCGGAGATCATCAGGAGTTTCATAGGCGCGAGAACAGGGAGACGTGAGCGGAGCAGACGTCGGACCAGCCATAGCCCGGCGGGGCCGAGAAGTCCGCGGCGCGCTCGGCAACCTGCGGATAACGCGAGCGGACATCGGTGATCGCCGCGCGAATGCCATCGGTACTGCGCAGGTCGGCCAGCACGCTGCCATCGAGCGCGTCTGGGTCGCGACCCGTCGCGCGGGTGAGCAGCACGGGCAAGCCGGTGGCTCGCGCTTCGAGTGCGGCGTTGGGGCTGATCTCCGTCAACGAGGGCAGCATGAGCAGATCATGCTCATCGAAGACGCGCCGCTTCTGCTCACTGTCGACCGGCAGACGTAGGGACACGCGGTCGGCGAGCTGACGCTCGGCAATCCAGCGCTCGAGATCGCCGCGCAGTGGGCCGTCGCCGACGAGGGTGAGACGCACGTCGGGCAACGCCTTCACGGCATCAAGGAGAGCGGGCAGATTCTTGAAGGCGACGAACCGTCCGAAGAACAACAGCTGGAATGGCGCGTGCGCTTCGTGGCGCGTCGCGACGGCGGAGGGCAGCGGATTGTGGATGACCGAGGACGGCAGCTCGCCGTACGTCTCCGTGCAGATGCGCTGCTGGAAGGCGGAACTGAAGACGATGTGCGTGAACCGCCGCAGCAGACGATCCATCAGGCGCGTCGCGAACGGGCGGGCGGCGCACCACTCGCGCAGC
>CAYRUZ010000024.1:0-13945 GCA_964427895.1 uncultured Candidatus Peribacteria bacterium
ATTTCTTTTCCCCCTCCCAGTATGTCCCTTTCCAAGCAGGCCCTCATCGCAACCCTCGCGAATGCTGCTGGGATCACCAAGCGCGCCGCTTCTTCGGCTCTCGAGGCGCTGACTGGCACGATCACCAAGGAGCTTAAGAAGGGAAACCCGGTTACGATCACCGGCTTCGGCACGTTCCGCCTCAGCAAGCGTGCTGCTCGCACGGGCGTTAACCCGCGCAACCCGAGCCAGAAGATCTCCATCCCCGCGATGAAGGTCCCGTCCTTCAAGGCCGGCAAGACGCTCAAGGACGCCGTCCGCTAATCGACGAATTCGCTTTGAAACACGAAGGCCGCCGTAAGGCGGCCTTTTTGTGACCCATAGCCCGTTTCCCTTTGCTCCGATTCTGCTATCCTCTGGCGGTCATGCCCTCTGCCGCTCTCGACCAAGACCTGATCAAAACAACTCTCAAGACGCTCATCGAGCATCTGGGGTTGCACTGTGACGACGTGAAGACCGCCGAGGAGAACGGCAACATCCTGCGCGTCGATATCGCGTCGAGCGATGCGAGCCGCCTGATCGGCTGGCACGGAGAGACGCTCAATTCCCTGCAACACCTCACGAAGGCCATCGTCCGCACGCAGCAGAAGCTGGACCACAATCCGTTCATCGTCTTGGACGTCGACGGTTACCGCCGCATGCAGGAAGACAAGGTGCGCCGCATCGCCGAACAGAAAGCGGATTTCGTCCGCCGCACGGGCAACCGCATCGCGCTCTCGCCGATGAGTCCGTACTTCCGCCGCATCGTGCACTTGCACGTCGCGGAGACGCCGGCATTGCAGGACCTGACGACTGAGAGCGTGGGCGAGGGCGACTACCGCCAGATCGTCATGCGCCTGAAGAACGAGAAGAACGCGGGCAGCGAGGAACTGTCGCCGGTCCTCGCGCCGGACGACGACTTGGGCAACCTCGACGTCTAATCATCCGCGCGCCGCTTTCCACTCCTCGACGATTTTGCGTTCCGCGCGCGAGAGTTTGGTGGGGATTTCGATGTCGACCGCGACGTACTGATCGCCCGTGCGGTGTGTGCCGAGAATCGGCATACCCTTGCCGCGAACCCGCAGGATGGTCCCGGGCTGCGTGCCTTCGGGAACCTTCACCTCGACGGGCCCGTGCACGGTCTCGACGTCGAGCGTTGTGCCGAGGATGGCATCGATGGGATGCAGGGTGACCGACGTGCGAATGTCGTCGCCGTCGCGCACGAAGCGAGCGTCTTCCCGGACAGACACGATGACATAGAGATCGCCCGGCTTCTCGCCGCGGCGACCAGCGTCGCCGCCTCCGGTGACGCGCAGCGTCTGGCCGTCGGCAATGCCGGCGGGGATCTGCACCGTCACGCTCTCCGTTTTCGCGATGCGCCCCTCACCGTCACAGGCCGCACAGGGCTCTTTCGGAATCTTTCCCGAGCCCTTGCAGACGCCACAAATCGTGCGCTGCTGGATGACGCCGAAGAAGGATCGTGCCTGCCTCGTCACCTGCCCCGTGCCGCCGCATTCGGTGCATGTCACGATCTCGCTTCCCTTCGCCGCGCCATTGCCGCCGCAGGTATCGCACGTCACCAACCGACGGAGGGAAATCGTTTCGCTCTTGCCCGATACGGACTCCGCGAAGGTGATACCCACCTGCACCTCGCGGTCCGCCCCGCGCTCGGCACGCGCCTGCGGACGGCCGCCTCCGCCGCCAAAGAAACTCTCGAAGATGTCACCGAAGTCCATCCCCTGTGCATTGCCGCCGAAGCCCGAGAAATCAAATCCCCCTTGCCCGCCGAATCCTCCGGCACCCTGCGTGCTGCCGAACTGGTCGTACATCTGGCGCTTCTGGGGATCGCTGAGCGCCTCGTACGCCTCGTTGATTTCCTTAAATTTCTCTTCGGCCGCTTTATCTCCTTTGTGCTTATCGGGGTGCAATTCCTTGCTCAAGCGGCGATACGCTTTTTTGATATCGTCCGCCGAGGCGGAACGTTCGATGCCGAGAATCGCGTAATAATCTTTCGCCAAACGCCGCTGAGTATAGCCGAAACGGCGACTAGAACCGAAGCGGGAAAAATGCTATAATGATGTGATGTCCCGACTGCACCGCCTGCGCCGCACTCTTGGCTTCCTGACCGCCGCTACGGGCGGTCTGCTGGCGCTTATCGTGGCCATCGGTTTTGCGCTGCCGCAGCGAACGCTCGACGCACGCGTCATGCGAGACGACAGCAGCTCTCTGCCGTGGCTGCGCATTTCGCCGCAGCAGATCCTCTCGGGCGCGACGCTGCCGTCGAGCAGCAACGTCATGTTCCAGCTGCCGGCGACGGGCTTCACGGAAATCACACGCGAAGCGCTGCTTGGCGGAAAAGGCGAAGACATCCGGTACTGGGGCTACTGTCTGCCGGAGAATTACGATCCCAAGCTCACTTCGCGTACCGCAGGGCTTCCGGGAAAGCTGTTCCTCTCCGAGAAAGAACGGAAATTCCAGCAAGAGAAATTGAAGCAGCTCACTCCGACGCCGTCGATTTACGCGCCGAACGTCAACTTCGACCAGCCGACGTCGCCGTTGCTGCGCCATCAGATCGAAATCTTCAAACCGATGATGATCTGCTACATCATGACGGAAACGCCTCTGGCGATCGGCCTGGACCCCGATGACGACCTGCTCAACTCCAAGCTCGAACGCGACGTGGGCACGGACGCCAACAACCCGGACACCGACGGAGACGGACTGTTGGACGGCGTCGAGTATCTGCGCGAAACCGACCCGTTGCAGCGCGACAGCGATCAGGACGGGTTGATCGACGGACTGGAGGACAAAGACCAGGACGGACGCATGGATGCCGGTGAAACAGACCCGCGAAACCGCGATACGGACCGCGATGGTTTGTGCGACGGCTTGTGCGAAGTCGCCCTTCCGACCGGCGAATACCTCTATATGGGCGAAGACGTTGATTTGAGCGGCACGAAGGACGCGGGTGAAGCAGATCCGCTCTTGGCGGCGACACAAGCCGGATTGAACGATTTCGACGCATTCCTGCTCTGTCGTCAGGGGACGACCAGATACTGTTTCCCCTGATATTGCTAGTTTGTGTAAAATGTGGTATATTATTAACGTATGACACACAAACATCTTCTCCTCGGCCTGAGCGCAATCGTCTCGATGGCGATGCCTGCTTCGGCTTTCGCTCTTTATGTCGACCCCTACGACGCACAAGCGGGCGGAGGATTCCCGTTCCAGTACAACGCTCGTCATGCGCAGGATGCGGTCGATTACCAGAACTGGGTCTACGACCAGCGCCGCGAGCGGACGGACGTTCCGACCACGTCGCGCATCGTCTACCAGCCGAATACTGTTCGCGGCACGGTGCTGCCGGACGGTGTTCGCACGGACGATCCGACGGACCGCACCGACGGTGACGTCGATCCGACGGTCGGCAGAACGATCATCCGCCGCATCGAGCCCCCGATCATCCGCACGGTCTTCCGCGACAGTCATCTGCCGCAGACGGGCCCGGAAACGGTGATGGGCGGCCTCGCCCTGCTCGCCGCGGCCGGCTACACCCTCTGGAAGTCTCGGTCGAAGGAGCAACTGGCGTAAGACAATTCTGTGTCATTCCCCTGCTACCGGCCGCCCCGCGGCTGGTAGCATGGTCGTATCTCGCAGTCTGTTTCCTTCACCGGCAAGCGCTGGCGCCTGCGCCCCACCGCCTCGGCGGAACTGAGCGGACTGCCGCTCGTGCGCACGTTGCAGCTTGAGCGCGGCTTATCCGACAGGGAGAGCGCGCCCATCGATCCGTTTTTGATTCCCGACATGGCGGCGGCCGCGCGCAGGATTCTCGCCGCGGTCGATGCCCATGAACGCGTGGGCATTTTCGGCGACTACGACTGCGACGGCATCACGTCGACCGCGCAGGTCGTGCGCTTTCTGCGGCGCAACGGCATCGAGCCGCACGTGCGTCTGCCGCACCGCGTCGAGGACGGCTACGGCCTCTCACGCCGCATCATCGATGAATTCATCGCGCAGGGCATCACGCTCCTGATCACCGTCGACACCGGCGTGTCGTCGTCCGCGGAGATCGCTCACGCGGCGGACCACGGCATCGATGTCGTCGTCGTCGACCACCACCAGATGCTGGAACGGCCGGCACGCGCCGTCGCCGTCGTCCATCCCGCACTCGGACCCGCTTTCCCTTTGCCGCATCCGGCGGCCGCCGGCGTCGTGTACCTGCTGCTGCGGGCGCTGGAAGGGGAGAAATGGGAGGAACAGGAGACCGATGCGGCACTCGCCGCGCTCGGCATCGTGGCGGACCTCGTGCCGCTCACCGGCTACAACCGCCTGCTGGTGCGCGACGGACTGCGCGCGTTGCAGAGCATCACGCACGGACCCCTGGCCCAGATGGTGCACGACCTGTGTCCGTCAGGAACCGTCACGTCGACAGACATCGCCTTCCGTATCGCGCCGCGCATCAACGCGGCCGGCCGCATGGCGCGCGCGGATATCGCACTGCACGCACTGCTGCACGGCGGCGCCGCATTGGAGGAATTGGAGCGACTCAACACGCATCGACAGCAGCAAACGGCGGATTTCGTACAGGAAGTGATGCATGGTTTGCGCGCGGAACGCGCAATGCCCCTGCTCGTATCAGCGGGAAGCGACCGGTATCCGCATGGCATCATCGGGCTGCTTGCCGGAAAACTAACCGAATCATTCGGACGCCCGAGCATCGTCGCGACGTTTGCCGACGGCAAGGGTACCGCGTCGTTGCGCAGCACCGACGCCTACAGCATCGCCAACGGACTGGCGCACTGCCGCGAGTTGCTGACGACGTTCGGCGGACATGCGCAGGCGGGAGGATGCACGTTCCCCATCGAACACTGGCCGCGCATCGTCGAAACGCTGCATGCACACGTGAAGGAGACGACGGATCCCGACGCGCTCATTCCGGCCATCGACGTCGACGCCATGCTCGCGCCGACCGACCTTACCGTGGACTTCCACCGCGCACTGATGCAACTCGCGCCCTTCGGACAGGGGAACCCCGAACCGCTTTTCTTGCTGCGCGGAGTGACGGTCGATCAAGCGCGCATCGTCGGAAGCGACGGGCAGCACCTTCAAGCTCGCATCGGCGGGACCAAGGCGATCGGCTTCGGTCTCGGCGGCCTGATCGCGCATTTCACGGGTCCCGTGGACGTGGCGTGCCGCATCGGGATCGATACGTGGAACGGGCGCATGTCGCTGCAACTCTTCATCGTCGACATCCGTCCTGCCGCGCGCGCGGAATCGGTGAGCGGGGCGGTCTTGGCACATGAAAAAACGGCCTGACGCCGTTGCGCTCGTTGCGCCTTCCGTCGGCGGGAATCAAACCGGGGCCAAGCGGCCTTCCATGTCGAAGACGTCGGTGACGGGAACGTCGAAGACCGAGGCGATCATGTACGCGAGAAGCACCGACGGATTCGTCTGTCCGCGCTCGATGCTCATGATCGTCTGGCGCGAGACACCGGTGCGCAGCGCAAGCTCTTCCTGCGTCATGTTCCGTTCAAAGCGCAGGCGGCGGATATTGTTGATGAGAGTCACGCTGTGGCGCATTGGCGGGAAGGGGAATGTCCGCGAGCGACGGTGCTCAACCCAGACGAAGACCAAAAAGTGACCGGCATTCTACTTCGCTCGCGCGGCGATGCAAGAGTGATTGCCGACATCTCTTGAGGCGACCGAATGATGCTCCGATGTGACGGATTTTTCAAAATGTACCGCGGCAACTATCCCACGAATCTCCACAACCGCCACTCCTCCTCTTTGCCAGGCCAAAGTCAGGCGCGTTACACTTTTCGGGCGATGTCGCAGTCCCCCTTTCCCTTCCATGGGATCTTCTCAACGCTCGGCCAGGAGCAGGGGGTACGACAGTCCCCGGGCATGATGCCGGCGCCCGAAACGCCGCAGTTCCAGATGCAGCAGCCGCAGGAACAGTACCAACAGGACGAAGCGGTGGGGCAGGTGGCGGTGGATATCTACGAGCAGGACGACTACTACATTATCAAGGCGCCGATCGCCGGTGTGCGCCTGTGCGACTTAGATATTGAAGTCGCCGACAACGTGGTCACCATCCGCGGTGTGCGCCGCAACGGCGATCCGTTGGCCGCGGAGCAGTACTACCTGCAGGAATGTTTCTGGGGAGAATTCTCCCGCAGCATCACGCTGCCGGTGGTGGTGGATCCCAAGCGCATCCGCGCGACGTTCAACAAGGAGTGCATACTGAAAATCCTAATTCCGAAGGAGGAGCGCGTGCGCATCGTGCGCATCAGCGACAATTGATCCGATAACAAAAGAGCGGGCCGAAGCCCGCTCCGTCCGGCAGACACGGTGATCATCTCTTCTTTTTCTTGTCGCTCAGCTTCGCCTTGGCTTCCTCGAGGATGTGCATCATGCCGTCCCAGACGTCGCTGCCGCCGAACCAGGCGAGCACCGCGCCATGCGCTTCAATGAGCAAGCGACTGATTCCTGGAAGCTGACGCTTGAGTGCGCGCTTCTCCGCGGGCGTAAGACGCGGCTTATTCACCTCTTCGTTCAACTTGTTCGTCATCTCCAGAAGGAGCACGAGCTTCTCCGGCAACACGCTGGGCGACTTGGTTTTCGGGGACATGAACGGGGTGGGTATGAATGTGAACTTTCCCCCCATGATAGTCATTTCGAGCCCAAAAGTCAATTTGGGGGCGTTTTGCGATCCTTTGCGTCCGCAGATTCTCGCCGTAATTTTGGCTTCCGCGGTCAGATCGGCTATCGTTTTGACCCCTCTATGCAGATCACTCAAGCAATCCTCCCCGTGGCGGGTCTCGGCACCCGTTTCCTGCCATGGACCAAAGTCGTACCGAAAGAACTCCTGCCGATCGGCAATCAGCCGATCATCGCGATGCTCGTGGAAGAGTGCATGAGCATCGGCATCCGTGACGTGTGCTTCGTCATCAGTCGCGGCAAGGAGGCGATCCCGCAATTCTTCTACAACGATCCCGCATTCGAAGCCGAACTGAAGCGCCGGGGCAAGGAAGGCGGCATCGCGGACCTGAAGCTCTACAACGAGATGAATTTCCACGTCGTCTACCAGAACGAGCAAAAGGGTGACGGCCACGCCATCATGCAAGCGAGCGAATGGGTCGACAGCGACGCCGTCGCCATCCTCTTCGGCGACGACCTCATCGTGGGATCCGAGAACGGCATGACACAATTGCAGCGCGCGTACACCGAGGCACTGACCGCACATCCCGACGAGCTGCCGGCAATGCTGTGCCTACAGAACGTCGCCAGGACAGACGTGCACAAGTACGGCGTCGTCGCAATCGAAGCCAATGGGGAAGGCAAGCGCCTCAAGCGCGTTACCGGAATGGTGGAGAAGCCAAAACCAGAAGAAGCACCCTCGACGCTCGCAATCGTCGGGAAATACATCGTGCCACGCACGATCATCGATGCGCTTCCCGATGTGGGAGCAAGCCACGGCGGTGAGATCCGCCTTATCGACGCACTCATCAGCAAGCTCGGCACCGTGCCGATCTACGGCTACGAATTCAAAGGAAAGCGCCTCGATACGGGCACCCCGGAAGGCTACAAAGAAGCCGTAATGCTCCTCGGCTGACCGGAGCGCGTGCTGCGTTTGCGCTATGCGCGTCGCACGCCTGCATGACTGGGATATTGAGCCCGATGGAGGCGATCGTCCTCCAGCGGGGCCTTGCCGAGCGACTGACGCTGAATGGACGCATCACCCCTGACCAGATCGACACCATCGCGGGGGTGGACGCCCCACTCTCCAAAGAGAACCCCACACTCACCGCAGGCACCATCGTGCTTGATGCACGCACATTATGCGTGATCGAATCGACCTTTGCCCGCGTCACGCGCAACGACCCCTGCTAAAAAAACGGCGACGCACATGCGTCGCCGTTTCACGAGCGACGAATAATCAGGCCTTGCCCATCAGGCGATCGATCGCCCAGGCTCCGGCGCCGCGGGTCATGATGACGAGGTTGCCGCCGAGGAGTGCCAAATCGAACTCCCACTTGCCGAACTCCGCGCCTCCGCTGACCTTCGTCCAGATCGCGCCGACCATGACGATGGCGAGTCCGAGCGCGGCCCACGGGGTAAGGAATCCGAGGATCAGAGCGAGTCCACCGATGGGCTCGCAGATCGACAGCAGACGCATGATCATCGGCATGACGCCGGCGGACGGATCGAGCGGCGTGGACCACATGCCCCACTTCATCGTGCCGTGGTAAATAAACGTAGAACCGATGGCGACGCGCAGGACGAGCGTGGCGAAATCGGACAAGCGGGTGAACGGATTGCTCAACATACAAATCGTGGGGGAAAAGACACCGTCATGCTAAAGGGAAGCGCCGCCTTAACTCAAGTAGTTGCCGCCGGCGTTCGTGATGGCGATAGAGTGCGGGTGACTCTCCTTCAAGCCCGCATTTGTCACGCGAATGAATTGCGCGTGCTTCTGGAAGTCCTTGAGAACGCTGGAACCCAGGTAGTAGAACGCGGAACGCAGGCTGCCGGCGATCTGAAAGAGGAAATCCTGCACATCACCCTTGAAAGGCACCAAACCTTCGACACCTTCCGCGATGAGCTTTTTACTCTCGGTCTTCATCGACTGGCCGTACCGTTCGGCACCGCCTTTCTGCATGGCCGAAACGGACCCCATCCCGCGGTAACTCTTGTACATCTTGCCGTCGACGTCGACCATCTCGCCGGGTGACTGCTCGAAACCTGCGAGCATGGATCCCAGGATCACCGCGCCCGCGCCCGTGGCGATCGCCTTGGCGATATCGCCCATCTGCCGGATGCCGCCGTCGGCGACGAACGTCGCCTTGGTCCCCTTGGTCGCCCGCGCCACCTCCAACAGTGCCGTCACTTGCGGCACTCCCATGCCCGTGATGATGCGCGTCGTGCAGATGCTGCCGCAGCCCATGCCCACGCGCAGAACGTCGGTTCCGGCTTTTATCAGCGCTTTCGCCCCCTCGTACGTCGCGACGTTCCCCGCCATCACCGGCGTGCCTTTGTGATGCTTCTTGATGTGCTTCACGCAGTCGATGATGTATCCGGCATGGCCGTGACCGGAATCGACAACGATCATGTCCGCTCCCGCGGCAATGAGCGTGGCCACGCGCTCGGCCATATCGGGCCCCGCGCCGACGGCGGCGGCCACTTGCAGACACCCGCGCGCGTCGAGACTTGCGAGCGCGCGATCGAGCACAGGCGTGTCTTTTGCGGCGCGTACCATGGCGGCCTGCGCGTCGATCTTCAAATTACGGTGGATAATGCCGAGCCCCCCTTTCTGCGCCATAGCGACAGCCATGTCCGTCTCCGTCACCTTGTCCATCGGGGAGGACAACACGGGCAAGCGCAGGCGGATGCCCTTGCAAAGCACCGTGGTTATATCAGCTTGTTCACGCGGAAAATCGACATACCGCGGAAGGAGGAAGACGTCATCGAACGTCAGGCCGTCGTGCGGGAGGATTTTTCCGGTGCGGGCAGCTGGCATGGCGAGATTAGAGGTAGAGGTTACGGCCGGGTTGCGTGGGGATGAACGACGCCTCTCGCGCCCACGCGAGTGTCTGATCGATCTGGTCTTCGGTGAGGATGCCGTGCTTGCGCATCATGTCGATCTCCTTGTTGAGGGTCGTGCGCAACATCGAGGGGTTGTCGGTGTTGAAGCAGAACTTCACCTCGTTCTCCCACAGCGTCTGCACCACCTCCTTCATGTGATCCATACCGGTGATGAACTTCACGCTGAGGTTGCTGGTGGGACAGAGACACAGCGTGATGCCCTTCTTGCGCACCTTCTCCATCACCTTCTTGTCGGTGTAGCAGCGGAACCCGTGGTTGACGCGCGAGAGCGGGAGCGCGTCGATGACCGCCTCCATCTCCGCGGCCGTGCCGTCCTCGCCGGTGTGCACCGTCGTCTTCAGTCCGTTGTCGATCGCTTCTTGGTAGAGCTTGCCGTAATCCTCGTACTTGAAGTCCACTTCGCTGCTGCGCGGACCGGCGATGTCGATGCCGACGATACCGCGGCTGCGGTACTTGATGGCTTTGCGGACGATGATCTCGTTCTTTTCGTACGGCAGACGGCGGTCGAGCATCAGATGCAGTCCGGCGCGAACGGTCGGGAACTCCAGCAGGGCGCGCTCCATGCCGCGCAGCGCCGCGAGGAGGATGTAATCGAGATCGCGCTCGCCGCCACGGTTACGGAAGAGCGGGTTGAAGCCCGGCTCCATAAGGGTGATGTTATTCACGCGATACGCACCGCTGACCGCCTCGTATACCGCTCGCTCCATGGCTGTCGGCGAACTTTGGATGAGTTCGGACCAGTGGAAGAGCTTGTGGTAATCCTCCCACGTCACCTCCGGCTTGTTGAGCGTGATGAGATCGTGGAATTCCCAGTAATCCTTCGACGGCAATTTGATGCCTTGCTCATGCGCAATCGACCAGAGCACATGAGGCTCGACGGATTGTCCGAGATGAAAATGCAGCTCCGCTAACTCCTTTTTGGGTGCGTGGGCAGTAACCATAGGGTACATGTACCACGCGGGCGACGATCGGCGCAAGGAGCGCCCGGGGCCGATCTGGCCTACACTGTCCCCGTGCAGACGTACGCCGACATCTCCATCCTGCGCCGCAACGCACGCGCGGCATGGGACAAAAACAAGCGGATGGCGGCGCTTATCGCCGCATGTTTCGGCCATTTGCGGCACGTCATCGAGGAGGCGCAGAACACCGACGCCCTGCGGGACCAGCCCGAACGGCGCGGCGATTTCCTGCTGGCCGTGCAGGCGGTGATGCGTTGCGCTGTGCACTACCAGTTCCACTGCCAGGACGGCTGCTTCGCCGACGCGCAGTTCTACCTGCGCAAGGTGATGGAGTACCTGGCGGCAGCGGTGGCGATCGGATACGACCAATCGCTGTACGAACAATGGGTGCGCGAGGCGTTCACCAGGCCGAAGTACGGCTTCTCGTACCTCACGCGGCAACTCCTCAAATCGACGCACGTCCCGGAGCCGGAGAAAAAACTCCTCCAATGGGCCATCGATCGCGAGAGCAACAGTCGCAGCCGGTACGCGGAGATTTCGGGTGAAATCGTGCACGGACTGTCGTGCAGCGGCCTGCGGTCGCAGGTGTTGCCCGACGGCCGCTTCGACATGGACGTACAGGTGTTGAGCCGGTCGGAGCTGGACGAGAAGATGCGCACGACATGCATCCTCCTGCTCAACGCGGCCACGCTCGTGCTGGGCGCATTACGCTACGGAGAGCACGTGGCAGCGAAGGGGATGACGCCGGGCGCGCAGAAGATGAAAGACGAACACGAACGCCTGCAGCGCCTGCTCGTCGACGAGGAGAACCGCATCGTCGCGGAGGAAGTGCCGGTCGAAATCACAGAGCCACCCAAGAAAAAGCGACGGCGAGGAAAACGTGGCGGAAGAAAGCATCGGAGGCGGCAGAAAGCGCTTGAGTAAGTACTGTATCGTATTATTGACAATTTTATAAAATTTAACTTAAATATACATATCAGCGTTGCTTCATTCGCACCACAGTTTTTTGGAGGATTGCGCAGTGAAACCGATATCACTCATGACCGGCCTCATCGTCTACGGTACCCGTCAGTTTGCCCAGTCGGCAGAGTTTAGGTTCAAGGCCGTGAACCTCTCCCCGACCGCCGACAACGTGTCGTTGTACCTGGGCTCCGCGCCCCTAGTCATCGACAAGAGCCTGCTTCCGCTTGTGCAGTGCATGTACACGCTCGCTCGTAAAGCGAACGTGCAATATCCGCCGACATTATCCTCAATCGTCGAGGACGTCTGTGTCCAAGGCTATAACTCCATCCGTCGCGAGCGGCCGTGGAAAGAAGAAACCTTGAAGCCAAACCAGTGGATCTTCTACGGTAAGCAAGACACAGATGAGTTCAAACTATGTCATAGTGACGGTTGGGGACTCGCCAAGGAGACAATCAGCAAAGCAGAACCCACTGCTGCCTTCCTGCTCCGCCTTGATGCCGAGAAGGGGAAACCCTGCCACTGGAAGTGGGACCACCTGCGTGGACTGAATGCCGTGATGTGTGACCACTACAATATCTGCTTCACGTTGCACGAATTTCTCGCGCAGGTCTTCAACATCGGACGGCGTCTGGCACGCGCCACTGTATAACAACACTGATCGCCCACCGCCCTGCATGACGTAGGGCGGTTCAGCATGTCCACGAATCCCCGATGACATTTACATCTCCCGCCTGAGCAACTCGATCTCGTCGCGGAGATCCGCGGCTTGTTCGAACTGCAGGTTCTCGGCGGCCATCGCCATCTGCTGCTCGAGCTCTTCCATCAGGCGCTTCTTCTCGTCCTTCGGGATCTTCGTGTGGTCGTGCTTCGGACGACGCAGTTCGAGCTTGCGGCCTTCTTCGGCGATGTCGTGCACGGCCTTCTCGATGCCCTTCGGCGTGATGCCGTGCTTCTTGTTGTAGGCGTCCTGGATCTCGCGGCGGCGGTTGGTCTCTTCGAGCGCCTGCTTCATCGCGTCGGTGATGCGCGGCTTCTTCGTATCGGGATCTTCCGACGCATAGAGCGTCACATGCCCGTGGATGTTGCGCGCGGCGCGCCCGATCGTCTGAATCAGCGCGTCACGGCTGCGGAGGAAACCCTGTTTGTCGGCGTCGAGGATGGCGATGAAACTCACTTCCGGAAGGTCGAGGCCTTCGCGCAGGAGGTTGATGCCGACGAGGATGTCGATCTCGCCGGTGCGCAGCTGGCGCAGGATCTCGATGCGCTCGAGCGTCTCGACGTCGCTGTGCAGGTAACTCACTTTGTAGTCCGCTTCCTTCAGGTACGTGGTGAGATCCTCCGCCATCTTTTTCGTGAGCGTCGTGATGAGCGCGCGTTCGCCGCGCTTGATGGTCTGCTGGACTTCTTCGGTAATGTCGTCGATCTGATGTTTCGACGGTTTCACCGTAACGGGCGGGTCGAGCAGTCCCGTCGGACGGATGATCTGCTGCACGATATTTTCCTTCGGCGTGTGCGCGTACTCATACTTGCTCGGCGTGGCCGACACGTAGATGCGCTGATCGCATCGCTGCTCGAACTCTTCGAATTTGAGCGGACGGTTATCGTGACTCGATGGCAGACGGAAGCCATAATCGATGAGTGTCTGCTTGCGACTGCGGTTGCCTTCGTGCATGCCTCCGACCTGCGGGATGGAGATGTGGGATTCGTCGACGATGAGGAGGAAATCCTTCGGGAAATAATCGAGCAACGTCGACGGGGGCGACCCCGGCGCCATGCCCTCGAGGTACCGGATGTAGTTCTCGATGCCGGTGCAGTACCCCGTTTCCTTGAGCATCTCGACGTCGTACTCCGTGCGCATGCGGATGCGTTCGGCCTTGGCGAGTTCGTTGTTCTTGATGAAGAACTGCTCGCGCTCCTTCATCTCGGCGAGGATGCCCTCCACCGCGCGGTCGATCTTGTCCTTCGTGGTCACGTTGTGCGCGGCAGGGAAGATGGTGACCTCGTTGAGCTCGGTGATGATCTCTCCCGTGAACGAATCCACTTCCTGGATGGTTTCGATTTCATCGAACGGACATTCGATGCGGATCACCGTGTCCGCGGACGGGGGGAAGATCTCGACGGTGTCGCCGAGCACGTGGTACATGCCTTGCTTAAATTCCATGTGTGACCGGCGGTACTGGATGTCGGTCAGGCGCCGCAAGAGGCGATCGCGCTGGACGGCTTCGCCGCGCTTGAGCGTGATGGCAAGCGCCTCGTAATCCGTCACATTGCCGAGGCCGTAGATGCACGAGACAGACGCGACGATAAGCACGTCGCGACGAGAGAGAAGGTTAAAGGTCGCCGCGTGGCGGAACTTCTCGATTTCCTCGTTGATGTTGGAATCCTTTTCGATGTAAGTA
>CAYRUZ010000025.1:0-13865 GCA_964427895.1 uncultured Candidatus Peribacteria bacterium
GAAAAACTACCGTCTGCGCACCCAGGAACGGTCCTGGGCTCTGCGGTTCATAGGAGGCTTCGCATGATCCTTCCACTTGAGTGGTCCATCGAGGGCGATACCCTCGTCGTGCATAACCCCAATTCCCTGTCCGTCCTCTGCGCTTTTGCGGGACAGAAACTGCGGATTCCGGCGAAGGAAAAGAAGGCATTCGCCCTTCCTCGCACGTTCTGCGACGGGGACTTCTCGGATTCTGCGTCGCGCACGTTCACATAAGTGATCGGCCTCGCCCGGCTGAACCGCGTTACCCGGTCTTCGGACCGGGTTTCGTTATGCGACGGTGACGTCTTTGCAGAGGTACACGTCCTGGATGGCATGCAGCAGAGCCACGCCGTCGTCGTGCGATTTCTGGAAGGCTTTGCGGCCGGCAATGAGTCCGCTGCCGCCGCCGCGCTTATTGATGACTGCCGTGCGTACGGCCTCGGCCAGGTCGTTCGTGCCGGAAGCGCCGCCCGAGTTGATGAGCCCGATGCGTCCCATGTAGCAGTTCGCCACCTGGTAGCGCGTGAGGTCGATCGGGTGGTCGCTGCAGAGCTCCGTGTACATGCGCTCGTCGAGTTTGCCGTAGCTGCTCTCGCCGGTGTTCAGGGCCTTAAATCCCCCGTTACACGTCGGGAGCTTCTGCTTGATGATGTCGGCTTCGATGGTTACGCCCAAATGGTTCGCCTGACCCGTCAGGTCCGCGGCGTTGTGGTAATCGACCTGTTTCGTCGAGAAGGCGGGATTGCGCAGATAGCACCAGAGAATCGTCAGAAGACCCAACTCATGCGCCTCAGCAAACGCCCGGCTCACTTCTACGATTTGCCGCGAGGATTCCAGTGATCCGAAATAGATTGTCGCTCCCACCCCCACTGCGCCCATGGCCTTCGCCTGCTTTGGCGAGGCGAACAGCACTTGGTCGTGCTTGTTGGGGTACGTGAGCAGCTCGTTGTGGTTCAATTTGAGGATGAACGGGATTTTGTCCGCGTAGGCCCCCGCCGTCATGCCCAGCACCCCGAGGGTCGAGGCAACGCCGGAACAGCCAGCATCGATGGCCAGCTGCACGATGGCCTGCGGGTCAAAATACGCGGGATTCTTGGCGAACGATGCTGCCGCAGAATGCTCGATGCCCTGGTCGACCGGCAAAATGGATAGATAGCCGGTATTGCCCAGCCGCCCGTGTCCGTACAGCGTCGCGAGTGACTGTTGTACTACAGTGGAACGGTCGGATGCCGCAAACGTCTTTTTCACCGTCTCCATACTCGGCGTGTGGATCTGCTCTTTGCGAATTGTCTGGCATACGTGCGTCAGCAAATCGTCTGAATCGGCGCCGAGGAGGGTTTTAATATCGTTGATGTTCATCGAAGATAGTATACCAGAATTAACGCCGAGCCCTAAGAGAAGCCAAAATTGACAATTTTTGTTTGAAGTTCGTAATGTACAACGATCTGGAGGGCAGAGGGCCGTCGGTGTGACGGCCCCCGAGGTTAGTCAGCCTCTTCCCTTTCCGTGCATGTTTGTTCAGGCGGCCCGCCGACTGCGGTAGGCTGCGATATCCTGTTCGGTCGCATGAAGGTCACCGTGGTCGTGCCCGATGCCCGTGGGGGCGAGACGCGACTGGGGCCGGTTCTGGGTCCTGCTTGGACGGTAGCTGGCCCACCGTTGGGTGAGGAGCTTCCCGTTGTGGCGGAACCGCCGGCTCGTGCGACCATTCATGTGCGAAGTAGACAGGAACATGATGCGTTCTCCGTAACTAGAGGCTGATGTTGCCCGCGCAGCGGTGCCTACAAGGCACAGCGCGGACACCTGGGTCTCCCCAGGTCGCTGCACACTACTGAGAAAGATCTATCTATTATTATACAATATTAAGCAATATACGTCAAAATATGGCTCAGGCGTACTCTGTGTCAGAACAAGATCCACAGGTCCATAAGGGTCCTCGGACCGCGGCACTGTGCCGCGGTCCGAGGGGGCCCACTTCATCAGGAGTGAACCGGGGCACGCCCTCCGTTCTTCCGCTTGCGGCCGGTAACGCGCTTTTGGGCCTTCTGCTGGGCCTTCTTGCGGTTCCAGACGCGGCTGGGAAGGTTGCCGGCCATGCCGCTAGGCTTTGCGCCGGAAATGGGGAGAACGACCGCGGTTAACAACGTACGGGACATAGGACCTCCGTGAACTGAAGTGAGGAGCCCACCTGGCCGACGAACGATACGGCCAACGAACAGGTGGATCGTGTGCTGAATGCGGTGGTGAGAAGGGGCGGAGGAAGGCGACAGAGTATCCCAGGCGTTGCCGGAGTCAATTGCCCGCATATCCATGCTTCGCCTGTTTGGTTTCCCCGGTCCGCATGCGCGGCCCGGGGCGGGAGCCTTTCGGTCTCCTGCCTATGAACGCGCACATCGAGCGCGCCCGCCACGAGGGCCAGTAGCGGCGACGGATGCGGACAAGGGCGTTTTGCAGACGCAGCTTGCTGAAGTGGCGGGCATCGACGAGGTTCGAATGCGGAGACATGGGTCCTCCCAGACGTGAAAGGGGGATCGTCCGTTTGCAACGAGCACACCGAGCTCGTCTTCCACAAACGGGCGGAGCATGGATATGAGAAGGAGCGGCAGACAACGACCTGGTCTCGAATCCCGGTGCCGCAGTGCGGCACCGGGGCAAATCTCCTACGAATGACGGAAGACGGGCGGATGCCCGCCTGTTCTGTATCTACCGGGGAGAACAGGTCGTTATGGGCGGTCGGCGGTGGAAATGAACGGCTGAAATACCCCTCGGGTGGCGAAGGGCGAAGGCTCGAACGTCGGTACGTGTCAGGCCTGCCCCTCGGTAAAGAGGAAGCGGGAGGAGGACGCGATGATCTGGCAGATCGGTCGCATGACGGCCAAACGCTACTCTTCGGTATTGGAAAATCAACAGCATCCCGCGGAGCAAAAGAGTGGGGCCTCTGGGCCTTTTGGGTTATGCTCGGCCCATGCCGCCGGTCTTCTATAACTCGCTCACCAAATGCGAGCAGGAGTTCACCCCCCTGCAGGGCAAGCGCGTCACGATGTACACCTGCGGGCCGACCGTCTACGGACGCCCGCATATCGGAAACTACTCGTCGTTCCTCATGGCGGATCTGCTGCGCCGCTGGCTCGAGGTGAGCGGCTACGAGGTGGTGCATGCGAAGAACATCACGGACGTCGGCCACCTCGTGAAAGATGCCGACACCGGCGAGGACAAAATCGAGAAACAGGCGCGCGAGGAATTCGGCGGAGTCAGCCACGACAGCGTCATCAAAATCGCCCGCAAGTACGAGGCCGAGTACCTCGCCGACGAACGCGCGCTCAACCTGCTCGAGCCGACCTTCCGGCCGCGTGCCACCGAGTACATCGAGGAGATGAAAACCATGGTCGAGGAACTCCTCAAAACCGGACACGCGTACGTCACCGACGACGGGGTGTATTTCGATGTCACGTCGAAGACGCCTACACCCTACGGAACACTCTCGGGAAACACTCTCGACAACATAGCGAGCGGAGCGCGCGTGGAGGTGCGTGAAGGCAAGCGTCACCCGGCGGATTTCGCGCTCTGGAAATTCTGCGTGGGACCGAACGAGCATCACGCGCTGCGATGGGAGTCGCCGCGCGGTGTGAGTGGCGAAAAATATCCCGACGGATTTCCGGGATGGCACATCGAGTGCAGCGCGATGAGCCGCAAATTATTGGGTGATCAAATTGACATTCACACCGGCGGCGAAGACAACATTTTCCCGCATCACGAATGTGAAATTGCTCAGAGTGAAAGTGTCACTGGTGAAAAGCCGTTTGTTGGCTTGTGGCTGCATAAAAGACGCATTGATTTGGAGGGGGAGAAGATGTCAAAGAGTCTTGGCAATGTGTTAACTTTATCAAACATAGAAAAAGAGGGGTTTAATGTCATGGATCTTCGCTATTACCTGCTGAGCGTGCACTACCGCACGAACTTGAAATTCAGTTGGAAGGGAATGGAAGATGCGCACAAATCTCGTCGAAAAATTTGTGAGTGGATGGAAGAAATTTCGAGTGGGGAAAAGTTCGGCGACGCACCCGCCGATGGTGCTGCGACACGCGCGCTCGACGACGTGAAAAATGCGATGGACGACGACCTCAACGTGGCCTCCGCACTCGCGGCGATTTTCGGACTGATGACGCACAGTAACGGTCAGAAATTTTTGTCCGTCGATGATCGAAAATCATACGACGATTTCATCGAAAAAATTCGGAAAATTTTCGGCTGTTTTGACCCTGAAAAAGTGGAAAAAATTTCTCCCAAAGTGCAGGCACTTTTGGACGAACGGGCCTCCGCCCGCACCTCCAAAAACTTCGCCGAGAGCGATCGAATTCGCTCTGAGCTGCTCAGTCTCGGCTACGAGGTGAAAGACACGTCAGAGGGGCAGAAAATTCGCAAATTATAGGGGTCCGTTTTGGGGTCAGAACCCGGACAAACGGGAATGGCTCAAACTGGGGCTCGAGGGGTATTTTTCGGCCTTTTTCGAGGGCATTTTTCAGGGGTAAATTGAGGCAGTTTTGGGTGCGTAATTCGGGGTGTTTTGGTGGCATTTTCCCCCGAGGAATCATCCCCTATTTCCGTCGGTTGTTCTTCGAATCACACCGAAGCGCTCAGCCGGGGAGTCCTGCCTGCAGAGAATGGCCGGCAAAAACTCCATCACGCGGCATGCGTCGAACACGCTCTTCAGACGGTTCGCCGGGAGGGGTGAAATCGCCGGAAATGCAGGATCGTTTCGGGGATGATTTTTTGATGAATTGAAGGATGCCGTCTCAATGGAATATCACTCCTCTTCGTCTTTCAAAATTTGCACCATCGCAATCCAGTCATCCCGAGTGAGTCGCGTGATGTCATTGGAGTCCGTGATGGTCCATCGGCATGCACTATGACGAATCAATTCATGGCAATCATTCAGACGGAAGATGAACGATGAAGATTCCATTCATCGATACATGCATCACGCGCGTCGACGTTCAATGCCGAAGTCTTCACGCATGCGCGTTCATCGAGTACGAATGTTCGGTGATGTAGGCATTGGCACGTTCGCGGAGTGTTGAGAGTGATCGACGTGTGGATAACTCACGAAATGTTAAAAATTTTTGACGTTGTATGCGAGAAAACGTCGCACAGAAAGGCCTCTAATACGTGAGATCTGCCGGTAAGACGACTCAGTACACCTTTTGCAGGGTCGGAACGCTCTCAGGGGCTGTTTTGTGCATATCAGGGTGTAATGTTAACTTTTATTAACATATCGTGTAGTCCGGCATAAGGGGGGCTAAAGAACAGTTTTTTTAACACCATGAAAAACGAAGTTTTGCAACATGATTCTCCGACGGGTGCGGGAGAGCTGTAACGCCGGAAAGCGGCCGATATTGGCGTCTCAAAGTCCAAAGCGATCAAAAATTTTTGGCGGGTTCGCCAAAGGAATCGTCCGAGCTGCGTAACAGACCTCGAGTCGGGTCGTTATCTGAGATGCGTACGGACAGCAGCGGCTCCTTGCCCCTCGGCAAGCGCCGTCGCTAGGATCTCCAAGATCCCGCTTCTCACCGAAAGGGGGGAAAGTGCGATCCGTAAGTACGGCCCTTCACAGACCGGCACCTCGCCTTTTCGGGTCCTTCCCCGACGACGAGTTCTCCACATCCTCTCCTTCCTTATATATATAGGGACGGGAAGGGTCGTGAGTCCCATGCACGTCCCGCTTTGCCTTTCCGCTCTGACAACAGATGTTTGATCGCTGTGTCATCTCTCTTTAGTTTTTAAGGAGGAGGGCAGGCCCGCCTGATCAGTGGCACCTGCTCGTTCCCGCCACACGGAAAACATGGATGGCAGAAGCACCCGACGGTGCATGGGGATAAACGCAATGCATAGAAAAATAGACAAGAAGTGGTTTACTTCTTACTTTTTCCATTCCCTATGGATTTTACTCGTGCGAAGAAATTGCTCGCAGGAGTGTCCGTTGCTGCGATGATGCTCACGAACGTGAGTGTCGCTGTCGCTGCATACAGTGACGTCCCTGCGGGAGTCTGGTACGGCGACGCGGTGCAGTCCCTCCTTGAGAAGGGCGCCCTCGATGCCACCCAGGCACGCTTCCGCCCGGAGGACCCGGCCAACCGCGCCGAGTTCTTCAAGCTCGTTGTTGAACTGTCGGCTGGATTGCTCGGAACCGAGTTCTCCACGCCGTCTTTCGACGACGTTTCTCCCAGCGCTTGGTACTTCAACTACATCGAGGAGGCCGCGCAGGATGGCTACGTCCGTGGTGACGGTAACTGCTACGGCAGCCACCCCTGCTACGCTCGCCCCGCTGCGAAGATCAACCGCGCTGAGGCTGCTGCTGTCATCGTCCGCGCTTGGGGACTTGATCCCACGGGCGACGCTCCGATGTTCAGCGACAACTCTGCTGGCCAGTGGTACACGGACGTCCTTCAGACGGCCGCTGATCACTGCGTTCTCCAGGGTGACGCCTCCACGGGCCGTGTTCGCCCTGGTGATTACATGAACCGCGCTGAAATGGTGGTTATGCTCGACCGCGTCGATCAGGGCCTCTCGTACGGCATCGACTGTGGCTTCGACAACCCCGTTGAGGAGGCGGGCATCCGCTCTGTGAGCTCCATCGACGGCACGACCGTCGAGGTTGAGTTCACGGTTGCTGTTGACCCTTTGTCCGCTGAGACGGCTGGCAACTACGCCATCACGGCTGGTTCCTCGTCCATCGGCATCTCCAGCGCCGTGCTCGTCGCTGACAACGTTGTGGAGCTCACGCTCGACACGCCGCTCAGCATCGACACGACCTACACCCTCGCTGCTTCCGACATCATGGCGGATGACGGCACGGTGTTCTCTGACTCCGGCACCTTCTCCTTCCAGGCCACGCCGACCGGCAACGGAACCCTCGAGGTTGTGTTGTCCTCGTCCAACCCGGTTGGTGACGATGTTCCGAAGGGCGCTAACGGCGTCAGCTTGCTCTCTCTCGATCTCTCCGCTTCCTGCGACGATGACGTTGTCGTGACGGACATGACTGTCCTTCACCAGGGTCTCGGCGTTGAGACGGATATCGAGGGTGTCTACGCGTCTGTCGATGGCAGCCGCTTGACGCGCAAGCGCACGATCGATTCTCAGTCTCAGACGGCCGACCTGCACTTCAAGACGGCGCTGGTCGTTCCCCGCTGCCAGACCAAGACGGTCGACATTCTCGCTGACTTCAACTCCACGGCTACGACGGCTGCCAAGCACATGCTTGCTGTCGAACTCGCTACGGACGTTGATTCCAACGCTCTCGCTACGACGGGCAACTTCCCGCTCCGTGGCAACACCTTCTCCGTCGCTGGCGTGACCAACGGCAAGCTGACCCTCAGCTACCGCACGGTTTCCCCGTCCACGGTTAAGGTTGGTGACAAGAAGGTCGTCGTCGGCAAGTTCGAGTTCTCGACCGATGCCGTCGAAGATCAGACCATCTACGCGATCACGCTCCACCAGAACGGATCCGCCAACGATGGTGACCTCACCAACATCGCTATCCGCAAGACGGATGGCACCGTTCTCACCAACACGGTCGCTGCGACCATGGGTGACTACGTAACCCTCACCTTCAATCCTCCGTTCACCATCCTCCAGGGCGATCGTATCACCCTCGAGGCTGTTGCTGACGTTGAGGGCGGCGCTGGCGACAACGCCAAGGTGGAAATCGAAGAGTCGTCCGACATCTTCTCCGTGGGCTCGCTCTACGGATACGGTGTGAACGGCCAGCTCTACGGTTCTCAGATCTGTGTTCCGGGCCAGTGCTCGGGCAACACGGGTTCCCCGACCACCGTCACGATCGATGCGGGTCAGTTCACGCTCGAGATTGACGGACCGGTTCAGCAGAAGTTCAAGCGCGATGCGAAGGATGCAGTTCTCGCCAACGTCATTGCGACGACCGGCGGTGAGGCCCTCAACATCCGCAAGATGTACATGCTCGTCCAGGCTCAGTCCGCCACGGGCGCTGGTCTCACGCAACAGTGTGACACCTCGACCGATGACGTGAACGAGATCCTCGAGGGCGTTGACATCCGCAACACGGTGACGGGCAAGACGGTTTCTGCCGTCGAACTCGGCTCCGGCAACTACTCCACGGGTACGTCCAGCACGTCCACCTACCAGATCTACCGCTTCGATGACTTCAACGTCTCGGGCAAGCAGACCTGGCAGGTCCGCGGAGACTTCATCAACAACGGTACGGCCGCAGGCAAGTGCCCCCGCAACGGACAGCAGTTCCGCGTGCACATCTGCACGCAGACCAAGTCCACGACGGTCGGCTGCACCTTCGGCGGCGTGATCACGTCCACGGACACCTACAACATGGATGTCCAGGGTCTGAGCACGAACGACCAGGTTGATGACATCCGCCCGGGTGGAACCATCACGGGTAACTTCCACCGCATCGCTACCCCGTCGCTCGCAGTCGCAGTCAAGGGTCTTGGCACGGCTGATTCGACGGTGAAGAATGCGAAGAACGTCACCCTCTTCCGCGCTGAGGCTCGCGCAGGCGAGGCCGAGGACATCCTTCTCACGAAGATGATCTTCGACTCTCAGTCCGGTTCCAGCGCATCGCAGCTCCAGAACGCTCAGAACTACACGCTCTGGGTGGACACGGACGGCGATCGCGTCGTTGACACGAAGCTCGAGAGCGGCAAGTCCGTTCAGAGCAGCCAGGTGACCTTCGACCAGCTTGCTGGCGGCGGTTACATCATTCCGAAGGAGCAGACTGTCGTCTTCGAGGTCCACGCTGATATCTCGGCGTCCCTCAACGGCGATGACCTCGCTCTGAAGTTCGCTACGGGTACGAGCGTTACCTACATCGAGGCTCAGGAGGCCCACAACGGCTCCAGCCTCTCTGGTATCAAGACGGGCACGACGGCTTGCAGCAGCGCGAGCTGTGACATCACTGTCACGATCGAGCGCTCCAAGAACTGGCTCCTCACGAACCAGGGTAACCTCTACGTCACGAAGGACACGTCCCCGCTGCGCGCTCGCCAACTCCTTGGCGGCACGCTCGGTGAGCCGATCCTCCGCCTGCGCTTCCGCGCTGAGAATGAAGACGTCGATGTGACCGACATTCAGTTCAACTCGTCCGGTTCTACGACCGCGAGCAACGATGTCGACTCGCTCGACCTCTACTTCGATGGCGCTACGACGCCGTTCGCCACGGCCACCGTTGGTGGTTGCGGCAGCGATGACGTTCTCACGTCGGTCAACGGTGCTGCCTCCACGGCGTTCTGCGCCAACATGGAGAGCCACCAGTTGGTCGTCGCGAAGGGTGTGGACAAGATCGTCAACATCCGCCCGCGCATCAAGTCCGACCTCGCTGGTGCTTCGTCCGCTGCGACGGTGCAACTCGTGGTTACGGGCGACAACGGTGCTAACTACAACTACAACACGGGTTCTGGCTCCATCCGCGCTCGCGGTATGCAGTCCAGCAACAACCTGAGTGGTAACGCTAGCGGCACCGCTAACGGTACTGTCTTCGTCGGCGTGAACTCGGCTACGACCAACGCCACGATCGTCGGTAGCGTTAACAAGACCGTCCTCGCGAAGATCGATTCGATCACGGATGCCAACCCGGCAACGGGAACGAACCCGGCTATTCCGTCCGGCGTCACGCCGTTCGGACAGTTCAAGTTCACGGCTCTGCCGAACACGAACTCGCTCGGTGGTCTCAACAAGTGGACGCTCTCTGGCGTGATCTTCAACGTGAACGCCAGCAACGTGGTGCTCAACGGCAACAACTTCAAGATGTACAACAAGGCTGACCAGTCCAACAAGGTCGCCTGCACCACCACGACGTCTGCCGCTGCTTCCGGCGCCTTCTTGGTCTACTGCAAGATGCTCAAGACCACGAACGGCAGCTCCGGCTCTCCGATCAACACCCAGATCGAGTCTGGTGAGTCCGCCACCTTCGTCCTCGAAGGCGACGTGACCAACCCGAACATCGGTTCTAGCGGATCTGCTACCCTGCAGGCTTCGCTCCAGAACTTCAGCAGCATGTCGAACGCTACGTTCGCCGCAGCGACCAGCCACATTGACTGGATCGATGAGGACACGAACGTTGACGGTCGCTTCAAGTGGGTTGAGTACAGCGATACTGTCGTGAACTCCACGACGTACCGCAGCTAATGATTCGGAGGTCAATCCCTCCCTGTCACTCGCTCTCACGAAAGGCCCCCCAGCAATGGGGGGCCTTTTGGTATGTCTGCGATGTCCGGTGGCTCAGCAGCGCTCCCTTGTCCGAGGGCAGAAAACATAGCGAGTGAAAGTCCTGTCTCGCTGCTGAGCGTGGCGTACAGTGCGGCCATGGCTCCCGACACCCTTCGTGACGACGTCGACGCGGTACCACCGCAAGGCCCGACGGTCGTGGAACAACTCATGCGCCACCGGCGCTATTTCGGCGATCGCTTCCCGCTGTTGCTGGCGCTCGCTCAAGCACAGGGCGAAGAGCGCCCCCGAGAGAGGCGAAATGAGGAATTCGAAGACTGGAACGGAATCTCTTAGCGGAAGAAACGGCGCTTCAGGGCGAGTGCCGCATGCGTCACGGGACGCAGGAGGAACCGTTGCTCAGGCGGATAGGTGATGACCGTGCCGCCGAATTTGCGCTTGAAGTCCGTCACGCCGGCCCAGGGATGGCCCTCTCCCGCGTCGGGCGGAGCGATGCCCAGGAGGTCGTACTGTTGTGCCCCCAGACGGCGGCATAACCGCATGGCCTCCCACTGGAGGGCGTACGGCGCCATCAGGTTGCGGTGCTCGTTGGAAGAAGCACCGTAGTAGTAGATGCCCGTCCCCCGCCAGACCACCCCTAGAAGCCCGGCAATCGGTCCAGGACGCGTTTGGACGACCGAGGAGGGCGGATATGCCAGGAGAAGGAATGAGCCCTCCAGGGCATCGAGAAACAGCTCCAATTGCTTCTGTAGAGGGCCGCGGAAGCCGTCGCGTTCCGCCGTCTCGCGCGCCATGCGGACGTACGCGGGGAGATTGCGCGATTGTTCCACCCACACCTCGTGGCGCTGGGCCACACCGATGTTGTACCGCCCCTTCGGTTTCATCTGCGCGAGCAGCGCTTCGTCCGTCAGGGTGAGATCGAGCAGTACCGTCGCTTCGGGTTGTTCGTGACGACCGGATGGACGAAAGCCCTCCTGTGCCAACGCGGGAAGATCGATGCTCGGTGATGCGTAGAGGGCGATAGCGCGGGCGGCAGCGGCTCGCGCGCGGAGAAAGGCGAGGAATGTGCTTTGGTCGGGTAAGCGAAGATCTTCCGCGAACAGCGGGCCCCGGGGCATCTGCCAGTCCGTGCGCTGCGCGGCTCCCGCCTCGATCACCAGCGCAGCGGCCACCACTCGTGCCCCGTCATAGCCAACCGCCCATCGCACGCTGCGTCCGAGTGCGCGCTGATAGCGTGCCCATGCGTGCGACTGCCACAGCGACCCCTGCGGGTGCGCATCCACGAAGGCGATGATGTCCGGCGGCGCATCGGTGTCGATCAATTGGCAATCCACGGCGGCAGTATACGCGAATGCGTCAGGGGAGCGCCGAATCCTGCAACGTTTCTTGGTCGACCCCGTCATAGAGCGTAGACTCTGCCCATTCCCCTTTCTTATGGCTTTCACGCTCCCAAAACTCCCCTACGCCTACACCGCGCTCGAGACGTCCATCGACGCCCAGACGATGCAGATCCACTACGAAAAGCATCATCAGGCGTACATCGATAAGCTCAATGCAGCCGTTGCCGGCACCGAGTGGGAGAGCAAGACGGTGGAGGAGTTGCTCGCCAACATCAAAGACGTCCCGGAGGACAAGCGCACGGCCGTGCGCAACCATGGCGGCGGACATGCCAACCACTCGCTCTTCTGGACGATCTTGAGCCCGGAGAAGACCGAGCCATCGAAGTATTTCGAGGCGCTGGTCGCCAAGGAGTTCGGCAGCATGCAGGACTTCAAGGTGAAGTTTTCCGAGAAGGCGACGCTGCAGTTCGGTTCCGGCTGGGCGTGGCTGACGGTGAAGGACGGCAAGCTCGAAGTCTCGAATGCGCCGAACCAAGACAGCCCGATCATGGACGGCAAGACGCCGTTGCTCGGACTCGACGTCTGGGAGCACGCGTATTACCTGCGCTATCAGAATAAGCGTCCCGATTACATCGCGGCGTTCTGGAGCGTGGTGAACTGGCCCGAAGTGGAGCGCCGTCTGGCCGCTGTCGCTTAAGTCGTCGGTTTGCGGAAGCGTGACAGGAGATTGCCCAAGCTCCAGCGGGAGCCGGCGGTTGTTGCCGTCGGATCCTGCACGGGGGCAGCGTGCTCTTGCGGCAGAAGATCGCCTTCCGAGACCTGCAACGGTTCCGGGTAGGTCATGTTTCCCACCGGCTGGAGCGTCTCGCCGGGCACGGTGAATTCCAACTCGGGATTCAAATGGGAGAGTTCCTGTCGCGTGATCCACTTCCATCCGTCCCCGCCCGTATCAATGCGGAAGCTGTCCGCGTGCTTGCCGTCGGCATCCGGACGCAGCTGGTAATAGAGGACCGTCGCGCCTGCCTGCAGATTCCCCGTCTCCGCCGAATGGCGGTTGCGCCGGCGGATCCATACCTGCAGCGGTTTGAATGGCACGCACTTTCCTCCGTCCACCAATTTGAGCGGCACCGCGCGAGGCCGGTAATCGATCGCGGGCTGGATATCGAAATAGAGGTGGGGATTGGCGAATTGGATCTCGTCGAACGTGCGCGGCACCGATGCCGCCGCAACATGATCATCTTCCTCTCCCTGCTCGGGTTCCTGCACGACGGAGAACGTGCGCGTGTCCGCGTTGTACGTGGCGATCGAACCA
Source organism: uncultured Candidatus Peribacteria bacterium (assembly GCA_964427895.1). Lineage (GTDB taxonomy): Bacteria > Patescibacteriota > Gracilibacteria > Peribacterales > Peribacteraceae > CAYRUZ01. The sequence continues at coordinate 12,883 of CAYRUZ010000025.1, forward strand.
TGGACGAATGTTTCTCCCTTATAGAATCCGATCGGCATGCGGTAGCGCGCATTGAGAGCGACCAGTGTTTTTCCCTGCGTGCCCGGAACGGCGGCCAAGACGACACGCTGCGTTGCATAGCTTTCCGGAGTTTCGGGCGCTCCTTCGTGTGACATAGGTGGGGGAGGATACACCGTCACGGACGGTGTGGTCGTAATATAATTATATAATATTTTTACTATATGTAAAATATACGACAACACAGAGGGGAGAGGGTAGATGGGCTTGGTTGGTCATTTTGGCTAATAGATAAGAAAAACGGGTGTTTTTCGGTCTTGACGGCCAAGGGAAAGTCTTTAGCATCCCCGCCTTTGTCTCGAACCATCCACTGTGCCGCCATCGGCTTCATGCTTTTACTGATTCCCTTCGCGGGGAAAGCGGCCATTGCGACCGATGACGAGAAGGCGGAGTGGACGGCCCAGATTGGTGACCACGTGATGGTGGACACCGATGCATCCATCATTTATCTCGTCCACGCCGACGGAACGTCGCTCGCGCTCGACGGACTCACCGGCCAGCATCGCAACGTGTACTACCTCGGTCGGTACTACTTCGCCGCCACGCCCGAGGCCCACTGGCAGGTGACGAGCGTGGAGAAGAAGGGCCGATCGACGACCTTCGGCGAAGGACGGTTCCTGCGCCTCTTCGAAGTGAAGGACGATACGACCGAGCGGACCGCCTACGGATTCCACAGCCACCTGCAGTTCCAGCAGATGCTCGACGACAAGCACGAGAAGAACGCCTACGACCTCACGGGAACCGGACATCGAAGCTACGGATGCATCCTCCTGTCGGAAGACGATCTGTCCCTCGTAGTCGCTGCTCTCGATGCCAATGGCGGGACGCTCGACATCGCTTCTGGTCCGGGACTGGCGCCGCCGGTCGTGGAAAAGGACATCAGCGTGTTGCCCAGCTGGTTGGGCTGGTGATCACCTGCCGATGCG
>CAYRUZ010000026.1:0-13602 GCA_964427895.1 uncultured Candidatus Peribacteria bacterium
TGCCGCTCATCTCGTCGCCTGTCGTGTTCACCCAGTAGTCGACGTTGTAGTACCCGTTGGGGTTGCTGTAGTAGGCCGGGTCCGTCTCGTTTCCGGGGACGTCCGCGGCGGTGATGTAGCTGTTCGGATTGCTGAAGTACGCAGGGTCCGTCTCGTTGCCTGCAACGTCGGCTCCCGTGATGTAGCCGTTCGGGTTGCTGAAGTACGCCGGATCGCTCTCCGTGAAGGAGATCACGACCGCATTGTCCGTGCTGGCATCGATCGTCACGCCCGCGCCGCCGCTAAGCACGATGGTCTCCGTCGCATTCACTGCGAACGAATGCGTGCCGTCACTGATGTTGAATCCTCCTCCATCGTCCGTGCCGCAGATCAGGTTTCCGGCGGAATCCGTTTCCAGGGCCGTGCAGCCGGCGCCGCCTCCGGTGTACTGGTTGAAGACGATGTCTCCATCACCTGCGACCGAGAATTTGTCGCCTGCCCCCGAGAGGTGCAGGGCGAACGCTCCGTCCTGATTCTGCGACAAGTACCATGGCGCGACAGAGTTGGCGTTGTCCGTATCGTGGATGCCGATGCGAGTGGCGGTGTCGCCTCCCACGCCCGTGCCCTGCACCATGGCCCAACCGCCGTTCACCGTAAGCAGATGGTCCGGCGCGAGCGTACCGACGCCGACGTTGCCCGAGGAAAGGACGGTGAAGTCGGGCGTACCCGTGTTGTCTCCGTTGATGCCGACGTAATTATCCGTCGTGTTGTAACTGATTTGTCCTTCGTCAGCGTCTTCACCGATGTGGATGGAGTTGCCGCTGACGTACAGGTCGCGCCAGCGTTTGGTGGAGCTGCCGAGGTCGTACGACGCGTTGGTTGTGGGCAGCAGGCTGCCGGAGAAGAGGGAATTGCCCTGCACCGAGAGTCCGCCCATCACGTTGAGCGATCCGCCGACTGTGAGCGTTCCGGCGATGTCGCCGTTCTGCAGCACACGCAAGCCTTGATTAATGGCAAGGTTACTTGTCTCGATGCTGCCTGCCTCCACCTGCTGCAGGTAGGCGCCGCCGATGTCGAAGACGTGCATCTCGCCTGCGTTCTGGTCGCCGGCGAATAAGTACCGTCCTTGGACGTTCGCGGCGAGGAGTGAGGTGCCGGTCGATACCGTCCCGATGCTCGTCGGCGTCGTCGGATCCGAAATGTCCATCACGGTGATGCCGCCGATGCGTGCGATGTACGCATACCTTCCTTCCACCGTGACCGACAACGGCTGGGACGTCGTGGAGACGCCGCCGGCAGTGAGATCCGTGGGGTCCGTCGGATCGAAGACGTCGAATACCTGCAGCACCGCGCTGTTGTACCCCGTGACATACGCATAGTGCCCCTGCACGACGACCGAGGTGGGCTTTGTGCTCGTGGTGACGCTGCCGACCGCCACTGGAGTTGTCGGGTCGGATACGTCGATGACGTACAGGTTATCGGTGCCGCTGCCTTCGGTAACGGCGTACACGTACCGTCCCTGAACAAAGACGTCATTGAAGTCTCCGGCAATGCTCACGGAGCCCGAGACGTCGACGGGGGAGGCGGGATTGGAAATGTCGAATACCTGGAAAGCTCCTCCATGGGCGCCGATGTACGCGTACCGTCCGCGGACCGCCACGGCGTATGCGCCGCTTACAGCCGTCACGCCTCCGCCGGACACATCCGTCGGGTTGATCGGGTTCGAGATGTCGATTACCTGCAGCACACTGCTGCCGATGACGAAGGCGTAACGACCCTCCACTGCGATGCTGCGCGGTGAATAGCCGAGAGACAACGATGAAACAGGCGTCGGCGAAGCGGGATCGGAAACATCGACGACGGAGAGTTTATTGGGCGAACCGTCGGCCACGACGTAGGCGTAACGCCCCTGGATGTCGATGTCATACGGTGTCGCATCGATGCCGGATGTCGTTGCCAGCACACCTGCCGGCACCTGTCCCGCGACATGCAGCTGCGTGATGGGAGCAGTGGTGCCGATGCCCACCTTGCCAGTGTTTGTCACCACCATGTCCGACGTGTTGTCCGCGTTGCCGTCGAATCCGAGGTAATGATCGGTGGAGTTATACGTGATCTTGCCGCCTTCGCCGCTGTTGCCGATGTGGATGGCTTCGCCGCTCACGAACAGGTTGCGCCAACGCTGACCGTCGGCGCCCAAGTCGTACATCGCGTCCGCATCGGGGACGAGATGCGTGTCGAACTCTCCGTTGGCCGAAATCGTGTTGCTCGTACTGGAGCCGAGGAAGGTGTTGCCGTCCACCGTGAGGCTCGTGCTGATGTTTGCGTTCGTTGCGTACAGTGTCAGCCAGCGGTTCGTGTTGTTGCCCAGTTCGTACGCGCCGTCGGTATCGACAAGCAAGTTACCGCCCATCGTGTCACCCGTGATATTCACCCACGAGTCGACGTTGTAGTACCCGTTGGGGTTGCTGTAGTAGGCCGGGTCCGTCTCGTTTCCGGGGACGTCCGCGGCGGTGATGTAGCTGTTCGGATTGCTGAAGTACGCAGGGTCCGTCTCGTTGCCTGCAACGTCGGCTCCCGTGATGTAGCTGTTCGGATTGCTGAAGTACGCAGGGTCCGTCTCGTTGCCTGCAACGTCGGCTCCCGTGATGTAGCCGTTCGGGTTGCTGAAGTACGCCGGATCGCTCTCCGTGAAGGAGATCACGACCGCATTGTCCGTGCTGGCATCGATCGTCACGCCCGCGCCGCCGCTGATGACGACGGTATCACCGCCGTCAACGGAGAAGGAGTTGGTTCCGTCGCTGAGGGTGAATGGGCTGCCTGCGTCGGTGCCGCAAATCACGTTGCCTGTCGCGTCGGTTTCCAGCGAGCTGCAGCCCACACCCCCGTTGACGTAGGTGTCGCCGCCCAGAGTCACGTTGCCGTTGCCGGCGATGGTGAGTGCCGTGATTGCATCGGATGCGTCGGACGACCGAGTAAGGAATACGAAGCCGCCCAATGTGTCGACGTCCGATCCCCACGAGAAGAACCGCGTGTAGCCCGTGCTGTAATCCATCGCGCCTGCGCTCGCTTCGTTCGCGGCGACTTCCCCGAGCACTTTGACCGCGCCGTTCACCGTCAGCTTTTCGTTGGGATTATCGACGCCGATGCCCAAGCGGCCGTTGTCGCGGGTCAGCACCATGGCGTTCGCGCGCGTGCCGTTGTTGTTTGTGCGGAAGAAGAGGCCGCCGTGCACGTTGTTATCGACCCCCAGGTCGATGCCGTAGAGGCCGCTTTGACCCTGTTGGTTGAATGCCATGACGGGCGTGTCCTCGTCGCCTTGTCCTTCGAGGGAGAGCAGACCGGTCATCGTGTCACCCGTGATATTCACCCACGAGTCGACGTTGTAGTACCCGTTGGGGTTGCTGTAGTAGGCCGGGTCCGTCTCGTTTCCGGGGACGTCCGCGGCGGTGATGTAGCTGTTCGGGTTGCTGTAGTACGCCGGGTCGCTTTCGGACGTGAGGTATCCCGACAAATCTGGCAGGTCCGCGGCCGTGATGTAGCTGTTCGGGTTGCTGAAGTAGTTCGGATCACTCTCCGATGTAATGCCGTCGTCTGTGCCGCAGTGCACGTTGCCCGATGCGTCCGTCTCCAGGGCGCTGCAACCGCTGCCACCGTTGGTGTAGGTCGCGCCCTGGAACGTGACGTTTCCGACGTTGTCGATGCGCAGTTGATTGCCCACACCGGCAAGGTGCAGGGCGAACGCGCCATCCTGATCTTGTGAGAGATACCACGTCGCAACGCCGTTTGTGTTGTCCGTGTCGTGGATGCCGATGCGGGTGGATGTATCGACTCCTACGCCGGTTCCTTGCACCAAAGCCCATCCGCCGTTGACGCTGAAGAGGTGATCCGGAGCCAGAGTGCCGATGCCGACGTTGCCGGTATTGGTCACGACCATGTCGGCGGTGTTGTCGGCATTGCCGTCCAGGCCGAGGTAGTGACTGGAGGCGTTGTACGTAATCTTCGATTCCTCACTGTTGTTGCCGATGTGGATCGAACTGCCGCTGACGTACAGATCGCGCCAGCGGTTACTGCTGTTGCCAAGATCGTACGTCGCGTCCGTATCGGGAATTAGCGACGTATTGAAGAGGCCGTTCGCCGCGATCCTGTCGCTGCTGTCGCTGCCGAGCGTCACGTTGCCGTCCACGGCCAGCGCGCCTGCCACATTCGCGTTCAGCACGTACAGGCCGCCCCACAGATTGCTGACATTTCCGAGGTTGTACGAGGAGTTGCTCGTCGGGATCAAATCTGTCTCCACTCCCGTCGACACGTTGAGGTAATCGAAGTACCCGCGTACGGCGTCCACGGAATTGCCGAAGTACCCATTGTTCGCATACAGGTAGCTCCACATGTTGCTGAAGTTGCCCAGGTCGTAGCTGCTGTTGCTGTTCACCGTCAGGTTGCCGCTCATCTCGTCGCCCGTGGTGTTCACCCAGTAATCGGTGTTGTAGTACCCGTTCGGGTTGCTGTAGTACGCGGGGTCACTCTCCGATGTCAGTCCGTCGTCCGTGTCGCAGTAGATACGCCCGCTGGCATCCGTGGCCAGCACTGATGCGCCGTTGCAGTTCGTGACCGACGACATGTTCAGGTGGCTGAACACGGCATCGCTGCCCGTGTTGAGATACTGGTTCAGATCAATAGCGTACGTATTGTTCGTGTAACTGTAGGGGTTGCTGTAGTACGTCGGGTCGCTCTCGCTCAAGCTGGCGGAGATGTTCACCGCATTCCCGCTCGTATCGATGCTTACGTTTCCTCCGGGGTTGAATTGCAGCGTGCCACCGTTGTACAGCGTCCAACTGCTGCTGCCATTACTGATCGTATGCGAAGTATTGTTGATGTACGAATTCGGGTTGCTGAAGTAGTTTGGGTCCGTTTCGTTACCTGCGACGTCACCGGGTCCAATTCCATCGTCCGTCCCACAGTTCACATTACCAGATGCATCCGTCTCCAGTGCGCTGCATCCGCTGCCGCCATTGGTGTATGTGCCGCCACCAAATGTAATGTTTCCGTTGCCTCCAATGGTGAAGGCCGTGATGCTGTTCGACCCGTCGGAGCGCTGGGTGAGGATGTTGAATGCTCCGTTGTTCGATGCATCCGGACCGTAAGCGATTAGCCGGAGCGACGAGACACCGTCGTAGTCCAATCCCAAGGTGTTTGCTACGGGTGTCGCCAACGTGCCGCGGATGCGCACACCGCCGTTCACATCCAGTGCTTCGCTTGGCGTTACTCCGATGCCCACGTTCCCCGTGAACTGCGTTGTCGTATCTGCATTGAATGACGCAAACGGCGTCCCGTTGTTCGCAATGGAGAAGGTGCCGCCCCCCGTGATATTGAACATCAGTCCTCCGGCATTGCCGATCTGCATGTCCAAATTTCCATTACTCTCCGACTGACTGTAGACCTGGTCGAAGTCCTGCGCACCGCCTGTGACGATCTGGTGCCAGGAGAGGACGCCGTTGCCGTCCGTCGCAAGCACCATGCCTGACGACGTTCCATCCGAACCCGGGAAGAGGTAGCTCACACCATTGAGCGACACGTTGCCGAGGAAGTTTACGAGATTGCTGAACGTGGTAATTCCGTCGTTGCCAAACCGCACAAAGACCGTACCTTCATCTTTGATGGTGAAGTCGCCCGTGTTGGTAATGTCGAAGCCAAATCCGCTGGCGTTGCCAATCTCCATATCGAAATTGGAATCGTTCTCACTTTCTGTGTACACCTCATCGAAGTTTGGCACTGCTGCGGCACCGCCGTCATCGTCGGCGCAGACCACCACGCCGTCGACCGTCGTGAGCACGCCGCCGTTCGCGTAAGCGTCACAGTCGAGCGATGCATCGCTCAATGTAAGGGAGCCTTGCAGCGACGTCGCGCCTTTTACCGAGAGCGATCCACTGCTTTCGATGGTATTGCTCGCATGTAGCGAGCGGCCCGACGCCGTTCCTGCGACTTCGAGCATCGTTTCGGGATTCGTCGTCCCGATGCCGATGAAGCCCGTGGACAGCACGACGAGATCGGCGGAACCGGCGTTGTCGCCGTTGATGCCGACGTAATTATTCGTCGTGTTGTAGCTGATCTGCCCCTCGTCCCCGCTGCCGCCGATATGGATGGAGGCGCCACTGACGTAGATGTCCCTCCAGCGCATCGTGTCGGACCCCAAGTCGTAGCTGGCGTTCGCCGTTGGCGTGACGTTGCCCGTCACGTTCACCGCGTTGTTTAGATATGTCACGCCATCCACGGAGAGTGATCCGCTGCTCGTCAGCAGGTCCTCTGCATGGATCGTCTTACCCGAAGCCGTCCCGGCAATCTCGAGCTTCAATCCGGTCTCCACGGAGGTCACCCCCAAGCCGACAGTGCCGGAGAAGTTGCCGTTATTGGCATACAGATTGTTCCAGCGGTTGGTGACATTGCCCAAGTCGAACGCCACATTGGTGCTCGGACTCAAGTTCCCACTCACGTTGCCCGTAATATTGAGGACGCGAGCCACGACGTTGTTCCACTGGTTTGTGACATTGCCGAGGTCAAAGGTCGCGTTCGAGCCGGGGCTCAGGTTGCCGCTCACGTTGCCCGTGATGTTCAAGACGCTGAAGTACGCATTCGCCCAGCGGCTCGTGCTGGAGCCGACGTTGTACGTCACGTTCGCGGCAGGGAGCAGGTCTCCGCTGAAGTTGCCTCCCGTCGCGTACACCGTGCGCCAGCGGTTGGTGGAGTTGCCGAGGTCGTACGTCGCGTTTGCGCTCGGTGAGAGCTCTGTCCCGACGTTGCCGAGCGTCACCGTGCCGGTGACGTTCATGTTCGTGAAGTTGCCCGTGTTGGCGTAGAGGTTCGCCCAGCGGTTGGTGGCATTACCGAGGTCGAATATGCCGGTACTGCTCGGGATGAGACTGTTCGCGACGTTCCCGGTCACATTGAGGACGCGGGCCACGACGTTGTTCCATTGGTTTGTGACATTGCCGAGGTCAAAGGTGGCGTTCGAGCTGGGGCTCAGGTTGCCGCTCACGTTGCCCGTGATATTGAGGACGGTGAGGTAGGCGGTCGCCCAGCGGCTAAGGCTGGCGCCGACGTTATACGTGGCGTCGCTATTGGGCAGCAGGTCGCCACTGGTGATGTTTCCCGCGAAGTACCCGTTGTTCGCGAAGATGTTATTCCAGCGCAGCGTATTGGAGCCGAAATTGTATGTGACGTTCGTCGTCGGCGAGATGTTGCCGCTGATGTTCACCGCGTTGTTCAGGTACGCGACGCCGTCGACAGACAGGGTACCGCTGCTCGCCAGCAGATCCTGCGCATGCAGGATTTTGCCCGATGCCGTGCCGGATACTTCGAGACCAACGCCTGGATTGAGAATGTTCAGCGTGCCCGAGGTGATGGTCGAATCGGTGTCGGTGCGGACGAAACTGGTGGAATCGAGCCCGTCCAGCATGTCCGCGTTGTGCGCGTAGGCAACTGCTGCGAACCGGCGTCGCGGGCTGAAATCCTCCGGGTAGGTCTCGTCATTATCCGGGTCGAATTCCACTTGGAGATAGAGGTTGTCGGTATTGAAGTCGACGCCGCTCATTGCCGTGTGGCTGCCCAGCAGGACCGAGAAGAGTCCCCCGGTCATTGTCACTTTGCTGGTTCCGCTGTTCCATGTCTCCGTCCATGCGGCAGAGCCGCCGGTGGGAACGGAATAGATGGAGAAGCGCATGTTGTACTGACCGTCGCTGGGGATCGAGCCGTCCGCATTGGTCAGCCTGCCTTGATAGGAGATCGGCTTGTAGATGCCCGCTGCGGCGACGGCGCGGGGGACGAGCAGGACTTCGTCGATCACCTGCGCGACGTTCGTCAGCGTGGATGCCGCAACAGTCGTGATAAGCGCGACCACCGCCGTGATGCGACGGATCCGTACGACCATCGCGTTGCGCACGATCTGCCGATGATGGCGGAGCGTGGCGATCATTTATGTCGGGAAGGGGAGGGGGCCAGCACCGCCTGCACCGTCGGTTGATTGGTCGTATGCGATTGATACCAGCCGATCGCCAGCATCGCGCCGAAGAAGAACACGTTGGACACGATGCTGACGATGACGAGCGTTTTGCGTACGTCAGGCCACTTGCGTCGCACCGTGCACAGGATGCATCCGCTGTCTTTCGTGCAGGCATCCCTCTCGCACGTCACAGGAATGCGCGTTGCTTGAGGTGGCTTGCCGGCAGCGGGTGTCGGTTCGGTCCCGTGGGTCTGGCGGTGGTACATCCGCTTGCGCCAGTGCAGCGGGGTATCACCGAAGTACAGGCATTCCGCTTCGATAACCCTGCCCACCGTCGAGGGGGAAACGATGATTCCGTGTTGCGTCTGCAGACGCGTCGCGATCACTTCTTTGCCAAGCAAGGGGCTTTCCGTGCGGTACCCGCGAATGAGCGATACGACCGTTTCGGGAACGGCCGTCCCGCGGGCAGGCATGTTGCTGCGCTCCTCGAGCGTCTGGAGGTCCGTCGGATCGAATCGATCGAGCCAACGCTGCAGCGTTCCGCGCGAAATGTGAAATACCTCGCATGTCTGCGCGATGGACTGTCCGTGTTCCAAAAAGTGGAGGATGCAATCCAATCGCACCGCCGCCATTGGGCTCAGCGACTGACGCTGCGGACTGGTGCGCAGCGCGTGAAGCTCGTCGGGGGTGAGCGAGAACGGAGACATTGTGAGTGTTTGTGCGTCGCGGCATCGCTTTCTTCTTTAGCGCGCGCGATCTGCGTATAATAGCACACTTTATCTTTCTCTACAAGTTCAGCGTTTTTCGCTCAACGAAAGGGCCAAATCTCATCTGTGCCAAATCGGCCAATAGCGCTTGAATTCATTTCCATATATTTCTTTTTCGTCAATTTTTCTTCCCATTCCCGATTCGCGTTCGTGTGACGAAAGTTTGCGCGGTTCGACGAAAGTTCACCGTGATGCAACGGAAGTTCAGGCGCTCACAACTCGATGATCGTCTTGTATTCCTGCTCTCCGTCGAAACGCAGGAGCGGATACGGCCGCACGTCGGCGACCACGAGGGCCGCGGTCAATCCTCCCATGCCGGACGCGATGCGGTCGTTCCATGCATGCGCGCTTTCATTGTACGCGTCCAGCAATGGCCGGAGGTCCGACGCTTCGCCCATCGCCCGGCGGAGTGACCGTGATGGTTGTGCCTGCCCGACGCGCGTGGATTCCGGCAAAAGAGCGATCGCTGCGACGAATGACTCGCGCAAAGCCACGGTGCGCGCGACGCGTTCCGCCAGTGTTTTTGAGGCTTGTGCCAGCCGAGAGCGTTCTTTTATCGCTTCCAGCGCTTCGCGTTGCCCGCGCGAAAGATCGGCGGTTTGCAGCAGGGCGGTAACGGCGGTCTGCGATAACCGCGCGTATGCCTGAGCGACCGCGGCGCTCTGTTGATCCAGATTCCCCTCCAGGCGTCGCAACGACAGGATGTTCTGTCCGACGATGAGCGCCGTGACAGCGAGCGTGGCAACGACGGCAACGATGATGCGTCGCGCGGTCATGCGCGAAGTCTAATCCGCTTCGTTTCCGTCGCAAGCCTTCGCGCTGTTCAATGAATGCGTTTTCCGGTACTCTATGAGCGTTTTCTTCCTCTTCCATGTCGTTTCGCTTCCGGATCGCAGCGGGCCTTTGCACGTTGAGCATCGTGTCGTTCGCCGTTCCGACATCCCTCGCGCAGAGTGCTCCTTCGGTGCGGGTGAACCAGCAGAACAACACGCCCGTTGCGCAAGATTTTCTCGTATCGCCGCCGCGAGCATTGCTCACACTCAATCCCGGTGAGTCGCGTGCGGTCGAGGTGCAGATCACGAATCGTTTCGGCGAGCCCAAGGCGTTCGGACTGAGTACTGAAGACTTCGATATCGATCCGGAATCGCAAACGCCGCGTTTTTACGGAAATCGCCAAAAGGGACCGTACTCTGCCCGCGATTGGCTTCAGCCCGAAGCCGAGCAATTGTCCCTCCGGCACGGAGACCGGGCCTTCTTGCGCGTGACCGTCACCGCCCCGGAAGGCGCGACCCCCGGTGATCATCAAGCGGCGTTGATCGTGCAGACGCTCGGAGATTCGCAGAGCCCGTCGGGCATCAATGTCACATCGCGGGTCGCGGCGCTGTTCATCATCACCGTTCCGGGAAAGATCGAGCAGGCCGGTGGCATCGATCGCTTGTCCGTCCGGCACTTCTTCAATTGGGAATCCGCTGCGGACCTCTCCCTGGATGCCAGCAACACGGGCAACGTCTACATGTCCCCGGAAGGCTCGGTTCTCGTGCGCAATCTTTTCGGTGTCGTCATCGATGAGCTGCCGGTGAAGGATTGGGTGGTTCTTCGTGCATCGGGACGACGCCTGGATCTTCCATGGAGGCCTTCTTTCGCTCTCGGCCGCTACACGGCGGAAACGCAACTGACGATTTTCGGCAAGCGGGCAGAAACAGTCTCCACTTCCTTCTGGGTGCTCCCCATTCTCCCCCTGCTTATCCTCCTGCTTGCGGTGCTGCTCGTATCGTTCGTCATCCAGTACGTGTTTGGGCGCTACGAATTGCGACGAAAGTCCTAATAGGAGACGACGTCATCAGGGGGCATAAAATTGACTTTTATATAAAAATATATTATGATATTTATCGAGCATTCGTCCGATACCCAATACACAAATGCGTACCGAATCTTCCTCCGCGGCGATGATTGATGTCTTGAAGCTGAGCACCGTTTCGCTTGCGGGTTTGTTCGTGCTCTTCGCGTTTATCGCCGAGCCGATGAGGGGATTCGCCGCGACCGAAGATGTCTCCGTCACGGTCACGTCAGGCATCGCCACGACGTGCGATGCGAACAACGACAACGTGTTCGCCAACGGCGAAACACTCAATCTTGGTACGATCACGGATACGGGTGATACGGGTGATTACGCCACCAACCGCCAGGTCACATGCAAAGTGACCACGGGCAACATCACGGGTTACACCTTGTCGTGGCTCATCGCCACGGGTTCGGGCGGGACGGCAACGGGCCACCTCATCAGCCAGTACGAAAACCTCATCCGCGCTGCGGGTACCGGATCGTTCAACAACACGTTCCCCTGGTCATACGTCACGGGCGACACGAGTATCGCACGCTGGGGCGGCCGCGTATCCAACTCTTCCTCCGGCACGCAGGTCGGTGCACTCGCCTTCGGTTCGGATAACGCGTCCGAGAAGTATGCCCGGGTAGCGACGGGCTCGTCCGTTGCCATCCGTCAGAGCAATACCTTCACGCAGAGTTCGGGTGACAAGATCCGGGTCCACTTCCGCGCATACATCGGCTCCGCCGTCGTGCAACCGACGGGCACCTACAAGGCGACCGTCACGTTCACCGCGGCGACGCAGTGATCACGCCTTCGGGGCCAGCGGAATAAGCACAGTGATCACGAAGGTGCCTTCCTTTTTCGGCAATTCGTGCATATCTACGCTCCCGCCGAAGAAGCCGGCGAGGGCGTTGCTCAGCGACAGGAGCAGGCCCGGCGTTCCGCCCACGACGAGGCGCAGATCGTCGCTACCGCCCGGATTCTGGCGAGCTTGCAAAAAGGACAGCTCAAGCATGCTCGTGAAGCGGATGATGGCGCGGCCCTCCTGCGTCCCTGTGGTGATGTTCACCGACCGTGGCACGACTGACGCATCGGCGATGCAGGCGATAATGTCTTGCAGCACCGTCTCGAGGAGGGGTTTGTCGGCCACTACGTACACGTCGCCCGGCAATGACATTTCGGCATGCAGCGTCCCGCCGCTTTCCCGGGCCACCATTTCGTCGGTAATGAGATCGGTGAGGGCGCACTTCTCGGGACGAGACGCGTATGTGCCGTCCTCGTTGCGGGCAAGCAGCACCATGGAGCCGAAGACCGTCGAGAGACGGCGCGTATTGGCGTAGATGTGCTCCAAGAGCCGTTGCTGCTCGACGGAGAAGTGCTGCGTGTCCGTGCGGCGCAAGCGGCCGCAGCTCCACCGTATGCCCGCGATTGGAGTGAGCAATCCGTGGCTTGCAAGAAAGAGAAACTTCGACGGGCGGGCCGTCGCGGAGGCTGCCTGAGGAGGGGGAGTGCGGCGCGGCATGGTTACAGGTAGTGCTGGATCTTGGACCAGAGCTCCTCCGCGTCCATGTCGTTCTTGACGAAGTACGCGCGCGCGCCGAGCTGGAAGCATTTCTCGCTTTCCACTTCGTCGAGGAGGTTGCTGAGTACGATGGTGGGGATTTCCCATCCGTTGCGCCGCATCGTGTCGAGCACGGCGAAGCCGTCGATTTTCGGCATGATGATGTCGAGAATCAAGAGGTCGGGTTTCGACAGACCTATCGCGTCGATGGCTTCAGCACCGTTGCGCACGGACCGCACAGTCACGCCGTGTTCGCCGAGGTACATTTCGATCGTCTCGCGGAAAAACGCATCATCTTCGACCACGAGGATCGTCTTGCTGCGGAGGTTTTCGCCTGTCATAGCGGGCGCGGAGGAGGTCATTGGGCTTCACTGAGGAAGAACGGCTGCAAGTACAGCAGCATATTTGCCCCCATCAAACCGTCAAACACCTGAGGGACGGGACACGGTTCTTCCGTGAGCGTCGTTTGCGGTAGTGGCGTTTGCCGCATACAGGAATAGACGTCGCGGAACATTGCTTCGCGCTCCTCCGTCGTCAGGACGGTCGGGGCCGGGGCGGTCCTCACCGGATTCGAGCGGACGAACGCATACACCCGGCATTGGATGTCGCGGGCTTCTTCGTCGGTGAGGTGGATGGTGCGGGAGAGGGCGAAGTACTGGTGGAGAGGATCAGGCATAATGGAGAACGGAGCGGGTGTGTTCGAGGCCGGCGGCGAGCCGTTGCGTGATGGTTTGAAGGGATTTCCCGATCATGGCCGCGATGTCGTGAACCGAGAATTTGTTGATCTCATGAAGCACCAGCACGCCGCGTTCGCGTTGGGAGGCACGATGAAAAAGGGCGTTGATGTGCTTTGCGTACGCCTCCGTAAACCGTTCCTTGGAGTTGAGTGCGAGCACGTCCATACCAGGAGGGAAAAGAAGGCGGCGCGATGCACCGCGGAATACCAGCGATACTAATGCGCCCTCTGCGAGTGTCCATAAAATTCTTCAGTTAATCGGTCGAAACGAATTGGTGCGCGTTTTTTGTCAGACTTTCGTTCACTGTTCGTCCTATGTCTATTTCCCTCTGTACAGCATGGCAACCATCATCGGGTTCTTCGTCGCATACAAGCTTGTGTCATTCCTCATCGGCATCGCGGTGGCCCTCTTCCTGCTTTCGATTGTCGCGCGTTGGTTGCGCCGGCAGCCGTAGGAAGCGGGCATATTGATTCCACATCTGCGGGTTCTACAATGCTTTCTCGTGGCAATGCACCGCACGACACTCCTCATCGCGTTTCCGTTGTGCGTTCTGGCTTTCGCGGCCTTCGCCCTGCAGTTCTTCGCCGGCACGGCGGATTCTGCCGCTTGCCGCTGGGTTCCTCCCGACGCGGAACGGGGAGTTGAGTGCGTCGTCGCGCCGCCGAAATCGTGGTATTTCGACCGTGCCACAGGAACGTGCCGCTCGCTTCCGCGATTTCCTTTCGCCTGCTCCAGCGGTC
>CAYRUZ010000027.1:0-11627 GCA_964427895.1 uncultured Candidatus Peribacteria bacterium
AGACCGGGATGGGCGTATCGCCCAAGGCGTTGCGAATGATCGTCGGAATGAACTTTTCGCTTGCCTGATGCGGGCCATAGTTGTTCGTGCAACGCGACACGCACGCCTTGATGCCGTACGTGCGCATGGCAGCCATAAGTAGGAGATCCCCCGACGCCTTGCTCGCGGCGTACGGGGAACTTGGCAGCAGGATGTCGCCCACCGTGCGGGGCGCATCGTCGTCATCGACGTCGCCGTAGACCTCGTCCGTGGAGACGTGTAACAACTTGATGGCGGGATGCGCGCGGCACACCTCGATGAGGCTCTGCACGCCGAGGACGTTGCTGTGGAGGAACGGTACGGCGTTTGCGATGCTCCGATCGACATGCGTCTCGGCGGCGAAGTTCACGATGGCGTCGACGCCATGCTCCTCGACCAGCTTGTTCACCAACTGTACCTCCACGATGTCCCCCTTCACGAACACGATGCGGTCGTCAACCAATGCCAGATGGCGTCGGTCGCCGCCGTGACTGAGGGCATCAAGAACCACAATGCGATCGGCGGGATACCGATCCGCATGCCGAATGACAAAATGCGACCCAATGAAGCCGGCGGCACCCGTAACAAGGAGATTCATGCGCGTATTGTAGCGCAGACAGCGGTGGTGGACATCCGGCGTATTCTGGTATGCTCTGTCTCTCTATGAAGGGTGTCCTCATTTGCGGCGGAACGGGCTCGCGCCTGCGGCCGCTGACCGAAATCACCAACAAGAGCCTGCTGCCGGTCTACGACAAGCCGCTCATCCTCTATCCGCTCCAGACACTGCTGGCAGCGGGCATTCGCGACATCATCATCATCTCGGGCAACGAACATATCGATCAGATGGCGGGGTTTCTCGGCAGCGGCGAGCGCTTCGGCTGCAAGTTCAGCTACCGCGTGCAAGATCGTCCGGGCGGCATCGCACAAGCCCTCGGCATGGCGGAAGAGTTTGCCGCAGGCGACAGCATCTGCGCCATTCTTGGCGACAACGTCTACTTCGACGACTTGTCTGAGACCATCAAGAACTTCAGCGGCGGCGGGCACCTGTTCTTGAAAAATGTCCCCGACCCGCAGCGCTTCGGTGTGGCGGAAATCGACGACGCCCACCGCATCGTGAGCATCGAGGAGAAACCCGCAAACCCCAAGAGTCCGTACGCCGCAACCGGCTGCTACGTCTACGACAACCGCTGCTTCGATGTGATCCGCAACCTGCAACCCTCAGCACGCGGGGAGCTGGAGATCACCGACGTGAGCCGCTGGTACATGCAGCAGGGCGAACTGCGCGCCGACATCCTGCGCGACGAGTGGATCGACGCGGGAACGTTCGACAGCCTGTTCCGCGCATCGGAAGCGGTGCGCGAACGAAAGCTCGCCCAGGACGCGGCCGTCGGCAGCAAGGTGGAAGAGGCGATGAAGGCGCGCATCGTGGCGGGACGCTGAGCACGGTGAAAGACCCCAGGAAACCTGAGGCCCTTGTTGTCTTTCTGGTGGCATGTCCCATGCCGTCGTAGCCGACCGCGAGCATCCGTAGCGGTCTCTGCTTTCGATCCGCTATTGGAGCAACAGGTAGGACATGTCGCCCAATTCACGGACATACACGCTCTGCACCGGGGTACGGCCCGCGACCGCGAAGTATCCGAGGATGCGGCCCTTGTCGGCGTTGGCCAACGCGTGAATGTACCACGTTTCCCCGTTCACCGTGATGGTGCCGTCGGCGTTGATCGCGTACGGGATGCCGAGTTTCACGAAGTTCGAGAAGCTTCCGCGGTAGACCGGCGACGGGTTGCCCGGTTCGCAGCACACGATTCCGTGGATGTGCATGCGCGGATCGGGCGTCGTGGGCTGATCGGCTGGATCGAGATAGTGCAGTCCGGGCGGAATAGGTAGGCCAAGCTCGGGTTCCTGACGGATGAGCGGCTCACCGTACTGCCCGACGACGAGGTCGTACCAACGATGGACGGTCGTGTTGGCCGGGTCGGGATTGAAAGCAGTGAAAACACCGCCGTCAACGACGTACGACCATTGCCCCACTCGATGGGTGACATGAATGCTCCCATCGTCATAGACGATCACTTCGGTCCCTCTGTCGGTCAATCTCTGCGAGATCTGTTTGGCTGCCATGGGCAGGCCTCCGTGTTGTGAAAGACGAATCAGCGCGGTCCGACATCGGTCCGCTTCGTGCTGATAATACTAAAGTAATAATATTTTAATATTTAGTCAATTATCGCAATTCATGGCCCATTCTTGCCAGGGCATCGAAATACGCGACCAGAAGCGGGTGCTCATGGGGCAGCGTTTTGGACCACAGGACCTGGGATGATTGATCATCCAGGATGATCGTCGGGGTACCCTCTACTTTCACGTAGGCAGAAATGCCGAGGTAATGGATGAACTCCGTGTCGGGTTCGTAGCGTTGCCAGTCCTCGGCGTCGAACCCCTCGGTGCTCCACAGCTCTTCGGAATACTCCGGCGAAACCGCGACTACTTCGCCATCCAATCCCGTCTCATCGCGCAGCACACGGGCAAGCGCATCGGCCACGGTCTCGCCATTCAAAATGCGGCCGCCCGGCAACCACCACAATCCCTTCGCCGGATTGTTCTTGCGCATGACGTAGAGGATTTCCCCTGCCTCATTCTGGATGGCCGCGCTCACCGATGGCAGCGGAAAATAGCGGACGGACTGTCGGAAAGCGGATGCCGGTGCCCACGGGCGCGGAGCATTCATGCGATGACCGCATCGTAGACCGCCGCGTATCGGTCGGCTACCCCAGACCAATCGTATGCCTCGGCATTGGCCATCCCCGCCTTGGCGAGAGTGGGCCGCAGTTCGCTGTCAGTGAGCAGTCGCATGATCGTATGAGCCACAGACAGCGGATCGTTGGGCCGCACGAGAATGCCAGTTTTTCCGTCATGGACGATGTCGGGGATGCCGCCGACAGTCGTCGCTACAACGGCGCAGCCGGCCGCCTGGGCCTCGATGAAAACGTTACCCAGAGCCTCGCTGCGGGAAAGGCCGCAGAAGATCTCGGCCTGTGCCATTTCCTCCGGAATCTTCGAGGGCGGGAGGGCGCCCAGGAATTCGACCGAGTGCGTGATGCTCAAACGACGGGCGAGGTGTTCCAGCTTCGACCGCTCCGATCCGTCCCCGACGATGCGTAGGTGCAAACCGCCGTGCTGCCGGCAAATCATGGCGAGCGCCTCGAGCAACGTGTCAACGCCCTTCATGGGCTCGAGACGGCCGACGTAGAGCAGACGGCCGAACACGCGCGATTGTTCCTGCCTGGCCACACGGAAGGATTCGAGATCGATGCCGTTGGGAATGAGATCGGCGGGAACGCCGAACCGTTCGGCGCGATGCACGAGGACCGAACTGATGGCGGTCACGCGCGTTGCCGCGCGGTGCATCGCCTTCAGGAGGAAGCGGGTATTGGTGCTCTGGCACGTCAGGATGCGCGGTACCTGCGGTGCGAAGGCGCGGCAGCGCATCAACGCCAGTCCGGCATACGATTCGAGCACCGCATGGACCAGGTCGGGCTGCAGATCGATGGCCGCGCGCGCGCCGAGGAACGGAAAACGCCATTTGTCGCGCTTGTTGCCGCTGCCGACGCGGATCACGGGCACGCCCGAAGCGAGGCGGTCATGCACGGGCAGATCGTGCCGCATCCGGGATGTCACGATGGTGATGTCGTACCGGTCTTGCAGGCGGGCAGCGACTTCTTCCACGCAGGCTTCGGCCCCGCTGCGGTAGGGCGTGATGAACGCCGACAACAGGGCGACGCGCGGTTTCATGCGGGATGTGCGGCGAACCACTCGTCGAAGAGCACACGATACTGCTGCGAGACGCGTTCCCAGGCGAAGAGCTGCTCAATGCGTTGCCGTCCCGCGGCCGCCATGGCTCTGCGCTTATGCGGGTCGTCCAGCAGGCGCCGCATGTGGGCCCTCAGTGCCTCGCGGTCCCCGGCGGGGAAGAGGAATCCCGACACGCCGTTCTGCAGAAGGAAGGCGTTGCCGCCCACTTCGCTGGCAACGCAGGCACACGTGCTCGCCATCGCCTCCATCAGTGCGTTGCTCAGTCCTTCGCTGTAGGAGGGCATAACGAACACATCGGTCTCTGAAAGAACGTGTGGGATGTCGCTGCGTAATCCCGTGAACTCCACGGACGTGCGGTATTTCTCCACCAAGGGATGACCCGGCGCGTACCAGCCCACGACGCGCACGTGCAATTGTCCGTAATCGCGCTTGAGCGGGACGACCGCAGCGAGGAAGTCGTCGACGCCTTTCACCGATTCCAGGCGCCCGACGTATGTGACCGTTACCTGTCCGGGGACGGCGGTTTCCTGTGCGGGCCGCGGGGGATAGGCGGCGACATCGATGCCAGTGGGAATGACCTGAGATTTGCGCGCGACGCGCAAGCGCCGCAGGACCTTCTCCGGCTGTGGATGAAAGAAGACAACTCGCTCGACGCACAGAAGGATGAGCCATCCCATCGTCCAAGCAGCAATGGCGGCGAGCATCTTGGGGAACCTGCCGCGCGGCCACCATGTGATGCCGACGAGCGCGTCGGTGAGCAGCAGTACCCGCTGGCCAGTCAACCGCATCCACGGGATGCCGAACGAGGACCAAAACAGGATCTTGTTGTAGACGACAGCATCGGGTTTTTCGGCGCGGATGAGCTTGCGGACGTATCCGGTAAATCCAAGGCTGATGCCGAAATTCAGCGGATCCTTGAGGAACCAATCCTTGCGCCGGTGAATCACGAGCATGGGCGACACCACCTCGACGGACGATTCCGATCCCATGCAGCACACCACCACGCGATGCCCCAGTCGCTGCCAGAGTTCCGCGAACTTCAACGAACTGGCCATCCATCGGTGGGGCTCCTTCCAGTACGGGGAGATAAGCAGGATCGTTTTCACGACGAACGGGTTATTGGGAATCCTTGGGCGTCTCGAGACCGGCGTCGCGCAAGGCGAGATGCCGGATCATGCGCGTTTGTTGCTGCCGCATCTCCTCCATCCGTACCACCATGTAGAAGACGATGAAGAAGAGGATGCCGATCGCCGTCACGAGAAAGGCGTTCTCTTGATTCTTGATGCCGGTGACGAGCGCGAGGTAGGAAAGCGCGTTCGGATAAAACGCGATGAACGCGACAACACCCCAGAAGAGGGTCCATAACAGCACTTCCCACAGCGTCTTTTTCTGCCGGGCGAAAAGACTCCACGCGTACAGAACGGCAAAGAGGGAGAAGACTGGGACGACGATTTGGTACGGGGTCACGGGCATGGCTGGAGTATACACGAACGTATTTCTTGGCTTGAATCAGCGAAGGAAAGACCGTAACAAAATCTTGAGGGCTGTGCGCACTCCCCCGCCGAACGACTGCCCCTTGGAGAGCGTGTATTCGCTGTACATCACTTTTGCGGGGATCTCCGCGCGACGCCATTTGTGCACGGACGTTTCCCGCACGATCTCCGTGCAGAACTCGAACCCGTTCATGCGCAGTTCGATATCGCGCACCACCGCTGGCCCGAACGCTTTGAAACCGCACTGGCTGTCTTGGATGTACAACCCGGTAGCAACGAAAGTGACGAGGTTCCCCAGCGCATTGAAGAGACGGCGAATGAACGGGATGCGGTTCCTGCGTCCGAACCGGTTGGCGAACACGATGTCGGCGGTACCGGCCAAAATGGGCTCCAGGAGCGCGGGAATGTCGCCCGCATCGTGCTGCTCATCGGCATCGAGGGTGACCACGACGTCGGCGCCCATGCGGCGTGCCGCCTCGATACCGGTCATCGTCGCAGCGCCCGCTCCGCAGTTCTCGCTATGCCGCACCACAGTGGCTCCGGCCGCGGCGGCGGCGGCCGACGTCGCATCGGCGGACCCGTCATCCACGACGATCACGGTAGCCACATACTGCTTCGCCTGGCCCACGACCGACGCGATGCGTGACGCTTCGTTGTACCCGGGGATGACGGCGACGGTCTTCACGGGAGGAGGAAGTAGGCGATGCCGGCATCGGGATCCGCGACGACGGTCTTGATCCCGAGATCGGGATGGTTGGACACAAAGTCGACGAACTTCGCCACCTTCTGGTGCAGGCTTCCATTAGCGTCTTTTTCGATGGTATGCGTGTTCGTATCGAACACCATGCCGTTGAAGCCAAGGGCCTGCAGGCGCGCGAGCGTCTTCTTCGGATCATTGTCGAAGGAGATGCAGTTGAAGAAATCCAACTGGTTATCGGAGAACGGGAACGCCTCGAGGTTCTGCGGGACGAAGAACGGCATGAAGGTGCCCATGCGGTACGTGTAGGGGCGCTTGGGCATCGAAGCGCGGCGCTCCGAAATCATCGCCGAGACATCGTCGTAATGCAGGATGGTGCGCTGTCGCAGCACGTCGTCTGTCACCTTTCCGATCGTGTACTCGAAGAGGAAACGCTGCTGTTCAAACTGCCACATACGGAACGAGAAGTTCGCGAGCAGGGCGAGGAACAGGAAGACGCTCACCAGAATCTTATTGGGCATGTCCGGGGCGCGGGCGACGAAGACTTCGCAGGCGACGCACAAACCGAGCAGCATGCCGATGCCGTACCACGGAACGCCGTTGGCGAGGAACACCCACTGCACGACCATCAACGCCGTGCCCACGAAGAGCCAGCGGAGCCAGCGAGCCTGCCGCAACCAGAAGTACGGAAGAAGCAGGAGCAGCGGGAAGAGAAGGAGTGCAAAGGAGGTGATGACGTAGTACCCGTTGCTGTCCGCGTTCATCGCCGTGCGCCATGGCAGGGTGAGATAGTGGCCCCAACCCGTGCCGTTGCCCCAGTAACGATCCAATTCCTCTGCACCGCCGGAGCCCTTGCACATGGGCGACGTGGTGTCGACTTTCAGGTCCTTCGGAAGGGCGATCACTTGGCGCCCGGGCTCTTTCGTGATGGACGGATATCCGATGTCGTAGATCGGCGAGTAGATGTTCGGCGCGCCGAACTCCAGGCGCGGAATCGTATTGCCATGAAGGATATTGTTGCGCAGCAGCCAAGGAGCGATGCAGACGGCCAGCGTCAGCGCGAGGACGCCGACCGAGACCGCCGCCGGACGGACGGATGCGCGGTTCTTCCATGCGGCATACGCGATGCATGCGCCGCCGGCAACGAGTGCGACGACCGCGACGAGGGCAGCCGACACCGTCGAACCCGGCGCGATGCGGTTGGCAATGTCGGCAAGAGGAAGAGCGCCTTGGGCCAAGTAAACGATAATCGAGAGGATGGATGCGCCGACGGCTGCCCATACTCCCAGCTGCGCCCCGATGAGCACCGTCATGGCGGCGATCAGCGGCATGGCGGCCGTGACTTTGGTGGAGATGGCGAAGGCGAAGAAGATGCCCGCGACGATGAGCCAACGACGGTCATTCGCACCCTCTTCTTCCTCCGCGTGCGGGAAGAGATAGAGGAAAACGCCGAGCAGGCCGGAAACACCGAAGAAGAAGATCGCGTTATCGATCTTCATGTCCGCGAACGAGAAATGTCCGACGAGCGGGAGGGTGTAGTACAACAATGCCGTCAATACTCCGCCGCGTCCGAGGAACGTGCGGACGAACACGATGATGGAGAACACGGCAAGCGCGCCGGCCATCCAGTTGATCAGCATGGAGACGCTCGCTCCGACGGAGCTGCCGAATCCGAAGAGGAGGAAACCGATCGAGGTGATGTACTCCCACTGGAACGTGGACATCGACGGGATGGCGTGCCCGTAACTCACCAAAAGGTTCGGGCGGTTCATGTAGCTTCCCAGATCATCCCACCCAAGCGGGAACGGACGGATGAGATGCAGGAAATTGAAGGCGAGATAACTGACGAGAAGCCACGCGAGCAGAACGCCGATTCCCCACACCTCGCCGTTGGACGTCCAATGCGCATGACGCAGCCGATGCCAGAGAGTCAGGCACTCGCGGTAGCAGGCGGCGGGGATCAACAGGAGCAGCACCCATCCCACGACGCTCGTGTAGAGCCCAGCAACGGCGAGGACCCACAGCGCGACGATCATGGCGCACGCGCCGAGAGCGACGGACATCAAAGCGTCCACGGCGACGGACCGCGCATGAACCCGCAGCAGGCGCAGAAGCGACCCGCCGAGTGCGAAGAAATTCAGCAGCACCAGGAAGAGGACCAGGAGGGGCGGAAGAACGCGCGTGAAGAACGCACCCTCCAGACAAACGCCGCTGATGCGGTACACGGGCGCGCCGGACCGGGTGGCCTCCCCCGTCGGGTCGAGGCAGCCGCGATCGCGCAAACTCTGGAAATTTTCCTGCAAGGCCTGCAGCGCGCGTTCGCTGTCGCCCGCGTAGGTGGAGGCATCGGGTTGGATGATCTCCGCAACGGGGGTGTAGCTGTAGGTCCCATTGCCGTTGTCCGATGCGATGGACCCGAAGGCGATGACATTGAAGAAGATCCACACCGCGAGCACAAACAGCCCAAGCACATGCCATGGCGCGACGCGCAGGCGGCGGAAAGGATCACCGCTGGTCACGATGCGCCAGCCAAGGAAAATGCCGAAGAGAAGGATGCTCCAGAGCAGGTATCCCTGCAGCGGCTGCATGCGCTGGAAGGCATAGACGATGGCTGGACCCATTCCATGCCACGCCGTGCACAGCGGATCGAGCGACGGACATACGGCGGTCACCGTCTGCTTCCACGAATCGGAGATGAGGACGCTGGCGTGCCCGCTCTCGCCGTAGAACATCACGGCCGAGAACGTCCCGAAGAGCAGCAGGACAATGAACAGGGCGAAGCTGAGGAGCTCGAGAATGCGTTGTCGTGTCATCATGGGAAGTCTAGCAGGGGCAAGGGGGGCAGAGTACCATCTCTGACTCATGGCGGACAGCGGTTCCCTCCTCCGGCAACAATTCCCCATTCTGGCCCAAAACGTTGGTTTGGAGCCGTTAATCTATTTGGATACGGCGGCAACGGCACAGCGTCCGTCGGTGGTGATCGACGCCATGAAGACCTTCATGGAGCGCGATAACGGCGCCGTTCACCGCGGAATGCATCCTTTGGCGGAGCGCGCGACCGAGGCGTATGAAGCCGCCCGGAGGAGCGTACAAAGGTTCGTGGGAGCCACGCACGAGGATGAAATCATCTTCACGCGCGGCACGACAGAAGGCATCAATCTCGCCGCGCATGCGCTCGGGGCGACGTGGAAAGCCGGAGACGCCGTCGTCCTCACCGAACTCGAGCACCACAGCAACATCGTGCCATGGTTGCAGCTCCGGGAAAGGACCGGGATCGACGTGCGATGGGTGCGGGTGAACGACGACGGGCGCCTCGATTTCGCCGCTCTCGACGCAGCGCTGGCGGACGGCAGGGTGCGCCTCGTATCGGTCACGGGTCAGAGCAATGTCCTCGGACTGCGACCGGACCTAGAGCGCGTCATACGTGTCGCGCATGCCGCAGGAGCGCGCGTCCTCGTCGATGCCGCACAGCTCGTGGCGCATCACCCGATCGACGTGGCAGCGCTCGACGTGGATATGCTCGCGTTCTCAGGCCACAAAATGTACGGCCCGACCGGCATCGGCGTTCTCTACGGCAAACGTGATCTGCTGCGTAATCTGCCGCCGTTCCTCGGCGGAGGCATGATGATCCGCGAAGTGACCAAGGACGGATTCGTCTCTGCCGATGTACCGCAACGTTTCGAAGCGGGCACCCCTCCGACGACGGAAGCAGTGGGCCTCGCAGCGGCTGCGGAATGGCTCGGCTCGCTCGACCGCACAAAAGAGGAGAAGCGGGAGAAAGGATTGATCGACGCCCTCATCGGGGGGCTCTCGACAATCGACGGCGTGCGCATCCTCGGACCGGGCAGTGCCTCGGACGTCTTCGGATGCGTCAGTTTCACCGTCGAGGGCGTGCATCCGCACGACCTCACCGAGGCGCTTGGAAAAGACGGCATCTGCCTGCGGGCCGGACATCATTGCGCGCAAATCCTGCATGACAGACTCGGAGTACTCGCATCCGCCCGGGCATCAGTGGGCCTGTACACGACCGAGGAGGACATCGCCCGCGTGGCTCCTGCCGTCCGGCGGGCCATCGACTTCTTCCGTCAGTGAAATGGAACTCTACGCAGAGAACATTCTCGAGCACTATCGTCACCCCCGTCATCGCGGCCTGCTGGCCGACGCGGACGTGCGCCACGAGGAGATCAACCACAGCTGCGGCGACAAGGTGACGCTTTCCCTCCGCCTGCACGACGGGTGCATCACCGGCGTGGGATGGGAGGGAGAAGGATGCGCGGTCAGCCAGGCAGGCATGTCGTTACTAAGCGAAGAGCTGATGGGGAAGCGTGTTCCCGCAGCGGCGTCGATGACGCAGAAGGACATGCTCGATCTGCTCGGCGTTCCCGTGGGACCGCGAAGATTCAAGTGCGCTCTGCTGGGAATGCACACGCTCAAAAACGCTTTACGGGCAGCGGACGGCCTGCCTCCGCAAAGCTGGGTGGAAACGGTCTCGACCGAAGACTGACGCGATGGAGGCGAACGACGAATGAAATCGCAGACCGTCATGGCTGTTCGCGCAATGCGCAGCACGGCGCGGACGATGTAGAGTCGGCGTATGACTTCCCGCTCATCCGCCAGGATTCTGCTTGCTTCGTCCGTTCTGCTGCTCGTCGCCTGCAGCCAGGGAACCCCTTCGTCGGATGCCGATCCGGCGCCCGCCGCGAAAGAGGCGAAGAAGGATGGCGAGAAGAAGCCGAACGATAAAAAGCGCGACGAGAAAAAGTCGGCTCCGACAGAAGAAACGGCTGCCGACGGAGCCGCCAAGGTGGAGGCGAACGCCGAGACGCCCGTGAATCTACTAAACGCGCCAACCTCGTTCACCTTCGAGGAGCGCGAATATCCGCTCGCCTGGAGCAGCCATCCGTCCGCAGAAGATTATCTGATGGAATACGTGCCCGCAGGGGAAAACCTGGACCGTTTCGACCACATGATCATGCTTGAAGCACAGCTGAACAGCGTGGATCCGGCCAAAGCGGTGGAGTCCCTCGTGACCATGCTCGAGGAGCGCCGCGGGACGGACCCCGTCGTGAATTACGCCCTGATCCAAAACGAAGCGACGGGCGAATACGTCATCGACTTCGTCATGAGCGACGGCGACACGGTGGAATGGAGCGCGTACCGGTACGCCCCTTTGAGCATCGACGGCCGCAGTGGAACGCTGCTTTTCGGCGTCAGCGAGCGCGGTTATGAAGGAGGATCGTTCACGCCCGACATGCTGCTGGAATCTCTGAATCAAACCCGCAGTGCGAAAATCGAAGCCTTGACCCGCCTGGAGCTTCCGACGGTAAAACCCGTCGACTGAACACTTGAGATTGAGCTGCCGGGGGCGGTACTCTATCGTCCCTTCGCACAAAAGCCGCCGGAGGATCTTTCGTACGATTCAGGACAAGCCGTTGTAGCTCAGTGGTAGAGCACGTCCATGGTAAGGACGGGGTCACGGGTTCAATCCCCGTCAACGGCTCCATTCACTTCTTGCCGTCACAAGAGTTTTGGCATGCTTGCTGCGCGGCGAACGGACCGCTGGAGCAGGCGAAAGGAAATCGCGGAAGCGAGCGGCACGTTCCTGTGGC
>CAYRUZ010000028.1:0-9615 GCA_964427895.1 uncultured Candidatus Peribacteria bacterium
AACCGCACGAACGACGTCGTGCTGTTCGACCCGTCGGATCGCGATTATCCGCTGTCCTTCAACATCCTTGAGTGCCCCAATCCCGATCAGCGTTCGCTCGTCTGTTCGGGGCTTATGAGCGTCTTCACCAAACTCTGGCCGGAGGCGTTCTCCGGACGCATGGAGCACATTCTGCGCAACACGCTGCTCGCGCTCCTCGAGAACGAGGGCACGTCGATGCTCGGTATCCTGCGCATGTACGCCGACGATGCCTACCGCGTGAAGATCGTCGAAAAGGTCACCGACCCGCTCGTGAAGAGCTTCTGGGAAAGCGAATACGCCGGCTGGACGGACAAATACCGCACCGAGGCCGTGGCCGCGATCCAGAACAAGATCGGCCAGCTGCTCTCCACGCCGGTCATCCGCAACATCATCGGCCAGGTCCACAGTTCCCTCGACATCCGCCACGCGATGGACACGGGCAAGATCATTTTGGTGAACCTCTCGAAGGGAAAGATCGGCGAAGACACGTCGGCCTTCCTCGGATCGATGCTCGTCACGAAGTTCCAGATCGACGCCATGAGCCGCGCCGACATTCCCGAGAAGGATCGTAAGGATTTCTTCCTGTACGTGGACGAGTTCCAGAACTTCGCCACCGAGTCGTTCGCCACCATCCTCTCCGAGGCCCGTAAGTACCGTTTGTCGCTTACCATGGCCAACCAGTACGTGAGCCAGCTCATCATCGGGCAGGGCAATACGACCCTGCGCGACGCGGTGTTCGGCAACGTGGGTTCGCTCGTCAGCTTCCAGGTGGGCAGCGACGACGCCGAGGTGCTCAGCCTGCAGTTCGAGGAGATGTTGACGCCCAAGGACATCCTCAGCTTGCCGAAGTACCACGCGTACATGCGCCTGATGATCGACGGCATCACCAGCAAACCGTTCTCCGTTGCGACACTGCCGCCGCCCAAATACGAGCAAGACGAAGGCCGGGTGGACATCCTCCGCTCGCTTTCACGCGAGCGCTACGCCGAGAAGCGGTCGGTTGTGGAAGAGAAGATCAGCAAGTGGGCGTCCTCGACCGCGGAAGGAAAGGTGAACGCCAAGAGCGCCGAGAAGGCCAAGGAGAAAGAAGAGGAGGAGAAGAAGAAAGCGCGTGCCAAGGGCATGAGCCTCGACGAGTATCGTAAATGGCGCGATCGCGAGATGTGGACCAACGAGTTCAATGCCATCCGCAAGAAGCTGATGATGGGCCAGGAGATCACGCCCGAGGAGCAGGCAAAGTATGCCGAGCTGGAGCAGCGACTCGCAGCCAGCGGGGGGGTGCCGCCGCCCAGCAAATCGATGCTCGTTGCAGCGGGGCTCGATCCCGAGTCCGCACAGCCTGCCGTCTCTGCGGAATCTGGCGAGACCGTAGCTACGCCTGAGCAATCACCGGCTCAGAAGCCAAAGCCGAAGAAGAAAAAGTAGGAGACGGCGAAAGTCCGAAGGACCCGTGAGTCCCTCGTGTGCTGCGTCCGAAACCTACGATTTCGGCGGGCCGTTGATCGCGGTGATCACGGCGGCGATAAAGAGTTCCGTCACGCCCGCTGCCAGGAAACCCAGCGCCCAGAGGACGCAGAGCCGCCAGTCCCGTGCTTGCTTCTCGATTTCTTCGAGGAAGCCGAACAGGGTCACCAGGGCGGCGAGGGTGCAGCAGAGCATCAGTGCCAGGAGGATCGTTGTCCATACGGTCTTCATGAGATCTCCTTTGCGGTGTGAAACATCCGTTATGCAGCATTACCAGCGTAGCCAGGGCCTGCGCGGCCGGGCAATCGACATCGGTGAGCGATGGTTTTCCTCGCCGGCTTGCGGGAACCCCGCGGGGGTTCGATATCGGGGATATAACAAAAAGGCCACTTGCGTGGTCCTTTTTGTGTTTGTTTGTCGTCCTTCTTCCGGCTAGCGACGCCGTCTTGCGAGGGCGTTGAGCCGTATGATGGGAAGGCTGACGGAGGAGAGGAGTCCTCGAATCTCTGCCGTGCTCTGGTCTCTTGTTTCTCCTCGTGACCCGGCGAGGTCCCCGGACCGGTCCACCACGAGAGTACAAGGACTCAAGGGGAACACTGGGGAGTGAAGGGGCTTCGTACCATGGAGCGGCCTCTCATCTATGGTACGCATATTGCAGAGCAGAGAGGCTTGTGGCCACGGATGAAGGGGGATGGGAAGCTCGGAACGATCGCTGTACCCAGATGGTGCAAGTGGATGCAGTGTGTGGCCGGGAGGAACGTTGGCTTTCATCCTTTCCCTCCTCGAGGTCACGGACGTCGTGACCACGAGTCTCTCTACTGGATGGTGTGAAGGGTCGTATGTGAGGTGGTGGCTGGCCAGCCGTGTGTGTTTGTCTTTCTGTTTTCCCTGAGCGGAGTCGGGGGTGATCTGCACGAGGCAAATCAGCGCATCGTACTCAGCAGACCATAAGTGCGCAAGATTCTGTCCTGTTCAAAGTCATAAAAATGATTTCTAATATTACTTTGAATTAATTTTTTGCTCAACTGAAAGCCAAACGTCGAAACGGTTTATCTGTGCTCATTTGTCCAGGCATCACACCGCAAAAGCGACGATGGCGTAGGCGAGAACCATCGAAAATCCCGCTGCGGCGCCGGCAACCAAGCCGCTCACGAAGGTCTGTCTTCCCTCCAGTGGGGGGAGGTGCAGTCCCATCTCCGCAACGCAGATGGCCGAGAGGCAATTGCCGAGGATGGACCAGAGCGGGGTGTGCAGCAGCATCGCCGTATTGCGGAAAGCCCACCAGTGGGCGTTGAGTGCGGCTTCCTGGAAGAGCGGCGTGAGGGCGGCGGCCGCGATACCCGTGAGGACGAGCGTGAAGAACGGGGAAAAACGTTGCGACAGCCTGTCCGCGAGCGCAACGACGAGCAGGGTTTCGAGAATGCGCAGCAGCGGGATCCACACCGGCGTGCGCCAGAGCAGCGGTCCGTTTCCCAGGGTGACATCCACCGTCCGCGTGACGTCGACGAACCATGCATCGGCCACCAACAGGACCAGGGCGATGCAGGCCCCGAAGAGCACTGTGTGGCTCATGGCCCGATCGTGCGTGCGCAGCCAGTAGGCGAACACGGCCGCAAGGGCGATGGTGGAAACGAGCAAGCCCGTCGTCCAATCGGAAGAGGGAAAGGACGCGCTCACTCCTGCGCCCACGGCCAGGATGCCGGCGACGCCCCACGCCAGCGGGAGGGGCAGCCGGACCTCGGACGAATGTGCCTCCATTATGCGGTGATGCCCGGAACCGGGAATCGCACGCAGAATTCTTCGACTTCGGCACGCAGGCTGTTCAAAGCCGTTTCGTCATCCTTCGCCTTGATGGCCCGCAGCATCATGTCGCCGAGCGTTTCCATGTCCGCCTCTTTCATGCCCCGGGTGGTGACGGCCGGTGTGCCGAGGCGTACGCCCGAGGGGTCCATGGGGGAGCGCGGGTCGTCGGCGATCATGTTTTTGTTGAGCGTGATGTTGACGCGGTCGAGCACGTGTTCGACCTCTTTGCCCGCAACGCCCCACGATGCGACGCAGTCGATCAGCATGAGATGGTTGTCGGTGCCGTTCGTGATCAGTTTGGCTCCGCGATCCATGAAGAACTTCGCAAGGTGCTTGCTGTTGGCGATCACTTGCCGCGCATACTCCCGGAATTCCGGCTTCTGGGCCTCTCCGAGGGCGACGGCTTTCGCGGCGACCATCTGCATGATGGGTCCGCCCTGGAAACCCGGGAAGACGGATTTATCGATCTTCTTGCCCAGTTCCTCGGTGCGCGTGAGGATCATGCCGCCGCGCGGTCCGCGCAGGGTCTTGTGGGTCGTGGTGGTGATGACGTCGAATCCGTCGGCGAACGGATTGCGCAGCTGTTTGCCCGCGATGAGGCCAGCGATGTGCGCCATGTCCGCGACCGTGACTGCGCCCACCTCGTCGGCGATGGCTTTCATCTTGGCGTAATCGAGTTCGCGGGGATACGCCGAAAAGCCCGCAAGGATCATCTTCGGCTTCTCGCGGAGAGCGACCTGGCGCATCTCGTCGTAATCGATTTCGCCCGTGTCGGCGCTCTTCATCTTGTACCGGATGAACGTGAAGATCTTCGTGAGATACGTCACCGGATGGCCGTGCGTGAGGTGTCCGCCGTGGCTCAGATCCATGCCCATCACCGTGTCGCCCGGCTCGAGCAGGGCGAAATACATCGCCACGTTCGCCGGTGCGCCCGCATGGGGCTGCACGTTGGCGTGGCCTGCGTCGAAGAGCTGCTTGGCCCGTTCGATGGCGATCCTCTCCACGTCGTCCGTGAACTGCTGGCCGCCGTAGTAGCGCTTGCCGGGGTAGCCCTCGGAGTACTTGTTATTGAATACGGTGCCCATCGCTTCCAACACGGCGGGGGACACGTAGTTTTCCGAGGCGATCAGTTCAACGCCCGTGCGCTGGCGTTCCATTTCGCCTTCGAGGGCGGCGAACACGGAGGGATCTTGCTTCTGCAGGTGCGGGAAGGTGAATGCGGTCACAGGGGGAAAGTGGATACGTTGCTAGCTTACCGCTTCTTGGTAAGAAACAAAGGCAATGCGATAAGCACATTATTCTGACAAGGAGACCCTGTCTTTATCGGCAAAATTTTGCACATTCTTTCTCGGGATCGATGAGATAGATATCAGAAAAGCTCGTACCTTTTTTCCCCTCGCATTTAATCAGTACAGTTTCAATGCATGTTGGCGATGTATCAGTACAACACCACACAGGAAGATTATCCTCATCTTCTTTGGTGTAGGCACTACTTGCTGTGGCATTTACCGCCCAGTGAACTTTTCCATTTTTGTCCTTTAGTCCAACTGCATCAATTTCATTCCATCCTTTGTATTGCACAGAATCAATATAGAGCTTGATAGTCCTGGTCCCAGACCCGTTGTTCAGCGGTAACTCCGACACAGATATCTCCTTTGTTTTATGAGAGTACCCAGGATCTTTGCCCTCCCATAGCGTCTTTTCTTGTCCAGTAGCATTCGTGGATACGACTTTGGTCACAGCTCCCGGGTTGAACGTCTCGTAAATGAGGACTGAAACTGCGTCTATGGAGTCCTCGTATTCCAGCTTCAACCATTCCTGTTGTTTATCTTCAGTGAGCGATGCCCATGCAGTCTTCGCATCACCCCGTTCTTTTATGAGCGTATCCGGCGCACCAGTTGCTTGTTCTGGCCCCCATGCCCTTCCATGTGTGACTTTGACGTACGAGTTGCTCTGCTTTTCATTTGCTACTTTTTTGACTGTCTTCGTTTCTTTCTTTTGCGCCTGTTCATTCTCGTCCGTCTGCTGCGTTGGCACTATGGGTTCGTTTTTGGTGCATGCGCCGAGAGTAATCACCGCGAGGCTGAGACAGCCGACACGAACAACAGTGGAGAGGTACATGCAAAGGCTGGGAAGAACTTCGTGAGTGTATGGACTGGTTTTCTGTGATGAAATCGACAGTGACCTTTTTCATTTTGTGATTATCCCACGCGCCGTCACGACGGCATCCATCCGTTGGTCATGCCGTTCCTCGGGAATCCCATCGACGATCTGGCACTCGTAACACACCCCGATGACGCGCGCCGCCGTGCGCGGGCGGATTTTGGCGAGCCAGATGTCGTACCCACCGTTGCCGCGTCCCAATCTGCGTCCTTCCCTGTCGAATGCGCGTCCCGGCAGCAGCACGAGTGAAGCCGCATCCGGTTGCAGTTCTTCGCCTTCCTCCGGCGGTTCCCCGATGCCGAATGTTCCTTTGCGCACTTCCGCGAGGGACATGACCCGGCGGAACACGAGCGCATTCTTTTCGTGGCGCGGGAGGTAGAGCGCGTGTCCGCGCTTGAGTATTTCCTCCATCGCCGCGGTCACGTCCACTTCGTCGGGCAAGGGGCTGTAGGCGCAGACGGCGCTCGGAACATCTGGAAGAAGCCCGACGATGCGACGGCAGACCGATCTACTCTCGCTCTCTCTCGCGCGGCCGTTGAGGTGCGACATGCGCTCGCGCACGGCTTCCCGCAATTGCCGCTTTTGAAGCTGGAGGTCCATGCGTCAGAAAATCTCGGAAGCGAGCGATGCCACGTCGACGACGTCATCGTCGGTGCTTCCGGCCGCATGCCGCTCTTCTTCCAGGATGCAGTGCACTTTCATTTTGACGCCGAGCGTGCGTTCGATGTTTTCCTCGATGCTGCGGCTTCCTTCTATGCTGGAGACTTTGTCCCGATGGAAGGCCGAGGTGAAACTGAGCGTCAGGGTGCCGTCGGCGAATTCCGCGATGCGTCCGTTCTTGAGGGACATCTTCACGGAGGCGGGCTCGGTTGTGCGCACGATGTCGGGCCATGCCGCGCGCAGCTGCTCGAGGCCGAGGGTCTTGGATCCGGTGGGGCTGGGCGGAAGCGGCGCTTCCACGGGCGGTTCCGGTGTTGTTGTTGCGGGCTTCGGTGCGGCAACGGCAGCCGGTGTGGGCGGTGCAGCAACGGGTGCAGCCGGCATCGCTGGTGCGGGAGGAGCGGTTCGTGCCGTCGGCTGCACGGGCACGGGTTGCGTCGCACTGGCCGGCGAGCTGATGAGGCCGAGCAGGGCCGTCTCGAGAACGAGGGTGGGGGAAGGGGCGCTGCGGAGATCTTTCAGTGCCTGCAAAAGCACGCCCAATTGCATCAACCAGTGCCGTTCCGTTCCTGTTTGCTTGGCGATACTCTGATGCAGTTTTTCGCGGGCGGCAGCGAGCACGAGGCGCAGGACGTTCTCGGCTGGAATGGCTGTCTCTTCGATGCGTTCGACGACCGCGAGCACGCCCGCATGGTCACCCTTTTCCACGGCATCGAGAATGCCTTGTACGTGTTCCTGTCCCGTTTCGCCTACGCGGTTCTTCACGTCTTGCGCGCTGATGGCAGGCAACGAGCGCAGCTGGTCGAGAATGGAAATGGCATCGCGCATGCCGCCCTGTGCATGCGCGGCGATCGCTTCCAGTGCGGGCTCATCGATCGCGATGTTTTCCTGTTGCGCGATGCGGGCGAGCGCCGTCACCACGGCGACATCCTTGATTTGCCGGAACTGGAAGCGCTGGCAGCGGCTCTGGATTGTGGCGGGGATTTTGTGCAGTTCGGTGGTCGCCAGGATGAAGTAGGCGTAGCTCGGCGGTTCTTCCAGCGTTTTGAGCAACGCGTTGAATGCTTCCTTCGTGAGCATGTGCGCTTCGTCGATGATGTAGACCTTCGCCGGAGCAGCAGTGGGGGAGAACTGGATACTCTCGAGCAGGCTGCGTATATCGTCGATGCGTCGATTGCTCGCGGCATCGATCTCCACGAGATCCACGATGTTGCCGTCCTCTATGCCCTGCAGGATGTGCTTGACCAGGACATCGTCTTTCACGCCGCGGGTCATCAAAAGGCGCGCGAGGATGCGTGCGACAGAGGTTTTGCCCGTTCCGCGCGGTCCGGAGAAGAGATACGCATGCGCGATTTTGTCCTGTTTCACGGCCTCTTCCAGCGTGCTGACGATATGTTCCTGTCCGATCACGTGGTCGAAACTTCGGGGCCGGTATTTGCCGTACAACGCCATGGCACGAGACTAGCATCTTTCTCCGTTCGAGACTTGCCTCTTTGCCTATATTTCTCCACAATCGTCGTCGCTATGCAACGCACCCTCCCCATCGCCCTCTTATCCGTCTTGTTCCTCGCCGCGTGCGTGGATACCACCGGCATTGATCCGGCTTCCAGCAAGACGCCCAACCCCAAAACCAGCGACAACGCCGCCGTGACCGTCGTCGAATACGGTGATATCCAGTGTCCGGTCTGCAAGGCCGCTCACGAGCAGGTCAACGTTCCGCTCATCGAGAAGTACGGCAAGCAGATCAGTTTCTCCTTCAAGCAATTCCCCCTGCGCAGTCTGCACCGCTACGCCATGGATGCCGCTCTCGCGTCCGAGTGCGCGGCGGATCAGGGAAAGTTCTGGGATTTCCTGGAGCTTGCCTACGCCAAGCAGGATGATTTGTCCCGCAGCGCCATCACCGCATGGGCGACGCAGCTCGGACTCGACATGGATCTCTTCGATCGTTGCTTCAAGTCCGGCATCAAAGAAGACGCCGTGCTGGCCGAGTACGACGAAGGCGAGAAGCTCGGCGTGACCGGGACCCCGACGTACTTCGTCAACGGCGAGAAGGTTGCCGCAAGCGGGCTGGTTGCCGCCGTGCAGAACGCCCTCGCGAACGTCGGCAAGAACCTCTGAGGCGTCGGTTCACTGTTCTTCCTGCAGCTGCGCGAAGCCAACCACGCGCTTCAGCGGTGCATCGTACAGGACAACCGTCATCCATGGTTTGTCCGCTTCGGACGCAGGGGCCACGTAGGCCTGGTCTCCGATGTGGCTTTGCAGGATGCCAAGGTCCACCGCCGTCGGATCGGGGAACTCTGCGTCGCGCGGGTCGAGCGCTTTGCTGAGGTACACGTGCGTCGCCACACCCGGGGGAACATCCAGATCCGGGCCCATGTACACCACGCCGTCGAGGAGGATCACGTGGCCGACGACATAGTCGCTCCCGCGAACGAAGTTTCCTCCGAGTGCGCTCTTGCGCCGGGCATCCGCCTCGCGCGCCGCTTCGACGGACCGCTTCTGAGCATCTTCGATCGCGGAACGGATGGCGGGATCCTTGAGGGCGGGGTCCTGGTTGATGATCATCGATACCATGTGTTGCGTCCGGTCCTGGTAGTACGTGTACGCGAAAAGGGGATTGCGCAGCCGGTCGAGCAATTCGACTTGGGCGACGCCCGTGCTTTTCGCGCAAGCGCTGAGCAGGAGGAGGGCCGAAACGATGGGGAGGAGACGACGCATGGGGGCGGATTGTAGCGCAGGGGGGCCGCGGGGCAAGACTAGGCGGCTTTTGCTGTGGTGTTGGAAGCGGAAAAGGACCGGCCGTTTTTTTGCAGCGCGTTGAGTCCTTGCAGGATGGTCTGGTGGTACATCACGGCCGTTTTGCGGTGTTCGAGTGAGATATCCTCCGGGATGTATCCGATGCGCTGGCTCTCGGAAAGGCCGCCATGCTTGCTGAGCTGTTCGACGGAATCCACGATGGCATTCGTGCGACGGGGGTCCGTGTAGAGCACCTGCGCGCTTTCGGTCTCGACGGCGTAGACGCCCTCTTCCCCCTCTTCCACTTGCGCTTCTGGCGCGGCGACCGACGCCTCCGCTTCGATCTCATTCTCCTGCTCTTCCCCGTGCACTTCGCGATCGATCTCCTCGCGATGCGTCGCTTCTTCCTCCTCGGTCAGTTCAAATTTCTCCGTTAAATCGATACCCGTCTCCAGCAGCGTGAAGTACGTGATCGCTTGCTGCGGACCGCGCTCGAGCACCGCCGCGTATTCCTGCTGCTGCAGGGTATGCGGCAACCGTCCCACGATGGTGCGCAGATCCTCGAGCACTTCGTCGGGTTCCTCCTCCGTTTGCTGCATCTTTGCATCGATCTGCATCTTGAGTGAACGGGCCGCGAAGTTGAGCGGATCGAGTTGTACTGCTTCGTCGATCGCAGCGTGGGCTTCGTCGATCTTGTCGTACGCCAATGCCGATCGTGCGGTGGACAGGAGGGCAGGGATTTTCTTCTGTGCCTCCGCATCGTTGCGT
>CAYRUZ010000029.1:0-7945 GCA_964427895.1 uncultured Candidatus Peribacteria bacterium
TGCGCCGGCTTTGGCGGCGAGCCGCACGGACAACTCCACGCTGCGTCGCTGTTCGCCAGAGAGATCTCTGCGCTTCTCGAGCGCCTTGAGGATCTTGAAGACCGGGCCGCTGAGCACGGCGTCGTCATGTGCCTCCACGAACTTCGGCAGGAACTTCTGGATGAGCGCGCGGGTCTGGGGAGTGCCGCCGGTCTTATCGATGTGGTTGAGCAGCGCCCACAATTGTTCCAGTGCGCTGTCCATGGTCAGGAAATGCCTCAGCGTCTCCGGCGTGGCGCGCGACGGGGGAGTGGCTTCCACTTCCCGCAGGTTCTTCTTGGCGCGCTTCAGCAACATCGTGAGGGCGGCATCGTACTGGTCGAATGCTTCGGGGCTGGTGAGAAACGCGTAATCGGGGCACTTTTCCTGTTCTAGCGCGGCGATGATGTCTGCGGAAGTGATGCGGGTCATGCGTGGTGAAAACCCTAGTCGCACGACACTGCCCCGGCAACCAAGTGCTCCCCTTATGGCTATTGCCGGGTTTTGTCAAAAGTGCTATACTAATCCGTAGATACCAACACCCACTATGACTCGCGCCTCTTCGCGCCGTTCCAAGTCTACCGTTAAGGTGATCGCGTCAGCCGTCGCCGGTTTGGCCGTCGGACTCTCCATCACCGCAGCTGCGGGACTCGCTTCCCTACGCATGACGGCTTCCGTGAGCAGCACCTGCGCCGATTCCGACGGAGGTGTCGCCTACAATACGTACGGTGCCGTTTCCGGAGACTACGACGGTCGCTGGTACACGCATGCCGACGTGTGCGAAGACAATGTTCTATACGAGAACAGCTGCCGTGACGGTCAGGCGATCCAGGAGGCCTATAACTGTCCCGATGGGTGCGACAACGGAAAGTGCAAACCCCCGTATTCCGATGACACGGGTACCTCCTGCCGCGACAGCGACGGAGGCCGCCGCTTTACGGTCCGCGGTACAATCACTTCGACGTACAACGGCCGCACGGTGAGCCGCACGGACGAATGCGTCGGACGCGTCCTCTACGAGAACGAGTGCCGCGGCAACGTCGCAGAGCAGTTCTCTACGCTGTGCGAGAACGGTTGCAGTGCGGGCGCCTGCATCGATGAGGACACGACCGAGTCCTGCCGCGATTCCGACGGCGGCAGCATTACCAACCGCACGGGTTCCGTGACGGGCCTTCAGAACGGACATTCCTACTCGTATGCCGACCAGTGCGTCGACCGCAACCATCTTACGGAATACATTTGCCGCGGCGATCGCCCGTCCCAGTACACCGATCCCAACAGCGATCTCGTATACTGCAAGTATGGCTGCGAGAACGGCCGCTGCTTGGATTCGACGACGGTCTACGGCACGCCCCACACGACCTACACCTCCGATTACAGCTGCTCCGATACGGACGGCGGTAAGTTCTACCTCACCCGCGGCACGATCCGCGGCACCAAGAACGGCGCAGATTATGCGTTCGTCGATGAGTGCGTGAATGACTTCGAGGTCTACGAGTACTACTGCAAGGGCTCGCGCCCGTTGCAGCACCTGCACTCCTGCCGCTACGGCTGCAGCTCGGGTCGTTGCCTGCCCTAAACCTCTCCACGCAGATCCAAAGAGCGCCTGACCGGCGCTCTTTTTTTTGTATTTTTACTCCCTCAAATAATTGCAATTTATTGTTAATATTTTAAAAATCTATCTTTATGCAACTTTATCAATTTCATGCCAGTTACACTCCGTTGACGACGCGGTCTTTTCCTCATCAGGAAGAGGAAAAAATGGTATAATCAAGAGAAAAAATCATACCAACAGCCATAGAACCCATTCCATTGCCATCGGCCTCGGACGAGGACGCTCGCGCGGCGAGCGGCGGCATGCCTGACGAGGATATTCCGTTTGAGGATGAGCTTGTTCCGTTGCCTGTTTTGCATGACCAGGATGATGAAGGGTCTCTCGCTGACTCAGAAGGATTCCGCTGGCTTGAGCGCGATGACGTGACGCATCTGCCCTATTTGCATCCGCTCGATCTCACGCCTTTTGAGGCGGAGGGCAAAAAGAGGGAGTCCAAAAACATGGTGAGCGTGCTCGTTCTCGCGCATCGTTCGCACGTTCATTTGCCGCACATCATCCGCGGTCTTCTCGCCGCCTTGAACAATACCGGTGAGGAATTTGAAATCGTCGTCGCGGACGAAGGCGCATTTTACGTCAACACGCGCGAGTATCTTGAGGCGATGTCCGCGAAAGCCCCGATCCGGCTTTTGCCACTAGGCAAGAAGGGTCTCGTCACCAGCGTCGAGCTCGCACAACTGGACGGTAATCGCATCGTCATTTTCGATGCCGACATGCGCCTGACGGCGCAGTCCGTGGAAGAAGCAGTGAACGCCTTGGAGGAGCACGATGTCGTGGCGGCGTACCCAGGAGCCCGCCGCTTGTCTCTGCTGCGCGGCGTGCAGATGTTCTTCTGCAAACTGTTCTCGCTGCCACTGCGTCCGTTGCTGGCCGGTTCCATGCCCGGGGGGCTTCGCGCGTACAAACGGTCGGTCTTGGATGCGGTCGAGGGTATGCGCGGCTTTCGCATCGACTTGGAATTTGACGCGCAGGCTCTCTACAACGCCCGTCGCCTGGACCTTTCCGTGGCGCATGTTTCAGCCGCCCTCGACGATCGGTACCTGGCGGCTTGGACGTACCGCCGCATCAGCAGCCGAGTCGTCGCATCCATGCGTTTGTGGCATCTGCGCGTGTTGCGTTTCGGCGAGGTCGCTTTCCCGTTCACCGCGCCTCCGGAGCAAGCGGAATTCACTGCCGCCGGCTTTACCAATGTCCGGGATTATCTTTTCCTTTCCGAGAACGAGAGCGCCAAGCGCCACATTACGAAGGAAACCGTGGCCTTGCTCTGGTACGTCGCGCTCTTCCTTGTCGGGTTCGTCGGTGCGGTCAGTTACACCACCCAACAGTCGGTGTTCCGCGTCGTCGTCGAACTGCTTTCGGTTGTCTATCTTTCCCTGTTCCTCCTCAAGGTGTACGTCACCTCCAGAAGTAGGAGGTATCCGTATTTCCATGTATCCGAAGAAGACATTGCCGTGTTGGAGCCTGACGATCTCCCGCTTATGAGCATCTTTATTCCGCTCTACAAGGAGCAAGAAATCATTCCCCAGATCTTCCATCGCATTGCCCATCTCGATTATCCGATCGAGAAGCTTGATATTATCTTCATCCTCGAATCGAACGACACCGAGACGATCGAAGCGTTCAAGTCACACGACCCTCCCGCGTACTTCAAGGCCCTCCTGTGCCCCGATGTGCTGCCGAAGACGAAACCGAAAGCCCTCAACGTCGCATTCCAAAAATCGCGAGGCGACATCATCGTCATTTACGACGCCGAGGTCCTGCCGGAGGTCGACCAGCTGAAGAAGGTCTGTGTGGCTATGAAGAAGAACCCTGGTGCAATGTACGTCCACACACGATTGAACGTCTACAATGCCGAATACAACTGGCTGACGAAGCTCTATACGGCAGAGTTTGCCTTCTACTACGACTTCTTCATCACCGGCCTCGTGAGCCTCAACGTGCCGTTGCCAATCTCGGGCCACAGCATTTACTTCAAGAGAGAAGTGATCGAGAAAGTCGGAGCGTGGGATCCGTACAACGTTGCGGAAGACTGCGACATCGGCATCCGTATTTTCCGCCATGGGTTCGGCAGCGGATTGATGCTCGACTCCTTCGCATGGGAGCAGTCGACGACGACAGTCCATACGTGGATCGCACAGCGCACGCGTTGGTACAAGGGCTTCCTACAGACCACCATGGTGCATCTGCGTTTTCCGATGCTCCTGAAGCACGACCTCGGGAGCTGGCGGAATTTCTTCTGGTTCCTCGTGCTGGTTCCGGGAAATACCCTCATCAACGCTCTCAACCTCTTCCAGACAGTTTTCCTCCTTCTCTACTTGGCCACCCGTTGGGTGTACATCGAGGAAATCTACGCCGGCTTGCCCTTGTACATCGCCACCTTCTCGTTCATCACGGGCAACTATCTCTTTACGTACTTCAATCTCATCGGACTCTACAGCCGCAAGGAGTACAATTTGGTGCTGACGGCATACTTCACCCCGGGATACTGGCTGCTCCTCGGATACGCGACGATGCGGTCGATTTTCGAGTTCTTCCTCCATCCATTCTCGTGGAGCAAGACCACGCATTTCACCGTGAATGCCCCCCGATCCGCCCTCGCTTGAGCCATGAACCGCCGCATCTCTTCATTGTTGGCGCCCGCAATACTGCTCTTCGCCGCGATTGTCATCGGCTGCTCGTTGACGCGGGTCCTTCAGCTTAACTTGTTGGTTTATCTCTACGACGAGTACGCCCATCTCCTCAAGGCGCGCTTCCTGATTGACAGCGTCACTCCGGGAATTTCACAGCTCGGCTTCTGGCCGCCCCTTCTGCACATATTGATGGCGCCGGTCGTGGCGGCGTCCTGGCTCTTTTTCTCCGGCTTTGCCGGATCGGTTGTCCTCATACCGGTGTTCCTCGTCGGCGTATTGGCGTGCTACAGCCTCTGCCGGAGCGTCTTCGATGATGAATGGACCGCAGCCGCCGCGACCCTCCTCTACGTCTTAACGCCAGGTGTCCTGTATTACGCCGTGGTTCCAATGACTGAAGTGCTGTTCATCAGCTGCCTCTTTATTACGGCGTGGTTGTTCGATAAGTGGACGAAAACGCATTCGATCAAACACCTCAGTTTGATGGCCGCAGCAGCGGGGCTCGCAGGATTCTCACGCCTGGAAGGACTACCGCTTCTACCTGCATTGGGCTGCGCTGTCCTTTTCGTATCATGGCGCGAGAAATTCTCCTTCGCGCATACGAAAGGACTGTTCGGTATTTTCCTTTTCGTGGCTTTCATTTGTCCGACGTATTATGCCTTGTATAGCTATGCGTACGGCGGATCTACCCTCACTTTTATTCGTTCGAATTCCGCTGTTGGATCAACGGAGGGAGCTCATGCGGACGCACCATACAAGTGGCAAATGATCGCCCTCGCCATTCGATACGATCTCGGCCAGGTGGCTTATTGGTTGCTGCCGTGGGCGGTGGTGTCGCTCGCATTTCTCAAGAGAAATTATTACCTCGTCCATCTCCTGTTCCTCGCACCGGTGTGCTTCGTGTTGTACGTGGTGCACTCGCAGATCCTCGGATTCATCACGCCGGTGAACGGGTCCTTCCAATATTTCCACAACGACCGTTACATCCTCTGTCTGATCTGCTGTGTCGTGTTTGCTTTCGGTGCGCTGCTCTCTTTTGTTCCCAAAAAGTGGATCGTGCTGCGGCGCGTGTATCAAGCCGTGGTTGCTCTTCCGGTCCTCTCATTCGCCGCCTTCATCGCGTACCAATCGTTCTACGTTCACAATCTGGATTTCATCCGCAACAACGTCAACAAACCGTTCGCACCGACCTTCGGCGTCATCGATCCTATTCGCGAGCAATACAAAAATGACGGGAAAATCCTCCTGCAGCTGGAAAACAACGATCATATTGTTTATGGCTTGCAGCTGCCTTTAAAAACGTACATTTATGAAGCAAATTTCCCGATGTTCGACCATGCGTTGGCGGAGCCTTGGTGCTATGCGAAATACGTTTTGGTGAATCGCGCATACAGCCGCTTCTCGAGTGAGTTCGCTACGCTCGCGGAAGATCCCGCTTTCAAAAAACACTACATGCAGGTCTTCAGCGAAGAGGGCATCAGATTCTTTGAGCTGACAAAAATTCCCGATTGCTACGGAACACGGAAGAAGTGACTAGATCCTGCAGGAATCGTTCGGGAGCGAATTGCGTTTTGTCCATTGCCACAAGGTGGCGGTGACCGGCCTCCAGTAGGTCCGTGCTTTCTAGCAGCGACGGCACTTCATCCAACCGGGAGAAGAAGAGAGGGTAGTTCTCTCCCAGGTACTCCTCAATCGCCGGGTGACGATTGGTGACTAAGGGGGTGTCGCGCATGATGCAGTCGAGCACGATGTTGTTGGCGCTTGCATCGTAGACGTCTAAGAACACTACGTTCTTCGACAGCACGGAGTCATAATCCGCATTGCTCAGGTAATCGATGACTTCCACCGAGTCATTGGTGAAATCTCCAAGATGTTTCCGGTGACGTTGCGCGTATAGCAGTGATCCCGCCGTGTTCGTCCACAGCATCGTCTTCGCCAGCGATGTCGTTTCGAGTCGGAAGATGGAGTCGATTTTCCGTAGCCACCATCCTATCTGCAGTACGCGTTTGCGCGGGTTTGCGCGGAAGGCGTCCAAGGAGAACGGTGTGCCCGTTCGCACCGTGGGGTGCAGGAGTGCTTTGCAGGGGATGCCGGTGTTTCGCTCTATCCAATCTCCGTGATACCGCGAGAGCGCATAGAGGCCCTTGCAGTTGCTTGCACTGCTTTGCCAGTCGTCACGCCCCAAGAGGTCCGCCCATGTTCCCGATGGGTACACCCATTCCGGGATCTCCTGGGGGAAATGCACGATTCCCGCCCAGGGTTCCACGTAGGGGATGC
Source organism: uncultured Candidatus Peribacteria bacterium (assembly GCA_964427895.1). GTDB lineage: Bacteria > Patescibacteriota > Gracilibacteria > Peribacterales > Peribacteraceae > CAYRUZ01. The sequence goes on from CAYRUZ010000029.1 coordinate 6,535, forward strand.
GTCGCGCTGCACGGTTGATCGCCCGTTTCCACTTCCAGCAAAAATTGCTCTCCACGAACGCGTCGAACATGATGCCATCCGGATTGTTCAGAGCGCTGAGGCTTTGCAAGGCCACGCCCCAGCCAGCGCGGTGAATGGCGCCTTCGAACTGGCCGCTCATCAACGCATAAATCCTATCAGATGGATCCGTTGCCCCATCTTCGGTGATCGAGCGATGATGGCGGCGTTCTCGCGCCGCCGCTGCCGGTAGGTCCGCGACGTATCGCAGAAACTTGCGGGCCATCCATGACGTGGAGAATGCTCCGGGCACGCCTTACTGGAAGAGTATAAGCATTGTATAGTGACTTGCGATCATGCCCAGCCAACTTTCCATTGTCGTTCCGGCCTTAAATGAAGAGCGGTATATAGGCGCGTGTCTTGAGTCAATTTTCTCGCAGAATGACAGTCGCATCGCCTGCGTCTTCGTCCTCCTCAGTCCGCAGACGGCTGACGGCACGGCGCAGGTCGCCGCGCAATATCCGGTCACGATACTGATCGCACCAGCACCCGGGACGAACGCCGCCCGTGATTTTGGGATGCAGCAGACTTCTACCGAGTTGGTGGCGTTCATCGATGCCGACTGTCGCATCGATTCTCGCTGGCTTGATGCAGTCTTCTCCCGTTTCGAGGCCGAGAATGAATTGGTATGTCTCAGCGGTCCCTACGATTATTACGAACTCGCAGCGCCAAAAAAATTCCTGTACGAGGCGTACATCAGGACGTTCGGCGTCCTCGAGCAGTGGATTTGGCACTGCAAGCTGTATGGAGGAAACTTCGTCATCACGCGGCAGGTATGGAAAGCCGCGAACGGCTTTGATAAGACGTACGAGTTTTTCGGCGACGACGTGAGTATCGGCAAAGTGCTCTCGCGATTCGGCAAAGTCCGCTTCATTGTTTCCTTCCGCGTGAAGTCTTCCGGTCGGCGTTTTAATAAAGTGGGTTTCTTGCGGCTTTCGGCGACCTACATCATGCAGTTCCTTAAGTTGATGTTCAAGAAAAGTTGAGCCGGGCCAGTGTCTCCATTTTTGGAAGAACCTCGGCGAGATGTTTTCGTGTCTGCTCCTGCACGTCGGGTGACAGGAGCCAGCGGAACCGTTCAAGTATTGCATCGGGATCGTCTGCCAAAATGTTCTGCTGGAAGAGGAATTTTGCCGGGTCCAACGCGAGATGTTCGAATAAGCCCTCGAATTTATCCTGGTAGACGAGCGAGAGGGTGGGGGTGCATTGGGTCGTGCATGTAATGGTGAAATGCATCCTTCCGGAGAACGCCGCGGTGAAGCGTCCGCTCAGCTCGCGAACCGCCGCCGCTGAACCAGCTTTTACGTGGCAGCGGAAGACACGCTCCAATTCCGCAGGGGTTAGGCTCTCCAAC
>CAYRUZ010000030.1:0-7454 GCA_964427895.1 uncultured Candidatus Peribacteria bacterium
GATGCTGCAGGTCCGCATTGATTCTCGTGATCAATTCGTCGCGGCGCGCTGTGCGGGCATCATCCGGAAGGTCCGCGACGCCTTCAACGAGACGCGCAAGTTCCCGCGCGTCGGATGCGAGCGGATTCCTGTTGAGGTAGCGCACGAGGTTGTTGGCGGCAGATTGGATCTTCGCCTCGGCGACGTCCGGCTTTTTCTTCGGCGACGGGACGGACTTGAGTGCCAGCGTGATGCCGCCGTCGCCGTCCGGTGAAAGCATGTGGTGATCGAGACGGGGATTGAGCTCCGCGATCGCGCGATCGCGGGCGGCAGACAACTGGGGCGGCGGCGTCTGACCGACCGCGTCGATGAGGGGCTGGAGCTTGGTCGACGTCGCACCCGTCGGATTGGCGTTCAACTCCGTCAGCAGTTCGGTACCGGCAGCGACGATGGCATTCTCGCGCTCGACATCGGCCCTCACGCGGATGTCGATGATGTCGCCCGTCGTCGACGGGATGATGGTGAAATCCGTGAGGGCGGCATTGAGGCGCGCAAGCAGCGTCGCGAGAACGGCCGCACGACGCGCATCCGGGAATGCGTTGAATGCTGGAGTGAAATCGCGTTCTGTGATTTGCCGGGCAATCCGCCCGTTACCCGCATTGAGCTCGGCGACGATGGCGTCACCGGCATCGTTGAGCGCCTTCTGACGCTTCTCTTCCTCGATTTCCTCGGTGCTTCGCACGATGTATTCGCCGGCGTCGTTCTGGACCACTTGATGCCGGGTCAACTGGGCGCGCAGGTTGCGAATGAGCGCCGCGAGAATGGCGGGGTTCGCGTCTGCCTGTGCCTCGGCAAGCATCGTGTTGGCGGCATCCGTATTGGCGGTGTCGGACGCATTGAGCGCCGCAACAGTGGCCGCCAAACGGCGCTTCGCTTCGGCGATCCGCTCCTCGCGTTGCACGTCCTCCAGCGACCGGACCCTCACTTTCGTGGCACCGTCGGGCTGGAGACGATGGTGGGCGAGTTGCGCGTTGAGTTCACGAACGAGGCGGTCGCGCAGAGCGGCCTGTTCTGCGGCGGGGTGTTTCGCGATGGCCTTGTTGATGTCTTTCTGCTCGAGATCGCCATCCGAGGATGGATCTGCATTCAGCTGCAGCGCGGCAGCGATCGCTGCCTGTACGCGCGCTTCGAGGTCGCGACGGGTGGCGGCCCGCTCGGTATCCACCTTCGCGCTGGTGCGCCACAGGCGGAGGAAGACGCCGTCCTGCTTGTCGTCACGGTCATCCACCTCAAGTACTTCGGCGCTGGTGTCTCCCTGGAGATGAATCGTCGGTTTAGTCGGATCTGTGACGTCGATGATGGCGTGGCGATCGTCGGACAGGCTGCGCAGATAGACCTTCTTCCCGCTGCCGTCATCGCCGACAGGTGCGGAGATGGCGTACTCGCGGTCGTCGGCACCGTCGGCCCCGCCGATGACGATACGCTTGCCCGGCTGCAATTTGGGCAGGAGCGTGATGCGCACCTTCGCGGGTTCCGCGAGGAATTCGCGATTGAGCGCCTCCTGTTCGGCGAAGTGCCGCGCGATGAGCGCCGTGTCTTTGGTCGCCCCGAAGAGGCCGTCTCTTCCACGGACCTTTCCGGCCAATTCCTGGAGCACCTTGGCGATCGGCTTCTTGCCTTTCTTGCGCGCGATTTTGGCGATGATGGCATTGAGTTTTGCCGTTTTGCCCCGGGAGTTCTCCAGGAGGGCGACGTCGAGCGTCTCGGCGCAGGACGGATCCTGCTCGATGAGCATCCGGCGCAAATCATGGTCGGCGTCCGCGATCTCCGCGGAACGCTTGCCGGCGTCCGTCTGCGCGAGATCGGCATTCGCCTTCGTCTCCAGCGCCTGTAGACGGTCGATCTTCTTGTTCTCTTTGGCGAATACTTTGTCCAAGCTCCTAAGGTTCGACTTGAGACCCTTGAGTTCCGTGAGGAAGTCTCGCTGGTCGTTGATGTACGTTCGCAGATGCCCGATGGTCTCGCGGCAGACCTGCGCTTTCATCTTCAAAAAGAGAAATTTGTCCTCGGCTTGGGACCCTATGACACCGATGCGCTTGTACGCCCTGTCCTTCATCGCGGTGAGCGAATCCTTGTATTCCTTCACGCGCTTCTTCACCTGGCTGTCCACCGCGCCCTCGAGCACGCGGTCGAATTCCGCGTCCGGATCGCCGCGCCCGAACCACGACTTGATGGTCGTCCACATGCCCACATCCACCCTTTGAATCTTGTCCAAGGCACGGCGCTCGCGCTCCTTGATTTTCCGTTCCGGCGCTTGAGGCGGGGCAACGCGCGTGCCGTCTGCACGTTCGTTCATTTCCTTGAGCAGATCGTCGTCACTGCGTGGGGCGCTGGTACTCATGTGGGTGTGGGTTTCTGATTATTGTAGCGCAAAAGCCGTTCATCGGCAATTCTTCGTGCGCTACACTCGTCGCCGTGAAACTCCGTTCGATCGCCGAATCGACCGCGTGGCAGGTCGCAAGCCAAGCCGTAATGGCAGGATTGTCGATCATCTCGAGCAAATTCGTCACGCTCGCGCTCACCAAGGAGCTCGCGGGGCACTACAACTCCGCCTACGGGTTTTTACAGATCTTCGGCATCCTCGCGGACTTCGGCCTGTACGCTGTGGCCGTGCGGGAAATGGCCCGTGCGCATGACAGGTCGCGCGTGCTGGGCGCGATGATCGTCCTTCGCGGCGGTATTCTCCTCATGTCGCTGGGCTTGGCGATTAGCATCGCGTGGATCCTGCCACAATCCGCTGGCACGCCGTTCCCATATGCCGTGATGGTCGCTGCATGCGTGCCCTTGCTGACGTTGATGGCCGGCATGCTGCGCAGCGTTTTCCAGGTGGAGTACCAGCTGCATTACGTGTTCTTCGCCGAAGTCCTGCAGCGCATCGTGAGCACCTCGCTCATCGGCATGTTCGTCTATCTGGGCTATCGCGGCAGTAGCGAAGTGTGGGTGCTTGAAGCGTTGCTGTGGAGCGGCGTCGCTGGCGCGGCAGTGTTGCTGCTCATCTCGATCGTGTACAGCTCGCGGTTCGTCCGCCTGCGGCTCACATTGGACCGCGCGCTCATCCTGCACATGCTCAAGCTGGCCGCACCATACGGCATCGCCTACCTGTGCATGGCGTTCTACCGCCAAATGGACGTCATGTTCATCACCATGCTCCGCAGCGATTTCGCCTTGCAGAACGCCTACTACGGCATCGCAGCGCGCGCGAAGGACATGGCCTTCATCCTCCCCACGTTCCTGCTCAATTCGGTCCTCCCATTCTTGAGCCAACGCGACAGCGAAAGCCCGGCTATCCGCAGCCTGCTTTCTCGCACGCTGTTCATCATCATGTTCATGGGCATCGAGTTTTTCTTGTTCTCGCTGCTCTGGGCCAAGCCGCTCACACTCTTGCTCTCCACTCCTGCGTACCTCGCCACTCCGCTGCACCCAGGAACCGACCAAGCATTCGCGTTCATGAGCCTCGTCCTGCTGCTCAACGGTTTCGTGATGTATAGCTTCTACGTCCTGCTCGCGCATGACGATTGGCATCGCCTGACCGCGACGCTCGCCGCCAGCGCCGTCATCTCTGTGCTGCTGCACTTGTGGCTCGTGCCCCTCTACGGTTTCTTCGGATCGTGCATCGCCCAGATCGTCGTGCACGCACCGCTCATCCTGTTCCTTCTGCCTCGCGCGCTCCGCCTGCAGCCGATCCACATCACGCGCCGGCAAATACGTTCGCTCGCGTTCCTCAGCCTGCCGTTGGCGCCGATCTTGTGGCTCATGGCGCCCTATTTGACCACTGGCCCCCTGGTCCTCGGTGGAGGCCTCGTCGTCGGCTGCATCATGCTCGTCCTCGCATGGTTAGGAGATGTCCGCGGGGCCCTAGCCAAGTAGGCCCTTGGCGAAGAAGGCACGGTTGTGCTATACTAATAGGAAATTCTCACACAAATACCCATGCGTACCTTCGTTCGCCTTCTCTCGCTTCTCGCCGTCGTCTCGATGGTGAGCGTCGCGTCTGCCGCGGCCCCCGCGGGCGTGACGGGCATCAAAGCGACGGAGAAAGACGGCCGCGCCGTCGTCACCTGGAACGCCGTTCCGGGTGGAAAGATCGCCAAGTACCGCATCTACTACAGCGGCGTTTCGATCATCGGCAACGACGGCGACTACGACGATTACGAGGAGACGAAGGACAACAAAACGCAATGGACCCTGCAGACCGCTCCGACCAAGGGCACGCTGTACGTCTCCGTCCTCGCCGTGAATGACAAGGGAGAGGAGAGCGAGCTGTTCACCGAGGAAGCCAAAGTGGTTCTCGGGGGCACGGCGGCACCCGCCGTCTCCAGTTCGTCTTCGTCGGTCGCCACCAGCACCGAACCGTTCAGCGTCGATTCCATCAAAGTCGTGAGCGCCACGGGCGTACTCGTCACCTTCAGCCATCAGGTGCTCATTTATCCGGAGGACGTCTCCAGCGCATTCCGTATCACGGACGCAAGCGGGGGAACACTCGGCATCCGCCGGTTCGACGTGAAAGACAATACGGTCCTCGTCCACACTGTGCCGCAAGTGCGCGGGGCCATGTACACCCTCCAGGCAACGGACAAGGTGCATGGCACGGCCAATGCTCCGGGCCCGCAACCGTTGCTGACGATCGATTTTTCGGCTGATCGCCTGACGTTCACAGGACATGAGACGGGGATCGCGCCGTCCAACAATCTCGCCAACAGTTCTTCCGCCGTGCGGAACCTGAAAATTAAGGTGACTCCGCGCACCGACGGAACGTTCGACGTCGAAGTGACGTGGACGTCTCCGCTCGCCGGGGAGCCCGTGTCGTACTCCATCTACCAGAGCCGCGACGCCGGCCGCACCTACGGCGAGCCGCAGTCGGTCCCCGGAGGCACCAACGCCATCCGCATCGAAAAGGTACCGGGCGGCGACTTCGGCGTGTCCGTCCAAGGCGTGCGCGCCGACGGCTCGACCACGCAGAGCGTGTTCCAGTCGATCCGCCTCTCGGCCACCGGAGTCTCCTCGGCAACAGGGGGTTCCGCGGTCACGGGGAACGTCACGACGTCCGTTTCGAGCAGCTCGGTCAGCTCCAGCAGCTCCAGCGTGAGCTCGAAGACGACATCCAAACCGACCACGACGACCGTTATTCCGCCGAAGAAGACCCCGCTGACCCAGACGGGTCCGGAAGCGCTCATCGGCGTGATGCTCACGGGCGCGGGATCCGGCGTGTTCGTCAGCCGCCGCAAGGGCAAGAAAGCCTAAGCTAAAGGAATGCGTCGCTCGCTGGGGGGATGGATCATCGCGTTTTCCTGCGTCGCGCTCCTGCTCTGGCTGCGCGAGGCCGCACTGCGGCCGGGTGATCGGGCCCGGCTGAATATTTTCCCCACGTTACGGGGGGCAAGCGCGCTGCTTACCGCACCCGACGGACGGCGCCTTCTCATCGGCGCCGGAGGTGACGCATCGATCCTTGAGCACCTCGGGCGAGCGATGCCCCTGCTCGCGCGCACTATCGACGCATTGGTGCTGACGGGCGACACGGAGAGCAAACAGAACGCGGCGATGGCCGTGCTGGAGCGCTACACCGTCGGCACGCTGATCGTCGCACAGACGGGCGCCGCTGTGCGGGTCGCCCAGCGCAGGGGGACGGCCATTCAGCCGGCGCTCGACGGCCTTACCGTCGACATGCTCGACGTCCGCGTCACCCTCGGACTGGACCGCCAGGGATTCCCCTCCGCTGCGCGCATCGATGGCGACGCGTCTTCCGCCTTGCTGCTTGCGGATTTTCCGTCGGACGACGAACGCCGCCTGCTGCTCGGCGGCGGAGACATGCATGCCGATTTCCTCCTCTACAAAGACGGGCGGCAGACGACGGGGGAGCTGCTTGCTCGCGTGGGTGCACGGCAAATCGTCCGCATGGGAAGCGGCGCATCCTTTGTTTTTCCCTGATTTGGCCAACAGCGTCCCCGCACCACCACTCGGATGGTGCGGGGCTGCAGTTGGGACGGTGTGGCGATAACCTGTTACTGGTCGGTCGCCAGGTGGTAGAAGCAGAGCTTCTCACCGCACTGGATGATCAGGGTGCCGTTGTCGGGCGAGAACGAGATTGCGCGGATGTCGGACGTCAGGTCGATCGTCTGGAGGAGAATGTGCCGATCGCGGCCGCGGAGCTTGTAGACCTCGATCCGGGAGTTGGTCGCGATCGCCATCAGCTCGTCCGCTTCGGAGAAGGCCACCAGCACCTGCCCTTCCGACGTTTTGAGCTGGTGGGTCACCTCTGGCTCGACGGCCGTGAACTTGCCCTCCTCGTTGAGCTTGCGGACGTAAACGCTACCGTCCAGCACGAGAACGACGATCTTCGAGGTGGGATTCCAGCCGAGGAAGCGAACGGTGTCCGAGCTGAAGTCGGTGTACCGGACAGAGTCGACGAACTCACCCTTCATCGTGTGAAGCTGGATGCTCTGCCCGTCGGTCGTCGCCACGAGGCGACGGTCGGGGGAGAGCGCGAACTTCTTCGCCTCCATCTCGGTGTTCCCGGGGTTCTCGAACGCGATGGCCGCGACCCCTGCCAGCTTGTTGCCCACGACGCCCGTCCGGTCCGTTGCAGTGCTCATACGCACTCCTTAGGTTGTGACTGAGCGGAAAACCCGCCCAATCGGTTACTGAACGCAATCCCATCACCACACTGTGAAAGAACTGCATATACTATTATACTACTCTTGTCAATAGATTACATCGGGCATACGGTGCGGATTTTGGGCATTCCGAAGACCGCATGGAATATGCGGTCGGTCGGTTCTTGGTCGTCGGGGTATCAAGCAATGGCGATGGTAGCCACTCCTTTCGCGGTCACCACGGATAGTGCGGACTGGCCGTACGCGAATTCCATATCTTTCACGTCGTTGTGTCCAAAAATAATTTCATCGATCAGTTGCGGAGCTCTCGGGGCGCCCCAATCGTAGACGTACACCCAACTGTCGCAATCATCATGAGTGGCATACGCAAACAATTTATGTACAGAGGAGAATGCGAATCCGGCCAATCGGGCATCGGTCGTCCGTGATAACGAACGCCTATATTTGCCTTTTATTTCCCCCCTGTTGAACGCGAAAAAATGTATCCTTGAGCCAACACCGGCCATGATAATGCCGTCGTTGTCTGACCAACCCACTCTCACAAGCTGTTCTCCTCGAGCCGTTTCGCGTTCGAGATTATATTTGCTCCTCGTTGGATAAATACGCAGCCAGCCCATCCCAGCCGGATCGAGTACAGCAACATACTGGCCACTGTGGGAGATCCTCGCCCACTGCCCAGAATACAAAAATTTGTTCCCATTGCGCATTCCTACCTCCATCGCTTGGCGCGATTTCTCGCACATACTTGAATTTCCCCCAGAAGCTGTGAAGAACCTAGTATTACTGTACAACGTTTTATGTGTTCTG
>CAYRUZ010000031.1:0-6568 GCA_964427895.1 uncultured Candidatus Peribacteria bacterium
GGACTCATAAGCCCGGGGTCGCCGGTTCAATCCCGGCCCGTGACACCATTTTTTCATGTGTATAAAACACGGCGAAACACACAGTGAATATTGTCGTATATGTTTGACAAATATACATTAAATTGTATAAATTACATTGATCCTTGCAACCATCGGACTGCAGAGAGCCACCAGGGCGTTTCGCGCCTTGGTTCCCTCTTTGCAGGAGGGTGACACACAATGTTCGCCTCAGGAGTCGGAGTGATGAAGCGTAACGTGAGACGGGGTCTGCTGCTGGTGCTGGCGACGGCCATGGCGGCCGTGTGGCACAGCGTGAACAGCTACCTCGAGGCGCTCGCCGAGGACCGCTACTGCGTGTCCTGCTGGCCGAGCCACACCGGACTGAAAGACTGGAAAGATTCAGCGTTCGACGGAGCGTGGGCCCCGCGAGGCTTCAAGCACGGGACGTGCTGGGTCACGGGCTATAAACCGACGATCGACGGCCGCAAGCGCACCATCCGAACCGTCGCAATTCAGGACGACACGGACAAGGTGACGGTGTACGTGCTCGTGGACGGAAAGCTGAGCGGCGTCTATGACGGAGAGAAACGCGAAGGATCCTTCCCCGGCATCACGAAGGGGACCGACCCGCGACGCCCGACCGAGTACGACCGCCGAGCCTATAAGCTGTTGGCGGAACAGATCGAGAAGCCGAATCTCATCAAGGGAGGCGAAAGTCAGGGACTGTTCCGCATGCCCTCCTTGAGCGACAAATGATCGGAGAATGAAGCAAAGAGGCCACCCCCGCCGCGTCGGAAGATGCGGCGGGGTGCCTTTATTGTGGAAGAGAACGCGGCCCACATACGGGATAAGGGATGGCACGTTGTGCAAGCACAGTCGTTCTTAACGGACAAATACGCGTGGTACCATCGGGCGGTGGATCGACTTCTCCGACTGTGGTTTTGCGTAGCCGTGCTGGCAGCCATCGCGTATGCGGGATGGGCCCTGGCTCGCTTTGCGCCTGCGGCCGTCGCGTCCGTTGCGGTATTGCTCGGAATCATCGCCGCCATGTTCGCAGTGCAATCGCATCGTGACTCTACGCGCGGCAAAAAGCGCCGGCGCGGAGTCTGGAAACGCACGATTCCTTCTGTCGTCATCCTCGCGACATTCTGCGTCGGCTGGGCAGCGGGTGGACTGAACCCCTGGGGCGTCAACGAGTGGATGGACAACTCCGTCGAGTATGCCCGCGACATGCTCACGCCCGCTGGCGGATACGCCCAGCACTTACGGCCCGTGCTCATGAGCGAGAAACAGATCAAAGGCCATGAGGAGAACGCGCTGAAACTGAGCTTCAACCACTATGATGTTGGCAAGAAACTCCTTGTCTCCTTCATGAGCGGACTCGCCATCGTCGACGGCGAAAAGGCGCAGTTCGTGAGCGGCACCGGCGTGATGCTGTCACTCACGCATTTGCTGCCCGACGGCTCGTTCATCTACTACTGGCCCAACGACCGCAAACCCATGGCAAGGGTCCAGCGTCTCGCTCGCGCGGTGATTCTCGGCGGCACGCTGCATCTGATCTGGGAACGGGGCGTCATCGGCCTGTACGTGCATCACTGGGGCGATGAATTCGAGGGCGAGCTCTACCACCCCGGACGCATCTTCGAGCCCATTCCAGCCTCGTTCCCCCGCGCGCCGCTGAAGCATGACGGCGTGGTTGTCGGCGAGTGCGGCACCGAACGCGACATCCACGACATGGTACGTATCTTCGACATCGAGACGGGGGCGCTCAAGCGCTCGATCGATCTCATCAAACTGATCGATTCCCCTGAGGGGAAAGAGATTTCCAGCATGATCAACTTCTGCGGAGACGTGCTGCACTTCAACGACATCCGCGTCATCAAAACCGAGCAGGAAGCCGCGTATTTCCCGGACGGCAAAGTCGGCGACATCCTCGTGTCGTTGCGCAACGTGAACACGATGATGCTCATCGACAGCGCCGGGACGAAGATCAAATGGCACGTCACCGACCTCACAAAGCAACAGCATGCCCCGCGCATCACCGACCGAGGGACGATCCTCGCCTTCGACAACTTAGGCTCCACGCGCCCCCAGAACGGCCGCGCCCGCATCACGGAGATCGACATCAAAACGCGCAAAGTCGTCGGCGCATGGGAAGCACCCGCGGGCGAGAAGTTCGAGGCGCGCTTCCGGGGAAAGATCGACGCCTACGGCAAAACGCTCTTCATCCAGGACCAAAACGTCTACGAGACGACGAACCAGATGTTCGCCTTGGAATGCCCCAGCTTGCCCATCTCCGACGCGTGCGTCCGCAAGCCGGTGTTCGCCGGAAGGCAGCCGGAGTACCTGTTCGACAATGCCGTCTTCTGCGGTGACGATTGCATGGGTCCCACGGAAAAAAGCCCGGAATGACCCGGGCTTGATGTTCGGCGCGTAAGGGTTACCACTCGCAGGGCATGATGACCTGCTCGATGGGATCGCCAAGGTTTTCAAACGACACTTTAAGAACCGACGACGCATCGTATTTCTTCAGATCCTTCCACTCCTCGCATCCGCCGTCGTTTTCGGCATCGCCTTCGTACGTGCCGCGGCGTTGGACGACGATGTTGCCGGCGTCATCGCGGCGAACGGCGACGTCATATCCCCCGCCAGCGTAATAATGCGAGAAGCCAGCGAGGATGTTGGTCTTCTTATAGATGGATGGATCGACGTACTGCAGAACTAGGGGCGCATCCGCCTCCATATCGTCGAGGAGGAGCCTATCTTCGATATCGCCCGAAAGCACCAGGTACGTCTTGGTCGTTTGGACGTTGTTCTCATCAGGCGTCGTTGATGCGGATTCGATGTGCATGGAGACAGCCTCGCCGTGTTCTGTGTCTTGCTCGTGGCAGAACGCGAGAGTCGACTGGTCCACGGGAGAGACAAACCCCTTCAGCTCGATGGTCACGTCTCCGGGAAGTTCCACGTCTTTGACGAGCTCCGTCGTGGTGCACGTCCCCGACTCGTCGCCGTAGCGGCGCTCCACCGTGAAACGGTGCGGATCATGGAACTGCGTGACGATGATCTCCTCGCCTTCTCCGGCGAACCACGAAGTAAGGACCGCGACGGTCTCGCCCTTTCCGGCCGGCTGCGCATACGGACCGTACGCGGAAGGATTGACGTACTGGAGTTCGCCGACGATCTCGCCGAGGTCGATCGAGGTCGTCACGGCACCCGCCAACGCGAGCGTGGCCTTGGTGTGCTGCACCGCTTGGTCATCCTCGCTGACCGTTTTGCTGAATGTCACAGTAAGAGCGGTGGAGCCGCTGGCGGTCGGCGCGGCCGACGAGGAAGAGGAGGAAGAGGCACCCGGCGCATCGGTCGGCGTGCAGGCAACGAGAAGCAAAGCGAATGAGGCAAGAAGGAGTGGGCGTGTATGCATGACTCGATTCTAGTCTCCTGCACACTCTATGCAATCGTGCTTTTTTGAAGCGAAATACATCAGTCTCCCAGTGGCATTCAACTCCGGACTGCCGCATACTCCAGCCATGTCCCGCCTGCTGCTCTGCCTTCATGGCTGGGGAGGATCGGCCGAATCATTCACGGAACTCCGCACCGCGTTGCAGGGGGCAGACCTGGATATCCTTACGCCAAACCTGCCGGGTTTCGGCGGGCAGGCCGACCCGCCGCATCCATGGACCATCGATGATTACGCGGACTGGGTGGAGTCATGGCTGGAAGAACAGCGGCCCGGACACGGCCGCTACAGCATCGTGGGCCACTCGCACGGCGGGCGCATCGCCATCAAACTCGCACTGCGGGACAAAGAACGCATCGATCATCTTTTCCTCTGCGCCGCTGCTGGCATCCGGCACGCACGGCACTTCAAGCGCATCATCGGTCTCACGTTGGCCAAGAGCGGCAAATTCTTCATGAGCATCCCCGGCATGAGCGTGCTGGAGCCGGTTGCGAAGAAAGTCCTGTACAAGCTCGTACGCGTGCACGACTACGAAAAAGCCAATCCCGTCATGCGTAATACGATGATCCTCGTCACTCGCGAGGATATGCGGCCGCTGCTGCCGCTCGTCGCCGTACCGACGGATCTCTTCTGGGGCGAACAGGACGCCATGACGCCAATCAGCGATGGCATCGCGATGCAAAAGGCCATCGCCGGCAGTCATCTACACCGGTTCACCGGCGTTCGCCACGGCGTGCACCGAGACCGGGCTCCGCAGATCGCGGAGGTCATACGCAAGACTCTCCTCCCCTAACGCTCTCACATGCTCGGCATGACGATGAACAGGAGATCGAAGAACATCGTTGCCAGGATGAAGCCTGCAGCGACGTAATACAGCGGAGGATGTTTGGTTTTCTCCATAGGTGGGGTATGGGGACAATTATTATAATAACACATTTTCAACAAAAATACAATGTAGGAGACCGGTGGGGAAACAGTGATTTTAGGGTATTCTGAAGCCCATCAGTCCATTGTCCGCCGTCGTCGGCCTTACTCTCCTCTCCTGTACATCGCCGCTCTGCACGGCGGCGTATTTTTGGCAGCTGAAAGAATGGCGATGGGACCGCTTACGGGAACACCTGGAACGAGAAGGATGGTTCGATTTATTGGTAGGACGCAAGCGCGCGGCCCTGCTCGCTGCGTTGCTGGTGACACGGCCGGTTCTCACGGCGATCCCATGGACCATGCTTGCCTTGGGCGTATTCACGGCTTTCGGACTACTCCAAATGCTCCAGGGCAGGCAGAAGTTTCCCGTCCGGACGCAGAAGGCCATCGCGTTGGTGGCGGGCGCGCTCGTGCTCGATCTCCTGGCTGCCATTTTGCTCTCGGGCATTGCCCCCGAATGGACGGCGACACTCGTCGTGTTACAGGCTCCCGTACTGGGACTTGCCTGGCTGGCTTTCTCTCCCGTGGATCGACTGCTCAAGCAACGTGTCCTCACTGCAGGCGCGACGGCACGGCGGCGCATGGGGCATGTGCCAGTGATAGCCGTGGCGGGCAGCGTGGGAAAAACCACGACGAAGGAACTGCTCACGCATCTGCTGCAGGATCTCCAACCGCTCGCCACACCCGCGCACGTGAATACGGAAATGGGCGTGGCCGCGTGGCTGTCGCGCATAGAACGCGAGGGGGGCAAACCGGGAGTCCTCATCGTCGAGATGGGGGCGTACCGCAAAGGGGAAATCGCGCTCCTCTGCCGCATTGCCCAACCCACTAGCGGCATTCTCACCGCCCTGGGGTCGGACCACCTCGCCCTCTTCGGCTCCGAACAGGCCATCATCGATGCCAACGCCGAGATGCTCGATGCCCTCCCGCCGAACGGCTGGGCCGTCGTCAACGGCGACAGCACGGGCGCTCGCGCCGCAGCCCATAGCGTTCGCTGCCCCGTAACGATCACGGGCACGGAATCGGACGCGCAACCGCGCGCCATCAACCTGCAAGAGACGCCGAATGGCCTGCGCTTCCAGATGAACGGTGCGGACGTATTCGTCCCACTCCATGGCCTGCACATGATCGAGAACGTGATGCTCGCCGTCGCTGCGGCACGCAATCTTGGCGTAAGCGAAGCGCGCATCGTGGAGCTCCTCGCGAGTTTCCGCACGACGCAGAACACCTTCGCGGTACGCACGCAACGCGGCGTGACCGTGCTCGACGACACCTACAACATCAGTCCTCTCAGCTTCCGCGCCGCCCTCACCTGGGCGGGTGGCAGGCCCGAACGGCCGCGCGTGCTCGTCACCGCGGGCCTGCTCGAAACCGGCGTGGAAGAAGAGCGTTTTCTCCGTGAGTTGGGGGCATTGGCCGCCGACAGCGTTGAGCGGGTGATTTTCCTGACGGACCGCGGGCGCGAAACCTTCGCGCAAGCGTACGGCAAGCCAGTGGAACTGCTATCCTCAGCCACAACGACAGTCCACGCCGGAGCGCTGTTGCTCTGTGTGGGACGCATGAACCCGTCAACCATCACGCGCCTTCTTCCGTGACACGCCCCATCCATCACACCTTCGGCCCGCTCGCGGACGGACGTCAGTGCCGACTGGCATTATCCGCCCTCTTTCGACCGTGGCGCTGGCAAGTCGACGAAAAACACACCGAGGCCCTGCGGGCGGAACTGTCCTCCGCGCTGCGCGGCGATGCGTTCCTGTTCGATGCGGGCCGCACGGGATTGCTGGCGTTGTTGTGCGCGGCGGGCATAGGACCTGGTGATGATGTGATCGTGCAAGGCTATACCTGTGTGGTCGTCCCCAATGCCATCCAGGCGGCGGGTGCACGCACCGTATACGCCGACATCGACGCAGACACCCTCAACCTGACGATCGAATCCGTCGCCGAGTCCATCACGCCCAAGACGAAAGCGGTCATCTGCCAGCACACATTCGGATTGCCGGCAGATCTCGCCGGCCTGCGCGCGCTGTGCGACGCCAATAAGTTGCTGCTCATCGAAGACTGCGCCCATGTGCTGCCCGACGAGGCCGGGCCTCCGTTATTGGCACAGACGGGCGATGCGGTGCTGCTCAGCTTCGGCCGGGATAAAGCGGTGTCGGGCGTATCGGGCGGAGCCGTCGTCAGCCGCAG
>CAYRUZ010000032.1:0-6281 GCA_964427895.1 uncultured Candidatus Peribacteria bacterium
CCCGCGGTCCTCGGCTCCATTCGGCACCTGCTCTTGGTTTGTGCCGTCTACTCTACACCGGTTGAATCACGATCAGCTTACCCGGCCATTCGGCCACCTTGCGGCACGCGGGGCACATCAGCAGGATCGTGTTCGGCTTCGACGCCGCCCGCTTCGCCCAGACGCCCTCCTCCGGCACGATCACGCCAGTATGGCGCTTGACCGCGAGATCCTGCGATCGGCAGCTGGGGCAGCGGACGGCGTGGCGACTCACCTAGAACTCCGGCTCGTGTCCGTGCTGGTCCGATCGCGGACAGCGTCCCACTCCGGCGTGTGTGGCAGCTCCGTGAGGTGAAGGCCGCCGTCGTAGTCGTCGTAGTCCAAGCCGCGAGTGTCTTCCGCATCATCGACACTCGTGGTGTGATCGCTCATCGTATGCTCCTCGCGCTGTGCGAATCGGGGTCGATTTATTCCGGGGCTGATTCCTACAGCGCAGCCAACGCCTCATCGAAGTTCGCGTACACCTCGACGGCCGGCAGGCAGTGAAAGACGTTTTCTCGAGGTCCCACGACGATGCACCGCTTGTCCATCGCGAGCGCGGCCCCGAACTCGACGTGACGACCGCCGCGGCTCGACGTGGATCGCGGGGTCTCGGTGAAGTTGATCACCGTGTCGGCAGCGTCAAGGTCTTCCCAGTCCTCGAGCGCGAAGCGGACGCGTTCCTTGTGTTCACCTTCAACGGAAAGACCGGCGTCATCGATCTGGTGATTGCCATGCAGCCACCGGCTCGTCACGACGTGGCCAATCGCCTGCAGGTGAGCACGGTAGTCGAGCAGCTCTTCACGTCGGGAGTAGCGAGCGGCGAGATAGATCTTCACGAAAGCACCTCCATGGCCGTCTGTCCGGCCTCGATCTTCTTGCGCCGTCGCGTCTCGGCGGCGTTCCGCACGTGGTCGTCCAGGTCATAGGCGAGGTGGCAGGCTTGGCAGAGCGCAGCCAGGTTCTCGCGCCGCACGTCGTGCTTGTCGTGTTTGTCGCCGGGCGAACCGTCTGCGTGCGCGGCGCCGAGATGGGCGACTGTCAGAACGATCAGCGTCGTCTTGACGCCGTCGTCGGCCTCGTTGTCGCCGCACCCGGTCACGACGCTCCACGTCTTCGGATCGCGCCGGTCGCGGGTGATGACCTCGCCGTTGGGAGCTCCGCACCACTCGCACTTCCAGCCTGCGGCCTCTCGGACGGCGAGGCTGATTGCTTTCCAGTCGACTGGGTAGCGACTCGGGTCCATCGGCATCACGAACCTCCAAACAGCGCGACGATGTCGTCATACGCGATCTCGCCGGGCCGCGGAACCGGCCGGACGATCCCGGCGCGAACGATGTCGCAGGTCTGCAGCGTCGCGATCACGCTCTGCTGCCCAGGAGTGATCTTGCGCTTCTGCGACTTCAGCTCGAGGAACGCGACGAGCCGGTGCCGCGGCGATACAACGACCAGGTCGGGAAAGTGCTCCATGCCCGGCACCTTGCGACTGTCGTCGACGTGGAAGACGTATCCGTCCGGCACGGCGTCACGGATGCCGCGCTCCATCTCAGCTTCGGTGGTGCTAGCGCGGTAACGATCGATGGATGCGGTCATAGCGACCTCCACATCTTCTGATCGCCGCCGTACTCAATGCACTGATAGATCACTTGGGACATCACGGCCTTGTCGATTGCGTCCCGGCACTGACGACCAACTTCCCCCCAGTAATCCCAGAGCAGTTCCGGTGTGACTCCCGCGGTGAATTGATCCCACACCTCTTGCGCATCTCGAATTGCCCACCGGGCTGCCCACTCGTTATGAGAACTCAGTGACTCGTCGTCGCTGTCAAACTCCTCGCCACCCGGAAGGTACGGAAGAGCGTTGTCGGTGATGTTGAGGAATATCTGACGTTGTTCGGTGATCTTTCGGCGGCGCATTCTGAATCCAGGAATAGCGAGCTGCTCTTCCGGGAATCCTCCGATCTTGGCGCGCCACCGGTGCATCGTATCGACGACGGCAGCAAGTTCGAATTCCAATTCATCGCTCATGCCGCCCTCCTCGGGGTCTTCAGGAACGCCCGCAGCTGCCGTTCCGCCACCTTCGCGTCGCTCATGACTCAACCGCCTCTTTGGTCCCCGCCGCGACGGCATCGGTGACGTGGTGAGAGAGAGGGGTCGGTGCTTGGAACGCGGACATCACGCCATCGTGAATGGCCGCGGCGATCTCGGCCCGCTGTTCGGGCGTGAGTGCGATCGGCTTTGGATGGTGTCGAATCACGAAGTCGTTGTCGGTGAACCATTTCAGCAGGTGATTCGGCCCTAGCGAGTGCAGATAGGCGTCATCGAGCGCGTTGTGCAGGGAGTTGAGTTGCTCGTCCGTGAGCACGGCCGGTCTGACGAACTCGCTCACGACCGCCTCAAACATCAGATCGTCCATCGGGCTACTCACCGAGCACCTCCCGCAGCCCCACCGCAGCCATATCCACCGCGAGGTCGTCAACGTCGAAGGCTTCCTCAGGGACGTACCCCAGCACCGCCCGCAGGTCATCCCGTCTGACGATGGCGTAGCCGGGAGGGACGAGGTTCCTCGCACCCAACTCAACAAACGCTCTCCAGCTTGCGCGGTACTCTTCGGTGCGGTATTCCCATGCAAAATCTGGACACTTTTGGTCGTAACCCCTCTTCGCCGCCGCCTCGATTTGAGCGGCCGTCGCGCCCGTTTTTCGGTCACTCACCGTGTGCCTCCCATCCTTCCTTCCGTCTCTTCCCATGCTTCCTTGGATCGAGTGATGTTACCCACCACCCGTCCTCCAATCGGGCCATGCCTAGCGCGGTGGGATCACGACACAGCACATCTCCTCCATCCGTGAGAACCTGGTGCTTGTCGAACGCCGCGACACTGTTGAATCCGTCGCCACATTTGGTACAAACGCACCGCGACGAGCCATGCCCCAACTTCCAGGTATAAACACCGTCGTATCGGTGTTGAGGTGTAATGAGTCCTTTTCGACGCTTCGACGCCGGAAATTCGCGTGGTGAGCCCAAATTGGCCCCTTCCTGTGCCAAGGTCATCTGCATCAAAACGGACACTCCTCTCCCGGCGGGATGGGAAGCCGTGCCTGCCCACCCCGCATCAACGCCCTTATCGTTATAGTACAACCATGGTCGGGTGAATGCAATCAAAACGGGCACGGGTCGCCGGCAATCGTTCGTTGCTCCCAGATTTCCGCGATTTCTGCCCACGCGGGAGCCTTCGCCTGCATGTGGGCAATCACGGGGTCCGGCGCATCGTCCGGCGACCGGAAGAGCTCCGTCCGCAGCCATTCCTCCGTGCCGGGCGGCCGGTTCGCCCAGAACTCCGGGAACCCCCACGTCAACTCCGAGACCCGCGTCTCTCGCGCTTCGATGGATGCCAGATACCGGTCCCGCGCATTGATAGCCTCTGTGCGCTCTGCTGACCCGTCCGGGTAGTCATTGAGTAAGGCGGGGTCGTTCAACTTCGCGGCGATCCGCTCAGCGCGTTTCCGGTGCAGCGCAATGAGCGTGATGTCGTTTTCCAGGTTGTACCAGGTCAGCAGAAGCCGGTTGCGCCACTGTTCCGTTGCTGCGTGCGACGCACGGGCCTCGACCCGTTGGCCTAGACGTACCACGTCTCAATCCCAGGGTCCGCCAGCACGACAGTCGGGTCCGATGCGAGCGAATCTTCCAGTGCCTCGTAACATGCGAGCCAACGGATCCACTTGTCGGTCAGTTCGTCGTTGTCCGGCTCAAACGTGAATCCGGCGCCAAGCTTCGACCGGTACGACTGCATGAGGGCGAAAACCGCCGCGCGAGCCGTTGCCGCTTTCTGGGCCGGTCGCTTCCGGCGAGGATTATCGCCTGACCACTTGTCCCGTGCCACCTGTGCGTGCCGGTACTCCGCGATCGCACTCGATACTGACCCAGGAAATGGGGACGACACCACCCGAAACGGGATCGACTCGCTCATGAGCAACGCCTGGATGCCCGCCATTCCCTCGGTCGGTTGTTTCGTGACCGGATCGCGAGCCACGAACAGCACCACATCCGCACCGTCCATCCGGGCCGATTCAATCAACTCTTTACGGGTAACGGTAAGCGGTCGCCGACGCGCTCCCAGGGACTCCGCCCGCATCGCCGCGTCGGTTGATCCGAACGACTCGCACTCGCCATCCACCTCAGCATCCACGTCGGACAGCGGTTCGTAGGTTCTGCTCCCGAGGATCAGTTTCATGTCCGTTCCTCCCGTATCCGTTCCCGTAGTGCCGTCACCTCGAACTTCGGGTATTCGTCATCCGTCGTGTCCACTGGTAGCCGCGTCCCGTCCCCGTCGTAATACCGGCACGCTGCAAACCCGCCCGAGGTTGCGAGGAAGTCGCTGAACGGATGACCCGCCCGCCTCGCGTCCTCATACCCCATGAGCCGCTCGCTGTCACCGCGACCGACCACGACCACCTCGCGGCACCCGCCGTAGTCGTCCTTCGGCCCCGGCGCGATCCATTGGCTACAGGTCCCACAACATGCCGACCCAGGTATCACCCGTGGACCCTTCGGCGGATTCCGTTTCGCTTCCTTCCGTTTCGACCGGGCGATCCCGAACAACAGGTCGTCGTTTTTCTCTCCGCCCCGCGTCGTGCTCACGTTGCCCCTCCTCTGCACAGTCCGCACACCAATGCCGACCATCCGGGATTGCTTCCCCTCCGCAACGAGTGCATATCGGGGTGCCGTCGCTGAATAACAGGGTCACTGTTTCTCAAACCAGAAGACGCCATCGGCCATGAATGCCCGGATTGATTCCATTGGCTTGTCTTTCTTTCGACCGTTGCACGCTTGGCAGGACGGGACGAGGTTGTCTATATCGTTTGTTCCGCCATTGGACACAGGTACTACATGATCGACGTGGAAGTTTCTGAACGGGTGCATTTTGATCCCACAGTACCAACAGAACCCATAGCTCTTGTCCCACACGTCAGCCCGGATGTTGCTAGGGATCGGAGTCCTATTCCGTGTGAGCACGCCGGACGGTACGAGCCGGTACTCACCGCCGGGGTAGCAGTGGCTCATTCGCCCGCCAAGGTAATCTGTCGGCTTTGTGCCGATCGGTCCCGTTCCGTGGTCGTGCTGATCCCCGCAATAGGGGCACGTCAGCACGCGCCAGACGAGATACGTCCCACCGCGAGCCGTTGCCGTTACAAGGGAAACACCAACAACGGGCGCCCCATCGTCAATGAGATCAATGGTTACTGTATTATTGGGGAGTGACATTTCCGGCTCACCTCCATGAGTCGATGTTGTTACCGAGCCGGGAGCACTCCAATGCTGCCCGGCACCTCTTTGCCCATTGTATCACCCCAATCCCCTGCAACACGGGCTACTGTTGCCCGAATTCGGGCAACGCCATTTCCCGCGTACTTCCGGTCTTTTTTGGCGGAAATCGGGGAGCGTAGCCGTGTTGCCGGATTTTTTTGTTTTTTTGAGAGCGAAATCCGGCAACACGGCTACACATCCTGTTTTTGGGTCGTTTTTCCGCGTACTTCCGGGCTTTTTAGGCGTTGCCCGGGATCTGCAACAGTTGCCCGTGTTGCCGGTCATTCCGGAACCAGCCCGACGATGTTCCCGTCACCAATAACGATGTCGCCGTTCTCGACCATCGACTTCACGATACGGGCAAACACTCCCGGTCCGAGACGGCTGCCGACCAGTTGTTGCAATTGACGCTTCGTCATTGGTCCACGTTGGGCGAGCTTCTCTAATATCTTCCGGGACAGTTCCGCGTCCTGAGACTCACCCCATGTCGGGAGAATGCGCTTCGTGTGCTCCCACGCCCAATCCGAGAGCGCGACGCCCGTCTCAATGTGCCTCCGGTTGATTGATCGCGCTCCGTCCATCACCGCATGCACGAGCGCAATCTTCTTGACAATCGTCCCGCGCCTGACGCCCATCGCGTCCTCTTGTGACGTTTCGTTTCCGGTTGGATAGGACGCGATGTACCAATCTGACCACGCTTCCATCGCGTCGTCATCCATGAGGAGCAGTGTCCCATCGTCGTATCCGGAGATCATCTTGAGCATTCGGCCCGTGAGCTTCCACGCCACCGCCTCATCGACAAATGGCGGGTTTGGTCGTGGGCCCGAGCCCTTCCCTTGAATCAACCACCACCGATTCAGGAACCCTGAGAACTGATGCTGCCCGCTGATGATGTCCGAGAGCACTTCGGGCTGCACGGACGTGATGACGGACACGAACGGGTTACGCGCCTCCATGGGC
>CAYRUZ010000033.1:0-6205 GCA_964427895.1 uncultured Candidatus Peribacteria bacterium
TCGCGTCGTCCCAGCTGTCCCAGTTCATGGACCAGACCAACCCGATCTCCGAACTCGCGCACAAGCGCCGCTTGTCCGCCATGGGTCCCGGAGGACTCTCCCGCGAGCGCGCATCCTTCGATGTCCGCGACGTGCACCCGTCCCACTACGGACGCATCTGTCCGATCGCCACGCCGGAAGGACCGAACATCGGTCTCGTGGTGCACTTGGCCGGATTCGCCCGCGTGAACCAGTACGGCTTCCTCGAGACGCCGTACAAGGAGATCAAGCACACGGTGGCGATGGATCCAGACGCGTTGGTCGGCCGCATTCTCGACATCGACGTGAAGGACGGCCGCAAGGTCCTCTTCCATGAAGGGGACAAGGTGGAGAACAAGGACATGGCCCGCAAGGTCGTCGCTGCACTCAAGAAGGAGTACAAGGACATTCCCGTGCGCGCCTACTCGACCGGCAAGGTGAGCTACATGGATGCGGAGCAGGAGCGCCGCCTGGTCATCGCTCAGGCGCAGGCCGACGAAGACTTCACCGAATTCGGCGAGTTCAAGTCGACGCGCGTCTCCGCCCGCAAGGGAGGGGAGCCCACGCTCGCGCACGTCCGCGACGTGACCCACATCGATATTTCTCCGAAGCAGATTCTGTCCGAAACGACGGCGCTCATCCCGTTCCTGGAGCACGACGACAACACCCGCGCGTCCATGGGAACGAACATGCAACGCCAGGCCGTTCCGCTCATCAAGCCGCATGCGCCGCTCGTCGGTACGGGTATGGAAGGCATTTCCGCCCGCGCTTCCGGGCACGCGCTCATCGCGGAAGAGGACGGCGAAGTGACGTATGCCGACGCCCAGGAAGTGAGCGTCGTGTACCGCTCCGGCCGCAAGCAGACCTACAAGCTGCACACCTTCATGCGCAGTAACCAGGGCACGTGTTTCCACATGCGCCCGGTGGTGGAGAAGGGGGACAAGGTCCACAAGGGCGACACGCTCGCCGACGGCGCGTCCGTCGAGGGCGGAGAGCTCGCTCTCGGTCAGAACCTCCTCGTGGCCTACATGTCTTGGCAGGGATACAACTTCGAAGATGCCATCATCATCTCCGATCGCGTCGTGCAGGAAGGCTACTTCGATTCCATTCACATCGAGTCCTACATCACCGACGTTCGCGAGACGAAGCTCGGACCCGAAACCGTCACGCGCGACATCCCGAACGTCGGCGAGGCGAAGCTGAAGGACCTCGACACGGACGGCATCGTCCGCATCGGCGCCACGGTGCACGAAGGCGACATCCTCGTGGGTAAGATCACGCCGAAGGGCGAGACCGAGCTCACGCCGGAAGAGCGCCTGCTCCAGGCGATCTTCGGCGACAAGGCCAAGGACGTGAAGGACAGCTCGCTGCGCCTCCCGGGCGGAGCCGGCGGAAAGGTGGTCGATGTGCATATCTTCGACCGCGCGCAGGGTGACGAACTCTCCACGGGCGTCATCAAGCAGATCGAGGTTTTCGTGGCCCAGACCCGCAAGGTCCAGGTCGGAGACAAGATGGCCGGACGCCACGGAAACAAGGGAGTCGTCTCGCGCATCGTTCCGCGCGAAGACATGCCGTTCCTTGAGGACGGCACGCCGGTGGACATCATCTTGAACCCCCTCGGCGTCCCCTCCCGTATGAACATCGGGCAGATCCTCGAGACGCACTTGGGATGGGCCTGCGAGAAGCTCGGCATCAAGATCGCCACGCCGGCGCTCAACGGCATTTCTCCGGCGCAGATTGAGGGATTCCTCAAGGCGGCGGGCCTGCCGGGAGACGGCAAGGTGCAGCTGTTCGACGGCCGCACGGGCGAGAAGTTCGCCCACAAGACGACCGTCGGAATGGTGTACATGCTCAAGCTGCTCCACTTGGTCGAGGACAAAATTCACGCACGCTCCGTCGGACCCTACTCGCTCGTCACGCAGCAGCCTCTCGGAGGCAAGGCGCAGCACGGAGGGCAGCGCTTCGGAGAGATGGAAGTGTGGGCGCTCGAAGCTTACGGCTCGGCCTACACGCTGCAGGAAATGCTCACGATCAAGTCCGACGACGTCATCGGCCGCTCCAAGGCGTACGAGAGCATCGTCAAGGGCGAGGCCATCCAGCGCCCGTCCATCCCCGAGTCGTTCAACGTCTTGGTCAAGGAACTCCAGGCACTCGGACTCAAGGTGGAACTGCTCAAGTTCAAGGAAGAAGTGGTCCCCGAGGAGCGCGTCACCGTCGAGCCCAACGAGGTGGAGACGGTCGAGCTCCAGAGTCGCATCGAAGCCGAAGCCGAGGCAGACGACATTGTCCCGATGAAGGACAAGATCGCCGAACTCGAAGAGCTGTCGACCGAGACCGAAGCCGAAGTGAAGGTCGGCGTGGAAGAGGGCATCTCCGATGCGTCCGGAGAGACGCAGAAGGAAGAGCTCGAAGACGCCGAGGCCATCCGCGAGGTGGAAGGGGACTGATCGACATGGTCGTCAAAAAAAGCCCGCCGGAAGGCGGGCTTTTTGTATGCTCTTTTAGATGTACTGTTCGCCCTCCGGAATGAGGCGCACAGGCTCGCGCGCCGTTTCCACATATCCACTGTCGAAACCGCTGCTGCGCCGCACTCCAGGGTTGAAGCCGATATGCACCTGGGTCGCGGAATCCGCGAGCATGTGCGCTTCGCCGTAGGGTTTGCCTTGAGCGAGATAATACTCGAGAAATTGACTGTAGTGGCTGCCGGTAATGTTCGAGGATGTGGAGATCGTGTGCGTAACGACGGTAATGCGTCCTTCAGTCGCGCCGCGGTTATCAATCAATGCCGTGTACGGCATGCTGGCTGCGTTGTCGGGATCTTGATCGGGAGTTGTCCCCCAACCGCCGTAGCAGGCGCAGGAATCGATCGTGACGTGCATTTGAGGGTAGCGCCGGAAGATCTGCATCATTTCTTCGTAGCGCACTCTCCATCGGCCGTCACTTGCCTTCGGCCCCTTCGGGAAAACGAGGGTGCCGCTCTGGCTGCCGTGACAGTCGATACTGAGATACAGGTCGGTAATTCCCAGAGCGAGGTTTTGCTGAATGGTCTGCTCGATGATGGTCAGAGGGTTCGTTGCCTCAATATCTTGTGACAGGCCCGATGCGGAAGGCACGATGTGATATCCCTGGCTGGATAGAGTGTCGATGAGGCGGCTGAAATCACTTCTCCCTCGTTGGAAATTCGGTCCGTCATATTGAAGGCCGAACAACTGAAGCGCTGCGACGGGGCGATTCTTCGGAAGATCGAAGCCCGGTCGTCCTTCATGGGGAAGCATCTCCGCCGCGTCACGCTCCTCACTCTGGCGGTTGAAGTTCGCGATGCGACGATATTGATCGAATGTGCGCGTCCAGTCGGTGTGCATCACTGCCTGCAGCTTGCCGTCCGGCCCCAATTTGATCGTGAAAATGCCTCCTTCAATGTACGCCTGGATGCGTCGATCGCACGATCCGTCCGGTGCGGCTTTCCAAATGATCAAATCATCGCTGTCGTAGACTTGGCTTGTATTCGGCCGGCTCACGTACCACGTCTCGGTCGAGCCGCCGCTACGGACAACGATGCGGAATTTATATCCCGTTGTGTTGTCTGCAGGCACCGGTTCGAACGTGTAGTCGCCCGATGTCTTCGGTCCCATCTCGTTCAAAAGATTGGCAATCAATGTGCCCATGCCAAAGTGACGGCCGTTTTTCATCATTTCCTCGGCGCTTGCATTGCGTTCGCGCCGCGCATCTGCGAAGTCCCCGGGAACTCTGTGCAGAGTGAGTTCCGTTACCTCCACCTGTCCCGTTTGATCATCTCCGATGTAATTGATGTTCAGCGTCGGTCGCGCGGCGATGAGGCGCCCTTCCCATTGGGGACGGAAGCGACCGCCGGAAGCGGACCGTTGCGTCGCGATCAGAGCGTTGACCGCTTGAACCTTCTCCCGGATGGCGGCGACGTGCGCATCCACGCCCTCGGCGGCGATGCCCGTCGTTTCGGCGAGCGTGGTGATTTCCGCGCGCAATGCCACGATTTCTGCATTGGGTTCGGCTTCGCGTGTGTCGGGCGTGCGGGGTCGCGGCCGCGTGTCCGGCGTGGCGTCGACGCGCTGTTTGAATTCCGCACCCTCGGTCTCCGCGCGTGCGACCAGCCGCGTCAGCGGCACGGAGAAGACGTCGACCTGCTGCGTCTGGCCGCGGTAGCGGAATTGCCAGTACGGCGGCGTCTCGTCTGCGGCGATGGTCAGTCCGGTCTGCAGCGGCACCGTGTCGCGCAGCGCATCGATGCGCCTGTCGATGGTGTACCGCATGACGCGCACGGCGTCGGTGACTTCCTGCGTCACGTCCGCACCGGCGGCGATCGTAAACGATTGCTCTTCTCCGACGCACGCGAGGACGACCGTGCGGTCTTCGATGCGTGCCACGGTGACGTACGGAAGCAGCGTGGCCGCTTCCACTTTTGCGCGGAATTCGTCGGCCGTCTCGGGTGTCCGCGGAGGCGTCTCTGGCGGTCGTGTGTCCGGCGTCGCGTCGATCCGCTGCTTGAATTCCGTCGCCACGCTCTGCGCGTGCTCGACGAGTTGCGTCAGCGGCACGGCGAACACGTCCACTTGCTGCGTCTGATCCCGATAGCGCAACTGCCAGTACGGCGGCGTCTCTGCTGCGGCGACCGTCATGCCGTCCGGCAGGGTCAATGTATCGCGCAAAGAGTCGATGCGTCGGTCGGTGTTGTACCGGATAATGCGGATGCCGGCCGTGACGCTTTGCGTCACGTCGGCGCCGGGGTCGACGGTATACGTTTGCTCTTGGCCGAGGCAGCTGACCGTGTAGGTGCGGCCTCCGCCATACGTGACGGTGACGTATGGCAGGAGCGGTGCCGCTTCCACCTTCGCGCGGAATTCATCGGATGTCTCCGTGGTCTCGGGTGTCTGTGGCGGATTCTCCGGCGTCGTGGGTGGATTCTGCGGCGGTACATCTTGCGGCGGCGTATCGCGCGGCGGGTCCTGCTGTGGAGCAAGCGGCGTGCCGTCGACGCGGCTGACCAAGCGACGCGCCATCTCCGGCAGTGCCGTGCGGATACTGTCCACGTTGCCCGGCTGCGTCAGCCAGACGTTCTCGGTGTTGTTCTTGTAACTGATGATCACCACCTCGGGCGTGCACGTCGTGATCGTCACCCCCTGCGGCAACGGAATGGCCCGCACGCGATCTTCAAACTCCTTGCGGACCATCTCGGGGACGTTGCGCACGTCGGCGGTCGGCACGTTCGGAATCTGCTGCACGGGCAGCTGCGTCAGGGGTTGAGTGGTCGGCGTCTGCGGCTGATGGGTGCCATGCAGCAGGGTGCGCAGCCGGTCCATGAAGGTCTGGCCGTTGTTGCCGTCGAAGAGGCCGAACAAACGGTGGAAGAACGTATCGCGCGTCTGCGGATTATCGAGCGTCTCCTGGATGTGCTGCAGGATGTCGTACTGGCGATCCCGTAGTGCGGTGTTGTCGCTCAAGTGTCTCGCTTCCGGGTGGGGAAGTTCGGGCACTTCGTGCTGGTGCAGCAGGCGTCGCTCGCGTTCGATGCGCGGGGTGTGTGTCATGAATGTGTGTTAAATCCCACTATTCTAGCAAAATTCGGCGATTCATGGAAGATCGATCTGTGGCCCGTATTGTTCTGGAGATCCACTCGCTGATCACTCCGAAAGAACGTTCGTACGGTCTATTTTTGGCTCATTAAAGGCTTTTTCTGCCGTAAGCGGCAGGCATGACAGCAGGAAAATGATCTGTACAGAAAACTGGACAAGCTGAACATTCTGCCCAGCCCGGGCCAAAAACTTTCTGCTATTTTCTTCTTGACGATGCATGTTGAGTGAGTAGACTCCTCACGCGTTATGGTCAACTCGCGAGCACCCGTAGGATGAGACGTAGGTAGGTCGACTCATTCTGCGGGTGTGCGTGAGCCACCCGCTTTTTTTGTCTCTAGGGACAAGGAAAGTCAGGAGAGGTTGTGGAGTGTGGGGTGGGCATGTCGCCCCGATCGTTCACAGCATCGGATATCGAGTCACAATTTGTATTAATAATTAATGAACAAGTATTCACGAGTCCGCCTGTGAGCATGTCCTGCTCGCTTCGCGTGACGCGTGAACAGTACGGATGACGATCGCAAGATCTCATCCAAAGGAAAAACGTTACTCAGCGCATCACATGGATGCCTCGACTCTGCATT
>CAYRUZ010000034.1:0-4105 GCA_964427895.1 uncultured Candidatus Peribacteria bacterium
GGATCGATGCGCTGGTCTTTGCTCGCGACGGCGACCTTGCTGCGGAAGCCCGCGTCGCGTGCGATGCCCTTGATCTCGACGTCGCCGTTGCGCACTTCCGGGATCTCGAGCTCGAGCAGCTTCTTCACGAGCTGCGGGTGCGTGCGCGAGATGCGCAGCTGCGGGCCCTTGCCTGTGAACTCCACGCGATCGAGGTACACGCGGACGCGCTTGCCCGTGTAGTAGTGCTCGCCGGGGATCTGCTCGCGCCACGGCAGCGACACCGTCATACCTTCGATCTCCAGCGTCACCCAGTTCGGATCGCTCTTCGTCACGACCGCGGTGAGCAGCTCGTGCTCGCGGTCCTTGAACTTCTCGTACAAGCTCTGGCGCTCGGCCTCCTGGAGTTTCTGCAGGATCACCTGCTTGGCTGCCTGGGCGGCGATGCGTCCGTACTCCGGCGGCGTGACGTCGATGGTGATTTCGTCCCCGACGTCGACGTCGGAGCGGATCTTCTTCGCTTCCTTGAGGTCGATTTCGAAGTTCTCGTTCTCCACCTCTTCGACGACTTCCTTCACGATGAGGATCGTCGGCATCTCGCCTCCTTCCGGCAGTTCGACGCGGATCTCCTGTTCCTTGTTGCCGAAGTCCTTGCGGTACGCCGTGGCGATGGCTTGCTTCACGGCTTCCAGCACCTGCTCGGCCGAGACGTTTTTCTCGTTGCAGATCTGGTTGATGGCGGCGATGAATGATGCGCGCATACGATTGAGGGAAAGAAAAATCCACCGTTCCGATCGTCACGGAACAGTGTGAAATACCAACCTGAAAGTGCATTCATCCTACGTGAATCCCCGTTTTGACGCAAGGGAAAAGGAAAAAGCGTGCTGAATAGCAAAATTGACATCAGTGCGCGGTTTTGTGATCGTGAATGCATGCTCAACGAGAAGATCAATCTGGACGACCCGGCGCTGCGTGCGCAGCTCGAGAAGATGCTGCCGGCACAGCTTCCGGCCGCAATGCGCCATCAAATCATGCAGGTGCTGCACCAGCAATTACGTGTGGGGAATGCACGCGAAACATCCATCATTGACGTCATGAACAGCGTCATCGAGGGGTTGGGCCTGTCCGAGGTCTTGCGCCAGGCCGCGCCCGAGGGCGTGGCACAGCTTCTGAACGTGGTCGATGGGGTACAGACGGGCAATGCCGCGGACGTTATCAAGCAGGTGCAAGAAGGTGTGCGCAGCGGCCAAATCAGCTTTAAGACGAAGCCGATCAAGAACACCGGGGAACATGTTGGTCGCAACGATCCGTGCCCGTGCGGCAGCGGAAAGAAGCGCAAGAGATGTTGCGGCATGAAATCCTGAACGCCTTGGGCGAACAGCTCGCGAATGCAAGCCGCATTGCGGGAGTTACAGGCAGTTTTTCGCTATACTGAGACGATGTCCGTGCTCGACCGCTACGACGGCTGGATTCGTGCGCAGCAGGTGCAAATGGAGGTGCTCGAAACCGAACTGGGCGATGGCGATGTGTTCTTCGATGCGTTGGACATCGATCCTGCGGACGGACTGCATCGGGAGCGGATGGCACAACGCGAGACGCTCAACATGCTGCTCGGCCAGAATCCGGCGATGCTTCCGCTCACCGAAGTTTTCAATATGTTGCGCTACGCGGAGCGGAAAGTGCAGCGACTCAACGACCAGCCAGCGGCGTCGGGCATCCACCACGTGATGCTTGCCGCGTACGCGCAGGTCGGGGCCGTGTTGATCGCGAGCCTCGTCGCAGACGAACGTGACGCGCTCGAAGAAGAGGCGGCTGCGTCGGGCCAGCCCGTCGATTCGTACGTGTGGGATTACATCGGTGCGTTGTTGTCGGATGAGTGGGAATCGTCCTGAGCGCGTAGTCCTCGCAGATAGGCTCTGGCGTGGCGACCGCGCATCGTCGGCAATAGGGCGAGGACCCGGTATGCCCACAGCTTCCATCCGTGTGGCCGTGGGTCGAATCCCGAAACCGCGGCGATCTTCAGCGCCGATCGTCCGATGGTTTCCATTCGCCGCAGCGAATCGTCGATCGTGACATGGTGATGGTGGAGGCCGACGGCCGACGGTTCGTAGTAGAGCGCCACGTCGTCCTGTGCCAGGCGCAATCCCCACTCGATGTCTTCCCATCCGTACAAGGTGACGTCCGCGCGGAACGGATGCGCTCGGGCGATGGCCGTGGGCAGGCTGATGTTGCTCGCGTAGGAAAAACGGTGCTGCAGTTCGCGCGGCACCACGCTGCGCCTGTGTCCGTCGAGGAGCGTATAGCCGAACTGCCAGCCGCTGCGCTCGAGCCATCGCATCACGGGCGTGACGACGGCGAGGGGGTCCCAGGTAACGTAGCCCAGCACGGCGGTGCGGTCGTTGCCGACGCGTGCGTGCGCCTCCACGTGGGCGGCGCAGGCATGGGGCTGCAAGAAGATGTCGTCGCCGATGAACAACACGTGTTCGGCCGTTGCGCGCTTCACTCCGGCGTTGCGCGCGGCACCTTGTTGGCTTTTCTCCACTTCGCCGAAGGACACCGGGATGCCCCACTCAGCTTTCCCTTCAAATAGCGATGCCGTTTCATCGTCATGTCCGTCGCTCACCACGATCACTTCGAGGTGCTCGGCGATGCTTTGGCGCTCCAGATGCTGCAGGCACTGCCGCAGCACGGTGGCGCGCCGGTGGGTGGGGATGACGACGGAGAGCAGTGGCATCGTCCACACGGTAGATCCACGGGCGCATTGCTGTCGACTGCGTTGACGAAATGAGCATTTATCCGTATACATTGCGCGACCTTTCGCACCGCCGGTGAGAACCGTTTCTCAAGAAGGGAGTTCGTATGCGTCGAGTTCTTTTGGCCGGTAGTGGCCTGATCGCTGTCTGTGCCGTGTTCTTGCTGTCGGGGGCCTCCGGCTCTCGCACGAACACTGGCAACCCGGAAGCCAGCGCCACGTCTGAGGCGATCTCTGTCGCCGCCCCGCAAACCAACACTCTGATGGGCGATCCGTCGCCCGCTCCGCTCGTCGCTCCGCGCAGCCCCGTCATCGAGGCCAGCGCCCCCATCAATCAACGCTCGTCGCGGACTACCGTTCCTCCGCTCTTCCACGTGAATGCGACTACGAATCCGCCCGTCCTGTTCGCGGACATCAAGCCGCGGCAAGTGACGATCGACTTCGATGTCCCGCAACTCATCACGTACAAAAAGCGAGCGAAAACCGTTCTGTTCCAGCCCAACGATCTGACCCACCGCGAACTGCTCGCGACCATCGCCACCCACGGCATCCCGGAATACCCGGGGGACAAGGTGCACCACTACCTCAACGGCCAAGCCAGCAAACAGGGCAAGGTCTATGAGTGGGTGCCACTGCGTTCGCAGGACGTGGAACGATGGCGGAAGAGTCTCGGCGGAGTCTGGGCGCACCGCAACATCGGAGCCAACGACTTCGGCGGCTCCGTGCGCGCGGCGCACTATACCAAGTTGGTGCCCGAAGAAGTCCTCGAGCGCGTCGAGACAATCGAACGGTACGTGCCCGACGCCACCTTCTACGTCAGCGACATCGAGAAGTTCAAAGACCCCTTCCTCGCCGTCGGGGTCGGCGAATATCCGATGGTCATCATCGCCGTGTGGGACGAGCCGGGCTTCACCTGTCCGCCCCTCGCGCGCGTTCCGGAGTTGGTTGTCCGTAAGTGATTGAAAATTCGTGTTCCCGTTCTCACCACGCGAATGGTCGTTCCCCCCGGGCGGTCCGGGGGGAATACCACATGTGCGGATTTTGGTTCGTGCACTTTTCTGTACGTGTAGTAAAGAAAACAGAACATAGGCATTTTTTCTCGAAATCACATTTTTCCTCTGAATACTGCGAAAAAACATTACTGCAATTTTCCATGCCTAGTCTGCTGTACGACGACAGTGTGCAGGGAACTTTGCTACGCTGTGCACGTGCGTCTCTTTCTCGACACCGCCAGTCATCACGGGCTCGTCGCCCTCGTCGATGATGCGTCCGTCGTCGTCTCGCGCGAGATCAATCCGCGCACGCGCGACGACGAAGTGGCGTCACTCGTTGCGACGATGATGGCGGAGAAAAAAATCGATGGCGCGTCACTCG
>CAYRUZ010000034.1:4205-5593 GCA_964427895.1 uncultured Candidatus Peribacteria bacterium
GCGTCACTCGTTGCGACGATGATGGCGGAGAAAAAAATCGATGGCGCGTCACTCGCCGGCATCGCCTGTGTCACGGGTCCGGGAGGCTTCACGAGCGTGCGGGTGGGAGTGGCGCTCGCCAATGCATGGGGGTGGGCATGGAAGCTTCCGGTCGCAGGCATTCACCAGAGTGATCTCTACCGCGCGCGCACCGATGTCGCGGATTGCGTGTGGGTACACTCGACAAAAAAAACGGAGATGTTCGTCCGCGGATTCGGGGCATTCGCGACGCAGTGGGCAGACCCCATGCACGTCACCGTCGTGGCACTCCACGAATCGTTGCCCGAGGGCGCGCCGATCATCGGGGAACTCATCGACGAGCATCAGGCGATGATCCAAAAAAAGAACGGCGTGCTTCTTCCCCTTCAGCCACTCGACACCGTTCTTCCGTCCTTTCTCGCGACGTGCGGGTACGAGAGATCATCCATCGATCCCTGGTACGGTCGCGAAGGATGAAAAGGGAATGGCTGAGGGTAAAAACAGCGCATCCACGGGCATGGTTCTTGGCATTTCCCCCTTTTTGGACAAAGGAAGGGGCGCCAATTGCCGTTTTTGGGCCGTATTTCCAACCTTAATATCTCCGTAATCTCGGAGATGGTATTTTGCTTCCGCTGGCTCTCATTCCGGCGCGTAAACCAGTGCGGCCGAGAGTCCTTGCGGCTATACTCCGCGTCTCATGTCCATTATCGATACCCTCAATCGCCTCCTCGGCGATACGAACAAGAAAGAACTGAAGAAGATCCTGCCGGTCGTCGGTCAGGTCCGCGCGGCGGGCAATGACCCGACGATCAAGGCGCTCACGCTCGAGACACTCCCCGCGAAAACCGAGGAGTTCAAGAAGCGCGTCGCCGAAGGCGAGTCACTCGACGACTTGCTGCCCGAAGCGTTCGCCACGCTCATCCGCGCCTGCGAGCTCCTGCAAGGCACGACGATGGAAATCGGCCGTCAGACCTTCACGTGGGACATGATTCCCTTCGATGTGCAGATCTTGGGCGGCGCTGCCCTGCATCGCGGCTGCATCGCGGAGATGCGAACGGGAGAAGGAAAAACCCTCGTGTGCACCTTCCCGGCATATCTCAATGCCCTGTCCGGCAAAGGCGTGCACGTGGTGACGGTCAACGACTACCTCGCCCGCCGCGACGCCACGTGGATGGGCGTGCTCTACAAGGCGCTTGGCCTGAGCGTGGGCATCATCGTCCACGGCATCAATACCCCGCAGCGCCGTGAGGCCTATGCCGCCGACATCACGTACGGCACCAATAACGAGTACGGATTCGACTATCTGCGCGACAACATGGCGTCGTCGATTGCCAACCAGGTGCAGCGCGGACTCAACTTCGCCATCGTGG
>CAYRUZ010000035.1:0-5115 GCA_964427895.1 uncultured Candidatus Peribacteria bacterium
TCATAGCGATGCTCCCCGCCCCACCCGCCTCCTCACGGGGACGGGGGAGCGGGGCGTAGTGGTTGGCAGGCCGGGAAGGAATCGGACCTTCGCCTTCTGATTTGGAATCAGGTGCTCGACCTTCGAGCTACCGACCTTTGTGGAAGTCTCGGCGCTTGATCTTCACCATGCGCCCGTCCGGGTGATGCCACACGATGCCCTCGTGGGGGAAGTCGCGCAAGAACTCCCGCAGCTCCGCAAACGTGCGTGGCGCGTTGAGGATCTCGTGCTTCCCGTGAGGCACGAGGGTATGCACCTCGAAGCCCTCCGGGTTCTTGTTGATGCGCGGGCCGCAGAGTTCGTACGTGCCGTTGGGCAAGTCCGACTGACGGCTCCACGCATCCCGGTGCCAAGTGTCGCCGGGATCGTCACCGACCGGCATCCAGCCGTGCCCGCTGCGCTGGTTCACGTCGCCGGAGTGATGGAACCACGACGCGGGCGGGTTGCCCTTCTCGGCGCTCCAGTCGATGCGTTTGTAGAGCTTCCCGTCCCGCACGAGGCAGCACGTTCCGTCCCACTTGCGCGTTGCGACGCCTTCACCGGCAGCGACCCACTCGCAGCCCTTGGCTACGCGGTCGATCGCCATGAACGCCTTGCCCTGGCCGTCACGCTCGAACAGTGTTTCGATCTTGTGCATCACTTCCCCTCCCCCGGCTTCGCGGAAGAGAGCCCGGTCAAGTGGTCGATCGCGGTGATCTCAGCTTCGGACAGGCCGACCCTACCGAGTTTGCGACACGCTTCGACGACGCTCGCCAGCGCCTTGCGGTTCGACTCAATCAGCCGTCGATCCAGCGCGGCGATTTTGTCGGCCAGAGCTTGCTTCTGCTCCTCCGGGCTCCTTCGCGGGCGGCGCGGGGTGTCACTTTGCGAAATAGGTTGTGCCACGGCGCTTTCCTTTCATGCGCAGTTTGCCTTTCAGCGCCGCGCGGATCGCGGGCATGGGGAGCTTCTTGACGCCCATCGCTTTGGCGATCTCTTCGCTGCGCAGTCCGCCGGTCGCCTTGACGACGGACAGGAACTCATTCGCCATCGACTCGACGGTGTGCTTGACCTTGCCACGACCTCGCAGCTTGGCAATCGCGTCGCCGTGGGTGGGGCGCTTCGCGCCGAGAGGGGCGGGGGCGTCACGAACGATGTCGCCCACGGAATGCGAGACGAGCATCGGCCGCGTGGGCGACAGAAGCGCACCTATCGGCTCCTCATCCCTCGTCAAGTCCGCAATCACCCCCTCCCGTTCGCGGATCTCCGCGCGCAGATTGTCGATGATGGACAGGCGTAGCGTTCCGAGTAGTGCGGTGTTCATTTGCTCTCCTTCCGACTCTTGCGCGCCGTGGTGCTCGATCGTACCACATTCACGCGCACCTTCTCAAGGTATTTGATGTTCCCCGGCACCGCCACCCGAATCGTCGCCCTTTCCAGCGCGGCTCGGGAAACGTCCGTTTCGATCTCGAACTCCACGATTACCCGTCTGCTTTTCACGTTTGTTAGTCTCCTTCTGCATCACGGGGCAAAGGTGCTCACGCCCTGTGAACACGTCCTCTGCCGCGTTGTACTTGATCCCCTTGTACTCCACCCGGATGTACTGGCCTGACTTGTTCGGGCACACGATCACGTCCCGTTGGCATAGCCGACACGGCTTGACGATGTAGTGGCCTTGGACCTTTACGTGGTCGCTCATTGTGCCGACCGCCGCATCTCCAAGCCAGCCTCATTCTTGCCGAAGTTGAGTGACGCGAACGGGCCGAACCAGCGCGCTGCGGCTGCATCGTAAATGTGAGCACA
Organism: uncultured Candidatus Peribacteria bacterium; assembly: GCA_964427895.1. Lineage (GTDB taxonomy): Bacteria > Patescibacteriota > Gracilibacteria > Peribacterales > Peribacteraceae > CAYRUZ01. Next base: position 1,822 of record CAYRUZ010000035.1, read on the forward strand.
TTCTTCTTGTGTCGCTGCATATCCAAGAAACACACGTTTGTTGTGTATTCCAATTCTAGCACACCACTTGCCAACATGCTTGTCCCAGTATACGCCACGGTACCCGCTAGTATTGTTCTTGTTCATGCGTGATGCAGCCTTGTTCATGGACGCATCGGTATAGCGCAGGTTTGCCTTGCGATTGTCAAGGCCGTTCCCATTGATGTGGTCAACATCGCGGTCGCAATCTGCTTCGAATACAAATCTGTGCATCCGAAGGCAGCCCTTGAACGATCCCCTCCATCGCACAGGAATAGCCGCTTGAGCGTACGGAGTATTGGCTCGCCCCGTGACAAAGCTACGCCATCTGAACTGCTCAACTGCCCATGCAGCGTCAGCGTCATAAAGACACGTTCCATGTTTCAGATTCAGCTCAATAACATCGCTCATTGAACACCGAATTCTTGCGCAACGCGCACTGCATCATCGGTCAAGCCTGGCTGTCCTGGTATAGAATACCGTTCTGGGATCTTTGGCAAAAGTCCTGCTCTGACAAAAACAGCGAAAGCGTCCGCGTCGTATAGCGACCTCGCTTCCGGCGTGCCTTTGACTGACGAGAACGCGGACGCATCCGTGCGCAGGTAGATCGGCAGTCCCGGCGTGCCGCCGTACTGATCGGGCACGAGCGTGTTCCGATACCAGAGCTGCATCGTCTTCCCGAGCATCTTCGTCACGCGCCGCTTGAGCGACGGGAACTGCTCGGCGACTTCCCACAGCGCGCGAATCAAGAACGGGAGCTGCCACGTCGTCGTCCACTTCCACGACGGATCCCAGCCGTACACGATGGTAGGCTCGTCGTTGTCCATGCTCCCGCCGCTGACGCCCTGGTAGAACCATCCGTCCGGGTGCTGGATCGTCTCCAGGTAGCGCACGAACGCGCCTGCCCACAGCTCGGCGTCTCGGCGGTCCACAGCGCCCACCTCCAGCGCAGCGGCTCCCAGGCGCAGGACGTGCGCGTAGCCACGAACCGGGTGCCCGTTGTTTCCAGGCCGCGCCGCCTTCTGCATCGCGGGCAGGCACCGCTTGACCCAGGACGAGCCAGGATCGCTTGGGACGCTCTCTAGGCAGTAGGACATCCTCGCCTGCCCGAAGAGGCCCAGGATGCGCCAGCGGGCCGCAGGATCGCCTGTAGCGCGCCACAGGCCAAGGTCGTCCATGAACGCGCGGCAGAGGTGGTATTCGTCGTCGGCTTCCCAGCTCCAGAGGAACGGGTCGCCGGTCGGGGCCGCGAGGAAGTGTGGCATGCGCTGGATCGGCTCGTGGCCTCGGTCCAGGCGCAGCTCGAACCAAGTTCCAAGCGTGCGCCGGGTGAGGATCTCGCCCGTCCCACGGTGGAACGCCGCGACGCGGTTCCGCTCACCGATCGCATCCGCGATGGTCGGATCAGTGGAGCGCGGCGGATGGAGCACGATGCCCGCGCCCGAGACATGCCCCGGATTCGTCGGCGGTCCCGCAACCTGATAACAGGTGAACGCGCCGCCATCGTAGAAGTGCTCGCCCTCCGGGTGTGCGTGAACGCCGTTGCGGAACACGCGGGCGGACTGCGTAGGCAGTTCGGGCGTCGGCTTGAGGAAGTCGTCACCGGGCATCCAGCTCGCGTGCGACTTCATCTCGATCAGCTCATCGCCGCCCGCTTTCGAGCGCCATGTGTGCGTGCCGGTTTCGGAGTTCCACGCGCAGGCCCACTTGGCGGTGCTGGCGGATGCTAGGCGTACTGCGGTCATTGTCTCTCCTTCGCGCTGGCGGATAGGGTCACGCCTTCCGCAAGCTCCTTCAACGGTATGAAAATCGGGTTCTTATCGCCACACAGATCCCCGTAGCTGATCGGGAGTCCGGCCTTCTTCGCCGCCTTCTTCACAGCCGACGTCAGCTTCCGGCGCGGCTCGCAGGTGCAGCCTTTGCCGCGAGAGCAGAAGGTGATGTCTCGGTAGCAGATCACTTCCGCCTCCGGGCGTCGCGGACTCCCCGCGCCTTGCGGTGAGGGCGGGTCATTGGGGCACCTCGAACGGCAACACTTCCTGCTGGAGCCGCTTCGCAGCGATCTCGCAATAACGCTCTTCTATCTCAATCCCTATCGCTCTCCGTCCGAGATCCTTCGCAGCGCGGAGCGTGGTGCCGGAGCCCATGAAGGGGTCGAGGATGGTTTCGGCATCAGGAAATAGCTTGATAAGTCCAGCGGCCCACTCCAACGGCTTAGGGCATGGATGACCAGCTATTGATTCGTCTGGAATGATCGGCGCGCGAACGAAATCGCTACCGCCCCTGGAGCCTTTGCCCCATAGCGCAACCGGCTCCCAGTTACAGAACCCTACGGGGCTTCTTCCCATAGCGGCAGGCTTCCACCAGCAAATTAGCCACTTCCACGGCTCTATCATGGCATAGTCTGGAAGCCTTGCCTGCCCGGTAATAAGTAGCGTTGGCGCTGCACGGCGACACGCTTCAAACCAAGGCCGCGCCCATTCAATGAACTGCTCGCGCGTCTTGTTGTCATCGTATCCTTCTCCGTACTCGTATCCAACTCCATACGGCGGATCCGTCACCACCACATCCGCCCTCACCAACGGCAGGATCTCCCGACAATCCCCGTGGAATATCTGGATCGTCCCCGTCGAGTCGGTGAAGTACGGTTTCACTTCGTCCCCCGCCCTTCGTCGTGCGCGAGGGCGCGGAGCTTGTCAGCGTCTTCGAGAGCGGCGCAGCGGGCGCATTTCATTGCGCGAGGAGGCTGCACGCTGACGCCGCACTCGCAACGTGAAAGCTCAAGCGCCACGTACAGCTTCGCGCTGAGCCGCTGATGCTCCACCGCGTCGCCCCTCGCTTTCTCGGCGCGGGCGAGTTCGTCCGCGAGGTCCATCGTCAGCGAGGCGCAGGTGTCCCGGCTAGCGTCGAGCGATTCCTGTAGCGCAGCGTTCTCCCGCGTGAGCGCGGCGAGGCGGGCGCGCAGATCGTCGAGAGCCGTCTGTAGCGCGTCTCGCTCGTGCGCGATCTTGTCGTAACTCGGATAGCAGCCCATCGCGCTCGTTCCTCCATGCGCGGGAGAGGGGGAGCTGGACGGGGCTTCAAAGTAGTCCTGGCGAAACAACGCAGGCACCGTGTCACGCTTGCGGCTTGAGACTCGAACAACCCCTGGCTTCCAGTCTTCGCGGCCGATGATCTCCCAGCCGTCAAAGAGCAGCTCAGCTTCGTTTCTGTATGTGTCCCTCACGACCCCTCCTCCTCGAAGCTTTTGCCGATCTCCGCGAATCCCCTGTCAAT
>CAYRUZ010000036.1:0-2660 GCA_964427895.1 uncultured Candidatus Peribacteria bacterium
CGCGCTTTACGAGTCCGATCTTCTCCATGGGGGCGAGCAGGCGCGTGATGCCCGATGCGGTGAGGCCGACGCGGTCCGCCAGGTCGATACGGCGCAGCTTCTCGTCCTTCGCCTGGCTGAGGTGGTAGAGGATGAGGAAGTCGCTGAAGCTCAAACCGCCCAGGCCGGCATCGAAGCGGCGGGACATGACGGTGTGGATTTTCGCGAGTCGCACAAAGAACTGCAGCGAGGGTGAGAGGGTTTCCATATGTTTGAATAGTATTTGATCTATCAAGTAATAATCAAGCGGGATCATGGACTTTTTTCTGGGAAGAGGTATGACGGCGCCATGGAATTCATCCTCCCCCAGCAGGACAAGAGCATGATCGAGCGGTACCTGCCGCTGCGTCTCATTTCGATCATCGTCATTCTCTGGATGATCGTTCCGATCCTGCTGTTCGACTTCTGGGTGATCGTCTATCACGCCGTGTATTTCCGCATTTGCGGCATCCCGCTCATCCCGCGCGGACAGTACATTTCGATGGATCGCGCGAGGCTGAAGCGGCTGACATGGGTGCAGCGCATGAACTGCGCCTACTGCGACTATGCCAACGGCGCGATCGCGTGGATCAAGGCGGTCATCAACACCACCGAGGTCTACAGTTGCGCCATCAAGCACGGGTCCACGGAGTACTACGAATCGCATCAGGAGGGGTACTACGACTACGCCGATTTGCGCTGAAAATCGGGCAAAAGTGGGTTTGCCAAGGCAAGGCGCGGGCGTAGACTCGGCGCGCCCCAGCGGTTTCTCTGCGGACATCCGGCCCGCAGGCCGTTGAGCGACGCCTTCCCACTTTCCTTATGGATCAGGCCGTCTTGGATAAGACCGAGAGACTGCTCGCCGGCAAGCAGGACAAAACGCTGCGTCAGTATCTCCTCTCGCTCGCTCCGCAAGAGATCGCGGACATCATCGACGACATTGAACGCGGCAAGCGCAAATGCATGGCGCTGCTCCCGCCGGAAATCCAGGTGCAGGTGATGCGCGCTCTCTCCGATGCGAGTCGGGAATACATCGTGCCGCTCCTGCCCGCTGCGGTGACCGCACGATTCCTTCATTTCGCGCCGGAAGACGAGGCGACGGATATCTTGCAGTACTTGCCGGAGGAACAACGCGCGGAGGTGCTCAGCCGCATGCAGCCCGACCGTAAGCGGAAGATCGAAACGCTGCTCGCCTTCGGGTCCGAGACGGCCGGCGGACTGATGGATCTCAACTTCGTCGTCGTGCGTCCGTCGGACACGGCCTCTGAGATTCTGAAAACCGTGAAGAAAACGGTCGTGGAGACCCGCCATACCCCGGCCATCCTGGTGGATGACGCGAAGAAGGGCATCGTGGGCGTCATTCCCTCGCGCAACCTGCTGTTCGCTCCTCCTTCGGCGAAAGCACTGAATCTCCTCAGTCCCATCCCGGTCGTGTCGCACGCGCTGGATCGGGAAGAGGTGGTGGAGGCGCTTTCCCATGTGGCCGGAGAATCCGCCTGCGTCATCAACGATCAGGGTGAACCGCTCGGCGTGGTGCACCTGCATGACCTGCTGAAAGTCGCCGAGGAGGAAGCGACGGAAGACGTCTACCGCTTCGCCGGAGTCGCACGCGAAGAGCATCCGCTGAATTCCGTTTGGTCGAAGGTGCGGCTGCGCTACTTGTGGTTGATCCTCAACCTCGCGACGGCGTTCCTCGCGTCGCTCGTCGTGTCGCAGTTCCAAGGCAGCATCCAGAAGCTTGCGCTCCTCGCCGTATTCATGCCGATTGTTGCCGGTGAAGGCGGCAACACCGCCACGCAGTCGCTTGCCGTCGTCGTGCGCGGATTGGCCGTGGGTGAGATCGACTGGCTGCAGGCGCGCGCCGTCATCGCACGCGAAGCGGCGGCGGGAATGCTCAACGGCATCATCGTCGGCATCATCGCCGCGGGCGCGTCGCAGTTCTTTGGGGCAACCCCGATGCTCGGTCTGGTTCTCGGCCTGGCGATCGTCATCAACCTCTTCGTCGCCGGATTCTTCGGATCCCTCGTTCCGTTCGTTCTCAAGCGCATCGGCGTCGATCCCGCGGTGGCAAGCTGCGTCTTCGTGACGACCGCGACGGACATCTGCGGATTCTTGGCGTTCCTCGGCATCGGGACGCTCGTGTTGCTGTAACTGCGGCGGCCGTTTTAGTCCGGGTCCAGTCGTATTCCCCTCGGCGGGCTGTTATTATGCAGCCCCGTGCCGTCACGCGTGCGTTCTTCATCGGCGACGGTGACAGCCGTGCTGCTGTTCCTCCTCATCTGGGGGTCGTACGCGTACACGCACAACTTCGGCGGATGGAATGAAAACTCGCGCTTCGCGCAGTTGCATGCCTGGAGCGTGGGCGATTGGACGATCGATCAATTCAAGAAGCGCACGTACGATCGCGCGAAGTTTGAGGATCACTATTACTCCGATAAGCCGCCTGGCACCGCGGTGATCGCCGCGCCGACGTTTTTCCTCACCAAGCTGGTTTTCGATGCTCTGGCCATTCCCATCCACGAAACGCCGGGCTGGCGCATGTCCTCGTGGATAACGACCGCCTTCTCCGTTGCTCTTCTCTCGGCATTCGGATCCGTCTTGCTCTATCTCACGCTGGCGAAGCGCATCGGCAAACGGACGGC
>CAYRUZ010000036.1:2760-4965 GCA_964427895.1 uncultured Candidatus Peribacteria bacterium
GAATTCCCGTCGATGTTCGCCGCCGGCGTCGTGTTCCTGCTGCTCGCGCGCAAGGGAATGCGGACGCTGCTGATCGCGCTGGCAGCGGCCGTGCCGCCGATGCTCATGGTGCTGATCAACAACCTCATCGCTTTTGGGTCTCCCTTCAGCGTGGGATACGCGCACCTCACTTCATTTGAGGGGATGAATCGCGGGTTCTTCGGACTGTCCTTCGCGCCCAATCCGATCGTGATGGCGCAGATGCTGTTCAGTCAGTACCGCGGGCTCTTCTTCTGGTCGCCCGTCCTGCTGCTCGCGGTACCCGGCATGTGGGCGCTGTGGACGAAGTACCGGACGTTCGCCATCGCGACAGGCGCCGTGTTCCTGGTGCAGCTGTGCGTCATTTCCAGCTACTCGTACTGGGCAGGCGGGTCCGCCATCGGTCCGCGTCATATGGTCGTGACGCTGCCCTTCATCGGCATCGCGGTCGGGTACGGCATTCAGCGCTGGGGGCAGCGCGGGTACAACGCCGCGCTTTTTCTCATTGGTTTGTCCGTGCTTCTCATCGGTCTCGCCACCCTCATTGATCCGGGCCCCGAAAAGAGCATCCCCTTGCCGCTGGAGCAGTACTACCTGCCCAAGCTGTTGAATGCGAAATTCAATCCCAACCTGGGTGATCTCGTCCTGAATCTGCCCGATCCGTGGAGCGCTCTCCCACTGGTCCTTTGGATCGGGGGACTGTTCACCATCCTGTGGCGCCGGACGTACGAGCCGCTTGCCCGCAAACGCTGAGGCTCATTGTCTGGGTTGTCCCGCGCGGATCGCCGCCTGACGGTCGGCATCTGCCCTGCGCTGCGCCGCCAGGGCGATTTCCTGTTTGTGGACGTGCTCGGCATTCTGCTTCGCCTGCTCACAGGCGCGTTTCGCCCCGGCGATCTGCTGCTCGAATTGCGACCGGATAAGCACGTCACGTTGCCGCTGCTGCGCTTCGATGCTCGATTCTTCCGCCCGGCGTTCGCTTTCGATGGCCCGCAGATTGGATTGTTCATCCGCTCTGGCCTTATCCGCAGCCTGTCGTCTCTGGCCCTCGGGCAGTGATTTGGCTTTCGTTTCGGCTTCCGTGCGTCTCTTCTGTACGTCGCGCTTGCGCGTTTCCAATCTCGCCACCAGCTGGCGTCGCGCGATGTCGGCGGTCTCCTTCGACGTGCGGATGTTGCGTTGGTGCTCGTATTCGAGACGCGTCATTTCCGATTGCAGGTGCATGTCCGCCGATTGCTTGGCGGCAAAAAAGTGATCATCGGCGCGTTTGATCTCCACTTCCTCCTCGTGCTCATTGTGCTTCCGTTCCGCGGCGAGGCGCTTTTGCATGGCGCTGCGGTGCACTTGTTCCATGTACTCGGCGGTCTCGGCCGCTTTTTCGGCCGCTTCCTGCTTCAGCTTCAGCTGCCGTTGCAATTCCTTCTCCCGCGCCAGGCGTTCCAATTCACGCAACCGCTTCTGTTCCTTTTTTTCGGCCCGCCATTCCTCGAATGCTTCGTGCTTCCGTTCGACTTCTGCGACGGCCTCGAGGGCCGCGGTACTTTGAAACTTCTCGACTTTCTTCTGCGCCACGATGCGGTCCTCTTTTCGTTTTTGTTCGCGCGCGATGAATGCTTCGCGCTGGCGAATGATGCGTTCCACTTCCGCGTTTCTTTTGGCGCGTTCTTCGGGACTCTCCGCCGGAGGAGGTGCTTGTGCGGTATCGGAGTCCATTTATGAATATTTTACCATAAAAATCACCTTCTGTCCCCCTGTGCTTTTTGGCTTCAACACCGGCTCTGCTCGTATTGTACGACCGTGTCTATTCTCCTCGGTGCCCTCGTTGCGTTTCCGGCATACCTCGTAAGCATGCTCGTTGGCAGCGCCGTTTTCCCGCAGTCGGCGGAGTATGCCCTCTGGTCGGGGCTCGGCGTCTTTGTCCTCCTGAGCTGTGCCGTAGCCGTTCTCCGCCGGCGTCAGCCGTCGTTCTGGGTCACATATCTCGTCGCCGCGGTGATCATCGCCGTCGGCTTCCGCTTCGTGCCGGGAGTCGCGGCCTTCTGATCAGTCGTTCTTCGCCTCGGGGAGAACGGAGCGGATGTGCAGCTCTTTGAGCTGCTTCGGCGTCACAACCGACGGGGCGCCCATCATCACGTCCTGCGCCTTGCCGTTCTTCGGGAAGGCGTAGATATCGCGGATGCTCGGGCA
>CAYRUZ010000037.1:0-4805 GCA_964427895.1 uncultured Candidatus Peribacteria bacterium
CGGCCAGAGCTTGCTTCTGCTCCTCCGGGCTCCTTCGCGGGCGGCGCGGGGTGTCTTTGGTCATTGGGTTCTCCTTCATTGTCTGTATGTGGTCAGGTGTGTAAGATAGCAGGACCGGGCAGCGCGTGGTTGCGCCGTCCGGTCCCTGTCACGAAGGCCATGAGGAGGCCAACATGAATAGAGACGATGTTATCAATTCGGCTTGTCAACGTGGACGAGACACGAGTCGATTCTGGAGCAAGGTCAAAAAAACAGAGACTTGCTGGCTGTGGACCGGGCGTCTTTGCGGTCGAGGATACCCCATCTTCGATGTTTACGTAAAAAGAAGCCGCCACGTCAGGGGGCATCGGTTCGCCTGGGCTCTTTCCAACGGATCGTCTGCTGGAAACTTGTTCGTTTGCCACCATTGCGACAATCCTGCCTGTGTCCGTCCTGATCACTTGTTTCTCGGGACGAACGATGACAACCAAGCTGACTCGGTGGGCAAGGGCAGGCATGTTCACGGAATTCGAGTTAAGAATCACAGGCTGTCAAACGAAAAGGTTGTAGAGATAAGAAGGCTGGCAGCGCTGGGTTGGAAGAAGTCCGAGATAGCCAAGGTTTACGGCGTCCAAAGGACAACCATTCGTGACGCCGTAAACGGTCGCAGTTGGCAGCACGTAAAGCCTATCGCGGCCAGTAAGTAGTCCCTCGACGCTTCCCGCGCAGCTTGATCTTGCCTTTGAGCGCCGCGCGGATCGCGGGCATGGGGAGCTTCTTGACGCCGAGGTTGCGTGCGATCTCCTCGCTTCGCTGCCCAGGCTTCGCTTTCACGGCGGCGAGGAACTTTTCCGCGATGTCGGGGACGATGCCGCGTTTAGTAGTCCATGCCGTACCTGGACCTGTAGTGGTTGTGACGTTCTCGGCCTTCAGACGCCTCACGCTACGCTTCGCGCCGAGAGGGGCGGGGTCGGGTTGTAGTCCGTTGGTTCGTTCATCGTGGAAAAACGGCATGAGGCCGGATACTTCCATTGGCCGCGTCGGTGACAGAAGCGCACCCTTCGGCTCTTGTTTCTCGATCTCTCGATTCAAGTACCACGCGGCCTTCTTGAGATCCTCCAGGCCGTTCTTCTCATCCGCACGCCACAGGTACTTCAGGGCGTTGCCGCGCAAGAAGCTCATATGTTCGGTGATGGTGATGCACTCGACTCCGCTCGGATGCGACGTGTAGTGCTTGGGGTGGTTCACGTTGTCTTCCTTCACTTGGCTTTCTCCTTCCGACTCTTGCGCGCCGTGGTGCGCGTCTTGTCTTCTACCTTCCATCCCGCCGCAGACGCAAGCCGCTTAGCGACTTTCATCGCGGATGCGTGACGAGTGTACGCTTCTGACGTTCCAAGCTTGTTACCGTTGACGTGTCGAACGCGCCAATAGAAGCCGTGCCTGCGCACTTGGCCTCCGTTTATGCTGTACCACGGCCCCCAGCCGTCAAATACCTCGACCCTGTACTTCATCGCTTCTCCTTCGGTTCCCAGCATGTCGCTGGACAGTTGTGGATGTATCCGTGATATCCACCCGTCTGCGATTGGTTCGCAGCTCGGTGTTTCACGGTCGAATAGTCAACGTGAACTAGCCCCTCCTTTGTGGGCACGCGCACGATCTCATAGTGGCACATCGAACACCGTCGCGGGATCAGGTGTCCGGGGACGTGGATCTCGCGCTCAGGTTCAGGCGGTGGTTTCTTGACGGGGCTCATTGCACACCAAACACCGCAGCAACCCGCACCGCATCGTCCGTGATACCCGGCTGCCCAGGCCGCGAGTACCGCTCTGGAATCTTCGGCAGCAACCCCGCGCGCACGAACACCGCGAACGCATCGCAGTCGTACATGGATCTCGCTTGCGGCGTGCCCTTGACCGAAGACAGGATCCCGGCGTCCGTGCGCAGGTAGATCGGCAGGCCGGGCGTACCGCCGTACTGGTCGGGCACGAGCGTGTTCCGATACCAGATCTGCATCGTCTTCCCGAGCATCTTGGTAACGCGCCGCCTGAGCGATGGGAACTGCTCGGCGACCTCCCATAGCGCGCGGATCAAGAACGGAAGCTGCCACGTCGTCGTCCACTTCCACGACGGATCCCAGCCATAGACGATCGTCGGCTCGTCGTTGTCCATGCCGCCGCCACTCACGCCTTGGTAGAACCAGCCATCAGGGTGCTGGATCGTCTCCAGGTAGCGCACGAACGCGCCTGCCCACAGCTCGGCGTCTCGGCGGTCCACAGCGCCCACCTCCAGCGCAGCGGCTCCCAGGCGCAGGACGTGCGCGTAGCCACGAACCGGGTGCCCGTTGTTTCCAGGCCGCGCCGCCTTCTGCATCGCGGGCAGGCACCGCTTGACCCAGGACGAGCCAGGATCGCTTGGGACGCTCTCTAGGCAGTAGGACATCCGAACCTGCCCGAACAGGCTTAGGATGCGCCAGCGGGCCGCAGGATCGCCCGTAGCGCGCCACAGCCCCAGGTCGTCCATGAAGGCGCGGCAGAGGTGGTATTCGTCGTCCGCCTCCCAGGACCACAGGAACGGGTCGCCGGTCGGGTCCGCGAGGAAGTGCGGCAGTCGCTGGATCGGCTCGTGTCCCCGGTCGAGGCGCAGCTCGAACCAGGTCCCCAGCGTCCGCCGTGTGAGGATGTCGCCCGTACCCCGATGGAACGCCGCGACGCGGTTCCGCTCGCCGATCGCATCCGCGATGGTTGGGTCAGTGGATCGCGGCGGATGGAGCACGATGCCCGCGCCCGAGACATGCCCCGGATTCGTCGGCGGACCCGCGACCTGATAGCAGGTGAACGCGCCTCCATCGTAGAAGTGCTCGCCCTCCGGGTGCGCGTGGACGCCGTTTCGGAACACGCGGGCGGACTGCGTGGGTAGCTCGGGCGTCGGCTTGAGGAAGTCGTCGCCGGGCATCCACGCCGCCCACGACTTCATCTCGATCAGCTCGTCGCCGCCAGCTTTCGAGCGCCATGTGTGCGTATTGGTGGTGGAGTCCCACGCGCAGGCCCACTTGGCGGTGGATGCGGAGGCGAGTCTTACGGGTGTACTCATTTTCTCTTTCGCTCCCTCTTTTCCCTCGCCGCCCGCGCAATCCACGCGCTAACCGCGAGACAGTCTCCTATCTCTTCGATCGTACAGGCGTCGTCCATGACGGCGAGGACTTCTTTCTGTTTTCTGCACGCCTTCAGTCGCGCGTAGAACGCAGCGACGCGGCGGGAGTTGGCGATCAGGGCGTAGGTGGTCACTTGATCGCCTCGTATCGTTCCATCCAGTGCTCAAGATACATCGTCCCCTTGCACTGGCTCTCGTGGCCGCTCCAGATGCGGTAGAGATCGTCAGCGAGTGCGGCTTTCTTCCGCAGCGCCGCGAGTTCTTCTTTCGCAGCCTTCAGCGTCGCCTCACCGATCTCCGTAAGTCCGCATTCGTCGTCGGTCTCGACCATCCAAAGGCAGTCGTCCAGGTACGTCACGGCATCTCCTCCATGATCTTCGCCAGCCCGCAGGTGCACGGGTACTTGCGGTCAGCTCCAGCCATGCAGTTTGCCCCGTGCTGCGCGTGTTCGAGGATCCACGATTCGCAGGCGCGGAGGTGGGTGAGTTCCGCGCTGGCTTGACCAACTTCGACGGCAGTGAATTGGGGGATGCCTTTCCAATCCGATGTCAGCGCAGCCGAGTTCAGCATTTCGTCCAGCGCGCTCACTTCCGCCTCCGGGCGTCGCGGACTCCCCGCGCCTTGCGGTGAGGGCGGGTCACGGCGTCCCCCGCCCTTCGTCGTGCGCGAGGGCGCGGAGCTTGTCAGCCAGTAGTGCGGCAGCGACTTGCTGCTCGGTTGCACGATCTTCGTCGGCGTACGCATCACACACCTTCGCGCACTCCTCCACCGCGTCGCCCCTCGCTTTCTCGGCGCGGGCGCGTTCGGCGAGCACTTCATCGCGTGCGTCGTCGCGCTCTCGATTCGACCTTCTGAGACGTTCGAGCGAGCACCGGCCGTTCGTGTCTATTTCGCACCCCGTTGCAACCGCGCGGGCATTAGCAATCAACTCGCTGAAGCTAGAGCCCCGTGCGCCTCCGTACTGCTGAATGACCGCGAGCAGGCGTGTCACCATGCAACGCAAGTCGTCCCTCTCCCGCGTGAGCGCGGCGAGGCGGGCTCGGGCGTCGAGCAAATCTACGGCGAGTGCGTGACGTTCGGCGCTCTGCTCCTCGGGGCGTTGCCACAGTGAAGCCTTGTAGTGCTCCTGGTCGGCCATCTCGCCGTTGTCGTCGATGCTCTTCGAACAGATCCAGTAGCCGCCCATGTCGGCACGCAACGGACCCCCGCAGACCGCACACGGCGGCACGGGCTCCGGCTTCGCTTGAGCCGCGATGGCCTGCACCTTCTCCGTCGAGATCATCGCGCTCGTTCCTCCATGCGCGGGAGAGGGGGCCTGTGACTGCAAACCGACCGCAGCTCCGCAGTCGCGGCACGTCCAATCGGTTCCACTCAGCGCACCCGACAACGACGTGTGCAGGCGCGGATGATCGCACTTCGTTTGTTCGCTCACTTGCCTTCTCCCATGTCTTCACAGACAACCGAAACGATGTCGGCCTTGAACCACGCGCGGAGTTGGTCGGTGGCGCGCTGTGCGGCGGTCTCTTGGTTCAAGACGCCCCACACCGATATCTCAAGCGACCCGTGGCACGATTCCGCGCCGTTCATCCATGACAGGTTGAAATGCACCATTACGTTCATGCTCACGACCCCTCCTCCTCGAAGCTTTTGCCGATCTCCGCGAATCCCCTGTCAAT
>CAYRUZ010000038.1:0-4120 GCA_964427895.1 uncultured Candidatus Peribacteria bacterium
GCCGGTGAAGCGCGCGACGCGCGCAAAAACAGCGAGCAAGGCCGTGCGGAAGTAAAAGCGCTTTTTGCCGCCCCGCTAATCCTGGCGGAACAACGAGAGCAACGCACGCAGGATGCGCACCAAAAGCGATCCCGGCATGGGAACGGCGATCGCCTGCGCCTGTGGACGAGAGACACGCGGCATACGCGCAAAACGCTACTCCTCGGCCCAGGGGTGTAAAGCAATCCGTCGAGTTTTTACCGCAGCGATCCCGGGCAGGCCTCGGGTGGTTTCCAGGTTTTCAGGACTTCCGCCAATTGCGTGAAACGACTCCCCGGGTTCCACATCGTGAAGCCACAGAATCCCGCGTCGTAGACCGCGCGGATCTGCTCGCGGATGTCGTCGGCATCCACGGAGTATCCCTGAATCCACGGCCGCAGCTTAGGGCTCTGGGTCGGCCCAAGGAGGTCGGCGTAGCCCGTCAGCGTGCGGTGCACCAGCGTGTACATGCGCGTGTGCCCGTTCGCGGCCTTGTATGTCTCGCCGAACGACGCCGGGTAGGCCATCGGCGAAATGATGTCCACGAGCGGTGCGAACCGGATGAAGTTCTGTCCCAGATACGGAATGTTGGCATCGAAATCCCATCCGAGAATGGCATAGGTGCTGATGCCCAGCTTGGTGCCCAAACCCGCCTCGTCGACAAGCTGGCGCGCCATTTTGAGGAAACCTTCGACGCGCTCGGCCTTTTGGTCGGCCGACAGACCGACGTCATTGAGTCCGTATTCCGTCGGGAAGCGGATGTAATCGAAGTTGATCTCATCAATGCCGGTGGCGATCAGATCCTTCAGGATCTGCTTGTTGTACTCGAGCATCGTCGGATTGCCCGGGTCGGTCCATGTGTCCCCCATGCTCTCGCCCGTCACCGGGTTGCGGATCTGGGTGCTGGGATCGGCTTTGGCCAAGCCGTCGTCCTTCACCGCGATGTAACGAGCCATCGTGTAGATTCCGCGGCCCTTGAGATACGAAATGACCTCTTTGATGTCGTACCGCGGTTCGACCAAATTGTACTTTTTCGCGAGCTCGGAATCGGTCTCGAAATACACGCGCGACCCCTTCACATCCATGATAATGCCTCCCCCCTTCACATCGGCCACCATGTCTGCCAAAGCGACGAGCCGTTCCTTGTCGCCGGGAACAAGCGTATTGGCATAGGGAGCGATGGCCGTGCGCGAGCGCATCAACTCCTCGTTCTTCTGCTTCAAGGCTGCCGCTTCGTCTCGCAGTTTCAGCAGCAACTGCATCCGCTCCTGTGAGAGAACGGGAACGCGCGCTCCGGGAACCATCGCGGCTCCGGTTTCGGTTTCTTCGGTAAAAGCGGCGGCGACCGTCAGTGCCGAGGCGCCCAAGGGCGTCAACACCCCTTGGGTGGATGCGAAAACCAGGGCGATGAGAACGCCGGAGCCCACTCCCCACATGCAGGCACTGCGAATATGCGACGGCCGCGCGGGCTTTGTGGAAGCGGACGAAACTTTAGTCGTCTTCATCGGCATCGGCCCGATACTACGCGAAAGCGGCCATGTCGCACAGGGGCTATTCGCCGTCCGCCCGCCAAACGGGCAGGAAGAAGAACGAGCATGCCGCGCAAAGCACGACCATGAAGGTATATCCGTAATTCCCCCATTCACCCAACATCCACGACGTCGCACCAATCAGGTGCCACAGGAAAACCGTATGGGACAGAATGATGGCAAGCCTGCGGGGCAATTTCAGAATGAGCCACACGATGATCAAGACATACACGATCGTGGCAGCGATAAAGGCACCCGGATGCGTACGCAACAGCCATCCCCACAACACAGATCCTTCCGTCGTCGTCGAATAGTCTCCGCTCCAGTACGACGCGGGCTGATAGATGAGCGTCAGCACCTCATCCCATATGGCAAGAACCAGGGGCGGGAGAGCGAGCCAGCGTCGTGCGGTGAAAAACATAGGAAAAATATTCCGCCTGAGTATGGCCTTTTGTCAATAAGTGGTGCGCTCGGCGGGATTTGAACCCACAACCTTCGGCTTCGGAGGCCGACGCTCTATCCAGTTAAGCTACGAGCGCAGTCGGATGCCGGGATTCTACCCCATGTGCCGCGTGATGTTTTTGGATTTTTGCTGCTCGCATCCGCCCCCCTATAGACTGACCGTATGACGACGGATCAGGCAAACGCACTGGGCTCCATGGTGGGCGGCATCATCGGCGTCGTCTCTGGCGCGGCTGTGTCCATCTGGGTCTTCGTCTACAAGATGCGCAAACACGCGAAACGAAAAAAGTGATCAGCCGGGAAGGCCGAAGAACGCCCGCGTCGTGGCCGTCAGTACTTCTTCGGCGCGGGGGACATCGATGCCTTTCAACTCGGCGACGAGACGCAGAACCTCTGCGACATATGCGGGTTCGTTACGCTTTCCGCGGTGAGGGACCGGAGCAAGATACGGACTGTCGGTCTCGATCATCATGCTCTCGAGCGGACAGCGTTCGATGGTGCGCCGGATGTCGTCCGCATTCGCGTACGTCGCGATGCCCGTAAAGGAGAGCAGATGCCCCGATGCGACGAAGGGCTCAACGTCTTCCCATTTCTCCGTGCAGCAGTGCAGCACGATTTTCGCCGAGGATTCGCGGACGATCGCCCACACGTCCTCAACGGCTTCGCGGCAATGCACCACGGCGGGCAATGCCGTCTCCTGCGCGATGGTGAGTTGCGAAGCGAACACCGCTCGTTGCGCGTCGGGGTCGGAGAAATTGTAGTGATAGTCCAAGCCGATCTCGCCGATGGCACGCGCCTTGGGGCAGGAATCAACCAACGCCTTCAAGCGTTCGACGTTCTCTGGCCGCCAATCCTTTGCATGATGCGGATGAACGCCGACGGTGCAGAAGAGTTGCGCATGCGTGTTCGCGAGCAGCACGCAGCGCTCGGCTTCGGGAAGGGAATCGGCAATGACCACCATCTCGCTGACACCCGCCGCAGCGGCGCGGGAGAGAACGTCGGGCAAATCGGCGTTGAATTGGGGGTCGGCGAGGTGGCAGTGAGAATCGATCACATTTTTGAGGATACCCGCCAGAGGACGAGTAGAATACCGGCATGCTGTATGGAGGCTTCATCGTTCTTCTCGCTCTCTTCGTCGCATTGCTGGCATTGGCGTACCGCTTGTTGAGACGCCAACGCACGATTTTGCGCGTCACCCTCGCGGTGATCAGCATCGTCGTCGCCCTCTGCCTGTTGGTGCCGCTCTGGTATTTCGGCATCCTCAGCTACCTGCTGCTCACGGGATCGTCGTTCGGCCCCTGAACATGACGGTCATACGAGTCGCATAAAACCATAACGCGTGCGATTGAATATGATATTCTCTCCGCACTCTTAGACCTGGGTCGGTAGCTCAGTTGGTAGAGCAGTGGCCTTTTAAGCCATTGGTCGCGGGTTCGATCCCCGCCCGACCCACCATCCCCTCTTCGCATGCACACAAGCCTCAAACGATTCCTCGTCGGCGGAGGCGTCGGAGCGGGCACCTGGTCGATCGTGCTCAGCGGACTTTTCCTGCTCAGCCAATTCGCCCACTGCAACCCCGCCATTGGATAATGCCTGCGAGAAAAGCCACGACGGCTGCGAGCCGCCGATAACGCTCATCGCCGTCTGCTATGCGCTGAACGTACTGCTATGGCTTGGCGTCGGAGGAGCGATCGGCATTGATGCACCGCTCGTCAAAAAAGCCAAAACGCCACGGCGCTGAGCCGCGCATGTCCGACCATCGGTTTGTCTATTCACTCACCCGCTCTGCATGGTGCGTCCCCGTGCCCGCCGGAAGCGGCAGGCACGGAGACGGGTATCACCGGTTCGTCATTTCGCGGCGGTGGCGGCACGGAGCTTCGCCTTCGTCTTCTTCGTGCCCGTGCAGACCATCTTGTGGTGCTTCAGCTTGAACTGCTTGACGCGGTTGCCACAGCTTTCACAACGAACCAACTGCTTCTTGTCGCCCATGTGAACCTCGAGTGAGAGATACCCCCGCTGGAATTGCTGTCACCTGACAGCACAGCGGATGACTGAATGGAGGACGATGCTGCAAAGGACCGAAATCCGCGGCATTTTAGGACTCTCCCGGC
>CAYRUZ010000039.1:0-4060 GCA_964427895.1 uncultured Candidatus Peribacteria bacterium
CCGCCCCAGTGCTGCAGGCCAGGCGCACCGAGCGGCGTCATGAAATCGTTCGATTCGCGGTCGGTCATGACCAAACACTCCTTTGCGATGCGACGGACGGTGCGAGCGACGGGACGGTATGGGCGGTCAGGTCGTGCCACGCCCAATAGGCGGCATCAACCAAGTCAAACGGCTTCCGCACGAGGTACCGTTTGAGCGCGGATTCCAGTGGGGCGTGTGTGCCAATCACATGGACAACCTCGCCGCGTTCGTATGCGGCAAGGTACTTGGCCGTTCGGAGCGCCTTCGACCCGTGACCAGCGCTAGCTTTGTCTTGCCGGAACGCTGGGCGCGTTGTGTGCCACACAATCTGCGGCACATTTTCATCGGCAAGCAGTTGTCCCCAAACTGCCGTAAACACCGTTTCCCACGTGTCTCCGCCCTGATCTGTTTCCACGAGGATCGTATCCGCGCCGAGTTCTATGGCTTTGAGAATCGCGCGGCGCATGACGTCGTCTGGCGACGTTCTTCGTTCCCAGCTGTACAGACAGTAGACCGTACCGTCTGCGGCAAGCCCAGACGCTTGAATGCCGTGCGCGTCGCTTTTGTCGGTGTCCGTGACAGCCGGATCGACGGCGACGGTGATTCTCTGCAACGTTGGCACATCCGACCAGGCAACCCGACGGAACACCAGGTGCTCGAACATCGAGCCTTCGACCTGCTCAACGTCGTGCTGCTTCTCGCGTAGGAACGCCGTCAGGCCGATGTCGTCAAGTTCGGCCTGGAGCGCGTCAACGGTCTTCGCATCCCACGTCGGCGTCCCGCCTGTGATCGTCATCTTGCCTTCGCGCTCTTCGGTCACGAGATCCGCGATGGCCGGATGTGGGCCAGAGACGATGCGCGTCGCGAGGAAGTCCGCGCGGCCATCCGCGAGTTGCGCCACCACGCCGTCCCCGTGGATGAGGTTTTGCGCGACCAGCGTCACCGCGTGCTCAGCACGTGCCGGGAGGATCGATTGCGTGATCACCGCCACCTTCTTGGTCACGGTGCCCGGCGAGTCGAGTAGTTCGTCGATGTCGTCGAAGATCAGGAAGTCGGGCCGATCCTCGTCCACCTTCGCCCCGCGGGCCGCAGTGTCGAGGCCAATCGCGTCAAGGGTGAACCCGGATTCCGTGCGAAGCCGGTTGCGTCGCCACCCGGACGAATTGCCGTACTTGCCGAGGCGGCGACGGCTTGCAGCGGGGTAGTGCTTCGCGAACGCGGACGATTCGAGGATGCCCGCGACGTTGGCCACGTGGGTGTCCGCTTGCTCTTGGGTGGAGCAGACGTACAGCCCGTACTTGCGGGTGCCGCGCGCCGCAACGGCGGCCCCACCAACTTCAACGCTGGTGGACTTCGCAAAGCCGCGCGGCCAAATCGCCACGAACGGCGGCGCGGACTCCCCGGCCTGGATACCCCACAGCCATTCCCAGAACGCGACGTGATAGTCGGCGTACGGTGGCCACAAATAGCCGGGCACGACGGCGGCATGCCACGCCTGCCAGTCGGTGGGTGCGACGAGGTTCATCCGTGGTTGCCGCATCAGGCGCGAGCGCACGAGTCCAAGATCGTGCTCGGTGATCGTTACTCGGGAGACCATGCGTCCCACGTCCCGGCTGCAACGGCCTCCGCCTCGGCGATCACCGTCTCG
Source organism: uncultured Candidatus Peribacteria bacterium (assembly GCA_964427895.1). Classification (GTDB taxonomy): domain Bacteria; phylum Patescibacteriota; class Gracilibacteria; order Peribacterales; family Peribacteraceae; genus CAYRUZ01. The sequence goes on from CAYRUZ010000039.1 coordinate 1,670, forward strand.
ACGGGAATGCCCAGTTCATCCGCGATGCGTTGCGCCTTCTCACGAATCCGGAGGTTGACGTTGATGTTTCGCTCTTCCTGCCACTCGGCACGTTCTTGCAACGCGAGGTAGCGAAACGCGGCCTGAACGTCGCCCTTCTGAATCGCCGTGGTGATCGTCACCGTCGCGCGGCGCTTGGCGCGGGCGATGGCCTCGGTCACATCGCTATTAAATGCTGGGTATTTGGTCCGCCACGTTTCGAGCGTCATGCGGTTGATTCTGGCCAGTTCCGCCGCCGTGGTGCGGGAACAGCCGATCTCCAGGTTTGCGATGATCTCCTTGTGAATCTCCGCGCAGTACTTCGGCGGGCGGCCGCGGCGCGCCATCAGTCGGACCTCGGAAAGTTGAGCGATGCGAATTCGCCATGATGCTCGATTGCCAGCACGTCCCTCGCCACGGCCGCTTCCATTGCCGTTGTGAAGTAGCCGCCAGACACACGCCGGCCGTTGACAAAAACCGACGCACGATACGGACTCTTGCGATTCGGCATGTATGTCACACCGAAGAATCCTGTCGTGTTGTTTTGTTGAAGCCGCAAGTGATTACTAACATTCTGGCTTTGCGTGCAAGCGCGAAGATTCCGGCGTCGGTTGTTGAGTCCGTCTCCGTCCTCATGGTCGACCCGCGACGGATTGCCCATGATAAGACGGTGCATGTAGACCGTTCTCGGATTCCCGCTAGATACCGACGCTTGTGCATACCACAGGTCCCCGCTACGAACCGCACGCCAGCGGTATGCAGAAACTAGGGGATAGTCATCCGCGTCAATCTGCGCGGTCTTGCCTTGAGTAAGGGGAATGGATAGAGTGCTCATGCTTAGCGACCTCCTAAAGTCGTTGAGCCACGCCCCAGGGTGGTGACACACCGCTGGGGCACTTATTTGATTTCGCTCAATTATACCGAATTGGCGCGTGAGAATCATTGTTTCCATCTTGTGATAGCCATATCCGCCGCCTCCGCGTGGAGCGCCGTGCGCGTGGCGGTCTGCCCGGTGAACGCCTGCCAGCGGTTCACTATCACGTCACAGTACGCGGGGCTGATCTCCATGCCGTAGCAGGTTCGACCTTGGCGCTCGGCGGCGATGAGGGTCGTTCCTGAGCCGAGGAACGGGTCGTACACGCCGCCGTCATGGTGGCGGATGGGGCGCTCCCTGCACTCGACGGGCTTCTGTGTGGGGTGCAGTTCGTTTCTATGCGGTTGCTCAATGTCCCATACGGTCGTCTCGTTGCTCGGTCCAGTGAACGATGCCGCCCCCCGTACCGCGTACAAACACGGTTCATGTTTCTGGCAATAGTGAGCGCTTGGAGCGCCGTAGTGAGCCTTTAGCTTGTTCCAGATGATCAGCGATCGCGCTTCGTAGCCCGATTCACGAATGACACGATACACAGGCTCGGCATGCCGGTCGGCATGCCACACGTACCATGCGCCACGACTGAGAACCATTGACGCGACGTTCAGCGCATCGGTGAGAACCGCTGTGTCCTCATCGCCACGAAACTGCTCACGCTTGTTTTGATTGGCAGCCCCGCCATCGTATCCAACCCCATACGGTGGGTCCGTCACCATCAGCGTCGGGGTATTGCCTGCGAGCAGATACCGCACATCCGCCTCGACCGTGCTATCCCCACACAGCAGCCGGTGCCGCCCGAGCGTCCACAAGTCACCGGGGCGCGTGATCGGATCAGCGGGTGGTTCAGGAACGTCGTCAGGATCGGTGAGGCCCTCGGTGCCCTGCGGATCGAGGATGCCCTCCCGCTCCGCCAAGTCCGCGAGCATCTGCATCACGGCGGCATCGGACGTGGACACCTCGTCTAGCAGGTCCCGTAGTTTCTCGTTGTCAGCCGTGGCGAGGGCGGAGATCGGATCCAGCGTCGCGAGGATCAACGCTTCTTCGTGCGGTTCCAGGTCGACGTACGTGACGGGCACCGTGGGTTGGTTGTCACGCATGGCAAGGGAGATACGCAAGTGACCGTCGACCACGAACCCGGTCTGCTGGTTGACGATCACGTTCTGGACGACGCCGACTTCGGCGAGCACGCCGGCGAGAGCGTCCTGTTGGTGTTTCGGATGCGTGCGGAAGTTGAGCGGATTGGCCAGGAGTTGATCCGGGGCTTCCTCGCCGTAGCCGACAATGCGATTCTTCCATCGTTCATGTGCTTTCGTCATGGCGCACCCTGAAACGAGAAAAGCCGAGGCGCGGTTCACCCCGCGGTCCTCGGCTCCATTCGGCACCTGCTCTTGGTTTGTGCCGTCTACTCTAGCAGACGGCCTAAATCGGTTGAATCACGATCAGCTTCCCCGGCCATTCGGCCACCTTGCGGCACGCGGGGCACATCAGCAGGATCGTGTTCG
>CAYRUZ010000040.1:0-3895 GCA_964427895.1 uncultured Candidatus Peribacteria bacterium
CGAGGTAGCGCATCTGGAGCGCGCGCATCTCGGCGAGCCACTCGGTGAACGAGCAGCGACGACGCAGCACCTCGAGCACGTAGAAGCGCGGCAGCTGTCCCGGCTCGACGTCGAGCTCTCGCGCAAGCACGACCGCGACCGACCAATCCGCCGTGGTGCGCGTGGAGTACGCGAGGTCCATTCCGATCGCGCACGCGTAGCGGCCGGGTCGCGCGTCGTACGTGTGCACGCCTCGCAGCAGCTTGCCCTCGCGCGGGCGCGGGGCGCACATGAACAGCGACCACCAGTCATGCTCCGTGGTCAGCAGTCGCTGTGCCGCGTAGAAGTTGCGATCGCGCCCTCCGAACGTGATGAGCGGCTCGCCAGCGTCGTCGACACACGGCAGCGACACCTCGACGAGGTCGACGCCAAGCTCGTCGATCTTGCCCGCAAGCTTCTCCTTCGTCCGCGCGATCACGTCCGTGGTCGTCCAGCGCGTGTGCGAGATGACGACCGACGTACGCGGGTGACGACGCGTCATGATGACGCCCGAGAGCGTCTCGGCGATGCCGTCGGACACAGCCTGACTCTCGGCCTCCGCTCTGTCCTTGTACGGGTCATCCAGCCACACGAGGTCTGGCTTTGACTGTCCGGTGATGCCGCCCTCGCGGCCTCGCGCGAGGAAGCCGCCGCCCTGCTTTGTCTGCCAGCGGTCGACCGCCGAGCTGTCCGTGCGGATGTCCACGCCAGCGTTGCGCGCGTAGTCGCGCACGTCGCGACTCTTGATGCGCGCGAGGTCGTCGTTGTAGGTGATGTAGAAGCACCACATCGTCGGATCGCGCTTGAGGATGCCCGCGCACGCGTGCTGTCCCGCGCTGGTCTTGCCGACCTGCGGAGGCGCGGACACGAGCGCGATGATGGGCTTCGCCTCGCCCAGCGCTGCCGCATAGACGCGCTCGAAGACGTTGAAGATCGGCGCGAGGTCGGGACGTCTCTCGAGGTGCGGCGACACGCGCGGCTGAAAGTCGATGAACGGATCGGTGCGCATGAGGTCGCGTTGAAGCGCGATGACACGCTCCTCGTCTGCGCGCCTCTGCGCCTCGATCTGCTCAGACGTCCACATGCGTCAGCCGCGCCTCGGCACGCTGAGGCGCTTCGCGGTCGCGACGAGGGCGTCGCAGCGCTGCTTGTGGGTCATGCGCTGCCAGCTGAACTCATCGACGCCGCAGGCCATAGGCAGCGTTAGGCCAAGCCGTCTCATGCCATCCGCGAGGCTGCTCGACTCGCGCATGGTGCTCGCAACGTAAGCGCCCTCCGCGCTCCCAAGCGCCGCCCCCACAATGTCGCTCACTCTCCATCGCTTCTGCTTCTTGCTCACGTGCCCCTCCTCTCGGCCGCCTCACGCTCGAGGCGCTCTAGCTGCTCTGCCACCTCAGCCGCGCGCCGCAGCTGCTCGGCCGTCGCTGGGCCAGGCGGGATCTCCACGTTCTCGTTGCGAACCCTGTCGCCGAACCGCTCCGGGTTCTTCTTGGACAGGATCCATGCCCCAGCCCTCCAGTCCCTGGACACCGCTTTGCTGATCTCGTTCACAATGCGCGCCTCAGCGTATGCTCCCGCCGACTCAATAGACCGTGCGAACGCCGCGGCCTCCGTGACCCTTCCCGCTTTCAGATCCGCGGTTCCCTTCCTGATCCAGTTGCGCACCGTCTGCGACGTCACCTCAGCGGCAGCGCATGCTGTCTCGAACCAGTTGCCGGCGCGCACTAGTTGCACGATGCGCTTTGCTGTTTCCTCGTTCAGCTTCGTCGGTCTGCCCATGGTTCCACCTTGAAAACGATGTAGAGCGTGTGCTTGCGGCGTCCGGTGAACTGCTGATATCCGACGACCTCTCCAGGGGCCGTGGCCACGATGGCGGCGCGTAGGTCGAAGGGAAAGTTCCTGTAGTTGACGCTGTGTGGGCGGTCGCCTCTGCCGACGATATCGCTCATCGCGCGCGGGTAAACCTTGTTCATCTGCGTGTAAAGCCTAGCCCCATCCGTCCACGTCACCACAAACGGCGGCGCCGCTCTTCCGGCGACAATCGACCATTGCTCCATGGCCGACCCGCACGCATCGAGGTCGTAGATGTCGAAGTCCATCGTGGCCGTCCGCATCCACTGGCGGTTGTCACCGGTTGCCGCCACGACGTCGCACCCCGCCCATGACGTGGACGCCATTTCCCGGTTTTGACCAGGGAACGCATCCAGAACGCGCGGCACACGCACGTTCGCCAGCGATCTCGCAATTGCTCGCACGCGCCTTTTCAGGTGCGGAACGCTGTTCTCACGTGCCTCGTGAAAGTTGTTGAGGACGTTGAGCGGGTTCTTGACCGTCACACATACCTCTTCACGACTGTGTCGCGGAACCCGCCCACCGCGGCGGATACCGCCGCCTCCACTGCGTCTGCCTGGTCATCTGTTGTTATGACCGTGATTCGCAGCTCCGTTGTTTTTGCTGCCTCCTCGACGATCTCGTCCGGGGTCATGTCCGGGATATCGAGGCCCCATTCTGTCAGCTGCTCGCTGTCCCACTCCGAAGCGAGCATGTCGAAGTCCCACTCGCCTGCCGTGGCGTTGTCTCTGATAACGAACTGCGCCCGCTCTTCCACGCTCAGGTTGGACGCGTCGTAGACCGGCACCTCAGACATGCCAGCGGCAACAGCAGCTCGCAGCCGCTGGTTCCCACCAAGCACGGTTCCGTCCGCGTCGACGACGATCGGCCTGATGCGCAACATCTCCGGGAAGTCGCGAATGGACCTGACCAGCTTGTCGAACTCCTTCGTCTTGACGACGCGGGGGTTCCGCTCGTTGACCCGCAGCTCATCAACTGGCCGCATCGTCACGCGCGATTGCCAAAGAATGCTCGCATGTGGCCGATCTTGTTGCACTTTCTCCATTTGCCGACCATCCTTTCCTTCGGAGGCATCGATGAATAAGACAGCTATTAACTGGACCGAGCTGACATGGAACCCTGCCAGCGGATGCGCGAAGGTGAGCGCTGGGTGCAAGTACTGCTACGCCGACGAGCTCGCCGAGAACAAGCGCGGCACACCAGCGTTCCCCAAGGGCTTCGACCTCACGATGAGACCGCATAAGCTCGAGGAGCCGAAGCGCGCGAATAGGCCATCGCTGATCTTCACTTCGAGTATGACCGATGTGTTCTTCGAGCAGATCCCCGACGAGTACCGCGCGCGCATCTTCGAGACCGTGCGCGCGACTCCGCAGCATCGGTATCAGATCCTCACGAAGCGCCCTCACCTCGCACGACGCTGGTTCGACCGGCACCCGTGCCCGGACAACGTGTGGATTGGCACGACCATCGAGGACTCGCGCGTGCTCGAGCGCGCCGATCACCTTCGCGCAATCGACGCGCGAGTGAGATTCGTGTCCGCGGAGCCGCTGATCGGCGACCTCGGCGAGCTGAACCTCGACGGGATCCACTGGTTGATCGGCGGTGGCGAGAGCGGCCTGCACCTCGCGCGCCCAGAGATCTGCGCCGAGCGCGGGCTCGTGCGCCGGGGCGAGCGCGGCGAACCCGCGTGGGTTCCGACGCGAACCGGCGAGAGCATCGTGCGCCAGCTCCGCGATCGGTGCGTCGCGCAGGGCGTCGCATTCTGGTTCAAGCAGTGGGGCGGACCTCGCCCGACCAGCGCCGGGCGCACGGTAGACGGCCGCACGTGGGATGAGATGCCTGGTATCCTGGGCGCGATGCCTGACGGGTACGTGCATTCCGAGCGACAGTGTGTCTCTCATACCAAGACATCGCTTCCGGTGATGACGCTCGCCGGACTCTGAGCCAGAATGCGCGAAGCGTGGGAAGGGCTGCTCGCCTCGAGCTCCGCGATGGCCTGCGCTGCCTCCGCTGCGGACAGGTCGGT
>CAYRUZ010000041.1:0-3742 GCA_964427895.1 uncultured Candidatus Peribacteria bacterium
CATGATTCGGATAGCCCATGTCTGTCCCTCCTCGTCTCAGAACCGGACCGAACCTGGACGCGAGGTCAAGGGCCGGTCCGGGCCGGAGCCCTCAGACGCGACGGTAACCGCCGCCCCCGGTCCGCTCGTAGACGATCCACTCGTCGTCACCATCGAGCGGATTGGTCCGGTCCATGCTGCACGCGGCGGCGAACGCATCGGAAAAGTCCGAGAACTCGTTGCCTTCCCCGGCCAGTTCGAAGTCCATGCGGGAGATCGGAGCGATGCGATAGGTGGTTCCGTTGGTCGTCATGTTCGCCTCCATGCCCCAAACCTAATCGCAGCCGTCTACCCCGTCAAGGTCCGAGTCGAAAAAAGTTTGCGCTCACGTCCTAGCCGCCGACGCTTGACTATGCCGCCCGAATGCCTTACCGTTCCGGGCATGGACGCAAAAATCATCGACCGAATCAAGCGGGCTCGTCTAGCAGCGGGCCTTTCCCAGAACGATCTTGCCGTCGCGTGCGGCACGACCAACATGAGCATCAGCCGAATCGAGCGGGGCGTTCACACCGACATGCGCGCCTCGCTGCTGCTGGCCATCGCAGACGTGACCGGGACGCGATTGGACTGGATCGCGACAGGGAGGGGAGCGATGGGGCGGTGAGTGTCGACCATACCGCACTGGCCATTTCCGCATTCAACCGCGCGCTGGACAGCATCGAATCGGCCAAGCGCGAGCTCAGCCTAGGCCGGTCCGCTCTGGCCCTGCTCGACGCGGCACGGGCGCTCGAGGCGGCAGGGAAGGCGCACTACCAGGTCGCGATGCAGGTCGAGAGGGGGCGTCGATGACAAAGCGAGTCCGCGTCCAATGCGCCTATTGCGGGTTGCCAGGCCACCGCGCCGTCGACTGCTACGTGTCCGCTCGAGGTGCGCTCCGGCCAGATGCGATCGATAAGGCGCTCAGCGAAATCGACTTCGACGGCCTACGCGATCGGCCCGCTGACATGCGGTTTCAGGTGTCGAGGAAGATTCGAAACGCAATCCGTAAGGGGGCCGCATGAGGACCGTCATCATCGAATCGCCCTATGCCGGCGACGTCGAGAAAAACGTTGACTATGCGCGGGCGGCTATGCTCGACTGCCTGAACCGTGGCGAGTCGCCGATGGCAAGCCACCTGCTCTACACACAAGTCCTGGACGATGACGTGCCTGAATACCGTAGGCTCGGCATCGATGCGGGACATGCATGGGCGCGGAAGGCGGACGGCATCGTCTTCTATGCAGACTTGGGATGGAGTGTCGGCATGATGAACGCGCGAATCATGTACGAGCGCGCCGGAATTCCGTACGAGGTTCGGACGATTCGGTAACGGACACGGAGGAGGATATGGACACTACGCACTACGACGAGTGGATTCGCAGCAAGTCGCGCCACAACGCGGCCGAAGGGATCCGTGCCGCTGAGCTTTCGAAACACCTTTTCCCGCACCAGAGAGACCTGGTTTCGTGGGCGCTCCGAAGGGGACGTGCGGCGATTTTTGCTGACACCGGCCTTGGCAAGACTGCGATGCAAATGGAGTGGGCGCGCATCGTGTCGGAGCGCGGCCGAGTCATCGTTCTGGCGCCGCTCGCTGTTGCGCAACAGACCGTTGCGGAGGGCCGCCGATTTGGCGTCGACTGCGCCTATCTCCGCGAGGACGACGGCAAGACGCAGATCGTGGTCGCGAACTATGAGATGCTTTCGAAGTTCGACGTTGCGTCATTCGCCGGCGTCGTTCTGGACGAGTCGAGCATCCTAAAGGCATTTGATGGCAAGCTGCGCACGCTCATCATCGAGTCGTTCGCTGCGACTCCGTTCAGGCTTGCCTGCACCGCTACGCCTGCTCCAAATGACTTTACCGAACTCGGCAACCATTCCGAGTTCCTTGGCGTGAAGTCTCGAGTCGAGATGCTTGCGGAGTATTTCGTGCACGACGGCGGAAGCACGCAGGACTGGCGCATCAAGGGCCACGCCATCGGGCCGTTCTGGGATTGGGTCGCGACGTGGGGAGCGATCGTCAAGCTGCCGTCCGACCTCGGCCACGACGATGGCAACTTTGCGCTTCCGCCACTCGAAATGCACGAGCACGTCTTGCCCGTCGACCATTCCGACGCGCAGAAGGTCGGGAGGCTCTTTCTCGATGACGTCGCGTCACTGTCCGATGCGCGCGCTACCAGGCGAGCCACAATGGACTCCCGCGTCGCTCGAGCGGCCGAGATTGCATCCGGAGCCGACCCGGTACTCATCTGGTGCGAGCTCAACGACGAGGCCGATGCGGTAGAGCGCGCCATCCCAGGGTCGGTTCAGGTGGCAGGGTCGGATGACCCAGACACGAAGGCTGACCGTCTGCTCGGGTTCGCTGAGGGGCGCTACCGGGTGCTCATCACGAAGCCGAAGATCGCTGGATTCGGCATGAACTGGCAGCACTGCGCAAACATGATCTTCCTCGGCGCGTCGTACTCCTACGAGCAGACATACCAGTCGATTCGCCGATGCTGGCGGTTCGGGCAGACGAGAAAGGTTGACGTGCACGTCTTGCGTGCGGAGAATGAAACGGCAGTCATCGCAAACTACCGGCGCAAGGAGGCTGACGCGGCCCGTCTCGCAGCCGAGATGACGATGCGGGTTTCGGATGCTGTACGCCGCGAAGTGCTCGGCCAGGAGTCCAGGAGGTGGAATCCGTACGAGCCTCAAGTCGAGATGACGATCCCGGGATGGGTTGGACAGGAGGAACGGGCATGAAGGTTTTGGACCAGGACATCGGCGACAAGCACGCGCTCTACCATGGCGATTGCGTGGACGTTGCGCGTGGACTTGCGGACGAGTCGATTCACTATTCGGTGTTTTCGCCTCCGTTCGCCAGCCTCTACACATACAGCGCGAGCCCGCGCGACATGGGAAACTGCTCGAGCTGGGACGAGTTTGACCGGCACTTCCGGTTTCTCGCGCCGGAGCTCTACCGCATCACGAAGCCGGGCAGGCTGCTCTCGTTCCACTGCATGCTGCTGCCGACGTCGAAGGCCATGCACGGGCACATCGGTCTGTATGACTTTCGTGGCGACTTGATCCGAGCGTTCCAGGCGTGCGGATGGATCTTCCATTCTGAGGTGGTCATCTGGAAGGATCCCGTTACCGCCATGCAGCGCACGAAGGCGCTCGGATTGCTGCACAAGACGATCCGGTCGGACTCGTCCATGTCGCGTCAGGGCATCCCAGACTACCTCGTGACGATGCGAAAGCCTGGGAAGAACAAGGAGCCTATCTCGCACACTTCCGAGGAGTTCCCCGTCTCGCTTTGGCAGAGGTATGCGTCGCCCGTCTGGATGGACATCAACCCATCAGACACGCTGCAGCACCGAAGCGCGCGCGAGGAGGACGACGAAAAGCACATCTGCCCGCTGCAACTAGAGGTCATCCGGCGCGCGCTGAAGCTCTGGACGAATCCGGGCGATACGGTCCTGTCGCCGTTCGCTGGCATCGGGTCGGAAGGCTACGTAGCGATTCAGGAAGGCCGCCGATTCGTCGGGGCAGAACTGAAGCGTTCATACTACGAGCAGGCATGCCGGAACCTGCGCGAGGCGGACCCGGCCAACAGCGCGCAAACCGGTTTTGCGTTCGGGTGATGCCATGAGACCGAAAGTGCTGCATTCGTCCGACCGGCTTTTCGTGACCGCCTGCGCTCCGAAGCGGTGGCGGCTCTGCGGTCAGCCCGGGAGCTGGTGGT
>CAYRUZ010000042.1:0-3691 GCA_964427895.1 uncultured Candidatus Peribacteria bacterium
CGTTGCATCTCGACGGGGTGCTCCGATTCGGCAACGAATGTCTCCGTGATGCGGGTCGTGCCTTCCCGGTCTTCGAACGTGACGGTCGTCGTTCGATCGCCAAACGCGTACTCCAGCTGCTTTTCCGACAAGACCTTCGTGAACGTGCCGGCGAAATCAAATCCGCCGCCGCCATCCTTCGCCTCCATGCGGGAGCTGAATGCTCCGCCTTCCTTCAGATCGACCGAGGCGGTCGGACACTGCCAATCGTCGGACGCGAAGTTCCACTGGGTGATGCACGCGGGCGTCGTCCAACACTTCCATGCCTGCGTTGCCGGAACGTTGACGGTGATTTCGACGGTGATGAGTTGCTGGTCGGACATTGCACGGAAGGGGATGCATCCGGATGGTACCATGACGTCGTATGTTCCAACGACACGCCAGCGCGAAAATGCTTTTCGAGGAAGCGGAACGTCGCGGCCTTCAGCCCAGATGGGAAACCGCGTGCGGTCTCTTCTCTTTTTTCTCAAACAGCGAAGACGTCTTCGTGTACTACACGAAGCTCGACGCTAACAGCCAACTGGGCAGTCAGATCTGCCAGGACAAGAGCCTCACTCACGCCTTCCTCGCCCGGGAGGGCGTCGCGGGCATTCCGTTCTGCTACTCGAAGCATGTCGCCGAGATCAACCGCTTCTTCGATGCCCATCATCCCGTGGTGCAGAAGCCGCTGCTCGGCATGAAGTCGCACGACGTCCGCAAGATTTCCCGGCGCGAAGAGTTGGACCTCGATCATCTGGAGGACACGCTGTTCGAGCAGTACATCGATGGCGTCGAATATCGCTGTCTCGTCTTGGGTGAGACGATCGCTATGCAGCGCAAGACGCTGGATCCGACCGATGATTATCCCTGGCGCAAGCACATTGCCAATCTCGATAGGAGTGAATGGCTCGCGGATTTGCCATCGCTCTCCGACACCATTGCACGGCGCCTGCGCATGCGGTTCATGGCTGTCGATTTTATCGTCGATGCGCTGGGCACGGCACGCGTGCTCGAGTTGAACGGCATGCCCGGGTTGCATTCTTTCAGCCATCCCGATGAGGGTGCTCCGGTGGAAGTCGCCAGTGCGTTGTTGGATGCCATCGTCGCGGGGACGCGATGATGCCTGAATCTCCTTGTCTCCCGCGCGATGAGCCTGGAGAATCATGTCGATGCATCCTTGGTCGTCCATGCGCGGCAACCCCGGGAACACGGGGATGGCTTTGGATCGCAGTGGTGCCCTGGAGGCGGGGGGCATGAAGCGCTGGACCATCGGAGGGGCGCTCTTCTCCACGCCCGTGGTGGCAACGGGGGAGCGTGTGTACGCCGGAGGCGCCGACGGTGTTTTCGTGGCGTACGATGCGCGAGCCGGCAAGGAACTCTGGCGCAAGACGCTGGGGGGAGTCGTCGACTCCGCCGCTTGCCTCGACGATGACGGAGGCGTTTACGTGCCCTCGGGTGACGGCCGTATCTACGCCCTCTCGACGGATACGGGCGAGGAGCGATGGCGCTTCGATGTCACGCGCAACCGACGCTATTTCACCACGAGCACCATCTACTGGTGGGAAGGCAACGTCGCCATCGGACCGGACGGTCACTTGTATGCCGGCAACGATGACTTCCGCCTGTACTCCCTCACGCGCGACGGACAGGTGCGCTGGTCCGTGGTCACGGGCTTGCAAATCTGGGGCTGTCCGGCCTTCTGTGGGGATTGCGTCATCGCCGTGTCTTTTGATGGCAACGCGTATGCCTTCCGGTGTGGCGATGGGCAGAACATCTGGCGCCAGAGTCTGGGGAATTTCCTCGCCGCGTCGCCGGCGGTCGATTCCGACGGTCGCGTCTTCATCGGTTCTTTTGACGGGTCATTGCATGCGCTTGGTGCCGCCGATGGCAAACGCCTCTGGCGTGCGCGACTCGCTGCCCCCATCTACTCATCGCCCTGTATCACGCCCGACGGGCACCTGTGCGTCGTCGCAACGGACGGTATCGTGCACTGTCTCGACCGTGCCGACGGGCGCGTCCTCTGGACGATGCGAGCCGCCGGTCCGTTCCATTCCTCACCGGTCGTCGGACGCGACCCGAGCGGACGATGCCCGTACCTCGTCTATTTCGGCGATGGCAGTGGGGTTGTATACGCGCTCGAACCGAACGGAGCCGTGCGCTGGTCGCGCGACGTGACAGCCCCAGGACGATTATCCCGATTCAAAGGGGTCAATGGATCGATCGCCATCGGCAACGATGCCCTGTATGTCCCGCTCGCCGAGGGCGAAATCGTTGCCCTGTCGTTCCAGCAATCGCCCCAGGCTGCCCTCGCCGTACCCGCTCCGGTTCGACCGATCGCGGAGGCCGTTGCGGCATCGGTGAAGCCGGGCGACGTGCTGCGCGTCGACCGCGTGTCCGTGGAGACACCGTCGATCGTCATGACCCTCGACCAGATCGGCATCGCAAGCCTGACCGTCGACATTGGCATCCTGCGCACTGACGAGAGAACGGGGCGCGTCCTTGCTTGGGGGGTACAGCGGTTCGGCACCGATGAAGAGGGGAATCCCATCGGCGTACCGTCCGGACGCAATCTGCTCTTCGGCTTTAGCGGAACGGTGTCCGGCAGCGGGTTGCGGCTGACGTCCTCAGCCTGCCACTGGGAGATCACGGCATTTCCCATGCCGCTCGATCGCCTCGAGCTGGTCCTGCGGGCGACCCGGGATGGCTGGGAAGGAGTGTCCTTCGCCGCCGAGCTGAAACCCCGGTCCATCCGTCGTGACCTTTGGCGTTGGTTCTGGGAGTCCGGGAGGGGAGGCTGGTTCGCAGGCATGGTCGCCCGCGTGCGATCATGGTTGCCGGAGGGCAGGGTCACGTGGAGGGCGTTCGTCGACGCCTGCATCGTCGCCAAGCGCCTGACATGGATGGGGTGGCTGTTGTGGTACCGCTGGCCGTGGGAGACGTGGGGGCTGCTGTTCCACGATGGCTCCTTCCATGGCAAAGCCACCTTCCATGTTCAGCCTCTCCCGTCGGCCGCCTCGTCTGCCGAGCTCGTGGATCTCTCTCATGATAGGCTGCGTCATCGCATCCGAGCGCGCTTCCGTATTCGGGATCCCCACGAGCGAGCACTGGCGGTGCCCGGCATCCTCGTCGTCGATGCCCAGACGCTTGAACCCGTCCCCATTCCCTTCACGCCCTACACGCAGGTGCACAGGCGCGAAGCCGACGTGATCGATGTCACGTTGCAACTGCCTCGCATCGTCACCCGCGCAGACGGACAGCACCTTGCACTCGCGATGCTCAACGTCACGCAGTTGGGCGAATTGCCGTTCACTCTTTAGACGTCAGGACGAGATTATTTCGCCCCGAAAAACATCCCATACACCATCGTTGTCACGGGATCGAAGTCCGGCCCGTACGCGAGAATTCCTCCCATGGCTCCCACGAGTGCCAATCCGGCAGAGCCGAGCAACGCGAGTAGGGGGGCAAGCGGAGACGGTACGATGCGCGAGGCGATACCCGCCAGCTTGCCGAGCGGTCCACGGAGGAATCCGGGCAGCTTCGCCATCCATTCGTACTGTTGCAAAAGGGTGAGCACGTAGCAGATCGCCAGTGCGGCGTAGATCCATGTCGTGACGTCTGCCAACAGCGAGTGCGTTTCCAGGACGTCGCGCAATGCCCTGTCGGCAAAACGATG
>CAYRUZ010000043.1:0-3619 GCA_964427895.1 uncultured Candidatus Peribacteria bacterium
TAGGGGTGCTCGGCGGGCGAGGTGTTATTCGCACCCACGGCCCCGGTGGGCGGTTGGAGTTTCTCAGGCCACCAAAGGCCGTCGTAGCCCTCGACGGGATCGTGACATGATCCGAGGCCCCAGTGCATTGTGCATAGGCGGCCCCAGTGAATGCCGACCTCCTGCACGCGGCAATCCCCGAACGAATTGCGCACCCAGTACCACCCCGGCTCCGTCGGCGGCGTCTTGCTCCAGGTCATCGCGCCTTCCTCTCTCGCAGCGCCGTGCGCCAGTCCTGCGCGTGTTCCTTCGTCGGTCTCTTCGTTCCGCCCTCCCACTGACACAGCGCGGAGGGGGAGACGTTCAGCCTCCGCGCAAGCTCTCGAAGACCGATGCCGAGCTTGATGCGGCGGCGCTTGAGTGTGGATCGCATGGACGTAGGCTAGCGAACGTTTACCAGGATCGCAAGCCGAAAGTTGGATTCGTTTACCGTTTACCAGCACGGACTTACGACGCTCGGATTTCTTGGAATCCGCTGGCGGAGTGTTTACCGGCCTGCTAGAATGAGAGCACGCGCAAAGGAGGCGCGAGACGATGACGACACTGAAGATCGAATGGGACCTGCGAGACGCGCTGCGCTACTTCGCGGATCGTGCAGACCCGACGCGCGAATCCAAAGGCACCGACGCCGACCTGATGCGTCAGGCTGCGGACAGCCTGGACAAGATGGCGAAGCGTATCGAACAGCTCGAACGTCAACTCGACGACGCAACCACACCCCACGACTGACACCCCCGGCGCGATGCCGACGAAGGAGCGAGAGATGCAGGCAAGGATGGATGACCACGAAACGCTGAAGCTGATCGCGGCTGGCGACGCGAAGCTCACCGCCGTCGCACTCTTCAAGGTGCATCAGCACTTCAAGGTGCGCGAGCTTCCGATCCAGGCTGCCGTCTGCCTTCGCGCGGCTGAGCTTCTGATCGAGGCCGCTGAATCCACGCCCCCCGCCTAACCCGGAGCGCCCAGTACCATGACGACGAAGCCGAACGATCTACTCACCGAGGCGCAGTTCAACCGAGAGCTGCGCGCGCTTGGCGAAAAGCTGGACGCGGAAGGTGCGCCGCTCCTGAAATCGCTGATCGGCAAGGCCGAAGCTGGCGACCCGTTGTGCTTGTTCGGCATGTGGCCGCAGCACCTCAAAGAGGATGTCTACCGCAGGCTCAAGATCGAGCCGCTTCCGATGTTCCGACGCACGAAATGACCACCCACCCCGCGCCCGCCACGGAGGGCGAGAGAACATGAGAACCGAGATGAACTACACGCCTGAGCAGGTCATCCAGGCCGTTGTTTGCGCGATCCCGTATCCGCAGCACGTCAAGGACTGGGATCTTTCCAGCGTTCCCGATGCGGTGCGCTTCACATGGCGCAGCGACCGCTTCCGAGTGAGCCTGCGAAGCGGCATGGTCGAGCAGGAGGACAGACGCCTTCTGTGTGGATCGAACATCGCCATCCTCGTCGAGTCCATGATTCGCAGCGCAGTGGTACGCGCCAGCGCGCCGGAGGCGGGGTCGTGAGGATTGGATCGCTCTTCTCTGGTATCGGTGGCCTCGAACTCGGTCTCGAATGGTCCGGCATCGGCCACACCGTCTGGCAAGTCGAGAACAACGCTCGACTGCATCCGTGCCTTGCTGCACACTGGCCGAACGCGAAGAGGTATCACGATGTCCGAGAAGTTGGTGCGGCAACCCTTGCTCCCGTGGACCTCATCTGCGGAGGGTTCCCCTGCCAAGACGTCTCTTCCGCTGGCGCACGAGCTGGCCTTGCTGGCGCTCGGAGCGGCTTGTGGTACGAGTTCGCTCGCGTCGTTGAAGAGATGCGCCCGCGATGGGTCGTCGTCGAGAACGTCGCAAGCGGAGCCGAGAAGTGGGTTGACGCCGTGCGAGGAGGGTTGGAACGGCTCGGTTATGCAAGCCTACCGATCCCGATTGCGGCGTCTGATCTCGGAGCTCCCCACGAACGCGCACGCGTTTTCATCGTCGCGGCTTGTCCTGCCGACGGTACTGGCGAGCGATGCGTTTGGAGCAACATCGAAAGTAACCCCGCGTCTAAGGCAGGTTTTGCCAATGATTCCACGAAGTACGTTGCTGCCGACACTCACGGCGAACGACTACGGAACGAATCTCGGAGGATCTGCGGGCCGCGTTGGTCCGATTCGTCCGTCGCTGCGCAAGTTGCTACCGACGCTGACGCTCTGCGGAAACTACAACCGACAGGGAGCGAGCGAGACGAGTGGCGATGGCCTAGCGACGCGCCTCGGATCTGGACCGCTGAACCCGACGTGGCTCGAATGGTTCATGGGCTTCCCGGCCGAGTGGACTGCGAGCATGCGCTTGGCAATTCAGTCGTCCCGCAGCAAGCGGAAGTCATCGGGTACGTGATTCGGGAACTAGCCGCGCCCGCGAGCGCGAAGGATGGCGAGTGATGGGGGAGAAGCTGTTGCCGTGTCCGTTCTGTGGAGCGGAGAGCACTGGAGACACCAAGGGTCGCGGTCCCTGGCCGTTCGACTATCAGGACTCCGACGAAAGGCCGGACAATCGTACGTGGGCCGTCTTCTGCTGGACGTGCGGCATCGATGGCAAGCGTGCCGAATCACAGGCCGAAGCGATTGCCGCCTGGAACACCCGCGCCCCGACCCTCCACGCCTCCCTTGCCGAGGCGCGCGCGCGTATCGCGGCGTTGGAGGCTGGCCTGCGTGACATCGCGGACAAAGCGCCGAAGGAGGAGCCCGAGACCTACGAAGGCGACAACCACGGCGACTCGTACAGCAACGGGTGGAAACGCGCTCGGTACTTCGACGCGCAGATCGCCCGCACTCTCCTCGACGCGAATGCGCGGGAGGGTGAACTGTGAACGCACCGAAGGTCGGAGAACTGTGGCGCGACAAGGACAAGCGCGAGCTGTCGGGCAACCGCATCGTTCGTATCGAGAAGGTCGAGGATGGGCGCGTCTACTACAAGCACCGCTCCGGCTTCGGAATGCGTCTGAGCAGCAAACTGGAGCGATTCGTCAAGGCGTTTCAGTTGGTCACAGGCACCGCGACGCCTGGGAAAGAGGAGTGAGATGGAAGCGAAGGAACCGAAAGCCAGTCCCGAATTGCTCAAGGCGTTCAAGGATCTCGGAGTGCCGAAGACCCCGCAGCCGGACCTGAGCGCGGAGTTGCGCAAGATGGCAGCCGATATCGTCAAGCCCGTTTTCTGGCCGAACTCGCCAGCCTCGGACGCTGAGCGCCGGCACGCCAATGCAATGCTCAAAGCCGCCGACCGCATCGAATCCGACGCGGCCGAGCACGAGAAGTTCGTCGCGGACGTAATGCACATTCGCGGTGAGATCGAGTGGCTTGACGAGGAGTGCAGGGCGATGAGGGGGGCGTTGAAGCTGTGCCTTCGCGCGATGACCGTTGCCACGGAGGACGGTCGTGAGGCGTGGGAGGACGCGATTACGAAAGCCAAGGCTGCGCTGTCCATGCCGCGCGTTGTGAGAAGCGAAGGTCCTGGCCCGAGGATGACGACGTGAGCAGGAAGAAGCGGACACCCGAACGATTCGTGGAAGAGGCCATGGAGCGAATCGAGATACTGCGCAA
>CAYRUZ010000044.1:0-3492 GCA_964427895.1 uncultured Candidatus Peribacteria bacterium
ATCCTTCGCGGGCTCTACCTCGCCGCAGGGAGCGGCTTGCTCGTCTTCCTCGCGACCTGGGCGACGACCGATGAGCTCAAGGGGCCGATCGTCGCCGGCGGGATCGCGGCGCTCTCGGCGCTGGGCTTTCGTGGTGGGATCGAAGGGAAGTTCGATGCGAGCCGCGACCAGGCGGGACGCGTGCTGAGCTCCGATGTCGGGCAGCCGCAGTGATTCCCGTCGAACAAAGGGTCGTCGATCCGACAAACGGCGACTGCTTTCCGGCGTGCATCGCGTCGATCCTTGAGATGCCGCTTGAGTGTGTCCCGCTCTTTCGGACGGATGAGCAGGGCTCCGCGCTCGACAAGTACAAGGCGTGGCTACACCCCGCCAACCTCACCATGATCGTGCTGACTCATCACGGGCCAGTGCCCGGCTACGTCATTCGATCGATCTTGTCATATCGTTTCCAAGAGAGTCAGCACGCGGTCGTTGCCTATGACGGCGAGGTTGTTTGGGACCCTTCACCGGTTCGAGACGAAGCTCCGCCAGACGCGTACTCCACATGGACGCGGCACTGGTTGATCTTGCCGCGAGACCCGATGCAGCGCATTGCTCTCGATGCGCTGGTGATGTCGTGAGCGGCCTCGTCTCCGACCGCGTGATCGTGCATGACAGCCACGAGATCGGCTGGGTGGCACGCCTGCGCGGCGGCGACTTCCGGTTCTGGAACGCCTGGGGGCTCTCCGGCATCGCGGGATCGTACGAGGACGCGTGCGCGGAGCTGATCCAACACTGGGCACGGGGGAAGGTATGAGCGACCCATTGATCGTTGAACGCAATGGCCGCTGGGAGTTTTCGAACCATCCGGGCTTTCCGGTTAGTTCCGTTGGGCATGGATGGCAGTCTGCCGAGGTGATCGTGCGGAACTACACGCACGTTCCGATCTCGATCGAGGAAGCGCGGGCCGCGATGGCGTGGACGTTCCCGGCGATTCACGACGCGCCGGTTGTCGAGATCCCCGATATGGGGATGGACAGCGCGTCGATCCGCTGCACGTGCGGGACGTTTTTCTCTCTGTTCAATGTGGACGGCGAGCGGTTCACTTGTCCGTTCTGCGGGTCCGCGTGGAGCGTCACGATCACGGTGACGGTCGCAGCGGACACCACGGAAGATACGATGACGGATGCAATCAGTCCGTGATAGGATGTCGACGGCGCGAAGAGGGAACGTTGCAGCTGGCGTTCCTCTGGCGGGGACGAGGAGTAGCTACCCGGCCTTGACCTAGCGGCACCATTGCGGCGTGGAGCAGCCAGTCAGCTCGTTGGGCTCATAACCCAAAGGTCACCGGGGCAGAGCCGGTCGCCGCTACCACTTCACCGGCGGATTGCTTGCGGTTCGGCGGTGAGGGAGGGGGACGTTCCCGCAAGGCGTCCCCCAGCATTCGCCCGTAAAGCTCATGTGGATGAGCGACTGCCTTCCAAGCAGAGGGACCGGGTTCGAGTCCTGGTACGGGCTCCGCGCCCCCGTAGCTCAAGATGGCAGAGCAGCTGTTTCGTAAACAGCGGGTTCGCGGTTCGATTCCGCGCCGGGGCTCCGAACAACGCTCGCCCATTACTCGGCCGCTTGGCACGCGGCTCGTACACAGATCCCAATAGGCGGGGAGAGGTCAGCGGAGACAGGGGTGTCTGGGTATCCCCCAGTTAGGCTTTCGGCGTAGCAGTCAACGCCGGCGATCGCTGACAGCAACACTCAAGCCGCCGCTATGTGAGCGCCGCTCGGAGAGAACAGAGTCACCGAGCACGACCGGCCGGGGGAGCAATCCTCCGGCCGGTTCGTTTCCTGCTCACGATGATGAATTGAAGTAATGCGTTCATCGGCGGCCGATCTGTGAAGTGATGTGCAGTAGCATTCTTGTGCCGAGACGTTCCGCCCTAGCTCAGTTGGTTTCAGAGCGCCACGGCCCGGAACTCGTGGAGGTCGCCGGTTCGAGTCCGGCGGGCGGCTCGTCTCGGCTCTACACTCTCTCCATGACTGCACTTCCCCTTGATCTCGCGCTCGCACTCGCTTCCGCGGGCATCGCCATCGACGCACCCGACGACGAACTGGAGGCCGCGCTCCGCTCCGCGATCGCCGACCGGCGTGGCTACCTCGGCGACGTCGTGATGACCGATCTGGGGTATCGTGCCGAGCTGCTCTCGCCGGCGACGATGTTGTTCCAAGGACGCACGCGTCCGCTCGCGCTGGCGTGGGTGCTGATCTACCTGATGGGCGAGACGGGCGAGATCGGTCTGAGTTCGTTCAGCGCGTGAGGGTTCGGAGAATGAGACGTCCTGCCGTCCTGACCTGGGTCGCGATCATCGCCGTCGCCGGGCTGGAGCGGCGTGACGGCCGGCCGGTGGCCCGCGATCGCGAGCACGTCGTCGACGTCCAGGTTGAGCACGTCGGCGATCACGTCAACGGATGCGGGATCGGGCACCCTCGTGCCGCGATACCACTCACTGACAGTACTTGGAGACAGGCGCGACTTTCGTGAGAAGTCTCGCTGTGACCACTCGCGTTTCGTCAGCTGATCCCGGAACCATTGCCAGAAAGTACTTTCAGAGTCCACCCTGCAAACATACTTGCATGTGTACGCGGACTCGGATATAGTGTCCGCATGGACGAACTGACCAGGCGGATGCGATCGAAAAACCTCGGTGTCACCCTTGCCTATCAAGGCCGCAAGGGTCGGTGGCTGGCTTCCCAAGTGGGAGTCTCCGAGTCATCGATCTCGCGGCTGATCAGCGGCAAGCAAACGACCGATGAGCGCGTTGCTCGGAGGATCTCCGAGATCTTGGCGGTGCCTATTGACGTGCTTTTTGAATCCGCAGCTGCGTATGAAACGTCCGCAAGTGAGGCAGTCGCATGAAGACACCGAACGACGTTCCCGCCGCAGTCGCGGTCATCGATCAGCAGATTGCCGACGAGCTGCTCGCGGCGGGCGTCGATGTGTTCCACCGCCAGTGCGCTGCTGCCGCGGCCGACATCGCGAAGAACGGGTGGGCGATCGGCATGCCCGGCCTGGTGATCACCGGGCGGTACGAGGACGGCCGCGCCGTCGAAGAGACACGAGAGGCGGTCTGAGTGAGCGGCTACGAGAACAACCCGCAGATCCCAGCGCGGTGCTGCATGACCCCCGAGCAGGTCGCGATCGAGTGGCGGGTCAAGGTCGAGTGTGAAGCGACGATCGCCGCCCGGCACGGGATCGAGATCGCCACGGTCGTGAAGATCGGCGAGGGGCGGTCCCAGTTCGGCCGGCCGCAGTTCCGGGCGCTCTGCCACGTCGCCTATGACGAGCTGCTCGCCGAGTTCCACGCCCGCATCACCCCGATCCGCAACGCGTGGGGCCTGTTCTACGTGCCAAGCGTCGGCGGATGGGTCGCGCTTGAACACCTCACCGACGCGATGCGCGAGGAGATCGCGCGGACGGATCAGCTCTTGGAGGCAGCGTGACATGAGCAAGGACATGAC
>CAYRUZ010000045.1:0-3420 GCA_964427895.1 uncultured Candidatus Peribacteria bacterium
TCAGCGTTTCAAACTCGCGTTTCTGCAGAAACGCTCGGACATGAAACGCTAGAGGTCGCTGTATAGCGAGAAACCTGCTTGCGCCGGGTCGGGGCGCCCTCTGGGGTGCTGCGGCATTGGGGAGCTGTTCCACACGCCCGCTGCGCGCGAAGCGCCCAGGTGTGGGCGCGGCAGCGGGGGTGCGAGGGGCAAGCGGGTCGGGGCTTGCCGCGCAGTGTTTTCTTGGGCACTTCTGTGTCACGACAAAGAAGTGCCAACCGAACAGGGGGTTCCAGCAACGTTATCAGAGGGTGGGGAGCTCCTCGCCGTACGCCTCCTTATAGCGGCGCTTCAGCTCCGTCATATCGAGCGTCTCCAGAATGGCGCCCTGCTGTTCGACGACGAAGGAGCCGATGGCTGCGCCGAGCTTGCAGCTGACGTCGAGCGACCAGCCGCGGGCGAGACCGGTGAGGAGTCCCGCGCGGAACGCGTCGCCCGCGCCCGTCGGGTTGATCGGCTTTTGGACGGCGCACGCCGGATACTTGGCCGTGCGGCCAGGCTCGTCGAGAGAGAAGCCTTCCTCTCCGCGCGTCACGACCAGATATGTCATTTCCTTGCTGAACTCCGCCTCGAAGATCGTCTCTTGGATGAGCTGCTGCGGGTTCACCTGCAGCTTCTGCTGGATGATGTTCCACTCGTACTCGTTCACGATGAGGCCCGTGCTGTGGTTCAGTGCTTCCCACAACTGCTGGACGCTGTATTGCAGGATGTGCTGGCCCGGATCGAAGATGACGGGGATGTCGGCGGCGTCCGCCCACTCCAATGCCTTGATGGCGATGTGGGGATGGATGGGGCCGACGATCGCATAATCGATTTCATCGTTGCGCTCCTTGGGCGATTGCCAGGCCATGTCGTCATCGGCTCCCGCGTACCAGAAGGTGATTTGGTGTTCTTCCGTATCTGTGCCGATGGCGCAGGATGCGGTCAGCTTGTCCGTGACCTCGCGGACATACCGGGTATCCACTCCGCGTGCCTGCAGGGCCTTCAAGAGATCGCCCCCGTCTGTTCCCACGGTGGAGTAGAGGAGGGAGGGTTGTCCGAGGAGTCCGAGTGCGGACGCAATGTTCGCGCCTCCTCCGCCGGGTGCCTTGATGCAGCTCTTCACTTGGAAGGCCACTGACAGGGTATCCAATGCTTCCGGACGAATGCCCGTGAGGAACGAGCGGTCGTATCCGTAGAACTGATCAAAGGCGATCGACCCGAGGACGAAGATCTTCATCGCCCGCAGTATGATCCCGGGGCTTCCAGATGCAAGAGATCTTCCCTTCGCGAAAAATGTTTTCCACACAAAATCCTGTATCTCAAATTTTTGTCGACCCCAATAGAGTGTGTTTTTGACATATTTGCCAAATATTGTTTGACAAACTATGTCTGCTCAGTATACTAGCGAAAATTCTTGCTGACTCCGTGGACCGTCTCCCCTCCACGACCGGCGAAGAACCAACCCCCCACATCCGCTCTGCTGTTCCCGTTTCCCAGGTTGTCGTCGGACCCGGTGTTGTTGCCGTCGATACGAGTGGAATGGAACCCCCCGATGGTTCGTACGAGTGGTTCGATACCGCGGAAGAGGAGCGTGAGGTGGCGCAGACCGTGAAGCACATCCATGAAATCACCGAAACACAGCTGCGCCGCGCTTTCCGCGAGCACGTGCTTGGACCGGACATCCGCGAGGACGTGTGTTTCATCTTCCAGAACTACTTCCGCGCTAAGTTCGCTCGCAACCAGGATTTCCTTCGCGAGCAGCAGATCAATCGCCACGGCTACGATCACCAGCGACACGTGGTTGCCATCGCCAACTCCATCGCGCGAGCCTTCCGTCCGGACGGAGCGGATGAGACGGACGAGTTGTCGGACGACCGCCTGCGTGCCGCCCTCATTTTCGGCCTCATCCATGATGCCGGATACGAGCCGGCCGCTCACCCCAAGGCCAATGGAGAGCCGACCGTCACCAAGAAGACCCTCGATTACCACCCGGTCCGCGGAGCACGCATCGCGCAGCATCTCCTCGACTACTTCGATATGGATGAAGAACTGCGGGCCATGGATTTCTGTCCGATGCCCGAATTGGAGGAGCTGCCCCCTCCCGCCGTGATCGATCGCGCCCAGAAAGTCACCCGGAACTGGACTCCCGAGCAGAAGCGCATCGCGATCGAGTCCATCCTCTTCCACAGCAACGGATCGGAGTATGACGGAGACGTCTCCCTCTCCGCCAAACTCATCCGCCTCGCGGACAAACTCGACATGCACAACCGCGTGGTGACGGAGCACATCACTCCCGACGTGCGCGACCGCGACCCGATGTACTTCCATCGCCTCGTCCCCTCGTCGATCAAGGACATGGATATTAAGGTGAATCACCATGACGGTTCCTTCCAGGTCGACTATCACGTGGAAATCGAGGATTTGGCCCACGATCTCAATGGGGGATACACTAACGAGCAGTTTGTCGCCGACTTCCGCAGCGCCTACGACAAGTCCATGGGCATCGCCGCCGAAGTGGTGAAGTCCCTCCGCGAGTACCGCACGGGCAGCGAGTTGCCCGAAGACGCGGACTACCTCCGCGTGAATCTCATTCTTTGGAAGAACCGAGGTGCAAACCAGAGCGATTTCGAGACTGTCGTGCTCGATTACGCCCCCTACACGCAGACGAAATCCCAGAAAAACGAGACCGCGGCATAAGCCGACGAGTGGAGTTGCGTGTCAGCGACGGACGAGTAGAATTCGCGGCGGGCCCCTCCCCCGATCTTGCCCAGTTTTTCTCTATGATGAATGCCAAGCCACAGCAACCGGGAGCCCATTCCACGACGAAGTTCATCGTCGTTACCGGAGGAGTCTGCAGCAGCTTAGGAAAGGGCATCGCCGTCTCGAGCATCGGAGCCATCATGAAGGCGAGCGGATTCAAGGTGTTCGTGCAGAAGCTCGATCCGTACCTCAACGTCGATCCGGGCACGATGAGCCCGTTCCAGCACGGCGAAGTGTTCGTCACGGACGACGGCGCAGAAACCGACCTCGATCTCGGCCATTACGAGCGCTTCATCGACGAACCGATGAGCAAGCTCTCCACGGTCACCACGGGCCAGATCTATCAGTCCGTCCTGGGACGCGAGCGAAAGGGCGACTACCTCGGAAAGACCATCCAGGTCGTGCCGCACATCACCAACGCCATCAAGGAGCGCATCTTCGAGGCTGCGGATAAGAGCGGAGCGGACATCATGTTGGTGGAGATCGGCGGAACCGTCGGCGACATCGAAGGAGAGCCGTTCCTCGAGGCACTGCGCCAAATGCGTCAGGAACTCGGCGCGGACCGCATCTTCCACGTACACCTCACGCTCCTGCCGTACCTCCGCGCGCGCAAGGAACTCAACACCACGCCGACGCAGC
>CAYRUZ010000046.1:0-3404 GCA_964427895.1 uncultured Candidatus Peribacteria bacterium
AACGTACGTTTCTCGAATTCGTACTCATTCATGCTGCGTACAACCCGCACGTCGTGTGACACGAAAACGACAAGCGGCCGTGCATTCAGTGCCAGGAGACCCGAGACGAGCCAAGCCAAGCCCGCAACTTTCCGCTCAAGGTCGGTTTCATTCTCGTATTTAAAGAACGGGTTTACACCAATGACAGGCACACCCGAACGCCTGGCTTCCTCTATGCGCTTATCATCGTGCGTCGAAAGTAGGGGGCCTTTTCGTGGTTGCAAGAGGAACGCGAGATCGGCGACAAGGGTGATGCGCTCAATGCCTCTCTCTTTCAATCTTGCGAAGCTGCGCGGATCGCGAGAGAAGAGTTTGGCATGGCCCATCAGCACACGCAGGCCCGCGACTGACCATGACAGGGGGCGGTTGTTGAAACTAAACCCGGCGATCCGCACGTCGCATCCTGCTCCCGCCAGTCCATTCAGCATTAGCAACAGCTTGAGCGAGAAAGAGGTTTCTTTGTCATAATTGCCGTCCATCAAATCCGCGCCGATGCAGATGACCTCGTTCGAACGTATGAGCGCCCAGGCGCTGACGATGCTTTTTTTCCATCGGGCAAAGAATGCCGCGCGGGAGTCGTTTATTGGTCCGATCTTTTTCGCCCGCGGAGCGACTGGCGACCAATCATCCGATGTCGCGAGCACGAGGATGCTGACGTCGTACCCCTTGCTCTCCAAATGCAGGATTGCCGATTGCATCATCGCTTCATCCCCCAGACTGCCCGGATTCGCAGGCGGAACGACCGCTGCCTGGCGGGGTTTTTTGGGGAACGGACGAAGGATCCAGCCGAGTATGTAGGCGAGCCAAAACACCGCAGACACGGACCGTAGAGTACGTCTGCGCCGCGGTTCCGCACAACTGTGCCATTTGCGTATTCCGCGGCGTAATATTGCTTAATTTGCCAATTTAGTGTAAAATAGTCATGTACATGACATCCACACCGAAGTACTCCATCGTCATTCCGTGTCACAACCACGGACGGGAGTGCGTGGGCACCGTCCAAGGCGTGATGCGCGCATGCGCAGGCTTGCCGCTCGAAATCATTATCGTGGTCGACGGCTGCAATGACGACACGGAAGCAGTTGTCCGCGAAATCGCTGCGCGCAACGAACGGGTGCGTGTCCTGATGCAGGCGGAACGATTGGGTAAAGGAGGCGCCGTACGGTGGGGAATGCTCGTCGCGCAGGGCGAGTACGTGGCGTTCATCGATGCCGACAACGTTATTGACCCCACTTTCCTCAAACAGTTTTTCGCTGCGGCCGAGGCGGGGCATGACGTCGTCATCGCACGACGCGAATCCTACGATACGTCGCTTTTTCGGTATATCGGGAGCCATGTGTATCGCGCGCTCAACCGTATCCTCTTCGGTCTTCCCGTCGCGGATACCCAAGCCGGACTCAAGGTATTCCGGCGTTCGTTTGTGGAACGATTGTTCGGACGGCTGCAGATCCGCGGATACGCTTTCGACATCGAGGTGTTATGCACGGCTTTCGCACACGATCTTCGCGTGGTCGACTTGCCCGTGCGCCAGACGCGCTCGAAGCGGAGCAACATGGACGGTATCGCCATCATCGATGCCGTGTTGGATACCTTGGATGTCGCGCGGCGTTACAACTTCCGTTGCCGTACAACGACTTGCCAGCAGTCATTGCGGGCAGTGTTAATGCCGTGCGTGTTGGTCATCCTTTTCTTCGGGAGATTGTCTCGCAGGTTCCTTTGGGGGAGGCGCGCCGCCTCGAACGACCCAATGCCTTTGGAGCCCAACGTCGTGACGCGTTCTTGAGCGGTTGCATATTTCACCTTTTATCCTCGGCCGGAGCCTGTCATACTGGACTACCGAATGGTGGTTTCGCGCACGTTCCGTATTGGCTCCATCATCGTCGTCGCCCTCGTCGTCGTGGTGGGCTTGTCGCGCTTGGCCGCACAGGTCGCGCCCGAGCCGCTTCCTGACGGCTGCTTGGATGCGGATGGGGGAGCGACGTACGACGTTCCGTCCGTCGTGAGCGTCACGTCCGGCGGCGTGCAGACCATGGAGTCCGACAGCTGCGTGAACGGTCGTGTCCTGCAGGAGTTCTCCTGCACTGTGGAAGGAACGATGGACCGTACCTTCATTGATTGTCCCGGCGGATGTCTTGAAGGAGCGTGTGCGGATCCCGCCCGCTTCTCGTGCGACGATTCCGACGGCGGCAGCGTTTACGGCAGCGCAGGAACCGTCTCTGGCATCTGGAATGGAGAGGCATACTCCTTCACCGACTCATGCAAAGACGGCACGCACTTGTCCGAGTACCGCTGCGAAGGGCCTCAGGCGGTATCCGAGACCCCCGATGACGCGGGCATCGAATGCCCCGGCGGTTGTCTCGACGGCGCATGCATCGCGGAGGTCGCCGAGTTCAGCTGCTACGACAATGACGGCGGGGAAAACCCCGATCAGCGCGGCGAGGTGCAGGGCACCGATCACTACCAGAATTTCATTTACCCCGAGGAGTGCATCGACGATCACTGGCTCAAGGAGTTCTACTGCGACGGAGACATCGCACGCCAGTCCTTCCCTGAGACCTTCGGCGTGTACTGCCCGGCGGGCTGTCTCGATGGCGCGTGCATCCACGGTCCCGAGTTCAGCTGCGTCGACAGCGATGGAGGAGAGGATCTCGGCGTGCAGGGGACGGTATCCGGATACTGGCGGAATGCCGCATACGCCTTCACCGAAAGCTGCATCGACGAGACGCACGTTTCGGAATTCCGCTGCAACGATACGATTGCGGAGGCCGTCGTTCCCGACGTCGGAGTGGAGTGCCCCAATGGGTGCGAGGAAGGCCGTTGCCTCTGATCATCGTCCTACGTCCGTGCACGCCAGTTGCACCTGTTTGCCGTCAGGAATTTGCCCTGACCTTCCGCAGAATTGATTGCTCCAGCGCCTTGCCAGCGATGGCAGCCGCGGCATCCTCGGGACTGGCCCACTCCAGGGCGTCCGACGTCTTGGAGGAAATCTCCGCCGCGGGAGAGAGCCGCGCGCGGTAGATCTGGAACAGGTAATTGATACCCTTGGTTTGCTTCGGATCCGAGAAGCCGATGCCCAATGGCACGAACTCCGTCGGCATCGGTGCGATGTTGGCTTTCTTCGCAAGCACCTCTGCGGGAGCAGCGCGCATGTCGCTGCCTGAAGTGAGAATCGATCCTCCGACCGTCACTACATGGGGTTCGTTGCGCTTCCACAGCAGAAGACGAAGACCCCCGGCCGCGTCGTCCGCCACCGTGACGATGCTTTTGGCGACTAGGACGTTGCCCTCCTGTGCGAATGCGAGCTTTTCGTTCTTACCTTCTGGGCCCGTCGAGAACTCGTGCTCCTCGAGCAGGTCGTCGATCTC
>CAYRUZ010000047.1:0-3366 GCA_964427895.1 uncultured Candidatus Peribacteria bacterium
ATCCGCAATACCCGCCATTTGGACAGTGGACTGTCCCCGGTCCAGTTGCTGATCGTCACCCCTGCGCTGTCGTACGAGGCGCACATAGGCGTTTCGCAGTTCGATGGTCCACTGGTGGGCTTGCGCTTCCTGCGCCAAATCGCGCACCTGGGAGTGGTCCAGGCCTAGGCGTTCGATCAGTGTCTTTCCTAACAGCGTCGCATGAAACTCTCTCTTCCGTTCGTATGTTCTTCCCTCCAATGTGACTCTGTGCGGGAGATGCGCCATCGCTGCTTCCTCTACCGGGAGGATGATGCCGTTTCCGTCGATGATCGGTTGTGAGGTGAGGGGAGTCATGAAGCCTATTGAAACATGAATCATATACGAGTCAATAAGATGCTCCGACCCGGCCGAGGGTAAGCTCGTGCCTGCCTATGTCGAGCTACATGAAACAGCGTCTCGCAGTGCTCAGTGCCGTCACGGTTTTCATTGCTCTCACCGTCGCATACGGCGTGCATGCCGGCAGCCCGACAACGACGCTCTCCAGTTCGTTGTTTCTTTTCTTCGCCTGTCTCGTCTGCGAGTTCGTCGATTCCACCTTGGGTATGGGCTTCGGCACGATGCTCACGCCCCTGCTGCTGCTCACGGGCTTCGATGCAAAGGTCGTCGTGCCAGTCATCCTTCTGTCGGAGCTCTTCACTGGTGCTTTCGCGGCGTTCGGACACCACGCCGCGGGAAGCGTGAATCTCCGTCCCGGGAGCAAGGCATTTACCGTGGGGGTGATCATCGGCTGCACGTCGATTATCGGGTCGCTCATCGCCGTGCAGGCGTCGGCGGTTCTTCCGAAAGACACACTGAATATGATCATCAGCGTCATTCTCTTCTGCGTGGGCGTATTCATGCTTGCGGTGCAGGGCAGGACGTTCCGCTTCTCCTGGTTCCGCATTGTGGGACTGGGCATTCTTGCATCGTTCAACAAGGCCATCAGCGGTGGTGGATACGGCCCGCTCGTCGTAAGCGGCCAGCTGCTTTCCGGCGTCGAAGCACGGGGCGCCATCGCCATCGCATCGTTCGCCGAGATGCTCACCTGCCTCTCCGGTTTCACGTTCTACCTGCTTCGCGGAAGCAGCATCGATTGGATGATCGCGGTTCCGGTGCTGAGCGGCGCACTCTGTTCGGTGCCGTTTTCCGTCTTGGTCGTGAAACACGCCAAAACAAAGACACTCACGACCTTCATCGCATGCGTCGTCATACTCCTGAGCATCACCACGTTTGTCGCCCTATGATCGGGTGTTTTTCGACGGGGAATCTAGTTAATTTTAGTTTACATTAATTTTTACACCGCCGTCATCACGTACAAGTTCCGGAAGTTCCTTCCCTCGATTCCTCCGGTCGTGCGTTTCGTCTCCTTGTACGCATATCCGGGTGTGGCTCGCAGCACTTCTTCCAGTCTTTCGCGTCGATGCGCGATGATGACGGCGACTCCGCCGTCCTGCATCAGTGGGCGCAACGCCTCAAGCGTTTGGGGGTAGAGGGACAGCAACGCTTCATCGTCCTGTACCTGCTCGCCTTTGCTGACGAAGGGGGTTTGTCGCCCGTACGGAGGGTCAGTGATGAGCATACTGACCGTGTCCCGTTCGACCGCCTCGGTTGGTTCGAGGACGTTGTGCACGAAAAACTGACTCCATGGGAGATCGGTGCAGCCCCTGTCGCGCAGCATGTCGGCGAACTCGCCGAGGCGTCCGGCGGTTTGCTGGCCCCTGGCCAGCTCGGGATGCGCGATCACTTGCTGCTGTCTTTCTCGAGCGGCCTTTTCGGTGCAGAGTTCCACGTTCATGCGACTCAATTCCACGCTCGCTGGATCGATGTCGCTGCCGATGAGTCCGACAATGCGTTGGCGGTGCAAGACCAGCTGGGCAGCGAGAGCGATGCCGTTACCGCAGAAGGGGTCAAAGAGTACATGGGCCGTTTCGCGCTTGTGATGCTGCAAGGCTCTCTTCAGCGCCTGGTCGGCAACCCGCGGCGGAAACTGGGGTTTTCCCTCGGAGCCCTCGAGGATGAATCCGCTCGCCAGGAAACGGTATGTCGTGTCCTTGTTCATGGTCAGCTCATCGTCACGTAAAACTTCTCTCGCACGTCCACGCCGCCCGGGAACCGCAACTCGGCGCAGTATGCTCCCGCTTCTTCTTCCGTGGGCGCGGGCAATCCGAGTTCCATGCCGATGGCCCTGGCCGTTCCTCCTCCGGCGAACTCCTTGCGCAGCTCACCGATCATCACGCGGTAGACGCCTTCGTCCCGGAATCGTCGGACGAATGTCTTGTAATCGAGATAGCCGAGGAGGGGAGTCGTGGACGCCTGGGTCTTCACTCCTTTCTTTGCGAGTCGCACGATGGCTTCTACGCGGTCCTGGACGGAATGATGGTGGGGTCGGTTGTGGCCGGTGTCATCGCTGTCGGTTTCAAAACCGATACCCGCGATGACGTTTGTTGCCTGTGACAGCTCGCCGAGCAAATCGACGACTTCCGGGTGTCCGATGTGCGCCGTGTGGCTGTGCACCAGCAGTGCCGCGGGCGGCATCTTGATCATGGCGCGGAGGAGTCCGCGCGAGATGGTGCAGATCTTTCCGCCGGGGAACGGTTCCGTGTCGTATGACATGAAGATGCCGACGTTCCTGTCCATCTCCCCGAGCTTCTTGGCATCACGCAGGTATTTCTGCGGAGCATCTTCCCGCGGCGAGGTAGATGCGCTCCAAGACTTGTGCGCGAAGCAGTACTGACCGCACAGAGAAGTGGCCCCGATGGGGCACGCTCCCGAGGCGTTTACCGTCGCAGTGAGGACGCTGCGTGCATCGTTTTGCATATGCGAAAGCCGCGCCCAGTTCGCTGCGAATTGCGGAACGGCTTCGATGGCTTCGAACTGATTCGGCTCCGTCGAAGTGAAGTTGCCCGTGGCGTTGTCGATGAGTTGCATCTCATCGGTACGGTACGGCTCTACGACAGTAAGCGCTGTGCTCGTACGCATATTAACGCATAAAATACTTTAATTTATAATTTTGTCAAGTATCGCGTCTTTTTTATTCTTTCTCAGAACGACCCAGTAGTTCAAGCAGAAGACGTCCTTTGTTTTGCAGCTCGGCGATGTTCGCCTCCTGCAGGGCTTCGGGCGTCATGCCATCCGGCAGTGGCTCATGGTGCTCTTGGCTTGGTGGCATTGCTGCCCGTCCGATGATTCCGTCCACGGCGAGGATCGAGAAACGCATTTTTTTGAGCCAGTCCGTCCACGTCGCGTCGTCCAGGAAGTCGATCGCTATGAGGGAGCGGATCTCCGGCCCGAAGGGATCGGGATCGCGCCCTTGCCGCTCGACATGTGCGCAATTGGCGTAATTCG
>CAYRUZ010000048.1:0-3355 GCA_964427895.1 uncultured Candidatus Peribacteria bacterium
AGGCCGAGCCGTTCGTGACGGCCACGAAGGGGAATCCGCCGTCGATCTTGCCGGAGAGTTGGATCATGCCTTCCAGTCCTCCAGCGCCCCGATGGACGCGAGCAGTGGACGGACCCTGCCGTATGCGTCAGTCGGAACCTTCCAGTATGCGGAACGGACCCTTCCTCGCAGCCGCGAGGTCGTCTGCAACGAACGCTCCGAGTCGACATCGGTCATGTATTGCTCGGCTCCGGTGGTGACATCCGTTCCGTACAGCCAAGACTGGTAGACCGTCGGATCGACCGTATGGCTGTGCTCGGCAACGGTTCCGTCGGGAGGCTCTGTCCCGCCGAACGACTTAGCCACCATCCCGACGATCATCACGTCGGATATGGATGTCGAATAGTCTTCTTGCAGGAAGTAGAAGTTCTGGTCCGGGATGGAGACGTTCCGGAAGATGAGATGGTTGGTGTCTCGCTCCCAGTACGAACTTTCAGGACCGTTCTCCTGCTTCTCGCAGTGGAAGTTCACGATCGCCACGTTGTCGAGCCGCGTGTAGTGCGGGGTGGTCCAGTCCGCGACCTCGGCGAAGATGGCCTGGTTGTTGAAATTCGGCGCCGCCACGTTGTAGACGACGATGTTCTCGCGGTCGTCCGATTCGTAGAACCAGTGGAACACGTCGCCATGGAACTCCGTCCCTGATGCGTCGTACTCGCCCACTTGGCAGTCGATCACGCATGGCGAGTCGCCGAACGGCGATCCGGAGAGCGTTCCGAACGTGCACCCACGCTGGAAGGTCGCGCCGCGGAGCGCGTTGCGCGATTGCGTCATGTAGGAGTCTGTGACGTACCACGCCTTCGCCGCGCCGGTGTTGATGTGCGAGTAGTCCTCGGTCCTCGTCCCGTTCACGACCACCGAGTCGAACCAGACGATGCCGCCCCCGGCGAACCGCGGGACTCCGCCAGCGCCCGGCGTGTGGTTGATCGTCACGCCCTTCACTCGCACGAGCCGCGCTGTCGTACCGAGACCGCCGGTGTCGCCATCGACGATGATCGCATCCTCTTGCGCCACGCCGGGCGCGGGCATGATCGTGAGCCACCTGCTCGTGTTGGTCGCCTGCGGCCACGGAGGAGGTCCGTACGAGTAGCTGCCGGCCTTGAGGTAGACGATCCCTCCGTCGGCGCTCGGGCTTGCCATCGAAGCGGCGGCCTTGGCCGGGTTCCTGAACGGATTGCCGCTGGAGCCGTCGCCGGTCGAGTCGCTGCCGGTGGGAGAGCAGTAGACCACGGGAGCAGGTAACGAGTTGTCCTTGTCCGGATACAGGAACAGCGAGTGGTTGCCGTTCCATACGGAGTCGATGTCGCCAACCTCGTCGTACTCTCCGGCCAGAAGGCGTGGCGTCCCCGCGTTGGCCGGGTAGACGATGGCCCTGACCTCGCAGGAGTTGCCGGAGAAGTCGTCGGCGTCGATGGTCCCCCAATATTCCCACACGCCCGTTTCGGAGTTGAGCGTCTGCTCGGTGACGGCCGTCCACGCCCCGCCGTTCACGGAGAACTCCACCCGGTCGATTCCGTTGATGTGGAATGCCACCACCGCGACGTTGATGGTCGTGGTGAAGGTCTGGAACGGAACCACATCCCATCGTGCGATGCACTTCGCGCCGTATCCGTCGTCGGACACGGAGCCGACGGGACTTGGCGTCGGAGTCGCGCCGGAGAATCCGGAACCGACCGGCAGCGTCGGGTTGACGTAGGCCGGGTCGTTCCGATCGTCTTTGAATGGCACCTGAGTCATGCCGCTGCGTACCCCTTTAGCCCGCCGGTCGATCCGAGGCTAGCCGGGCCGCATGCGCCGATGGCCGACTTGTAGCCGACGCCGGCCTGAGCGCCGACGGCGGCCGCGACGAGCGACACGTCGCCCGATCCGGCGTTCGTGTAGTCGCTGGACGCCGATCCATTGTCGGTGGTGACGTTGCCTCCCGCCAGCGAAGAGATCCAGTCGGTCCCTCCGCTCGTCGCGCCGCTCGTGTTGTCGCGGGTGCGGTTGTACATGAAGCACGGCGCGGCTGTGCCGTTGAAGTTCGCCGCGTACGCGCCGTTGTCGGTGATGTGGTTGTTCACGATCCTCGACAGCGTGGTGGTGCTGGCGACGATCTCGATGCCGTCGCTCGTGTTCCCCTGCACCGTGTTGCCGTAGATGACGACTCCGCCGCCAGTGTCGGACTGCTTGATCGCCTTCCCGGCGCAGTTCTGGAACACGCATCCGAGGATGGACGAGAAGTAGTACGCCTTCACGCCGATGGCCGAACTCTGGAAGATCCGGCATCCGATCATGGAGGCGCCGTTCGCTTGCAGGTAGGCGACGCAATCGCCTCCGCTCGCTCCGGTCAGCCCGAACTCGCAGGCCACGGCGAGGCACATCGTCTCATCGAGTCCGACAACGTACGAGGTCCCGGCGGTGCTGGAGTTCGCGGCGCGTACCTGGTGGAACACGCACTGCGGACCTGCTTGCAGGGCCTTGCCGGCGTTGTTGGCCGTCACCACCAGAGCCTCGACGAAGACGAACGACCCGGAGAAACCGAGGTAGTAGTTCGCGTCGTACGCGATCGTCGGCATGTACGACGTGTCGAGCGCTCCGGCCGACCAACCACGCGCGCCGTCTCCCGGAGTCGTCTTGTATCCGCGGATCACCAATGGGGAGGTGGTGGTTCCGGAAGCGGTGATGCTCGACGTTGACGACAGCGAGTAGGTGCCCTGCTTGACGTTGTACCGGTATCCGGCAGCCGCGCCGCCAGCGATCGCTGTCAGCATCTCAGCCCACGAGTAGGCGTTGGCCTCGCTCGTGCCGTCGTGCGAGCCAGCGCCTGTCGTACTCACATAGCGTTCAGTGATCGCCACGTTTCACCCCTTAGCTGCTGGTCGGGACGCCGAACACGCCGAACTGCACGCGCTGGCAACTCGCCGTCGGAACGCACTTGAAGATCATCACCGACAGCGCCGTGACGGTCTTGCTCCAGCCCGTCAGGGTCGTGTCAGACGAGTAGGACGCCGACGAGAGCGTGATCGGCGCGGACGCGCTGATCTTGTCGGAGACGGTCGGGATCGCCCCGGCCTTGCACCAGACCTCGACCGTCATCGAGCACGAGTTCGCAGCGCCGCTGGAGTTCGTCCCCATCGCGTACGCGCCGGTGATCGTGAATCCGTACGGCACGAACACCGGGATGTAGATGGTGCTGGAGAACGTCGTCCCGTCGTCGGTCCCGAACGAGCCATGCACCCCGGCAGGGGTGATGTTGTGCCACTTGATCTGGCCCGGAGTCGAGGTGTTCACGTCGATCGTCGTGGAGTCGAGCAGCCCGCTGGTGGGCACGAAATCG
>CAYRUZ010000049.1:0-3354 GCA_964427895.1 uncultured Candidatus Peribacteria bacterium
GCTTCCGTTCATCGAGCGCCTGCGCGAAGAAAAGGGATACCTCGAAGCTCTCCGGGAACACTGGAAGGCTCGATCGGTGGAGGAAGGCAAGCTTCCGACCAACGATCGCATCCGGCAGATCCTTGGATCGGTCGGAAAAATGCACGACGCCATGTAACCGTCGATTGCCCGGCTCCCGCGCGCTACACTGGGGACGGTGGGATGGCAGAGTGGTCGATCGCGCCTGACTTGAAATCAGGTTACCCCTCACGGGGTACGTGGGTTCGAATCCCACTCCCACCGCCACTATTGGTCAAAGCACTACCCGATCGGGAGCGCCTGATTCAGGCGGCGTTCTGCAGCGAATCAAATGCAGCGATCAATGCTGGGTTCTTGGTTTCGACGACGTATCCGCACGCCTCGCGGCGGGCGCCGGACGGGAACACGTCACCCGAGAGCCAGGTGCCTTTGAGGCGCTCCTTGTGGCCGGCGGATTCCAACTCGCGGTTGATGGCGTCGGTGTCGGCGAGTGCGTACTGCACGTCCCAGGTGGAGCCCTGCACCTCGAAGTGGGCCAGGCCGCAGTCGCGCATGCCCACCGCCACCGCCTGCTTAAGTCCGACCGCGGGATGACCCTCCACGATTTGCGGAGGACCCACCTGCACGTGCGGGCTCAAAAGAGCTTCGGGGTTATAGATCGCCCACGGTCCGGTGATGGT
The DNA here is from genome assembly GCA_964427895.1 of uncultured Candidatus Peribacteria bacterium. GTDB lineage: Bacteria > Patescibacteriota > Gracilibacteria > Peribacterales > Peribacteraceae > CAYRUZ01. Next base: position 699 of record CAYRUZ010000049.1, read on the forward strand.
GAACCGGCGCGTCTCGCCATCAGGCAAGACCACGGAACGAACCGTCACGCCCTCGGGCGAGCCGCTGCCGAGCGGATTGTGGGAAATGAACCCATTGAGGATTTCGTAGGCAATGTCATCCGGGGTGAGTCGCAGGTTCGACTGCGCGGTCGTGACCGGAACGGTCGTTCGATGCTTGGCATCGTAGTACTCCTCCAACAGCGATTGGTCCCAAATCACCTCGTGCACCTGCTGTCCCACGGCGGCGCCGATGTTCAACTCCACCGACATGCCCGAGAGCGCATCGGGCACGGCAAGCTCTTCTCTTTTTCCCCCTTCCTGTTCGTTCATGCTGTTTGTTGACATTCGCTTATAGTATACCAAAACAGTACTATAAACTCAAATTTGGCGCTTCATTCAGCGATTTGCCCCCGCATACGATGCCGAATCCATTCGACAACAGTGGGCACAACTGAAATGAGGATGATCGCAAGAATGACGAGCGAGAAGTTATGCTCCACGAACGGCAGACCGCCGAAGAAGTATCCCGCGAAGGTGAAGAGCAACACCCAAAGGATGCTACCGATCACGTTGTACTTCATGAAGATGCCGTAGTTCATGGTGCCAACGCCCGCGACGAACGGCGCCAGGGTGCGCACGATGGGGAGGAAGCGCGCGATGACGATGGTTTTCGCGCCGTATTTCTCGTAAAAGCCGTGCGTCTTCTTGAGGTGTTCCTGCTTGAGGAACCACGTATTCATCGAGAAGGCCTTCTTGCCGATCGTCTTGCCAATGCTGTAGTTCATCGAATCTCCCACGATCGACGCAAGGAGGAATAGCACGATGAGCAGCGCGATATCTAAGTCCCCTTTCCCGGCAAACGCGCCCGCGGCGAACAGCAACGAATCACCCGGCAGGAAAGGCGTGACGACCAAGCCGGTTTCGCACAGGACGATCGCGAAGAGTATGACGTACGTGAGGGGGCCATAATCCTGGAGAATCACGGAGAGGTGTTTGTCGAGATGCAGGAACAGATCAATGATCGTCGAAAGCACGAGGGATTGGGAATGGAGCTGGAGCAGTGTATGAGACGGAACCGTGGAACGAAAGCGTCGTGAATTGCGAAAAAACGAGAAAGTCAATGTCGGTTCCGACCCTTAAGAGAGCCAAGAAATCGGAGTGCGAGGTACCCCGTTTTACAAGCCGAGATGCGTTGACTGCTTTCGCCAACGCCCGTAAAGTATGTCGGCTATTACGGAATCCACCGCTCCCACAATGTCGTTCTCTTCTCTTCGGCCGTTTGTCGGCTTGTTCATGGTTGCCCTTCTCGCAGGGTGCACCTGGCCTTCGTCCTCCCCCACCCCGCCACCGTCGGAAGATACGACGCAGGAAAGCAGTGAAGAGTCCGAAATCATGACGGCAGAAGGAGTTATTCAGACCGCCGGCATCAGCATCTACATGCAGGGAACGCACCGCTTGGTGATGGAAGACGGACGGTTCATCCTCTTGGAGAGCGACGACGTGAATCTCAACAACTACATCGGAAAGACCGTGACGGTGATGGGCATCGTTGAGCCGACTGTGGAAGCGGGCGGCCGCATCATGCGGGTTTCGAGCGTCGTCGCGTCGTCGTCCTCGTCCGAGCAGACCGGGAGCGGATCGCTCACCGGCAGCGGAACAACGATGTCTGGTTCGTCGGTATCCAGCAGCAGCTCGAGCAGCAGTTCGACGACCACGTCGTCTTCCTCGTCATCGGTCTCGACCAGCTCTTCCTCGTCATCCTCCTCCAAGACCTCATCGAGCAGCAGTTCGACCCCCGTCGTTTCCTCCAGCTCCAGCAGCTCCGTCTCGACCTCATCGTCCTCGGTGGCTTCCCAGCCAGCCGATGACGCCTACACGACGGCGGCCAAAACCATGGCGAAGCAGGATCTGTCGGCGGGAAATTGGTCCCAGCAGTACTGCTCGTCGCACATCGAGTTCTGCATGCCGGTGCATAAAATGTGGTACTACAAGTCCTTCGGCGCGACGACGTCTTTCCTGTGGCACGTCGAATTGAGCTCGCAGGAAATCGACAGTCTCGGCCAGGGCCCGATCGTCATCAACCTCGTCTCCGGCACGTCAGCAGCCAAGCAGGCCACGAGCGGACAGGTGCGCACACAAGGCGATCTCGTCGTCGGCTTCAAGGATTGGGGAGATAACGAGCACTTCGAAGTAAGCGGACCCGCTGGCCTCGACGCCGCCATTCGCTATATTGTGGAACACATCGCGAAGTACGACGCGAGTGCCGTTCTGCAAGCGCAATGACCCTCTTCGTCTACACAGGCGTCGACGGCTCCAAAACCACCCGGCAGGGCACGGTGGAAGCAACGTCTCTTGAGCATGCTTCCCTGCAGTTGGCCTCGAAAGGCATCAGCGTCCGCCAATTGCGCGTGGCGCAACCCGTCGGCATGCAGCCGGTGGATAACGCCTACCTGCCGCTGACCGATACGCTGCGGCTCTACGCGGGCTGGCTGCTGGCATGGTACGGCGTGGTCTACCTGATCGGCTTCTACCGCATCACCGACCGCTTGGAATGGGAGATTCCGTTCATCGACGAACTCTTCCAATCAACGCTCGTCCTGCGCTTCGCCTTCGGCACGTTCCTCTTCCTCTTGCTCACCACTTTGCACCGGGCGTT
>CAYRUZ010000050.1:0-3213 GCA_964427895.1 uncultured Candidatus Peribacteria bacterium
TGCGTACCTTCCACATGGGAGGAGTCGCAGAAGGAGCCGACATCACGCAGGGTCTTACCCGCGTCGAGGAACTCTTCGAAGCACGCTCTCCGCGCACGGCCGCCACGTTGTCCGACATCTCGGGTCGCGTGAAGGTCACGCACCAGGGCGGCAAGACGACGGTCACGGTCTCTGCTGAGGAGCCGGGCGAGGACACGTACCTCATCCCCGCAGGATTCGAGGTAAGCGTGAAGAAGGGCCAGGCGGTGGAGGAGCGCACGCAGCTCGCGCGCTCGAAGTTCGACAAGTCTGTACTCCGCGCCCTCATTCCGGGCAAAGTCAGCTCGGTCGAGGATGGTGTCGTGAAGGTGCGCCACAACGAGGCGCAGGAGCGCAGCTACACGTTCGGTCCGCGCGAGAGCATGCTCGTCAAAACCGGCCAATTCATCAACGTGGGAGACGCCCTCAACGTCGGCCACTACAACCTGCAGGAACTTCTCGAGAAGAAGGGCGTGTACTCCGTCCAGAACTACATCGTCTCCGAGGTGCAGCACATCTACGCCTCCCAGGGGCAGACGATCAACGACAAGCACCTCGAGATCATCGTGCGCAAGATGTTCAGCAAGGTCCGCATCACGGACGCTGGCGACACGCGCTTCCTCGCCGGCGAGACCGCCGACAAGGGGGAAGTCGATTACGACAACGAGCGCCTGTTGAAGGGCAAGAAGCGCGCAACCTTCGAGCAGCTGCTCCTCGGCATCACGCGCGTGGCCCTCGCCACTGATTCCTGGCTTGCCGGAGCATCCTTCCAAGAGACGATCCGCGTCCTCGTCGACGCCGCCACGACCCGCAAGATCGACATGCTTGCCGGCCTGAAGGAGAACGTCATCATCGGCCGCCTCATTCCGACCGGAGAGGTCTACCGCGCACGCTTTACGTCCGAACAGGCCCAGGAGGCCGAAGAAACCGAGGAATAAGCCCGTAAGCATCTCTTTACTCCCGCACCCCTAGCCTCTACTATTCACGCCCCATGCCAACGATCAATCAGCTCATCCGCCGCCCCCGCCGCCAGAAGCGCTACAAGTCCAAAGCTCCTGCGCTGCAGTACACCTGGAACGCACTCAACATGCGTCCCGTGCCGCTGCCGAAGGGCGCGCCGTTCAAGCGTGGCGTGTGTCTCAAGGTGACCACGATGACGCCGAAGAAGCCGAACTCCGCTCTCCGAAAGATCGCCCGCGTGCGCCTCACCAACGGCCACGAAGTGAAGGCCTACATCATGGGAGAAGGACACAACCTCCAGGAGCACAGCGTCGTGCTCGTCCGCGGAGGACGCGTGAAAGACCTTCCGGGAGTCCGCTACCACATCGTCCGCGGAGTTCTCGATACGGAAGGCGTCCGTAACCGCAAGCAGGGCCGCAGCCGCTACGGCGCTCGCAAGCCCAAAGCCTAATCCCTCCCACTACTCGCTCACTTTTTTCCGACCATGGCGACTCTCCCGAAGCAGTACATCCCCAAGGATTCCAACCCCACGATCGAAAAGTTCATCAATTGCATGATGGAGCGCGGCAAGAAGTCCGTCGCCCGCCGCTTGTTCTGGGATGCGATGGAAGTCATCAAGACTCGCACGAAGGAGGATCCCTTGGAGGTTTTCTCCAAGGCCGTGCTCAACGCCACGCCGCTTATCGAGGTCCGCCCGAAGCGCGTGGGAGGCGCCGTCTACCAGGTGCCGACCGAAGTGAACCCAAAGCGCCAGCAGGCACTGTCGTACCGCTGGATCATCAACGCCGCTCGCGAGCGCAAGGGATTGCCGATGAGCCAGAAACTGGCTCTCGAGCTGCTTGATGCGTCGGCCGAGCAAGGCGGTGCGGTGAAGAAGAAGCAGGATGTCTTGAAGATGGCCCAGGCCAACAAGGCGTTCGCGCACTTCGCGAAGTAATAGCGAATTTTAAGCCAGAATGCCGGTTTGATGCCGGCATTTTGCGTTTTATCAATTTTATTGTGATGTTATACTTACAACAGTGAACGAAACCCGAGGCTTCAAACCATAGGAGACACAATGGAATGGTTCCTTTTCGCCCTGCTGCTGGCGGCTTGCGGCGTCATCTTCCTGCTCATCGTCGTACGAACGCCCACGGGCGTTACGGTGACGATCGACCGGCTCTTCGAAGACGCCGAATACGCCCCCTTGATGGGGTCGCAGCAGCTCCGCAGCGGCGAATGGTACACGTTCGTGTACGTTGTCAAAAACCCGGCCTACGTCATTGGCCTCAAGACAGACGCACCAGTTCCTCTGCGCTTCCGCATTGCTCGCTCGGAAGGCAAAAGCACGCTCGTGGAAATCCCCGTCCGCGCGTAAGTGCTCCCGTTCACTCATCGCGCCTGCGAAATTTTTCTTTCGCAGGCGTTTTTACCGCGAATGTGTAAGACGTTTTACATCCCTACCCTTGCCAAAGAAGAAAAAATCAGTATAATATTTCGGTCCAAAAAATACACATTCCCACCTGTCACCATGTGTTCTTCGTCTTCTCCTCCCTCCGATGACCCGCCGGGGTGCATGTCGTACGCCCGTCGGTTACATGCGTTTCTCGATGCGCAGTTCACGCAAATATTCTGCGAATTCCTGGAGCGCAGTCAGGTGAGTCTCGACGATGAGTATCGCGAAGACTTACGCCGCGCAATCCTCCACCAGATGGGGGAGGACAGTCTCGATTTGCTCATTGATTGGAAGCAGGCCGGAGCCGCGCCGGTGAAGATTCCCATTTGCCTCAAAACAAAGATGATCGAGCGCATAACCCTCGCCATTCGCACGACATGTGGAGAGAAATAGCCCATAAACCCGCTTTTTTGCGCCATCGGCCGATTGCGTCATAAAGATCTTTTCCCTATAGTCTCTCGGCTATTCCCCGTCGGTGCGGGTTATCCACCTGTACCGCCATTTCTCCCGACTCTATGGATACTAAGCACCTGCGAAATATCGGTATCATCGCGCACATCGATGCCGGTAAAACCACGACGACCGAGCGCATCCTGTTCTACACCGGTAAGAACTACAAGATCGGTGAAGTGCACGATGGCGAGGCGACGATGGACTGGATGGAACAGGAGCGCGAGCGCGGCATCACCATTACGGCCGCTGCGACGCAGTGCCACTGGAAGGCGAAAATTCCGGGCGAAGGAGATGCCGAGGTGGATTGCACCATCAACATCATCGATACCCCGGGTCACGTGGACTTC
>CAYRUZ010000051.1:0-3174 GCA_964427895.1 uncultured Candidatus Peribacteria bacterium
TCGGTGAGCCGAACGACAAGGGGCGTCGCTACCTGGAACCGGACTTCAACGCGGATGGGTCGGCGTTCGGGTACTGGCCCGATGGCGAACATCCGCTTGCAGACCCGTCGCAAGCTGCGACGCTGGTTCCGCCAGCGCAGAAGCGCGAGCCGAAGCCGGGCGATCCTGATTTCGTCCCCTTCTGACCATGAAGCACACTCCTGAAGAAGAAGCCTACCGGCGCGGCGTGTTCCACGGACTGCATGCGCTGAAGACGTACATCGACGCGCACCCGAACAATTCGCTCGGCACGGAAGCGTGCCTTGACGAGGCGGTCGATCAGGCGCGGAAGATGCGCGATGATCCGAAGGCTTACGACTGGTACACGCACGAGCTGACGATGCGGATTGCCGAATGCGTTGTGAGCCATGACAAGTTCTACTTGGAAAGCGAAGGCGATCCGAAGTAACCGCTCACGGCCGGTCCTTGTCGTTCCGGCCGTGAATCGAGATGGTTGGTCTGGCGCGGCGGTGGATAGCCGTCGCGCCTTTTTCACCGAGCGTTCCAAAAGGAGATGGATACGTGACGAGTTACGTTGACTTTCTTGAATCGAAGTCGCGCGGGACGGACCTCGGCGGCTTCGAGCCCGTGTGGATGCCGGGGTTCCTCTTCGACTTCCAGCGCGTGCTAGTCGAATGGGCGGTACGTCGCGGTCGCGGAGCGCACTTGTGCGATTGCGGCATGGGGAAGGGCCCGATGGCGCTCGTGTGGGCCGAGAATATCGTGCGGAAGACGAACCGCCCTGTGCTGATCGCAACGCCGCTCGCAGTCGGATACCAAATGGTCGCGGAGGCGGCGAAGTTCGGCGTGGATGCGGTGCGCGTGCAGGACGGCGTGTTGCCGCCCGGTGCGCGCGTGATCGTCACGAACTACGAACGGCTCGACAAGTTCAATCCGCGCGACTTCGCCGGGATGGTGTGCGACGAGTCGAGCATTCTCAAGAACTTCGACGGCGCAACGCGCGCGGTTGTGACGGAGTTCCTGCGCACGCTCCCGCATCGGCTTCTGTGCTCGGCGACGGCAGCACCGAACGACTACATCGAGTTCGGAACGACGAGCGAAGCTCTCGGCGAACTCGGGCACCTGGACATGCTCGCGCGCTTCTTCAAGAACGAGCAGAACTCGCTGCACGCGAACCGCAACTGGGGCGACGGCGGCAAGTGGCGTTTCAAGGGACACGCCGAACAGCCGTTTTGGAAGTGGGTGTGCTCGTGGGCGCGTGCGGTGCGCAAGCCGTCCGACCTCGGATTCGAGGACGGGCGATTCGTGCTCCCGCCGCTCACCGAAAACGAGCACATCGTCGAGGCTCGGACGAAGCGCGACGGCTGGCTGTTCGAGCTGCCCGCCGGGAACCTGCGCGAGGAACGCGAAGAGCGGCGGCGCACGATCGTCGAGCGATGCGAGAAGGTCGCGGATCTCGTGAACCACGGCGAGCAGGCTCTCGTGTGGTGTCACCTGAACCCAGAGGGAGATTTGCTCACGAAGCTCATCCCGGGTGCGGAGCAAGTTTCCGGTTCCGACTCAGACGACGAGAAGGAAGCGCGGCTGCGCGCTTTCGCGGACGGCACGCTTCGCGTCCTCGTGACCAAGCCGAAGATCGGCGCGTGGGGTTTGAACCTCCAACGGTGCGCGCACGTCACGACGTTCCCGTCGCACAGCTACGAGCAGTACTACCAGGGCGTTCGTCGCTGCTGGCGGTTCGGACAGACGCGGCCCGTGCGTGTTGATGTCGTCGCAACCGAAGGTGAGCGCGGGATCTTGGCGAACCTACGCCGGAAGTCAGAGCAAGCGGACCGGATGTTCTCGTCGATCGTCGAGCACATGAACAACGCGGTCAGAATCGAACGATCCAACTCGTACACAAAGAAGGAAGAGGTGCCGACGTGGCTGTGAGAGACCAAGTTATTTCCGAGCGTTATGCGCTGTACAACGGCGACTGCTGCGAAGTGATGGCGAAGCTGCCCGATGCGAGCATCGGACTGTCCGTGTACTCGCCACCGTTCGGTGGGCTGTACTGCTACTCAAGCGCGGAACAGGACTTGTCGAACTGCCGCAGTTACGAGGAGTTTTTCACGCACTACGAGTTCGTCGTGCGTGAGCTGTACCGTCTCACGAAGCCGGGGCGGATCTCGTGCGTACACTGCATGGACGTGCCGCTATCGAACACGGGCTGCGACGTGCTGCGCGACTTCCCAGGCGACATCATCCGGCTCCATGCCAAGCTCGGGTTCGCGTACATCGCGCGTTATCACGTCTGGAAAGAACCGCTCGGCGTGCGAAACCGGACGATGGCAAAGAACCTCGCGCACAAAACGATCGTCGAGGATTCGAGCAAGTGCAGCGTGGCGTCGGCCGACTACGTTCTCGCGTTCCGTCGTCGCGGCGAGAATCAGGAACCGATCCGGCACCCGAACGGACTCCTCAAGTACGCGGGCTCGCGGCAGATTCCGCGCGACTTGCTCCGCTACAAGGGCTGGAAGGGCAGCCAGCTCGAGAACCGCTACTCGCACTGGATCTGGCGGCAGTACGCGAGCGCGTTCTGGGATGACGTGCGGATCGACCGCGTGCTCCCGTACCGCGAGGCGCGAGACGCGGAGGACGAGAAGCACGTCCACCCGTTGCAGCTTGACGTGATCGAACGGTGTGTGGAGTTGTGGAGCAACCCTGACGACGTGGTGCTAACGCCGTTCATGGGCGTCGGAAGCGAGGTTTACGCGGCGGTGTCGAACGGACGACGCGCGATCGGCGCGGAGCTGAAAGAGAGCTATTTCCGGCAGGCCGTCAAGAACCTCGCAGAAGTACGCGACAACGGCGAAGAAGATCCGACCTTGTTTGACATGGATCGGGATTCACAAATTGTCGAAGCGGAGACAATGGAGTGACCACGCACACCTTCCCCTTCCCGCCCTACGTAAATGCCTACTGGCGCTCGATCTGCACCGGCACGAAGGGCAGCGGCGGGTTCCGCGCGATGACGATTTTGAGCCGTGAGGCGCGCGCGTATCAGGCGCGGATGAAGACGTACGCGGCGGGAGCTACGCCACTAAAGTGCCCGGTCAAGCTCACGATCCGCGTCTACCGCCCGCGCAAGGTCGGAGACTGGGACGGCACGATCAAGCCGCTGTGCGACGCGCT
>CAYRUZ010000052.1:0-3078 GCA_964427895.1 uncultured Candidatus Peribacteria bacterium
TCAGCGCCCGCGCCAGCTTCGGGGCGGCGGTGCGGTAGAGGGCGATGAGGGAGGCGTCCTCGTCACTGAATCCGTGGGAGTACCCGTGAAGCGGTTCGCTTCCACAAAGATCGCCGACCTCGGGGTCCGGCTCGTGTGCTCCTCTCTCGCAGACCACATATCCAGAATCGAGATAGCCGCCTTCGGTGTAAGGACCGAACGTACTCCACGGCCCCTGCGTCGCTTCCTTGTCGAGGCGAAGCACTTCTTCGATGAGGTTCATTCGCTTCCTCCAAACTCCGGGTGTTTCCCCTTCATGTGGCTTCCGAGATTCGCGAAGTGGCGCTTGCAGCACGGGCAGACGCCATTGGCGATGCGATTCTTGATTCGCGTCTTCGCGGCCTTCTGAGCGATCTCGCGGCGCTCCGCTTTCTTGCGGACTTCGCGCTGATAGTCACGATCGGCCCGGGTTTGATCGTGCCGCGCCCGCTCCTGAGCAAGCGCCCGCTCCGCACGCTTGACGGCCGAATCGCCATAGCCCCAACTACAGGCGCAATAGGGGCACGTCCAGAAGCCGCCGTTGGCCTCCTTAGTCGCGCGGTAATGCTCGTCGACCGCGTAGCATCCGCCGCATTGGCCGCACGAGATGCGCGTGAGCGTGACGGTCACAATCTCAGTCGTCATGATCTCTCCCTCTTCGTCGTCTTCTTGTTCCAGGGCATTAGCGACCCTCCAGCTTGGCGCGAACCTGCGCCGCCGTGATGGCCGTGCCCCGGGGCTTCGCGGCCTTCAATTCCTCGATCTCTTCGTCAGTCAGATCGAAGGCGAGTTCTGCGGCGGCTTGAGTCTCGAAGCACCCGGGACGCCACACTTGATCCTCCGCGATGCAGCACACGCCATCGTGGCCGACGTGGATCGAATGGCCGGAGTCGTCCCAGATGTGGACTTCGCCTTTGCCGTGCTTCATGCTCCCGATTGCGCCGGTCCAGGGCATTAGTAGAGGTTCTCCGAATAAAGCGTTCCGCCGTCCGCGTCGTCGCCGCCGCACCGATACCGGATTTGCCCAGCGGCTTCGGCGATCTTCCAGGCTTCTTGCCGCGTCACGAATTCGTCGAACCTGTTCGTGCAGAATCCATACTCCGGCTCGATGCCGACAAGGCCAATCTGTTCCATCAGCGCATAGACCATTGGCCCGCCGTGACGCGGAGCGCAAATGATCGGCCCACCAGGAAAGCGAAGCGCCGCGCACGCGATCATGCGGAGCGATTCATTCGGCCCGCGGCGCGTTATCGTTGCCTGTGCAACGGAAGGCTCGCCGTTGACCGTAATGAAAACGTCGATCTTTTCCGACTCGCTCACACCCCCTCCTCCGCTTTCCACCCGCACAGGGCGGCGAAGTTGGCGCGGGCATCGTTGCGACGCTGGCTTGCTATCGTGCATGCGTCCCACGTCGTCCGATCGGAGAGATTCTTCCACGCCTCATCCAGCAAGGCGCGTTCGCTTTCCAGGACTTCCACCGCCGCCGCATGGATCGCGAGCAGGTGGTCGATGTCGGAGCAGTGCTGGATGGTTGTCGGCTCTGGAATGTCCGACAACCGGCAGTAGTCGCGCCCGCCTTGGACGCAGGTCTTCACCCTCTCCACGATCTCTTTCGGGGTCATGCTTCCTCCTTCGGCGCTTGGCGCTTCTTCCGTCGATCCGCCGCGCGGAACAGAGCGTCGGCGGCATCGCCTTTCAGCCCGTACTCGCGAACGACTCTTTCGGCAATCCGCCACGGCAACGGCTTACCGCCCGTCTCGATGATGCTGAGGTACGCGCCAGATACCCCAAGGCGCTTCGCCATGTCGCGTTGGCGCTGGTCGTTGTCGATCTGAAGTTTCCGCAAGATCCTTCCGACCTCGGGTACGTCTACTCTTCTGCCCATGTCTTCCCCTTCCTGCTGTTGCGCGAGCGGGTCATGGCTTCCCTCCGAACCGCTCCCGGATCGTGCTGGCCAACTCCTTCAGCCCGCGGTCATCCTCGACGTACTTCGCAACCGCCTCGACCGCGGCATCCTCGCCGGGGCGGTGGTTCCAGGCGGATTCAGCCGCCTCCGGCGTCGCGTACGCAGTGATCTGGGCACCGCAGAATGTGCATTCCACGGTGTCGTGATTGTATGTGTAGTCGCCGCCATCGACGGACAGGGCCACGGGGTCGCCCCCACAAAACGGGCACGGCTTCAGTGGGTCGGACATCAGTCGAGTCCCGTCTCTGGTCGCGCTTCGCGCACACGCGCAGCCATCTCCTCGAATGCTTGAGCAAGTTGCTCACGGCGCTCTCTCGACTTCGGGAGCCAGAACGTCACCGCACTCCGATCATCGTCACCGGGAAGATGATGCAGCAGCGGTGACGAATGCAGCATCATCTGGACGGCACTGTAAACGAGCCCGGTGTTGCTCTCCTTTTCGATGGTCTTGACTTCGCTCGTAAGCTCTTGGCTGTAGACGTTGATTCTCATGCTCCCTCCAACTCTCCGGGATTCCCGGGTTCGATCGCGGATTTGATCTCGGCCCGCAGGGCCTTCGTCAAGCGCACTTCGGGGTGGGCGCAGACCCACCGCAGCAGATCGCGGAGCTTGGCGTTCTCGGCTTCGAGGGTGGCGTAGTCGGCGTGTGTGACGTAGTAGCCGCTCGCGATCTCGAACATTTCCGCCCGCCTGAAATCGAGCGCGTATCTCTTCACCATCACCATTCCCCCTTCAGCGCGCGGGCGGCGCGGAATATCTCCGATGCACGCAAGCGGCGGTCCAGCGTTTCATCACCGACGACCTTGAACAGCCCGCATTCGTCCTCGGGCTCGCAGCGCTCGGGCGATAGCTCCTCGGCCAATTCGGCAAACGGCCTCAGCGCCTCCTCCAACTTCCGCACGCGGGCGGAAAGCCTCTTCACCTCGTCAAGCGCATCCGACAGTGCGGCGTTTTCGTTGCTCATCCCCGCTCCTTCCTCGCGAAATCCTTGCCCCGCTCGAACCCGGACATGTACGCCGCCGTCAACTCGTCCTCCGCACCGATGCGCGATTCGAGGAGGGTGATGATCTCCTTGTGCCGGTTCCCCTTGCCGT
>CAYRUZ010000053.1:0-2877 GCA_964427895.1 uncultured Candidatus Peribacteria bacterium
CTGCGAACCGTTCGGTTTGAGTTCGATCCACGTGATGCGGTCCGCCAAATTCATCGGGTCCAACACGCGGGAAATGCAGAGTAATTCGTCACGGGTGCGCTGCGGCCATTCCTGCTTCAGGACTTCATCAAGCTGTTCGCGCAATCCTCGCGCATCCGGAGTTTTGATGTCGCCTTCGGTCAGATACCGGATGTCTTGCTCCTGGCGGATTTTTTCAATCCACAGCTGCAGGATATCGGTGAACTGCGTCAGGAGCTTATTGCCCTCCGCGGCTGCGCGGAGATTCTCCAGCTGACAATACCACCCGAATGCTTTCGTGGCGGTGTCTTCCAGCATGGACGCGTCGTCGATGATCATGTGAATATTGCCGGTCATGGAGGCGCGGGCGGGGTGCTCAGGCAATTCCAGGAACCGCAGAAGCTCACGGTGGTCGAGCAACACCACACCTGGCAGATTGCGGAACTGCGCCGCGTACGCCTCGGACGCATCCGTGCACGCGAGTTTGCCGTTCCACACAGCCTCTTCGCCGCCGTGCATGGGCAATTCATCGCGGCGTGCAGGCGTGTACCACGCGAGTTTCAGGGCGAGCGTGGCTTCATCGGCCGTCAGCATTTCCTGTGCCAAGAGCCTGTCGGCGGCAGCGGAGTCCAGCAGGGACGACGGCGCATAGAGCGGACGAATCATGTTTTTCTCGATGGCCAATCGCAGGTCATGCGGCAGGCGGCGGAGGATGGTGCGCAGGTTTTTGACGGCGATCCAGTGCGTCACCGTCGTATCGTGGAGGGCTCCACGGAGGAGGGCGTGGAGGTGTGTAGGGTCGAGCGGTTCCTCGCGCAGCTCGACCGTATTATTCGCCGGCGCCTTGATGGTCAGCATGGTGGACGATGCCGCGACGTCATCGGTCGCGCGAACACGCAGCCACTCCGGCCGCGTTTTTGTCGTCGATGCCGGAAGGGCCGCGAAGAGCTTTTGATACCCCGCCGAACTCTTCGCCATAATTTTTTGCGCGTCGTCCAGCATCTCTTTTGGCAACGTGCAGAAACGTTCCCAGCACTTGCCGAGGAGTTCGAGCGTCGCCCGCACGTCGCCCAGCGCGCGGTGCGGGGGATTGTGGTTCAGGTTCAATACTTGGCTTAAATATCCCAATGAATAACTCTGCAGTTCCGGAAACACGAGCGACGCGAGCATCGACGTATCGATCCACGCGCGTTCGCTCAGATCGATTCCTTCACCCTTCAGCATCCCGATATCGAAGAGCACATTTTGACCGACAACAAGTGCATCATCGGGAATGTGTCCGACCACTTCCGCGCGTTTCGATTCAAACGTCGGCTTCCCCTGCAGGCTCTCCGTGCGGATGCGCGTCAGCACTTCCACGTGCGGCGGCACATCGTCATTTGTGAACAGCTGCTCGTATTCCTGCACCATCTTCCCATCGCGCACCTCGGCCGATGCAAACTCAATCACCCGGTGCGTACGCGGCACAAAGCCCGTCGTCTCGGTATCGAGCACGACGAGGGGGAGGTTGGGGAGCCCTGAAGGGGACCCTTCGGGTGGGGGCGAGGCGGGCATGGCGATAGCCTAGGGGAGGGGGAGGGCTGGGGGAAGGCACAAACTGTCACGGTGAGGTGCTCAATAGTGTCATGGTGAGCGGAGATGGCGTTGCACCAACTGTCATGGTGAGCCTGTCGAACCATGACGCTCTGGTGATTCTTTCTCCAGGACCGCATGTCGCCCTTCGACAAGCTCAGGGTGACATGCTGCGGTTTCGTGCATTTCTATTTTTCTCAGCAATTTCTCTGTTGGGGTTTTGCTCAATGAGAGTCGTGGCAAATCCTCAAACCTCCCCGCAATCACCGCTTCTTTTTTCTCTCTTCTCCACTTCTTCAAAACTTTCTCCCACGAAATTGCGTCATGCACGTTCTCAAAGTGCGCGACATAGACCAGTTCTAACGGACGTCTCTTAAACGTATAGCACTTGGGATTTCTTCCTTCTTGGTGCTCGGCAACACGACGATGATAATTATTCGTCACTCCCGTGTAATAACTTCCGTCGCAGCAACGAAGAATATAGACGTAGTAATTGTAAGAGTCGTACATATCCCCACAATCCTCCCCCTCCAAAAAATCGAACAGACATCATCGAGCAGAAAAAATAGCACACGTCATGTTCATCGCATCAGTTAGCGATCATAGACGTTCCACATCCCTCTGGAACGCTTTACGCCGCGCTCGCCCCTTCTCCCGCCAACGGCTGACCGTTATCGGGCGTCAGCGAATCCTGGACGCCGGGCTCCGTTGCAGGCTCGGGCATCGGGTCGCCGACGGTGGGCGTGTGCTCGGCCTTGGCTTCGCCTTCGGCTTCAGCCGGAGCTTCTGCGATGGACTCCGCCGGAGCTTCGCCACGCAGCACTGCCAGCTTCGCCTTGAAGGCCGGGAGTTCGCCGTAGTTGTACATGTCGAGCTCGTAGCCGGTGAGGTCCGTGGCCAGGCGGATGTTTTGGCCTTTCTTGCCGATGGCCATCGGGCGCTGGGCTTCTTCCACGAAGACCGCGGCGCGCTTCTTGATTTTGCGGCCCTGCTCGTCCACGCGCTCCTGGTCGTTGACGATGATGACGGCGGAGATGGCGGCGGGTTGGAGCGCCAACGAAATCAGTTTGATGGGATCCGCGGACCATTCGATCATGTCCACGCGCTCACCGTTGATTTCTTCCATCACGGCCTGGATGCGCACGCCTTTCTGTCCCACACAGGCGCCGATCGGGTCGATGCGCGGGTCGTTGCTGGAGACAGCCACCTTGCTGCGGAAGCCCGCGTCGCTCGCGATGCCTTTTATCTCCACGTCTCCGGAGCGGACGGCGGGAATGACCACGTCAC
>CAYRUZ010000054.1:0-479 GCA_964427895.1 uncultured Candidatus Peribacteria bacterium
TCATCTGGGGGTCGATCACGAGCATCGGTCGCGTCATCACTCCCGTCTATCCCTTGTTCATCCTTACTGCGGCCGCGCGCCGCAACGTGCTCTCGCAGACACTGCAGTACTCTCTCATCGCACTCGGCCTGCTCGCGACCGCAGGATTGATCCTCACCATTCACGCATTCACTCTCTCCGCATGACCCCGAAGCTTTCCGTCATCGTCCCAGTCTACAACGAGGAGCGCACGATCGCGTCGGTCATGGAAACGCTTTCGCGCGTGTGCGCCGACGCACAATTGGTGTATGTCGACGATGGATCACGCGACAGGTCGCTGGAAATCCTGCGTCAGCATGCTCGGCCGCAGGACGTGGTGCTCACGAAAGAAAACGGCGGCAAGGGGTCGGCCATCCGCCTTGGCTTGCAGCATGCGGACGGCGAATACACGGTCATACAGGACGCGGATTTGGAATACGATCCGTCGGATATCGCGCTGC
>CAYRUZ010000054.1:489-1422 GCA_964427895.1 uncultured Candidatus Peribacteria bacterium
CCGCTATTTTTCGATTAATTCAGCCCTGCTCGCAAAATATTGCCGTAAACGACTACGCGGTGAAAATGGCCCAATTCCCTATCGACATTTTCGCTTCTGTTTTTTTCATTTAACAATTGGCTTAACGCGCATTTGGAATCCGATCCGTCGGATATCGCGCTGCTGCTTGCAGAAGCGATCGCCCACCCGGGCGAAGCCGTATTCGGATCGCGCTTCCTACGCAAAAATCCGAATCTCTACAAACGCTATCTCCTCGGCAACAAAGCCATCACGCTGGTGGTCAACATGCTGTACGGCTCCCGCCTCACCGATTCTTATACCTGCTACAAGCTGTTCCCGACGCAGGTGATGAAGCAGTTGCCGCTCAGCGCGCGTGGGTTCGAATTGGAGGCGGAACTGTGTGCCTACCCCCTCAAGCGAGGCATCGTCATCCGCGAAATTCCCATTTCCTATAAGCCGCGCACGCTGGAAGAAGGCAAGAAAATCCGCTGGAAGGACGCCGTCATCGGTGCCCGCACCCTCCTACGCATCCGTTTCGGGGGTTGAACGGCAGAAATTGCCGTATGATAGGGGCGGATGCTCATGAATTTGCTCTGGCGCACGCTGCGCATTCCCTTCGTCCGCGACATCGCCACGATGCAAATCGGGCGGCTGGTGTACATGGGATTGACGCTCGTGAGTTCGATCTTCTTCGTCCGCTTGCTGGGCGGGGAACAATACGGCGTGTATGCGGTCGCGCTGGCCTTCGCGAGCACTTTCAAGGTGTTCCTCAATTTTGGACAAGCGACATCGCTGCAGGTGTTTTTGGCAGAGGCGCGCGGACGCGGCAATCGCGATGACACGCGCTCGATTCTTGCGACGTATCTGCAACTGACGACCGTCACGAGCGTCCTGCTCGTGGCCTTCGCGGCCGCGGCTCCATTGATGGCGAAC
>CAYRUZ010000054.1:1432-2713 GCA_964427895.1 uncultured Candidatus Peribacteria bacterium
GACGTCATCGACGGCGGACTGCTCTGCATCCTCCAAGCCCTGCGTCGTGTCCGCCTGAAAGTCTGGTTGGAACAATCGGCCACGGCGCTCTTCATCCTATCCTCCATCGCATCGCTGCTACTGGGCGCGGGCGTGGCGGGAATCTTCCTTTGCCAACTGGCCAGCGGTGCCGTGTTCTTGTGTGTGTCTGCAGTGGTATACGGACGTCTCGTTCGCGAGGAACAACTGCCGCCCCTGTCGTCGCTCCCCGGAGTACCCGTGCGCGAGACGTGGGGGTACATCAAGCAAAGCGTCCTTTTCTCCATGGACAAGAGCGTCGCCGGACTGTTCCCCTCCAGCGTACTGTTCGCGCTCAGCCTCGTCGCACCAGTGGCGACCGTGGGCACCATTCGCCTAGCGCTGCAGCTGGCCGCCGTGCCTGCGTCATTCCTGTTGCCGCAAGTGAGCGACCTGTCGACCAGCGTGCTGGCTGCGATGGATCCGGCGAAGATACGGTCCAAGGCGATCGTCGTTCTCAAGCACACGGTGGTTCTGCATGTCCTCGTCAGCGTGGTAGCCCTCGCGTTGATGCCATCTCTGGTACCGATGGTCTACGGCCCAGAGGCTCTCACGGCCGTCCGTCCAATGTCCGCGTTCATCCTCTTGTCGCTGCTTGCGCCATTCTCTGTCATCAATGCGCCGCTGCTGCGCTTGTACCGACGGACGATCGTCTCGACGGTGACGTCCCTCGTGATGTTGGCATGCATGTGGACAGCGGTGTCCGGACTGCCGGACATCCTCGGCGCCGTACACGCGTTCTATTTCGCGTACGCGCTCCAACAGGTCATTCCGCTCGGAGTCACCCTCTACATCCTGTTCGGATTGCTGCGCAAAGGACCGCCATCCGCTCGGCGCGACGGGGTGATCGACGTACCCGCGGAAATCAGCAGTCCTACAGCGTGAGCAGGAGATCGACGATGCGCTCCCCCGCTTTGCCGTCCCACAACGGCGGGATGGTGCCGACGGGGGCGACTGCCTCTTTCGCCGCGGCGATGATCCGCGCTCGGTCTTCCGCTTTGGTCAGGTCGACGAGCGTATTGGATCCGATGTCGATGGTGATCGGCCGTTCGGTGTTGGGACGCGCGGTGAAGCAGCGCTTGCGCAGGTAGGTCGTCTCTTCCTGGATCCCGCCGGAGTCGGTGAGGACGAATGTGCTGTCCATCACGAGACGGAGGAACGGCATGTACGGGAGCGGGTCGATCACCTGCACCGCCGGGGACGACGGGGCGAGGCCGAACTCCT
>CAYRUZ010000055.1:0-2711 GCA_964427895.1 uncultured Candidatus Peribacteria bacterium
GGAATGCCCGTCGTGGCAGGTTCCTTTCGCGTGCGCTGCGATCGACCAAGCGATGCTCCAATTCCCAAGTGTCACGCGACGCGGGAAGATCATCCTCGCGGGACTCAAGAAGCTGTGGGGTCCGGCGACTCCGCGCGTGCCGGGTGAAGACGGTCAAGCTGAAGGGTTGCCGCGTTATTTGGTGACAGCTATCGACGGCATGCCTGTTCCCATGATTACAGATGGTGTTGGTCCAGCACGGTCGATGTACGATCAGGTGGCATTCGATGTCTTCGAGCGATGGGGGATTCAATGAAGAAGGCGCCGGTTGGCGAGCGTTTCTGGCGATACGTGTCCAAGCTCGGACCTAAGGACTGCTGGGTATGGACAGGCAGCCGATTCAAGGCTGGGTATGGCATGTTGCACTCCAAAGTTGGTGGACAGCCCTATTATGCGCATCGCCTTTCATACGAAATGCACGTTGACGACGTACTTCCTAGCGACGTTGTTCGGCACAAGTGCGACAACCCGCCTTGCGTGAATCCGCTGCACCTACTCATCGGTACGCACTTCGACAACCACCGAGATTGTGTTGAGCGTGGACGATTCAAGAATGCCCCACCGATGCCGGGGGAGAGCAATCCGAACTCCAAGCTGACACAAGAATCCGTGCGCGAACTTCGCAGGCTTCGCAAAGAAGGATGGAGACGCAAGGCTATTGCTGAGCACCTATCCATAAGCGAAAGCGCCGTAAAGAAGGTCATGTCTGGAGCCACCTGGAAGCACGTCTCGTGAGAGACTTCATCCGCGTCCAACCCCACTACCTCGTAAAGCCCTGCTACCTCTGCAAGCGCGAGGTGGTGACGTGCCCCGACAAGCGCGGGCAGTACGTGAAGGTCGAATACAAGGGCATGAAGTACAACGCGGCAGAGGACGTGTTCACAGGGCGTGAGCACCTTTGCCCGGTAATGCAGAAGGAGACTAACAAACGTGAAAAGCAGAAGGGTTATCGTGGAGTTCGAGATCGAAACGGACGTTTCCCGAGCCGCGCTCGAAAGGGCGACGATTCGGGTGGCGGTGCCGGGGAACATAAAGTACCTTGAGAAGGTGCGCGTGAACGTGGTCAGGAACAGCACCACGGCGCGCAAGAGTCGGAAGGAGAAAGCCAAGTGAAGGAAGACAACGTGAACCACCCCAAGCACTACACGTCGCATCCGAGCGGAGTCGAGTGCATCACCATCACCGAACATATGAGCTTCTTGCGCGGCAACGCCCTGAAGTACCTGTGGCGTGCGGATGAGAAGAACGGCCTGGAGGATCTCAAGAAGGCCGCGTGGTACTTGAATCGAGAGATCGAGAAACAAGAGCCGAAGGGTGCGCTTCTGTCACCGACGCGGCCAATGGAAGTATCCGGCCTCATGCCGTTTTTCCACGATGAACGAACCAACGGACTACAACCCGACCCCGCCCCTCTCGGCGCGAAGCGTAGCGTGAGGCGTCTGAAGGCCGAGAACGTCACAACCACTACAGGTCCAGGTACGGCATGGACTACTAAACGCGGCATCGTCCCCGACATCGCGGAAAAGTTCCTCGCCGCCGTGAAAGCGAAGCCTGGGCAGCGAAGCGAGGAGATCGCACGCAACCTCGGCGTCAAGAAGCTCCCCATGCCCGCGATCCGCGCGGCGCTGAAAGGCAAACTGCGCATGAAAGGAAAGCGCCGTGGCACAACCTATTTCGCAAAGTGACACCCCGCGCCGCCCGCGAAGGAGCCCGGAGGAGCAGAAGCAAGCTCTGGCCGACAAAATCGCCGCGCTGGATCGACGGCTGATTGAGTCGAACCGCAAGGCGCTGGCGAGCGTCGTCGAAGCGTGTCGCAAACTCGGTAGGGTCGGCCTGTCCGAAGCTGAGATCACCGCGATCGACCACTTGACCGGGCTCTCTTCCGCGAAGCCGGGGGAGGGGAAGTGATGCCGCGCGCGATCTCGACGTCCGGTGTGTCCGTTCACGCGCTGGAAATCCGCATCAACCTCGAAGGCAAGTCACTCGAAGAACAGGTTCAAGCGATGCTGGACCTGTTTAAGGTGAAGCTGACGATGATGGGGCGCGTGTATGACGTACCGGATGTTGATACGTTGACGGACGACTAGCCACCGAGCCCCGCTCCCCCGTCCCCGTGAGGAGGCGGGTGGGGCGGGCGTAACACGAAAACAGCCCGGCTCCCAACCGGGCTGCACCATGAACGCCCCGCAGCGTTACTGGTTGAACCGTTCCACCATCCCGATACTCGCTCGCACGTCCGCCGTCGCGGAGTACAGCCCCGAGCCCTGGATCGTGACACCGTTCGGCGTCGTCGCGCGAAGGTAGACCTGATGCGGCGCGAGGAAGAAGCTCGGGTCCGCGATGTCCGCGTTGATCGTCACGAGCGATTGCTTGAAGTTCGTTTGCATCGACCCCGACGTACCTCCGAAGTCAAACACGCCGTCGAAGCTGTCGTGGACGAACCCGATCGTCGAGTGGACGAGATCCACGCTGAAAAGCAGGTCTTTGAAGTTCGGATCGTAGCTGCCCTGGAGCCGCGTGCGCGCGTTGCTGAAAGTCACGCCGAGCCCGTCACCGAACGGCGCGGGCGTACGGTTCTCGGCGGCGACGTCGAGGAAGGACGCGACACACACGTCGATCGAGATGTGCGTGAGGGGCGCGGTGCCGACGTACGGCTGGAGGGTGCGCGTCTC
>CAYRUZ010000056.1:0-2636 GCA_964427895.1 uncultured Candidatus Peribacteria bacterium
ACGCCCGCGAAGCGTGGGCGGAGGCGCGGGCCGAACTCTATGCCGAGGGGAGGATGTGATGGAGGCGCTTACCGCCAGGCACATGCTGTACCCCGACTTGACGCTTCAATTCGATGAAAACGACCGCTCCACGCCCGTCTCCCTTCACCTTGAAGGAAGCGGGTTCGAAGTCGTCAAGTACATCGAAGTCTCCGAGGTCGAGGAGATGATTGAGTGGCTGACCGAGGCCTTGAAAAAGGCGACGAAGCCATGACCCGCTCCCCCTTCTCCGCTCCCGAGCCTCAGGACAGCCTCCAGGATGTCGTCTCCGGGATCGTCATCTTCTTCGCAATCTTCGTGGCCGGGCTCTACTGCTTCGGGTGGGCGTGATGAGCAGACGAGAACTCTTCAGCGCCGCCGTCGATATGCTCTCGTACATGGGGCTGATGCTCATCGGCATCGTGTTTGCCCTCGTTATCGGGGCCATGACGTTCATCGCCACCTACTCGGTGCTCAGCCACTTCGTAGGCCAGCCATGACCTCCCCCGATTACGACCCGAACGACCCCGAGTTCGTCAAGGGCATGACTGCTCACAGGATGATGGCAGCCGTGTCCGATGTCGTGGAAACCTTCGGCCCGTCCGCCGCGACGTGGATGCTCTCCCTCGCACTGGAGCAGGCCAAGGCAGAACTGGCCCGGAAACTGGAGCACCGACATTGAGCACCCCCAAGGTCTACAGCGCAATCTGCGCAGTCATGGCGGACATCGGCAAGACCGGCATCGCCAAGGAGCGGAAGAACGCCCAGCAGGGCTACAACTTCCGCGGCATCGACGACGTTTACAACGAACTCAACGGCCTGCTCGCCAAGCACAACCTGGTGCTGCTGCCGTCCGTGGTGTCGTCGGAACGCGATGAGCGCGAGACGCAGAAGGGCGGCGTCCTGTTCTACACGAGGCTCACCGTGGACTTCAAGGTGGTGAGCGCGGAGGACGGTTCGTCCGACACCATCCGCACGGTTGGCGAGGCGATGGACAGCGGCGACAAGTCGTCGAACAAGGCGCAGTCGGCCGCCTACAAGTACGCCGCGATGATGGTGTTCTGCATCCCCACCGAGGGCGACAACGACGCAGACTACACCACGCACGAGGTCACGCCGCGCCGATCCAGCGCCAGCCTGAAGCGCGAGGAAGACCCGCGCGGCGACAAGCTCTGGACGCAGCTCCGCACCGAAATGGGCGAGTGCCAGAGCACCGTCCGGCTCCGCGCCCTCTACACGCAGTGGAAGGCGAAGGCAGCCAAGGACGGCTGGCCCCGCGCATGGGTTGATGCGCTCGAAAGCGACTTCAAGCACGAAGCCGAGAAGATGAAGGAGCGCGAGGCGCACATCATCAACAGCAACGACGACACGTTCCCCGGAGACATGCCGTCTCCCAACTATCTGCTGGCGGGCTGACCATGAACGCGCGCACCAACCTCCCGATTTCCGAGCAGTTCCGCATCGTCGCCAAGGACTGGGTAGAGGCCGACAGCGCCGCCCGTCTGTTGGAGGAAACGAAAACCGCCGTGCTGGCGCAGCGCATGAAGGCGCTTGGCGACATGCCGGCCGCCCATTCGGAGCGGGAAGTGAAAGCCTCCCGAGAGTGGGCCGACTTCGTTGAGAAGATGGTGAAGGCGCGGACGGCTGCGAACCTCAAGAAGGTGCAGCTCGAATACATCAAGATGCAGTTCTCGGAAGCCCAGTCTTTCGAAGCGACGAAGCGCGCGGAGATGAAGCTATGACGAAGCTGCACCCCGTCAAGTCTTACGTCCGCCGCTCTCCCGAGCCCAACCCGCGCCGCCGGGAAATGCTGGACCGGCTGCAATTCGAGGTCGCGTTCATGCGCCTGGAAAACTACCGCCTCGGCGCGCTGCTCGTCTCCGCCCTTGAGGAAGCCCTTGCCGAGTTCAAGCCGGAGGAAGCGTGATGGCTCAGGAGATTTGCTCAATCCATATCGACTTTGCCGACAAGGTTCACCTTTCACGGCGCGACACGTTGCGATTCGTCGAGGCCATTGAGCGCGTCTGCGAAAAGTATGCCGATAGGCATCCCGACAAGCTCATGTGGATTTCTGGCTATGGCGCGCGGATGCTTATGGCGCCTGGAATGGTCGATGACGACCACCCGATGCAGTACGACGAAAGCGAGGTGCATTTCCAGTGCAGCGTCAAGCCAGTCAACCGTGAGGACTGGTGATGGGCATCATCGCTCCGAAGCTTCGCGCATCCGCGCGCGGCAAGGCCTGCACATTCCAGACGCCATTCTGCAACGGCGACCCGGACACCACCGTCCTTTGCCACGCGCCTTCCGAGTTCAAGGGCGGGGGAACCAAGGGGCATGATTTTCACGCAGCGTTTGGCTGTTCCGCGTGCCACGATGCGCTGGACCAGCACAAGCTCCCGAACGAGCACGAGTTGTTCTACTGGCTTCGCGGCTGCCAGCGCACCCTCACGGAATGGGTGCTCACCGGGCTTGTGATTGTCCCGGTTGACGTAGCGACGGCGAAGCGGCGTCCGAAGAAGCGGGCGAACCTCCCCTCCCGGCCCTTGCGCTCGCGCGGCTTTCCGAAGCGCGTGGCCCTCACCCTTTCAGGAGACGAGCATGACTAGCCCCGAGAT
>CAYRUZ010000057.1:0-2211 GCA_964427895.1 uncultured Candidatus Peribacteria bacterium
CTTCACCGCCGGCATCGTGGTCGGCATCGTGTTGACAATCTGTTATGCCATGGCGTAAGCTAAATACTGACGCTCTGAACAAGCGAGGGAGAGATGAACGCAAGCTATGACGATTTTCTGGCAGCGAAAGCGCCACGCGCAATCGAGCGCGGTTTATCGGCCACGCCATCGCTTGCCAGTCACCTATTCCCGTTTCAGCGGCATTGCGTTGAATTTCTGCTGCGCGTGGGATCAGGCGGCATGTTCCTTGATACCGGACTCGGCAAGACGCTGTGCCAAGCGGAATGGTGCGAACACGCGCGCTGTGCCACGAATGGCTATGCGTTGATTCTGACGCCGCTCGCAGTCGCGCGGCAAATCGAACGCGAGGCGCTGAAATTCGGCTACACAGCCCGTGTGATCCGCGATCAGTCGGAAGCGCGCGAAGGGATCAACGTCTGCAACTATGATCGTCTGCACCTGATAGACCCGCAGGCTTACGGCGCCGTGTCCCTGGATGAATCGAGTATCCTTAAGAGCTTCACCGGCAAGACGACGCGCGCGCTAATTAACGCCTTCGACGGGCATCGGTTTCGACTATCGGCCACCGCGACGCCGGCACCGAATGATCATATGGAACTTGGCCAGCACTCCGAATTCTGCGGCGTGATGGCTGCGAATGAAATGCTGTCGCGCTTTTTCATAAACGATACGAGCACGGCTAGCCAGCAGTGGCGGCTCAAGCGGCATGGTGTCGCGGCATTCTGGGACTGGATGGCATCATGGTCGCGCATGGCGCAATTGCCGTCCGACCTTGGAGATTGTGACGACGGATTCGTAATGGAACCGATCAGGGTGATTCGTCACCGCGCCGCAGAGAGCGCCCCACGGATGACCGGTGGTTTGTTCGGCGACGAGCAGGTAAGCGCCACGAATCTGCACGAGATCAAACGCGGCACCGCAGAGAAGCGAGCCAAGATCGCGGCGGAACTCGTGATATCGGACGCAGAGCCGTGGGTCATCTGGTGCGACACCGACTACGAGGCCGACGCACTTTTAGCCGCGCTGAATGGCATTCCTGCGGTCGCCGAGGTTCGTGGCAGTCACCCTGCCGAGCGCAAGGAATCAACGCTCATGGAGTTTGCTGATGGCGCTGTGCGCGTACTCATCACGAAGCCGAGCGTAACCGGCTTCGGGCTCAACTGGCAGCACTGCGCGCGGACCGTATTCGTCGGTCGCTCGTTCAGCTATGAGGCTTGGTATCAAGCCGTGCGCCGGTTCTGGCGCTTTGGACAGACGCGCGAGGTTCATGTGCATCTCGTGGTCGCGGAAGGCGAGGATTCGATTGCGCGCGTGATTGACCGCAAGGCGGACGATCACGCGCGCATGAAGGCCGCGATGCGCGAGGCGATGAAACGGAACATGGGCAGAGAATCGATCGTGAAAGCCGCTTACTGCCCGAATCACACTGGGAGACTGCCGATATGGATGAGGTGAAGTGCTTGGGCGAGGCGCACGAAGTAGGCTTCGCTGCATATCACGGAGATTGTGTCAGCGTGCTGCGGCAACTTCCGGATGCGTCGGTCGATTTCTCGGTCTACTCGCCGCCGTTCGGCTCGCTATTCGTCTACTCAGATTCCATCGCCGACATGGGTAATTCGTCCTGTGACGATGAATTCACGGAGCATTACCGCTA
Organism: uncultured Candidatus Peribacteria bacterium; assembly: GCA_964427895.1. Lineage (GTDB taxonomy): Bacteria > Patescibacteriota > Gracilibacteria > Peribacterales > Peribacteraceae > CAYRUZ01. Next base: position 1,676 of record CAYRUZ010000057.1, read on the forward strand.
CATGGTGCATGAGAAGTTCCGCCTGACGAAGCCGGGGAGGCTCACGGCGGTTCACTGTTCAGATCTGCCGATGACGAAATGGAGGGACGGGGCCGTCGGCATCAAGGATTTTTCTGGCGACATCATCCGTATTCATCAAGATGCCGGCTGGATTTTCCACTCTCGCCGGACGATCTGGAAGTGCCCGGTCGTGGAAATGACGCGCACGAAGCACGTCGGGCTGCTGTACAAGCAACTGCGCAGTGACAGTTCCAAGTCTCGCGGCGGGATGCCGGACTACCTGATGACGTTCATCAAGCCTGGAGAGAATGCGGCGCCAATTACACATGATGCGGCTGACTTCCCCGTCGAACAGTGGCAAGAGTGGGCATCTCCGGTCTGGACGAGCGTCAATCAAACGAACGTCCTGAACGTCAAGACGGCTCGCGACGAGCGCGATGAAAAGCATCTGTGCCCGCTGCAACTCGATGTGATCGACCGTGCGCTCGTGTTGTGGTCGAATCCTGGCGATGTGGTCTTGTCGCCATTCATGGGAA
>CAYRUZ010000058.1:0-2191 GCA_964427895.1 uncultured Candidatus Peribacteria bacterium
CGACGGCTGTGAACACGAGCCCAGGATGGATAGATCCGGCGAACGGCGACTTTTCCACAACGTCGCCTCCGGCGGGAACTCCGAGTGCACAGAGCCGATGGGCACCGCGTATGCTCCTTGGGATATACTAGGATTACATGTAATGGCAAGCGGAAACACACTCGTCATTCTCGGCCCGTTGAGTAACGAGGCTCCGTCGAGCAACTACGCGACGCTCGACAGCCGCAACAGCCGATTTTGCCTTGATTTCGACGACACAACTGCGGAGGCAGCGGTGTTCAGCTTCATCATGCCACGAAACTACGCTGGCGGTGGCACTACGGTATATGTGCATTACGCGATGACTTCGGCGACGAGCGGTACGTGCGGGTGGACGGTGGAGTGGGAGGCGAGCCCGGACAACTCGGACATCACGAGCGATTCGTTCGCGTCGGCCCAGACCATCACGGCGGCCACGGTGCCGGGGACGGCGGGGCTGCTCGATGTGGTGAGCGCCGCCATCACAGACGGGGCGAACATGGACAGTGTGGCGGCGGGCAACCTCGCCCGCATCCGCGTCAAACGCGACGTTGCGACCGACACGGCGGTTGGTGACGCCGAGATTTTCGCCATCGAAATCAAAGAGACCTGAGTGGCACGCGACTTCTCGAAAAACACCAGCAACTACATGAGGCTTGGGGCGAACGCCCTTGGCGCGCTGCTTGACGGAGCGCCGGGCATCGCGTGCCACTGCTGGGCCAACTTCGACACCATCAGCACCACCTCTGGCGACAACGCCCTGATGACCATCTGGGGCACCAATGCCTCAATGAACTTCCGCATGGCTGTGCACGACGGTACGAACCCCGTGTTCCGCATCTCATCTCGCCCGGTCGCCGCCGAAGCCCAGCGCAACGCGATTGGCACAACGAACCTCACGATCGGGACGTGGTACTCACTCGGTGCGTCAGTTGACTTCGTGAACGACACGATCACGCCGTACGTGAACGGGGCAGGAGAGGGAGCGACGGCAGCCGCGTTCACCGCGACGGCGTACTCGACCGGAACGCCAACCACGTCGTTCGACTCGATCGGCTCCAACGGAACGCCCACGGCAGGCACGCAGGTAGACGGGCGCATCGCCGAGATGGCCGTGTGGGGATCGACGCTCACCGCCGCAGAGTTTGCGTCGCTCGGGAATGGCGTGTCGGCGCTGCTCATCAGGCCGCAGTCGATCTTGCTCTACATGGTCCTGCTCGGAAATATGTCGCCAGAGCCAGACCGGATCAGCGGAGTGTCAGGGACGATCACCGGCACGGTGGCGAAGGCAGACCATTGCCGGATCATCAGGCCGAGCCAGACGCGCATATCGCTTCCGGCGAACGCAGCGACAAGCAGCATGTCACGCGGATCGAGCCTTACGTGGAAGATTCTTTCCGGGATGCTGTAGGCTCCGGAAACCACCGTCCTGACGGGCAGTGCTCGGCGGCGATCGTGGTCTTTCCAGCCGCCGCGACGCCGAACGACTGGCCGTGCAGCGTGATTGCTACATGCTCCTGACGGCCACGCCCAGGCTCGGCGAGCACCAGGCACCCACAGGTGGTGTCGGTCCTGACGGACGGCTCTCCGCACCACCCGGTCAGCGGAGCGTGCGACGGGAGGAACCATCGCACCAGCCTGCCGCACAGCCCGTGGAGTTCGTCCTCTTTGAAGAGCCTGAGGTTCGGGCACGCAGCACATTTCGCGGCGACGTCATGTTGCGATTGGATGGATCGCCGCTCGCCGGTCATGTAGCGCCGTGCGCCGGCGATGCACGTCCACCACGGTTCGAGGAGTGGGTTCATTCAGTAAGTGCAAATAAAACGCAGCTTTTTTACACCCATACCTATTGACCTTATGTCAACCTCAATGCCCTCACTCGCGTCTCCATCGGTCCATTGGGACTGACACGATATTTCCACTTCAAGCCCAGTGTCGGCGTTTATTTTGTCAGGACGAAGACCTCCGTAGTAGTCCGACAGTTCTTTTGGGAACGGAATTCCCGCCGCACGCAACGCAATGGCTGCGTTATAGTTCCTCCTGTGCTGCTCGTCTGGCTCCCTGATTCCAACAACTCGCATATGATGTCCCATATTCTGCTCCTTACGCCGGAGACCTTCCTTGTCCCTGCCCGCACCCGCTGCATCCGGCACCGCCCGACGCTGCCGGGAAA
>CAYRUZ010000059.1:0-2174 GCA_964427895.1 uncultured Candidatus Peribacteria bacterium
ACAGCGGATAATCGCGATCCGACGGGTCGAACAGCACGACGTCGTTCGTGCGGTTTTTCGGCACGAACTGCAGGGCGGAGTTGATGAGGTCGCCGTGCGGGTCGATGACGGCGATGCCGCGCCCGCTCTGAATGTCGCTGAAGATCATGTTCTCCAAAATCGTCGTCTTTCCCATGCCTGTTTTTCCGATGATGTAGATATGGCGGCGGCGGTCGTCGGTGCGGATGCCGAACACTACCCGGCGGCCCTGGAATACCGAAGCGCCGAGGACAGTCAGCTTATTCTCGTCGTCCGTTACGCCCGGGACGGGCAGGTTCACGGGCGGTTCGAGCTTCTTGCTGATGACACGGTCAAGGTTCGTCGTCTGGACGTGAATCGTGGGAATGTGCCAAAGGGTGGCCACTTCCTCGGTGGACAGGATGTAGGGCGACGCAAGGAATGCGCGCGAGATCTGGGTGCCCTCGCGCAGCTTCCCCTCCTCGTAGCCGTTGCTGTTAGGCTGCGTGAATTGCTTGAAGGCGCTGGCAATCTCCTGGAGCTTCTGGAGGGCGGCGACCTTCTGGGAGGCATGGGCGATGACGCTCACGCGCACGTTCGCCAGGAAGAGCAGGCGGTTGACCTTGTCGCGCGCGCCGGCGACCGCGTCTTCGCGATCGTGCGATCGAGCGCTTGTCGGACCGTCTTCCTCATCGGGGGGCGGTGCCCTCTTCGTCTCCCCTCCTCCCAAATGGATGCGACTGAGCAGCGGCCAAGCCCGGAAACCGCCCATGAGGAGGGAGAGCGGGAAGGTGAACAACCGCTTCCACCCGCGGGCAAGCACGACGCGCGTGAAGAAATGCGCGTAGCCCGGCGACAGGCTGGGGAGTCCTTTGCCAAGCAGCGGCAGGAAGCGCAGGGCGCGGCGGCGGAACGAGCTTCCGACCGGTTTGATGATGACCTGGACGTGGCCGCGCATGCCCGGCAACGGGTAACGGGCCAGCGTGGAGGTGATGGCCGCGAGCGGATCGACGTTGATGCGCGAGAGCAGGTCGTCGAACTGCGGATGGCGCTTCGTCGGGAAGATCTCCGGTCCGCCGAGCACGAGATCAAGCGACACGACCTCCTCCCCCTCACGCAGCGTGAACGGATCTTGCTCACGGCGTTCGATGTCCGTGTCCGGGTACTGGGCGTAGATCTGGCTTTCGATCAGTGATGCCGCCGCCTCCGTGGCATACGCGTAGAAACCGACTTTGTTGTCGGCCAATCCCACCTCGAAGGAGATCTGACCGTTCTGTCCGCGCAGCGAATGGAGCGCGGCGAGGGCCGATTCCATGTAGAGCGGTCCACGCTCGCCCTGCTCGTTTTCCTGTCCGGGAGGCCAGATATGGAGGAAGACGGACGACACGTTCAGCGGGAGTATACGGGTGGATCGGGTGTGTGAGTAGCGCGATTACGCGCGCAGCAGGTCGGCGACGAGTTCGAGTGCGGTCGTGTTGTATGCGTAGTCCATGCGCATGGGCCCCATGATGCCGAGCACGCCTTCGTGACCATGGAGCTGGTAGCCCGTGATCATCACGCTGCAACTTTGGATCTGCGGCAGTAGGTGCTGGTCGCCGATGAAGTACTGCACGCGCTCATCGACAGTGATGCCGTCGAGCAGGTTGCTCAGGCGGCCCTCAAGGACCTCGACGACGCCGGTGGCGAGCGTGGGATCGCTCTGGAACTCCGGCTGCCGGAGCGTGTTGGCCAATCCCAGGAAGTACACCTGGTTCTTGTGGGGCACGGTCGCGAACGCCACGTTGGGGATCATGTGCGACAACAACGCGACGGCTTCGTAGGCGCGTTCTTGGTCCTTCTGCTGAAAATACTGTTCGCGGAGCTGGTCGAACTTCTTGCGCACCTGCAATTCCTGCGCGGAGGGCTCAAGATGCTCCTTCACGTACAAGCGGTACCCTTTCGCGGTCGGAATGCGCCCGGCGGAAATATGCGGCTGCTCAAGAAATCCCTCTTCCTCCAATTGCCCCATCTCGTTGCGAATGGTGGCAGACGACAGAGTGAACATGCCCGACTCGAGCAGCTTCTTGCTGCCGACGGGGATAGCGGTGTCGATGAATTGATTGATGATCGCTACCAAAAGCTTGCTCTGTCGCTCATTCATGCGAAAAGTGTAGCACTCTTGTCATGGGAGTGCCAGG
>CAYRUZ010000060.1:0-2103 GCA_964427895.1 uncultured Candidatus Peribacteria bacterium
AAGCCCGGCCGCTCGCAATTCACAACCGAACACGGAAGGCTCGCCTAACGGTATGGTCGCTGTCTCGAAAACAGCCGAGCGCAAGCTCATCAGGGTTCGAGTCCTTGGCCTTCCGCCAACACACGGAGAGGTGGCCGAGCGGCTGAAGGCACCTCGTTGCTAACGAGACGACCTCCGAAAGGAGGTCCGGAGGTTCGAATCCTCCTCTCTCCGCCATTCACCCCCGCCCGCCAGCGGGAGGAAGACACCACATGACGATGTGCAACTGCCACGGAGGGCCGGACTGCTGCCGCAACCGATGCGGTTACGGGTACATCGGCCAGTTCGTGCCGTATGAGCCACGCCCGCGCTGCGCGTTCTGCTGGGGCTCTTGGCCGTGTCCCAAGCCTGAGTGCAAAGCGGCGCTCACAAAGCTCCTCGCTTCCGTGGAGGTCAAGCCGGAGCGCAAGCCGTACAAGTGCCCGGCGTGTGATGGACGAGGCAAGCGTACGTCTCCCGAGTTCGCGGGGTCGTGGGTTGACTGCCACGGGTGTTTCGGCAAGGGCTTCGTGTGGGCACCTGAGAGCTAACCCCCGGCGCGTGGCGGGGTGGGAATGCAAGCGGGGCAGCCCATCAGGACCGCCCCGCGTCGCTCACTGTCGCATCAGCCGCTCAAGTACTGCGTATGGCACTTGGCGACCGGTACAACTCTCAGGTGGCGCTAGGAACGCCTCCAATGCCTTCCTGACGACGTGGCCACTCGACCGGCTACCCTTGGGCATCCCGCGCGCCCGTTCGCGTAGCGCGCTCCTGAGCGGCTTAGGGAGCCGGATGGTTAGCGACACGGTCGGGGTGCCGGGGAGGAGCTTCTTACGGGGCATTACTCGACCCTCGCGTACGTCAGCCACACGGGATGCGTCGTCGGGCAGAGGTTCGAGCCCTCGTTCTCCTGGTTGTAGTCCTTCGACTCCAGGCCGACCCGCAGCACGCGGGCGAACTTGGCTAGGAGCGAGCCCCATTGAATCGCGGCATCCCGCGACCACGCGGTTACGACGATCTGGCGACCGTAGACGTTGACGCGCTTGTAGGGCAGGCCGGACGCCTCCAGGGTTGCGCGCATCTGCTCCTGGACGGTCGGCGTTCCGGGGGTTAGGCGGGGGCGGGGCATGACTCGGGCTCCTTCCATTCCTGACAGTCGCACTCATCGCAGGCGTTGCCGTTGTGATCGCTGCACGGATGTCCGCACACGCAGGTTTCGGAGCAGACTCCAGGCTCGCCCCAGTGTTCACAGAAGGGGCCGGACTCGTACGCGATGTCTCGCTCGTCGTCGTCAGGTTCGGCGTTCATGCGCGTTCTCCATCGCAAGGCCAGCAGCGCCACCGCGAGCGTCATAGACTTGCTCGACTTCGGTCGGCTCCTCTTCGTCCATCGGGTACACGCCGATCTCTTCGAGGATTCGCTGGGCCTCAGCAGCATGGGGACCGCCAGCGAGTGCCACGGTGACGAGGAAATCGTGCATCGTGGGCGCGTTTCGGATCATGCAAGCGTTGCCGAATTCAGGAACATCGGGGCGCTTGGCTGTTTGCGGGTAGCAGGTCGCAACCTGTCGCCCTTTCGCGTCGAGGATGAGGCCGAACATGCCGGAGCCGGATTCCCACGGTCCGGGGCTGTATGGGCTGAGCGGGTAGGTTCTCACTTCGCACCCTCCGCGAGGTAGTTGGCGGTTTCTCGGCGTTCTTCGGATTCGTTCGGTATCGGGTCGGCTTCGGCAGCAGCAACAGCACACCAAAGGTCTCCCCAGGGGCCCTGATCGCGCTCGTTGATGCGGTGAAGCGCCAGGATTGCGCGGGCCTCACCAAGCACACGATCGAGTCGAGCAATCGCGTCCTTCGCCGCAGCGATTTCGTGGTCGGTGTACAGGCGCGTTCCGTTCGCGTCGTAGGCGGTGTCCGCCCATCGAGTGAGAACGAGCAGCGGCTCGCTTGTGATGTGCTTAGGCACGGGCTTTCTCCTTTGCGTCAAGGTGTGCGGCCCATTCGCGCGCCTCACGCCGTGAGCGCCACGGCAGCGTGCATACGATGCGAGCGCCATCGGCACGGTCTTTCATCACAACCCATGTCGTTC
>CAYRUZ010000061.1:0-1980 GCA_964427895.1 uncultured Candidatus Peribacteria bacterium
CCGCGACGTTGAGCGATCCGCCTGAGACCCGCGAGCCGGGATCATCAGCGGTGCGGAGCGGAACGTAGTCGGGTCCGAACTTCTCCCACTCGGCGCGCTGCTCTTTGGACAGCAGACCCGCTTGCTCCAGCGCGTCCAGTCGTTCGCGGTTGAGGCGACGATTCATGTCCCGCAGTCGCATGAGATCGGGATTCTTGAGCCCTTCGGCTGCAATCTTCCGCGCCTCGCTCGTCGTCATACCGGAGCCTGGATTCGACTCCTCGCCCATCTTGCCCTGCGACCGCTCGGCAATGATGCGATTCCGCGTCGGCGCGTGGAGCGCGTAGAGAAACTGATCGGCCTTCTCTTTCCCGACCTTCTTCGCAACGTCGATCATCCCGCGAATCGTCTGCGCCTGCACACGCTCCGCACGTCCGTACGCGAGACCGGGACGGCGCGAGATCGCGGAGTCTAGTTCGGGGGTGAGACGCAGTGCCTCGAACGAGTCGAGAAGCGCCCGGTTGAACTGCCGCGCGCGAGTATCATCCGGCGCGTCGAAGGAGTTGCGCGGGGCGACACTGAATCGGATGTCGGGATTCTTGGGGTCGAAGGTGCCGCGATTGCCGGTCGCGGATTTCACCTGTGAAGGTGAGAAGACAATCAGAGTCTCAACCTGGCGTCCAAGCGTTCCGGCGTCGCTACCGATCCACACACCATCGAAGCCAGCTCCGCGCACAAGACTTGTCGCACGAGCGCGTGCCTTAGATGCGACATTCTCGCTGTCTAAAGCCCAGCGTTTATTGAATGCTCCAGCCCACTCCATGAATGCGTCGTGTTCTTCGCGTGTGTGACGCATTTGCCTTGAGCGCGCATCGAATTCGGTTTGCCGCTCGGCCTGTAGACGCTCAAACTCAGCACCAAGTCGCTTGTATTCCGCGTCTCGTTCGAGCCAGTCGATCAAGTCATTACGATCTTCTACGTGTAGCGGGTTTTGAACTGACGCAAACAGCGGAATTTGCGCTTCGTTTTCTCCGCCAAGGCCGATCGAACGCGGAGACGTTTTCAAGAAAACGCCGTCCGGCATCACGCTATCGTGACGGCGCGCGCCAACACGGCCAGGGTCGAATCCTCTCTCTGTTACCCCAGCGGCCTTCTCTCCCGTCGTTTCGTGGTAAAGCTGGCGAGGATTTCCTTCAATGTTGCGCGCTTTACTCTCCCCAAACCACCGCTTGAACTCCGGCGAATCGGTGCGCGGGGCGACGGAGAACTTCGCCCGCACCTTCACGTCGGCGGGGTCGAAGATGACGTAATTGTAGGTGCCTTCTTGCTTCGCGCGCGATCCGTCTCCGGCGAGGTACTTGATGCCGCGAATGCCGCGTTCACGGAGGATGCGCGAAGCTTCTTGCTGCCCAGCCTTGTCCAAATGGCCGTCACCGCGCATACGCGCAAGTGCGTCGTAAAGCTCTCGGCCTTCCTCAATGACGTTGCCTTCGGTAGTTCGGAACTGCATGAGTTCCGATCCAGTGCGCCACGCTCCGATTCGGTCAGCTATCGTCTTTGTTCCAGACTTGCGTCCGTACTCCCATTCGTGAGGAATCCCAAGCGCCTTCTTCACCTTCTCCGACTGCTCCGACAGCGGCTTGTCCCACAGAAGGTACTCGTCTTCGGAGGGGGCGAGGTCGACTTCGTAGAGCCGTCCATCAATGACGCGTGCCTTTTTCCCCTTGGATTTCAGCTCCTCCAAAAGCCCAGGAATACCAAGCCTTGCGTCGTGCGGAGAAGACAGGATGGCTCTGGCTCCCGGCGTGAGATTGTCCGCTCCGAAAGCAATCTCTGCCGCATCAACTAACGACATCTCTCGGCCATCAACCTCAATTCTGGAAATCGGCCGACCTTCCGTCAGCTTCTGCCGATAGTGCTCCGCAATCTCCCGCTTGTCCGTGAAATACAACCCGTGCCCGAACGCCTGCGCGCCTTCTCCGGTTCCGATCTTGTCCGAGC
>CAYRUZ010000062.1:0-1952 GCA_964427895.1 uncultured Candidatus Peribacteria bacterium
GCGTGGCTATCCCGTCTGGCCAGGCGCTCGTCCTCGAGATTCCGGACACTGTGACTCATTTCCGGGTCATCACGGACAGCGGAACCGGCACGCTGTATTGGGGAAAGGTCGGCAACTGACATGACCCGCGGCGGCGGCAAAGCGTTCGTTTACACCGGCCCGTTCGTGACCGGCAGCGGCGGACCTCCACGCACGTTCATTGACCTCACGACGTGGGGCACGTTCTCCCGCGCGTCTGAAGCGTCCTATCTAATTGGGGCTGCCACCACCGGATCTACGCCGTTCATGCGCTGGGCTGCGTATGGGGCTCGCCGCTTCGAAGATCGCGGAGATGGCAACGGGCAGATGTTGCTGCTCGAGGGCGCTCGGGAGAACATGATCTACCCGAGCGAGCGCTTCGACAACATATGGGCTAGCAGTGGTGGCCTGACACTCACAAACAACGCCTACAACGCCCCTGATGGTGAACTGGACGCAGACCGCGTGCAGACGGCCGGAACTGGTGACGAGCTTTACAACTTGTGGTTTTCGCAGCCATCCGGAGTCGACTACTCCGGCTCTGTCTGGCGTCGTGCCCCGTCCGGAACATCTTCCGCGCAGGACATGGTAGCCGGCGGCGGCGCTGGCACGGCAAACGCAGCCACGATTACCACGACGTGGACTCGCGCCGAAATGAAGCGGCAGCCGCACGCATCCACGACGATCGGTCTGTGGGTCGGCGATGGCGGGAACCGAACCGGCTACGGCGGGACGACGGCCGGGGCGCGTGACGAGGTCGCGTGGGGCGCGCAGCTCGAGAAGGCGTCGTTTGCCTCCTCGTATATCCGAACCTCGGACCTTGCCACGGCGCGCGTGACGCGCTCTGCTGACATCCTATCGGGGGCGACAACCGACGTCCCGTCAGCCATGATAAACGGGACGTTCTCCTTCGATATCGCGCCGATTTTCTCGTCGGCGGATGGCATTCGGCATGCAGCCGACCAGTGCATCTTCTCCTTTGCCGAGGATGACTCGGAGCGAATCTTCTTCGTTGTCAGCGGCGGCAGCATCTACATCCGTGTTACTTCCGGTGGAGCAACGAAGGTCACGTCAAACGCGCTGACCTTTTCCGCGCATCAGAAGATGTCCGTTACCATCAACGGTTCGGCAGGTTCTATTACGGTCGGAGGCGCTACGACCGGAAACGGAACAGTGACCGGAACCGGCTGGACTCGTACCACTGGAGCCACGACGTATGTCGGCTCGAGACAGGGTGGGACGCAGCCCGTCTTCGCTCGCCTCGGGCCGCTCAGCAGGAATCCAAGCACTGCAAAGATCGTCCTATTCATGCTCGGCCAGTCGAATATGCAGGTGAATAGTATTACCTCGAAGATCCTAGGCCGCGTGCAGGACACGTATCCTCTCGCGAAAAAGGTGGAGTGGTGCGTCGGAGGTACCACTCTCTACTCGGATTGGGCCAAGAGCGGAGGCGTAGCCTACGCCAACGCGCTCGCCGAGTGGGACGCGGCCGTTACGCGCGATCCGGACCTGCTGAACGCAACGCCGATCATCGTCTGGGGCCAGGGAGAAACGGATTCATCTTCGGCCGGATGGACGGCGGCATACGGGACCAACCTCCCGGCTCTGTTCGTCAACATCGAAACGGATCGTCCGTTCTTCGCTGGCTGCCGCAAGATCATCCACATGCTCTATCCGACGTGCGGACTCGACACGTCGCCAGGGCATGTGAACGCCGCGACGATCCGGTCGGCCGAGAGCGCGTACCAAGCCGCGAATCCGACGCTCGTGGCCACGGTCGATACGAGCGATCTCACGACCTACGACACGATTCACTTCGACGATGCGAGCACGACGACGATCGCGCAGCGGGACGCGGCGATCGTGAGGGGGTGGATCGCATGAAGCTCGCCGAAATCCTAACCGCAACGGCCTTCCAGTGTCCGGCGAAATCC
>CAYRUZ010000063.1:0-1912 GCA_964427895.1 uncultured Candidatus Peribacteria bacterium
GCCCGCGCAAGGTCGGAGACTGGGACGGCACGATCAAGCCGCTGTGCGACGCGCTACAGGGCGTGCTCTACCTAGACGACGCGCAAATCGTCGAGGCGCACGTGTATCGTCTGGACGACAAGAAGAATCCGAGGGTCGAGGTCGAGATCGAGGGGGTTGTCGATGTCGGGAGAAACTCTGTTCGGGGCACCGGAGCCGAAGAAGAAGCGGGCACCGCGAGGGCTACGCCTTCGCCGCTTGCGCCTTCCGCTTAGCTTCCTCGAACAGCTCGCGCACGTTGGACGGCGGCGCGATCGTGGGCGTGCGCCGTAGCTCCTCCAGCATCTTGGACGTTTGCTGCGCGCTAGGGACAGCGTGCGAGCCGTTCTTGGGTTGCGCGCGGTATCCGTTCGATCCGTTCTCTTTTGGCTCGAACACACCAGCCCATGAGCTGCGGATGGATGTGCGGATGGCCTCGATCGACTTCTCCACGCCCCACGCCGCCCACTGTTTGTAGTTCGTGCGCACGGTGCTCGGTTGCCATTTGGGTAGTCTGCGCTCGCGCCGGTAGGCAAACCACTCATCAAGGGCAGTGCGAAACTCGGGCGTGTCTAGCGCCTTCGGTATTTCGATCTCCTCGGGCTTCTCGACCTCGTTCGGATCTGCGAGAGCGATGAGCAAGTCGGCCTCAACCGGGCCGCTCCATCCCTTCGCGCGGATCACGAGGATCGTTACCGCCCCCATCTTCTCCTTCGCGCGCTTGAGCTTGACCACGGACCCGGCTCGCGGCGTCTTCCTGTCCAGCTCGATCGCAATGGGCGGTTCCGTGCGGACGACGAGATCCATGCGCCCATCGCGCGTGTGCTCGCTCACGTCGATAGGAACCTCGCGGTCCACGGTGAACCCGAGCCCCATGAGGCGGCTCTGCGCGGTTTCGTGAAGCTCTCCCGCATTCAGGAACGGGAAGCCGGACAGGTTGCGCAGCGCCGTCACGACGGCCTGAACCTCCCAGCCCATCTCCTTCATGGTGCCGAAGGCCAGGAATCCTCGGGCGGCGTCAGCCGCCTCTTCTTCTTCTACGGAAGCGGAAGCGGAAGCGGAAGCGGAGAAGCCGCTAAGCGCGCGCTCAGCGTGCGGTGAGCGTTCGCTATGCGTGCGCTTAGCCTCGTTCGTGCGTCGTGCGCCGCGCACCTTGGCCTCGATTTGCTGGATGGCGACCTCGCGGTCACGTGCAACTCGTGGATGCACAAGCCCCAGCGGCGTCACCTGAAACGGCGCGCTGGCCTCGTTCCAGGCCGTTTCAAAGTCCGAACAGCGGTTCCCGTGAACCTTACGCCAGCGTTCTTTTTCAGGGCGAGCCGCGCCGTGTTCCCACTGGTCGAGGCAAAGCCGCAGGAATAGGGCCTCTGCTTCGAGGCTCATACCACGGAGAGTATCCGAACCTAGCCAGTCACGAACCTGGATGGACCATCGCGTGAGGACGGGAGCGTCCTTCATTGAGATTTCCTGTCACGTCAGCCTTGACGGAAACCGGGGCGATGTGCCAAGGTGTCTTCCGTCGTTCCAACACGCGACAGCCTGCCTTCCGGCAGCCCTCAAGTCAAGGCCCGTGAGCACCCCTCGCGGGCCTTGGCTCTTTCTCCTCCACCCTGCGCGCCGCGAACGGTTCCGAGCCTCGGGACTCCGGTCGAAAGACCTAGCGGCGGCGGGGTTTCCGCCTTGCCCCCACCCCATCCCATCGCGTAGGATCGGGGGCGCGAGCGCGAGGTGGAAGGACACCTACTCCCCCGAGGAGTCGATCTTGGCGGCACGCGCTGCCGCTTAGCGGGCTTGGTCCCCGCCGGGGGAGCGGACCTTGTGAGGGAGCCGGTAATCTCGAAGCCCGGCCGCTCGCAATTCACAACCGAACACGGAAGGCTCGCCTAACGGTATG
>CAYRUZ010000064.1:0-1888 GCA_964427895.1 uncultured Candidatus Peribacteria bacterium
AAAGAGTGTGAGAAGTAACCCCCGGCGCGATGCCGACGAAGGAGCGAGAGATGGCGAACGAGATGCAGGACAAGTGCTTCGCGTGTGGACGCAAGCTCGGAAAGAATCCGCACCGCGTCGATACGCACGAAGACCAACAGCCGTTCGTCGGCCGCGAGTGCTTCAAGCTCATCAAGGCCGCTGGCGAAGCCGGATATCAGCCTCCGCTCGGTGGCCCGCGTCTCTGGATCATCAAACCATAGACACCCCCACCCCGAACGCCGAGGACGAACGTGAGTAACAAAACGACGTACGCAGTGACCGACACCGACACCGGGCGCGAGATCCGCTGGCACGCGATCGAGGGCAAGCTGCGCGAATGGTGCGCGTGGATGAATGCCTGCGAATCTCGAGTCCGCTACACGTACGGCCCCCGCCGCCCCTGAGGCAAGGAGAAGGATGATGAGCAACGTACGAGAAATGAGGAAGTCCATCGGCCGCGAAGCTGCGATCAATCTCGCGGAATCGGGCTGGTGGAAGGGACGCCCGGCCCGCGAGGTTGCCGAGTTCCAGATGTTCACGAACGAGCTGTGCATGGACTGGAGTGCATTCCAGGCCGCAATGGAAGAAACGCTTGGCCGACCCGTGTTCACGCATGAGTTCGGACTTGACTGGGATGGACTTGCGCGGGAGTTGCTCGGAGAGCGCGAAGCGCCTTCGATGTCGGCGATCCTGGCGCTGATTCCGGGTGAGAAGCTGATCGTGGTCGCTGCACCTTCCGCCCCCGCCCCCACCCTGTCGCGCGAAGGGAAGGGGGAGTGAGGATGCTGATGGGGTCTCTATTCTCCGGCATCGGTGGCCTTGAACTCGGACTCGAACGCTCCGGCCTCGGACACACCGTTTGGCAAGTCGAGAACAACGCTCGACTGCACCCGTGCCTCGCTACACACTGGCCCCATGCGCAGAGGTTCCATGATGTCCGAGAAGTCGGTTCGGCAACCCTCGCTCCCGTGGACCTCATCTGCGGAGGGTTCCCCTGCCAAGACGTCTCTTCCGCTGGCGCACGAGCTGGCCTTGCTGGCGCTCGGAGCGGCTTGTGGTACGAGTTCGCTCGCGTCGTTGAAGAGATGCGCCCGCGATGGGTCGTCGTCGAGAACGTCGCAAGCGGAGCCGAGAAGTGGGTTGACGCCGTGCGAGGAGGGTTGGAACGGCTCGGTTATGCAAGCCTACCGATCCCGATTGCGGCGTCTGATCTCGGAGCTCCCCACGAACGCGCACGCGTTTTCATCGTCGCGGCTTGTCCTGCCGACGGTACTGGCGAGCGATGCGTTTGGAGCAACATCGAAAGTAACCCCGCGTCTAAGGCAGGTTTTGCCAATGATTCCACGAAGTACGTTGCTGCCGACACTCACGGCGAACGACTACGGAACGAATCTCGGAGGATCTGCGGGCCGCGTTGGTCCGATTCGTCCGTCGCTGCGCAAGTTGCTACCGACGCTGACGCTCTGCGGAAACTACAACCGACAGGGAGCGAGCGAGACGAGTGGCGATGGCCTAGCGACGCGCCTCGGATCTGGACCGCTGAACCCGACGTGGCTCGAATGGTTCATGGGCTTCCCGGCCGAGTGGACTGCGAGCATGCGCTTGGCAATTCAGTCGTCCCGCAGCAAGCGGAAGTCATCGGGTACGTGATTCAGGAACTACAGCGCATGCCCGCGACGCCTGGGAAAGAGGAGTGAGATGGAAGCTATCGAACGACTGCTCTTGGAACTCGAAACCGGCAGCGACGACGATCGCTCGGTGGCGCACGCTTGCCGGGTGGAACTCGAAGCCGAACGCGCCGCTCACGACAAGTTCGTCGCGGACGTGCTGCACATTCGCGGGGAGATTGAATACCTCGACGGGGAGT
>CAYRUZ010000065.1:0-1872 GCA_964427895.1 uncultured Candidatus Peribacteria bacterium
AATCCGCCATCGGAAACACCGGGGCATTCTCGTCAGATAACGACCGCATCATCGGCGCCGGCGACCGCACCGCCGGGCTCACCGACATGCTTTTCAAGGGCCGGGAAGTGTCCGGCAAGTTGTTAGCCGACAGGAGCGGCAAGCGCCCGATCCTCGGTATTGCGAAGTACATCAAGGCCAACCCGGAATCGGGAGTGAACTTCACGCACGAGAGGGTGTCCGGCTTCCCCGCTTTCGTGAATACCGTACAGGACTTCGAGAAGGAAATCCAGCGCACCATTGCCGACATCAAGGGCAGGGGGTTCAAGGAAGATGCTCTGTGGTACGAGACGGCGGGCCGCACTATCTGGAAGTATGCGGACGGAGACCTGAAGCGCGCTGACGTCATGACAAGACTGACGGCGAAGTTCGCTCAGACAATGGGGATCAGGGAGAACACGACGTCGCTCATCCAGGCGCTGGAGCAAATGCGCAAAGGCGAACCGATCAAGGCGGGCCGGTATCCGAATGTGATGCGCAAAGAGATCGACGCGCTGCTGGCAGCCAAGGAAGTGAATATCGGGATTCCGGGCATCAACAGGAAGCTCGCGTCGTTCTACTGGAACCTGTGGGACGAAGTGCTACTGGCCGCAGGGAAAAACGAGCAGCGCCCGCACCTGGCTACAGTCGACCAACACATCAACTCGTATGCGCAGCACCAGAAGGTCAGCGACGTGTCGCCACAGGAGTACGCCTACTCCGACATGCTGATGCGTGAAGCCACGCGGCGCCTGAACAAGGAAGGGTACGGCCAAAAACTGATTGGCCGCACCTTGCGCCCGAAGGAGGTGCAGGCCGCGCTGTGGGGGCTGCACAAGAAGCATGTCAATGCGTCCGGTCTTGGCACCAACGAAAAAATCGTGAGCGAGACCGCATGGAACTACCCGGAATACATGGTGCGCGCCACGGATGTCGTTCAGGCAGAGACGGTGCCGTCATCGAAGGTCAGTGGTGTCAGTGCGCTGCCAGGAGAGGCGCGCCAGCGGTTTCACAAAGAGGCCGTCGAGGTCTTGCGCCATGGCGGAGTTGATGATCTGGCGAACAGGTTGGGCCTGACGCGCTACTCGTTCGAGTCGTCCGGCGGCTACGACGGGAGCATCAACCCGAACATAGTTGTCGGAGTCCTTGCGAGCAAGGAATCCAAACAATCAGGGTCGTCAGACAGCTATCACCGATTCACGCACGACGCCGCGCGCATGTACGCCACGGCATGGCAGTACGTCTATCGACAGGACGCGGTGCCGTTCTATCGCGCCGACATCTCCATTGACCCGGCCGTTCTGGATGCGGCGCGAGCGAGGCGGCAAGAGAATATCGCCAAGGGCAAACTGCTGAAGAAGGATCAATACGACGTCCCCATGATGTCGCTCGGCTTCGACATCGCCTTCAAGAACGGCCTCACAGACCAGCTTGAGCGCGACACCTTTGCCTTGTTGCGCCAGGCGTTCGGTGATAGTATTGGCTACACCAAAACCGGGCACGATTCAATCACCGTCATCAACTACAGGGACGGCGAGACCGGGGTGCCGTTCCTCATCGAGGACGCGGAGTTCGAGCGCAAGATCAACGAGGTCACGCGAGGCAACGCAGACGTTGATCACGTCGTAAGGTTTGGTGCGGAGACGTACTATGAAGAGCACGACTGGAAAGCAGACCCAGCAGGAGCTGCCCTCGAAGATAAGATCAGGGAGGCCGGACGACCCGATCTTCTCGAATGGCTTCGTGATCGGCGGGCGGCTGCAGACAAAATCACAGCAAGGTACGAGCAAGCCGCCGAAGACCGCGCGCAAGGCGTAGAGCAGCGCGCCTTCTACGGGCGCGACGCCATCGACA
>CAYRUZ010000066.1:0-1772 GCA_964427895.1 uncultured Candidatus Peribacteria bacterium
GAGCAGTTAGACAGGGTTCAATTCCCTGCACCCCGACTCGATACTGTGCTTATCCCAGGTTAGTCATTTTTCATACCTTTTCGGGTATACGACGGCATAATGTTCAGTGCCCAATAAAAAACCGCCGGGCACGCTTGCGCGTGACCGGCGGGTATTTGAGAACGAGCCTGTGGCCTACGAAGTGGCAGCGTCGTCCGATTCGCCGCCATCTTGGAGCGCCTTCGCGAGATCCAAGAGGCGCCGTCGGGGGCGTTCGCCAAGCTTGTAGTACGCACGGATGAGTTCCAGCGTCTCCTTCTGGCTGAGCGCATCTGCGTCAGCAAGATCGGTATCGTTCGCTGGCGCTCCAGGGGCCGCCACGTGCTGCAAGCCTACAAAGAAGTAGTTCACCGGCACGTTGAGTGCCATCGCGAGTTCATACAATCGAGAAGCAGTCACGCGGTTTCCACCGCATTCGTACTTCTGGATTTGTTGGAACCGGATTCCGATGGACTCGGCCAGCTGTTGTTGCGTGAGCCCCAACAGCCGTCTGCGACGCCGGAGACGTTTCCCGACGTGCAAATCGATGTGATTCGCCATTCTTAACCCTCGATTCTAGCTATATCACCTCACGACCCTACCCGGAGGGCTCACCAACGTCAACCGCCCACGCGCTAGCGTACCGCGTCGATTTCTTCTGAAAGGTCTTGGAGAAGGGAGGCAGCCTGGCCCTGGAACTTTATGACCAGCGTCGGAAGATCGCTCTTGAGGTATGCATCGAGGTCCGCCCCCATATCGGCGCGGAAGCTGCGGCGGATATGGTCCATGGTTATGGCCTGCAGGGAACGGAGCGCCAAGTCTGGCTTTGAGGTGCGCGTTGAAATGAGGCCGATGAGCCGATCATCGTCGTTTATGACAGCACCTCCGGAAGAGCCCTCCTGGGCGGCAGAGCCAGCAGCGACCGAGAATATATCGGTCGTGTTCCGTCCGAAGGTGTAGACATCGTCCACCTTGGCGAATTTTATGGTCGGGTAGAGCGATGAGCGAATTTGGGAATTAGTGAGGAATTCCGCCGCATAGGAGCCCGTGCCCACCTCGTCTTCAATGGCGACCTTCGTTCCGGAAGGCGAGAGCGCAATTGCCGTGAATCTGGCAGGGAGTTGCTTGCTCGTTATGCTCTTCGTGATGGCGAGGAATGCGAAGTCGTTCTCGCCCGTGCCTGCCGGCTTCGTTTGGAGGAATGTCGTGTGATTTTCATCGAGCCAGGAGGGAGAAATGAAAATGAGGTCGGCCGCATAGGCATTTTGCGCGGGGCTTCCGGTGCGCAGGTAGCAGGACCCCGCGTTTTTGGTGGGGTAGTCGCGAAGCAGGAAGCCTTGGGCCACGTGCGCCACGGTAAGCACGATGCCGCGGGAGTCGACGATGACGCCAGTACCGGAGAATCCGTGGATGCCGCCGCCCGGAAGGCAGATGATGTTCACGATGGCTCCCTTCAGAAGCGCTTCGTCCGAAAGCTTTGCATCAACCGAAGGCACCACTGGAGTCGTGGGGGTGACGGGTGCCGGCGGATTAGGGTTGGCAGGCGAGGTCGGCGTTATGGGCGGCGGGGTAGGGACCGGAAGCGGCTTGAACGGAACCGGGGGAGTCACAGGCTGGCTCGGGCCGACGGGCCGTGCGGGGGCTGGTTTCGTGGTTGTGCCGCGCGGCGGGGAGCTTGCGACCTTTATTATCTCTGCGGCGTCCGCGCGACGGCCGGGGACCAGCCGACGCCGTCGGCCCCGATCGAGTCGATG
>CAYRUZ010000067.1:0-1758 GCA_964427895.1 uncultured Candidatus Peribacteria bacterium
GAGCCGACGAACGAGGAGCTGGCATCCAATCGCGTCAACACATACGAGACTGCCTGTGATGAATTCAAGCGGACACACCCCCACGCTACCCACACGAACGCGCCCTGGGTCGAATACATAGAGGGAAGCAACCTATGATCTACCTAGCCCACCTAGCCGCGCTCGCCCTGGTGTTCCTGGGCTGGTACGTGCTCAGCGGGCTGCCCGCGGACAGGCCTCAGGGCGGTTCGATTCCGCCCCCGCGGCCCGGGGCCCGACACTGAGCGCTGCCGTCAGGAAGCTGCGCTTCGCTCCTGGGTAGACCGCATGGTGCGGGATGCCTGGGCGGGCCCCTTGTTTTAACAGGATTGGACACGATGACGTGCGCGTGCGGCGATGAATGGTGCCAGGCTGAGTGCGGCACACCCATCACGTGCGAAAGGTGTGGTGAGCAGCGCCCACGAGCAAGGTGGTTCGGGCTCACGATGTGCCAGCCGTGCGCGACGGTGGTCCAGAATAGGATGGCTCCACCTTCGGAACGGCGAGACGCAAGCTACCTTGATAGGCTTCGCGAGGAAGAGCGGAAGTCAAGAAAGCCCCCGGATGTCGAGCTTCCCGAAGGCTTTCGGTGGGCCGAGAAGCTGCGGAACGGTAATCCCCATTCTCCGACATTCACACGCTATGCCGTCGGGTGCTCGTTAGTTCGAGAAAACCGTGTTGTCGGTAGACTCGTTCCTATTTATCGCCATCGATGGTGCTGGGTAGTTGGAAATCGGGCGCTCAACGAGGAAGATAATGAGAATAGCGCCGGAAGTCGCGACGATGCTGCGCGTCAGTTACTCGCCCGAGTCACCGGAAGGATCGATGAGCCGCTAAGGATTCGCATTGCCGACCCTCGCGCGGGGGACGACGAGGCCGAAGTTGAGATGGAAGCCGAGAATGAGGCGACGGCAGCGCGCGTGCGTCATGCCAACACGTAAAGGATAGGATTGGACACGATGGGCGAGAATTCAGGCATTCAGTGGACGGATCACACGTTTAACCCGTGGTGGGGGTGTCAACGCGTCTCGGAGGCATGTCGCAACTGCTACGCGGAGACCTTCGCGAAGCGCGTCGGACTCAAGGTATGGGGCGGCGACAACACCGAGCGCCGCTTCTTCGGCGACAAGCACTGGGAGGAGCCCGTGAAGTGGAATCGCGCCGCAGAGAAGGCGGGCGAGCGAAAGCGGGTGTTCTGCGCGAGCATGGCCGACGTATTCGAGGACCGCGCCGACTTGCTACCGCACCGCCCCCGCTTGTTCCGACTTGTGTCCGAGACGCCCTGGCTCGATTGGCTCTTTCTCACCAAGCGGCCCGAGCACGCCGAGCGGCTTTGGCGCCTCGCTGCTCTCCACGCGTGGGATGGCGGTGGGCCCGACGTGCCGGTGTGGGCCCCAAACGTTTGGCTTGGAACGACCGTCGAAAACCAAGAGCAGGCCGACAAGCGGATCCCGCACTTGCTCTCGGTACCCGCCACGGTGCGCTTCCTGTCCGTCGAGCCGATGCTTGGGCCGATTGACCTCGTCCGACGCGCATTCTACATCGGCCACGGCGAGGCGTTTCCTACACGGCCAGGCTTTGACTGGGTCATCGTCGGCGGAGAGTCCGGCCCCAAAGCACGCCCGTTCGACGTGGATGCAGCCGCTGACCTTGTGCGCCAATGCCGTGCTGCGGGCGTGAAGGTGTTCGTCAAGCAGCTTGGCGAGCGGTGGGCCCGCGAGAGCGGCACCTACAAGCAGG
>CAYRUZ010000068.1:0-1726 GCA_964427895.1 uncultured Candidatus Peribacteria bacterium
AACCTCGTTGTCAGGTCGATGTGCAGCGGGGAACTTGTCATCGTCCTAACTCCTCGCCCGTTTCGTGAGCGCCTGCGACGCCGCCTGCTCAAGCGTCGGCAGCGCCATGCCCATGCAGTCAAGGATCACGCTTTCGACTGTGGCGCCCTTGATGCCCGCGGCACCGCGGAGGCCGGCGATGCGGCGCGCGTGCTCGAGGTATTGGGCACTCATGTTCTTCGTGACCCAGTGCTTGCGCGTGTGGTTCTTCGGGAAGTTGGTTTTGAAGGTTGGCATGGTTGAGTTAGGTCTCCTATAGAGAAGTTGGGAG
Source organism: uncultured Candidatus Peribacteria bacterium (assembly GCA_964427895.1). Taxonomy (GTDB): domain Bacteria; phylum Patescibacteriota; class Gracilibacteria; order Peribacterales; family Peribacteraceae; genus CAYRUZ01. Next base: position 311 of record CAYRUZ010000068.1, read on the forward strand.
AGAGTGTCAAGCTTTTTCTTTCGATACAAGCTCGTCCAGGCACAACGCAGCGACTTTTCTGGCGTAGGCTTCGGGCGAGAGCTGCCCCAGCCGTACGCGCTCGAGCCAGGCTTCGAGGACGCAGAGGCGCAGGAAGTTAGCCACGGGGCACCTCCGCTGCGACTCGTGAAGCGTCGGCAATCGCGGCGACGTACAAGTCACGCGAGGCGGCATCGGCAAACCGGAATTTGCCGTGCTCCAGCCCATTGACTTCATAGGCCGAGAGTCTCGTTGCCCGCGCCACGTCGCGCGTGGAGAGCCACGGATCAGCTTGGCGCAGCTCGGCCAGCACGGTACCGCGCTGTACGTCATCGGCTGGGTATTCGTGCAACGTAATAGTTACGGGACGGCAACCGTTCGGGCCATGTCCGAGTCCGGTCACTTGACGCGCTCCGATCGGCTCCACCGGCATGAGGCGAATGTGTGGCATCTATGGCACCTCCGCTGCGAGGACGGCGCGGGCCTTCTCGATCAAGTCTCCAAGTTTGTGGCCGGACCAGTCGAGTTGGAAGGCGTCGACAAATCCCCGCAACGCCTCCCGCTGCTGCTCGACGAGGGCTTCTAGGTGCATGACGTCCCGCGCCCTAGCATTGCGTTCGGCGCGCGCTTCGTCTCGTTCCCGCACGGCGACCTGCCACCCGGTGTACCACGAGTCTGTCGCCTTCTCGTGCATGAGCGACCGCAGCGCCTCTCGGAGTTGGGGGTAGGCGTTCACGAGGGCGACGATACCTTGCGCTTGCTCCCGAAATCTCGCGTCCCCAATCGACGTCTCGATGACCTCGCCGCTGTCAAGCCTGTTTACAGCCCGAATGAAGTGGGCGGAGTATACCTCCCATGTTCCCGACGGCATCTTCGCCACCGCTGCGTCCAGCTCCGCGAGGAGCGTGGAGAGGTCGGTCATCGCGATCCCCCGATCAGCAGCATGCACCAACCGGGAACCTCCATTATCGGGCGCGAACACGGGCCGAAGAAAGCCGCCCATAGGCGAAAACCGCATCCGGCAAACGCAAGTCCGAACGCTGAGATAATGAGAATGTCGAGCAAATCTGGTCTACGTTTCATATCTGTCTCTCCTTATACAAGACGAGGGCGAGGAGCGTGGAGAGGTCGGTGGGGGTCACAGCCATCCTCGGTAGCGCATTCGTGTCGGCGCAGTTTCGGGATCGCGATGCTCCTCACGGCGCCGCAGGCGCTTGGTCTGCCGCTTCACGAACTGCCGCACATGCTGACTATCTTTTTGGCGATGATCTTGAAGCTGCGGGGTCTTCATGGGGTCACTCCTCCTTCGGCAGTAGGGCGGGGTTGAGGTAGTGCTTAGCCATGGTCAGTACCCAAAGCATTCTTCGCAGCACTTGTCGTCGCAGTGCTCCGCATTAC
>CAYRUZ010000069.1:0-1609 GCA_964427895.1 uncultured Candidatus Peribacteria bacterium
GCGCCGATGGGATGCTGTTCAATCTGCCGGCCGTCGGGCTCAAGGAACAGCGCGAGGAACGCCGACGTTCCATTCGTGAGCGGTGTGAAAAGGTCGCGGCCCTCGTGGACACAAAAGAGCCGGCCTTGGTCTGGTGTCATCTGAACGACGAAGGCGATTTGCTGGATGAGTTGATTCCGGACGCCTTGCAGGTATCAGGGCAGGACAGCGATGAAGCGAAGGAAGAAGCTTTCATGGCGTTCGCGCACGGACAGGCGCGCGTGTTGGTCACGAAGCCGAAGATCGGCGCATGGGGACTCAACTTCCAGCACTGCGCACACGTGACGTTTTTCCCGTCGCACAGCTTCGAGCAGTACTACCAAGGCGTCCGTCGCTGCTGGCGTTTTGGTCAGACGCGGCCGGTGCGCGTGGACGTGGTGACGACGGAAGGCGAGCAGAGCGTATTGGCGAACCTGCAGCGCAAGGCCCTCGCGGCCGACAGAATGTTTGATAATCTCGTGCGCGAAATGCACGCGGCGATGTCGATTGAACGCGACCGCCGATTCACCAAAGAGGAGACCGTGCCATCATGGCTGTAATGGATCAGGTCCTCACGGACCAGTATGCAATCTACTGTGGCGACTGCATCGAAGTGATGCGGACGCTGCCGCCGGAGCGCGTTCATCTGTCGCTTTACAGTCCCCCGTTCGGTGGGCTCTATCACTATTCCAGCAGCGAGCGCGACCTGTCGAACTGCAAGGACTACGCGGAGTTCTTCGATCACTACGCCTACGTGGTGCGCGAACTCTACCGGCTGACGATGCCGGGACGCATGACCGCCGTGCATTGCATGGATGTACCGAGCGGAAACAGCGGAACCGACTATCTGGTTGACTTCCCGGGCGACATCATCCGGCTGCACGAGCGCGAAGGCTTCCGCTACATCGCGCGGTACGCCATCTGGAAAGAACCGCTTGGCGTGCGCAATCGGACGATGGCAAAGAACCTCGCGCACAAGACCATCGTTGACGATTCGAGCCGGTGCAGTGTGGCGAGTGCAGATTGGCTGCTCGTGTTCCGGCGCAAGGGTGACAATCCGGTGCCGATTGCCCATCCGGTCGGGTTACTGGATTATGCGGGAGAGCGCAAGCCCCCGGCCGATGTGCTGCCGTATCGCGGCTGGACTGGGAACCAGATCGAGAACCGATATTCACACTGGATATGGAGGCAGTACGCGAGCGCGTTCTGGGATGACGTCCGTATCGGACGAGTGTTGCCATTCCGCGATGCGCGCGAGGAAGATGACGAGAAGCACGTTCATCCGCTGCAACTCGATGTGATCGACCGCGTCATTCAGCTCTGGTCGAATCCCGGCGAGACGGTACTGACACCGTTTCTTGGAGTTGGATCAGAAGCCTATGGAGCGGTTTGTGCGGGCCGCCGAGCGATCGGCATGGAGTTGAAGCCGAGTTACTTCAAGCAGGCGCGTCTGAACATGGAGGCATCCGGCAAGGCTCGGATCGAAAATCAGGACGATCTGTTCAGTGAGGTAAGTGCATGAACATCGCGGCAGAGGTTGAGAACGAAGTCGTTTGCCGGATCACAGCGGCAGAACGCACATATGGCCCGC
>CAYRUZ010000070.1:0-1606 GCA_964427895.1 uncultured Candidatus Peribacteria bacterium
GGCTCCTTCGCGGGCGGCGCGGGGTGGGGGTGGTCACTTGTTCCCCCGGATGAAATAGCGCATCCCGCGACGCGCGCCCTTGGTGCGAATCTCCTTCTTCATCATCGCGCGCAGCTTCGGCATCTGCGCAGGCGTTGCCCCGACGGCAGAGCGCAGGGCTTCGCCAGTGCATCCGGGGTTGCTTCGGATGAAACGCTCGGCCTGTTCCTGCATCTTGCCCATCGCGCGGGCGTGTGCGTCACGCTTCGAGAGCAGGAAACCGACTGCGCCGCCGACGTTCACTTCCTGGCGACCCTTCCGCCCGCGCTTCGCGCCGAGAGGGGCGGGGGCATCTCGAACGACATCCCCCACGGAATTCTGAACGAGCATCGGCCGCGTCGGCGACAAAAGAGCCCCCTTCGGCTCTTGTTTCTCGATCTCTCGATTCAAGTACCACGCGGCCTTCTTGAGATCCTCCAGGCCGTTCTTCTCATCCGCACGCCACAGGTACTTCAGGGCGTTGCCGCGCAAGAAGCTCATATGTTCGGTGATGGTGATGCACTCGACTCCGCTCGGATGCGACGTGTAGTGCTTGGGGTGGTTCACGTTGTCTTCCTTCACTTGGCTTTCTCCTTCCGACTCTTGCGCGCCGTGGTGCGCGTCTTGTCTTCTACCTTCCATCCCGCCGCAGACGCAAGCCGCTTAGCGACTTTCATCGCGGATGCGTGACGAGTGTACGCTTCTGACGTTCCAAGCTTGTTACCGTTGACGTGTCGAACGCGCCAATAGAAGCCGTGCCTGCGCACTTGGCCTCCGTTTATGCTGTACCACGGCCCCCAGCCGTCAAATACCTCTACTCTGTACTTCATCGCTTCTCCTTCTCAACCAAACTCACTCGTAGGCGCAGGCGCTACAGGCACCTGCGTTGTCTCGGGGCACGTGTGTTTCTTCCCCATGAACGTGTCGTGGGCGCGGTTCCGTGTGACCGTGCTCCATTGAACCTGCACGTACTGCCCGCGCCCGTTCGGGACCGTGACGATCTCCTCCCAGCATCCGGGGCAGCGGCGGACTTTGTAGTGGCCTTGGACTTGGTAGTTCATCGTTGCTCACAGTCGATCATCTCTTCCAGCTCGTCCGCCCGCGCACGAAACCGCTTCACCATCTCGGCAACGTACGGGTTTCCCTTGATAACCATCGGCGGGAGCGTGTGACCTTCCCCGCTCTGCTCCAGAATGCAGCCGACGAGCAACACAGGCGTATCGGGGCTCGTTATCGGCGCGAGGATCGACAGCGACAGGTAGCGCGTCGTTTCGACTTCTTGGCCGTCGAGGATCATTGGATCCCCCACCGCGCGAACACGTCGAATGCAACCTGATCGTACATCGAACGCGCCGGTCCAACGCCGTCCGTAATCATCGGCACCGGCATCCCGTCGATCGCCGTCACGAGATATCGCGGCAGACCTTCAGCGGAACCGTCTTCACCCGGAACGCGCGGTGTCGCCGGACCCCACAGCTTCTTGAGCCCCGCGAGGATGATCTTCCCGCGTCGCGTCATGCTCGGGAATTGGATCATCGCTTGGTCGATCGCAGCGCACGCGAAAGGAACCTGCCACGACGGGCATTCC
>CAYRUZ010000071.1:0-1563 GCA_964427895.1 uncultured Candidatus Peribacteria bacterium
ACGCTCGATTTTCTTGCCGGTGTCCAGATCCGGGCGCCACGTTGGATGCAGAAAATCGGTCTGGAATGGCTATGGCGCTTCATTCAGCAGCCGACCCGGGCCAGGCGCATGTGGAACGCGGTCATCGTGTTTCCCTGGTTGATTCTTCGTTACGGAAGGAACGGGCCCGGTCGGTGATCGGTATCGAGTATCGGGTTTCAAGTGTCGGGAAATACGCGCCGGACGTTTCATCGTTCCCGACACCCGACACTCGTCACCCACACTTACTCCTTCAGATTCTCCACCTGCGCGATATACCACTGGCTCACGCCTTTCTTGAGCAGGACCCACTTCGATCCGGTCTTGGTTTCCACGAGATATTCGCGTTCATTGGGGGTTTCTTTGAGGAGGGTCGAATCGAGAATCTCCTCGTGACGCTCTTCCATGAGTACCAGAACGGCGATGTCGGGCTTACGGATGACCGCTCCGTGAAGGTTCAAAGTAGCGCGACCAAGCGTCGCTGCAACGCTCACGATGAGACAGCTCACGAGGATCGCCATCCCGAGCGTGTGGAAATATCGTTTGGCCGAGAGGAGATGAAGCGGAAGCCGCATATCGAAGTATTCTATCAGAATAGTGCCTTGAACGCCATGTCCGCCACAACCCCTCTCATGAGAGGCGATGCACGCACCGCGATGGCCCGGACGGGCGGATCGATGATACTGTTGCCGCATGAAGAAGCTCTGTCTCATCATTATCGACGGTTTCGGCGTGGCTCCCGCGGGCAAGGGGAACGCCCGCGAAGAGGCATCCATGCCAACGGTGCGGCGATTGGAGGCGGAATGCCCGAACGTGATCATGCAGGCCTCTGGGAACGCAGTGGGTTTGCCCGAGGGGCAGCAGGGTGCGAGCGAGCCGGGCCATCTCACGATCGGGGCCGGCCGTGTCGTATGGCAGCCGCTCGAGGAGATCAGTCGCGCCGTTCGGCTGGGCGAGTTCTTCCATAATCCGGTGCTCCGCGACGCTTGCGATCGCGCCAAGCGCGACGGCGTGGCACTGCATCTCGTCGGCCTCTATTCCTCCGGCGGCGTCCACAGCGCCATCGACCACTTCCACGGCGCGCTGCGGCTCGCCAAGGAGCGAGGTGTGGACAAAGTGTTCCTCCACTTGTTCGGCGACGGCCGCGACGTGCCCGAGCAGCATTTCTGCACAGATTTCAGCCTGTTACGGGAAGAGGTGACCGCACTGCAGCTCGGGACCATCGCTTCGCTCGTCGGGCGCTTCTACGCGATGGACCGGGATCGGCAGTACAAGGACCGTATCAAGGTCGCCTACGACCTGCTCACGGCCGGAGAGGGGGAGACCGAGGACGATTTTTGCGCCGGCGCCAAACGTTGGTACCTCCAGGCGAAGGACAAGGAGAAGACCGATTACTACATCCGCCCTCTCAAGACCTCGGTGTTCCAGCCCATCGCGGCGAACGATGTCGTCATCTGCGTCAACTTCCGCAGCGACCGCATGATCCAGATCGTGCGCGCCCTCGAAGCCGAGGATTTCCGCGCATTCCCGCGCCCCGTGCGCGTG
>CAYRUZ010000072.1:0-1543 GCA_964427895.1 uncultured Candidatus Peribacteria bacterium
AGTAGGGACCGGACTCGAATCCGTCGTCCACGTCATCATCGTTATCCATCACCTCTCACCCCCGGCCCCGGTGGGCGGTTCCGGCCACTCGACGCGCATCCATTCCGCATCGGCTGGCAGATCGTGACCCTTGAGCGCGAACACGCCGATGGTGCCGAACATCCAGTGCCGCGACGGATCTTCGTAGACGAACTGGTGCGCGTGACCGCCTTCCATGACGGCGTACACGCAGCGCCCCGGCTCACCGTTGAACGTGAAGCGCATGAAATAGAACCCGATTTCGGCGGGCGGCGTCTTGCTCCAGGTCATCGCGCCTTCCTCTCTCGCAGCGCAGTGCGCCAGTCCTGTGCGTTCATCTGCCGTAGCTTCATGTCCACAAGTCGATCGTGCTCCACAGCCTTCGCGTGAAACGGAAGGTGTCGCTCGGCTCGCGCGCAAATTTGCTGCACGTTAGAGGTGGACATCTTCAGTTTCTTGGCGATGCGCGAGAACTTCCACTCGGTTCCGTCCACGAGTCCGAACCGACGCTCGACGATGAACCGCTGCACGTCACTCAGCTTCGCAAGTGACTCGCGGACGATCTGCATGCGGGTTTCGCGTTCGTCTTCGTCGGCCACGATGTCGTCCGGGGCCTCAAGTAGCAGACGGTCTTGTTGTGCCGACAGCGTAAGGATCTGCGCCGCAGAAAGTTCCGCTACCTGAACCTTGACGTGTGCGACCTTCTTTCCGATCAGCTCGTTAGGCATCACGAGCTCAATGTCGAGGCCCAAAACACCCGCTATCTTGGCTGCATCGAGTGGGCGCAGGCCCTTGTAGTCAAGGTTGCACGCGTTCGACACAGACCACGGCGAGACGCCAGCTTCACGGCCAAGGTCCGATTGATTCCATCCGCGCCGGTCAAGCTCGGCCATGATGTGGTCGTTCTTGATGCGGGTGATCGCGCGCAGTCTCATCGCAGCGCCTTTCTCCACGCCATCGCGTGCTTGTCCGTCGGCGTTCGTATCCCGCGCTCCCACGCAGACACAGCCGTCTTGTGTACCCCGACCTTGCGGGCCACGTCTTCGAGCCTGAGCCGAAGCCGGAGCCGCTTCATTCGTAGCGCGTCGCTCATGGTCTCCACGGTAGACCTCTTCGGCGTGGCCGTCAAGGCTCTCGCGGAAAATCCGGTTTTCGTGTGTCTACCCGGTTGACACGGAGCCGATGGACTCTATCATCGAAGACATGCGCGGCGATGGTGCCGCCGAAGGAGAACGAAGGAACATGGCGAAGAAGCAAGAACATGGATCAATGAAGGGGCAGCGTGGTCAGGTTGCCGCCGAGGCGTTCGTGAAGGCATGGCAGGGATCTAAAACTCTCGATGAAATCGAGCAGAAGACCGGCATGTTTCGCACGCGGATTCAGAGCCGTGCGACGCTCCTGCGCGGGCGTGGCGTACCGCTCAAGCACTTCAAGAGGACGCTCGACATTCCGGCGCTCACCAAGCTGGCGAAAGAGTGTGAGAAGTAACCCCCGGCGCGATGCCGACGAAGGAGCGAGAGATGGC